>NZ_JBSFVB010000011.1:0-286417 GCF_053592115.1 Streptomyces sp. NPDC002788 | reverse complement strand
CCCCGCACCTACCACCGGTTGGGTTGATTGGCCAAGCCCCGTTCTCACGGAGCTCTCATCCATGTGACAGAGGTCACGGAACGGTTACCCCGGGGCGATGCACGGCACCAGACCACGCGACCCGGGCGGGCATAGTGCAAGGCCCCCTTAGACGGTTGTGCGAGGTAAGGGGCGCTCTCCTGAAACGGGGCGCCCCTTTGTCATGACCGTTCGCCGGACCGCTCTCACGCCGTCCACCGGACCACTTGACTAGTTAGTGATCACCAGCGTCGCCGGATTCATGGCGGCCCTCGACAACCTCGTCGTGACCACCGCCCTGCCCTCCATCCGCGAGGACCTCGGCGGAGGTCTGCACGACCTGGAATGGACGGTCAGTGCCTACACGCTCACCTTCGCCGTCCTTCTGATGTTCGGCGCGGCCCTCGGCGACCGCTTCGGCCGCCGCCGGCTCTTCGTCGCCGGGCTCGCCGTCTTCACCGGCGCCTCCGCCGCGGCGGCCATGGCGCCCGGCATCGACTCACTCATCGCCGCCCGCGCGGTCCAGGGCGCCGGCGCGGCGGTCATGATGCCGCTCACGCTCACCCTGCTGACCGCCGCGGTGCCCGCTGCCAAGCGCGGCATGGCCTACGGCATCTGGGGCGCTGTCAACGGCCTCGCCGTCGCCTCCGGACCGCTGGTCGGCGGCACCCTCACCGAGCACATCTCCTGGCAGTGGATCTTCTGGCTGAACGTCCCGCTGGGCCTGGCCCTGCTGCCCCTCGCCCGGCTGCGCCTCGCCGAGTCCCACGGCACCGGAGCCCCACTCGACATCCCCGGCACCCTGCTCGCCAGTGGCGGCCTCTTCGGCATCGTCTACGGCCTGGTCCGCGGCCCCGTCGACGGCTGGACCAGCCCCCTGGTGCTGACCGGCCTGTTCGCGGGCACCGCGCTGCTCGGCGGCTTCGTGCACCACGGCATCCACGACAAGAACCCGATGCTCCCGATGCGGCTCTTCCGCTCCCGGGCCTTCACCGGCATCAACGTCGCGAGCCTGCTGATGTTCCTCGGGATGTTCGGGTCGATCTTCCTGCTCAGCCAGTACATGCAGGGCGTCCTCGGCTACTCGCCCACCGAGGCGGGCCTGCGCATGCTCCCCTGGACGGGCATGCCCATGCTCGTCGCACCGATCGCCGGCATCCTCGCCGACCGCATGGGCGGCCGTCCGGTCGTCGCCGCGGGCCTCTTCCTCCAGGCCCTGGGCCTCGGCTACATGTCGGTCGTGGCCACGGCGGACGCCTCCTACGTCGCCCAGCTGCCCGCCCTCGTCATCAGCGGCATCGGCATGGCCCTGTTCTTCGCCCCCGCCTCGCACCTGGTGATGTCCAGCGTCCGGCCGCAGGAGCAGGGCACCGCCTCCGGCGCCAACAACGCCCTGCGCGAGGTGGGCGGAGCGCTCGGCATCGCCGTCATGGGGTCGATCTTCGCGGCCCAGGGCAGCTACGAGACCGGCCAGACCTTCGTCGACGGCATGCGGCCCGCGCTGGTCACGGGCTCCGCGGTGGTCGCCCTGGCGGGCATCTCGGCCCTGCTGATCCCGACCCGCCGGCACACCGAGCGGCAGGCCGCCCCGGCCGAACCGGCCCTCGTACCGGAGACGGCCACGAACTGACCCCCCCCCGAAAACCACGAAGAGGAGAAGCGGCCATGCCCACCCTTCCCTGGACCGTCCCGAACACCCCGCCCCGCGACACCGAGGTGCACGTCTTCGCCTCCCGCTTCGAGACCCGCACCCTGTGGGGAGCGCTGAAGTTCCTCGCCGGTACGTCCGCCGTCTGGCGTCAGGTACGCCGGAGCCCCGGCGCCTACGGAGCGACCCTGAAGGCGAAGCCCCTCAAACGGACCTTCTGGACCCTGTCGGCCTGGGAGTCCGAGGACGCCCTCCACGCCTTCGTCCGAACGGGCGCCCACGGGCCCGCCTCCCGGGGACTCGCCCCGCAGATGAGGGACGCGACCTTCACCACATGGCGGGTGAGCAGCGACGACCTGCCGCTCTCCCGGCCCGAGGCGCTCCGCCGCCTGCCCTGAGAACCACCAGGCGCGCGTGCGGCCCGTTTCGCCATGCGGAAGGGGCCGCACAGGCGTACCCGGTGCCGTCAGTGCCGTCTCGTACTCTTGAGCCCGTGCAGGAACTCCACGACGCGCCCCTCGCCCCGCTGACCACCTTCCGGCTGGGCGGCCCCGCGACCCGGCTGATCACCGCGACGACGGACGACGAGGTGATCGCTGTCGTCCGCGAAGCCGACGAGGCGGGCACCCCGCTGCTGCTCATCGGCGGCGGCTCCAACCTGGTCATCGGCGACAAGGGCTTCGAGGGCACCGCCCTCGTCATCGCCACCCAGGGCTTCTCCCTCGACGGCACGAAACTGGAACTGGCCGCCGGTGAGGTCTGGACCGACGTCGTCGCCCGCACGGTCGAGGCGGGCCTGGCCGGCATCGAGTGCCTGGCCGGCATCCCCGGCTCGGCGGGCGCGACGCCCATCCAGAACGTCGGGGCGTACGGCCAGGAGGTCTCCTCGACCATCACCGAGGTGGTCGCCTACGACCGTCACACCCGCGACACGGTCACCCTGCCCAACGAGGACTGCGCCTTCTCCTACCGCCACAGCCGCTTCAAGTCCGACCCCGAGCGTTACGTGGTCCTGCGCGTCCGCTTCGCCCTGGAGGACGCCGGCGGCCTCTCCGCCCCCCTCCGGTACGCCGAGACGGCCCGCGCCCTCGGCGTGGGACCCGGCGACCGCGTCCCCCTCGCCGCTGCACGCGACACGGTGCTCAAGCTGCGCGCCGGCAAGGGCATGGTCCTGGACCCCGAGGACCACGACACCTGGTCGGCCGGCTCCTTCTTCACCAACCCGATCCTCACGGACGCGGACTTCGCGACGTTCCGCGCGCGCGTGCGGGAGCGGCTCGGCGACGGGGTGGAGCCGCCCGCGTACCCGGCCGGCGGGGGCCGCACCAAGACCTCCGCGGCCTGGCTGATCGACAAGGCCGGCTTCACCAAGGGCTACGGCGACGGCCCGGCCCGCATCTCCACGAAGCACACACTGGCGCTGACGAACCGGGGGAGCGCGACGACGGAGGATCTCCTCGCCCTGGCCCGCGAGGTGGTGGCCGGGGTCCGCGAGGCCTTCGGAATCACGCTGGTCAACGAGCCGGTGACGGTTGGAGTCAGCCTGTAGGGGCTTCCCGGCAGCTCCGCGTTTCCGGGTGCTCGGCGGTGGTGCGGGGCCGGGGGGTCCGCAGCCCGGCGGAGTGGGATGCCTCCCCCCGGGCTCTCGGCTGCGCTCGAGCAGAGGAACCACGCCCAGCCCCCTTGGCGGCACGATTGCCCGCGGCTCGGGGCCCACGACTGTGCCCTCCGGCGTCAAGCGCAAGCGCACCCACGCCCCGCGAGCCCTACGACGCCAGCCAGTCGTCCACCCCCGCCAGCAGCTTCGTCTTCACATCCTCAGGCGCCGCCGACCCCCGCACGGACTGCCGAGCCACCTCCGCCAGCTCGGCATCCGTGAACCCGTGATGCCGCCGCGCGATCTCGTACTGCGCCGCCAGACGCGACCCGAACAGCAGCGGGTCGTCCGCGCCCAGGGCCAGCGGAACCCCCGCCTCGAACAATGTCCGCAGCGGCACGTCCTCCGGCTTCTCGTACACGCCGAGCGCCACGTTCGACGCCGGGCACACCTCACACGTCACCCCCCGGTCCGCCAAGCGCTTCATCAGCCGGGGGTCCTCCGCCGCCCGCACCCCGTGCCCCACCCGGTTCGCCCCCAGGTCGTCCAGACAGTCCCGCACCGACGACGGCCCCGCCAGCTCACCCCCGTGCGGCGTCGACAACAGCCCGGCCTCCCGCGCGATCCCGAACGCCCGGTCGAAATCCCGAGCCATTCCCCGCCGCTCGTCGTTCGACAGCCCGAACCCGACGACCCCCCGGTCCGCGTACCGCACCGCCAGCCGCGCCAGCGTCCGGGCGTCCAGTGGATGCTTCATCCGGTTCGCCGCCACCAGCACCCGCATCCCGAGCCCGGTCTCCCGCGACGTGGTCTCCACCGCGTCGAGGATGACCTCCAGCGCCGGAATCAGCCCGCCCAGCATCGGCGCGTACGACGTCGGGTCGACCTGGATCTCCAGCCACCCCGACCCGTCCCGCAGATCCTCCTCCGCGGCCTCCCGCACCAGCCGCTGGATGTCCTCCGGCTCCCGAAGGCACGAGCGGGCCGCGTCGTACAGCCGCTGAAAGCGGAACCAGCCCCGCTCGTCCGTCGCCCGCAGACTCGGCGGTTCCCCGCCTACCAGCGCCTCGGTCAGCGCGTCGGGCAGTCGTACGCCGTGCTTGTCGGCCAGTTCCAGCACGGTCGAGGGCCGCATGGACCCGGTGAAGTGCAGGTGCAGATGGGCTTTCGGCAGCTCAGAGACATCACGTACACGCTCCATCCCAGGATCCTGCCGTACGCCTCAGCCGTCCCGGTAGCTGTTTCCCCTTTCGTGGTCTTGCTCGCACAAACAAATGGGGCACATACCGGAAACCGGTATGTGCCCCGTGCCCGGACGGAAGCGTCAGTCCCTGGCCTCCGCCAGCAGCTTCTGGATCCGGCTCACGCCCTCGACGAGATCCTCGTCGCCCAGCGCGTACGACAGCCGCAGATACCCCGGCGTACCGAACGCCTCACCCGGGACGACAGCCACCTCGGCCTCCTCCAGGATCAGCGCGGCCAACTCGACCGTGTCCTTGGGCCGCTTGCCCCGGATGTCCTTGCCGACCAGGGCCTTCACCGACGGGTAGGCGTAGAACGCACCCTCCGGCTCCGGGCACACCACGCCGTCGATCTCGTTCAGCATCCGCACGATGGTCTTGCGGCGCCGGTCGAACGCCTCGCGCATCTCCGCCACGGCGACCAGGTCACCGGAGACGGCGGCCAGCGCGGCGGCCTGGGCGACGTTGGACACGTTCGACGTGGCGTGCGACTGCAGGTTCGTCGCGGCCTTGACGACGTCCTTCGGACCGATGATCCACCCCACGCGCCAGCCGGTCATCGCGTACGTCTTCGCGACACCGTTGACCACGATGCACTTGTCGCGCAGCTCGGGCAGCACCGCCGGCAGCGACACGGCGGAGGCGTCGCCGTAGACGAGGTGCTCGTAGATCTCGTCGGTCAGCACCCACAGACCGTGCTCCACGGCCCAGCGGCCGATGGCCTCGGTCTCCTGCTCGCCGTAGACGGCGCCGGTGGGGTTCGACGGCGAGACGAACAGGACGACCTTCGTCTTCTCCGTACGGGCCGCCTCCAGCTGCTCGACGGTCACCCGGTAGCCGGTCGTCTCGTCGGCGACGACCTCCACCGGGACACCCCCGGCCAGCCGGATCGACTCCGGGTAGGTCGTCCAGTACGGCGCGGGCACGATGACCTCGTCGCCCGGGTCGAGGATCGCGGCGAAGGCCTGGTAGATGGCCTGCTTGCCACCGTTGGTGACGAGGATCTGCGACGCGTCGACCTCGTAGCCGGAGTCCCGCAGCGTCTTCGCGGCGATCGCGGCCTTCAGCTCGGGCAGCCCGCCGGCCGGCGTGTAGCGGTGGAACTTCGGGTTCTTGCAGGCCTCGATCGCGGCCTCGACGATGTAGTCCGGGGTCGGGAAGTCGGGCTCGCCGGCGCCGAAGCCGATCACCGGCCGCCCGGCGGCCTTGAGGGCCTTGGCCTTGGCGTCCACGGCGAGGGTGGCGGATTCGGAGATCGCGCCGACTCGGGCGGAGACCCGGCGCTCGGTGGGAGGGGTTGCAGCGCTCATGGGCCCCATCGTTCCAGACAGGAAACTCGCGCGGCACGGGGGTTTCACAGACTGAACAACCCCGGGCAAACACCTGAACACCAGTCCGGATCGGCCGCGCGGCCAGGGCGGTCTTCGACCGACGAGCCCTCCCGCGGGCCCATTCTGTTCGACGACCGGCCGCAGACCACGTACACTCTCACCTCGTTGGCCTTCAGCAGGCTGCGCCCGTTCGGTGCACACCAAGCATCCGGACGGATGCGGTACGTTGGGGGACACACAAAGGGTCGTAGCTCAATTGGTAGAGCACTGGTCTCCAAAACCAGCGGTTGGGGGTTCAAGTCCCTCCGGCCCTGCTACACACACCTTCGCCAGGATGTGTGCGCATGTACGTACAGCAATGCACCGCCGTGCGGCTCAGACCGGGCGCGGCACGGCCACGACCCGGAATCAGGTGAGGACGAGTGACGGACGCCGTGGGCTCCATCGACATGCCTGATGCCCAGGACGAGGCGCCGGAGTCCAAGAAGACCCGCAAGGGCGGCAAGCGCGGCAAGAAGGGCCCGCTGAAGCGCCTTGCCCTCTTCTACCGCCAGATCGTCGCGGAGCTGCGCAAGGTCGTCTGGCCGACCCGAAACCAGCTGTCCACGTACACGACCGTGGTGATCATCTTCGTCGTCGTCATGATCGGTCTGGTCACCGTGATTGACTATGGGCTCAGTAACGCCGCCAAGTACGTCTTCGGCTGAGCAGCCAGCGAAGAGCGCCGAGGTACCCGGCGCTCCTTTCGCATGTTCCACCCCCATGTATCCAGGAAGAAGCAGCCACCGTGTCTGACCCGAACGTGAACGACGCCATCGAGCCTGTCGAGTCCGTCGAGGACGAGCTCGACACCGTCGAGGGCGCGGACAGCGAGGACACCGAGGCCTCCGCCGAGGTCGAGGCTGCCGACGCCGTCGCGGACGACGACGCCGCCGAGGCGGAGACCGAGTCCGGTGAAGAGGCCGCGGAAGAACTCGGGGAAGAGCCCGAGGACGACCGCGACCCGATCGAGAAGCTCCGCGAGGAGCTGCGGGTCCTGCCCGGCGAGTGGTACGTCATCCACACCTACGCCGGCTACGAGAACCGCGTGAAGACCAACCTCGAGCAGCGCGCCGTCTCGCTGAACGTCGAGGACTACATCTTCCAGGCCGAGGTGCCGCAGGAAGAGGTCGTCCAGATCAAGAACGGCGACCGCAAGACGATCAAGCAGAACAAGCTCCCGGGTTACGTCCTGGTCCGCATGGACCTGACGAACGAGTCCTGGGGCGTCGTCCGCAACACCCCCGGCGTCACCGGCTTCGTGGGCAACGCCTACGACCCGTACCCGCTGACCCTGGACGAGATCGTCAAGATGCTCGCCCCCGAGGCCGAGGAGAAGGCCGCCCGCGAGGCCGCCGAGGCCGAGGGCAAGCCGGCTCCGCAGCGCAAGGTCGAGGTCCAGGTGCTGGACTTCGAGGTCGGCGACTCGGTCACCGTCACCGACGGCCCGTTCGCCACCCTGCAGGCGACCATCAACGAGATCAACCCGGACTCCAAGAAGGTCAAGGGCCTCGTCGAGATCTTCGGCCGCGAGACGCCGGTCGAGCTCTCCTTCGACCAGATCCAGAAGAACTAGTTTCTTCCGGACCCCACCGCTTCCGCGCAGGTCAGGCGATCGCTCCGGCGCTTGCCTGACCTGCGCGGTTTTTGGCCGCGCATCCATACCCGTTATCGTTGTGCGGTATGCCTGCATCCGGGTGGTCCCCGAGTGCGGGCAGGACCCGAATCGAAAGGACCCGGAGAGCTATGCCTCCCAAGAAGAAGAAGGTCACGGGGCTCATCAAGCTCCAGATCCAGGCCGGTGCCGCCAACCCGGCCCCGCCGGTCGGCCCCGCGCTGGGTCAGCACGGCGTCAACATCATGGAGTTCTGCAAGGCCTACAACGCCGCGACCGAGTCGCAGCGTGGCTGGGTCATCCCGGTGGAGATCACGGTCTACGAGGACCGCTCCTTCACCTTCATCACCAAGACCCCGCCGGCCGCCAAGATGATCCTGAAGGCCGCGGGCATCGAGAAGGGCTCCGGCGAGCCGCACAAGACCAAGGTCGCGAAGATCACGCGTGACCAGGTCCGCGAGATCGCCACCACGAAGATGCCCGACCTCAACGCCAACGACCTGGACGCCGCCGAGAAGATCATCGCCGGCACCGCCCGTTCCATGGGCGTCACGGTCGAGGGCTGAGCCCCAACCCCATCAGCAGAAGTGGCGGGGCCTGCTCGGCCCGGACCACGACTCCTAAGAATCCACAGGAGCAGTAGTGAGCAAGCGCAGCAAGTCCCTTCGCGCTGCGGACGCCAAGGTCGACCGGGAGAAGCTCTACGCCCCGCTCGAGGCCGTCCGTCTCGCCAAGGAGACCTCCACGACCAAGTTCGACGGCACCGTCGAGGTCGCCTTCCGCCTGGGTGTCGACCCGCGCAAGGCCGACCAGATGGTCCGTGGCACCGTGAACCTCCCGCACGGCACCGGCAAGACCGCCCGGGTCCTGGTCTTCGCGACCGGTGACCGTGCCGAGGCCGCGCGTGCCGCGGGCGCCGACATCGTCGGCGCCGACGAGCTGATCGACGAGGTGTCGAAGGGCCGTCTGGACTTCGACGCCGTCGTCGCCACCCCGGACCTCATGGGCAAGGTCGGCCGCCTCGGCCGCGTGCTCGGTCCGCGTGGTCTGATGCCGAACCCGAAGACCGGCACCGTCACCCCCGACGTGACCAAGGCCGTCACGGAGATCAAGGGCGGCAAGATCGAGTTCCGGGTCGACAAGCACGCGAACCTGCACTTCATCATCGGCAAGACGTCGTTCGACGACACCAAGCTGGTGGAGAACTACGGTGCGGCCCTGGAGGAGATCCTCCGTCTGAAGCCGTCCGCCGCCAAGGGCCGCTACATCAAGAAGGCCGCGGTCAGCACCACCATGGGCCCCGGCATCCCGGTCGACCCGAACCGCACCCGCAACCTCCTCGTCGAGGAGGACCCGGCTGCGGTCTGAGCCTGAGGCTCACCCAACCGGTCACGGGCCCCGCACCTCTTACAGGTGCGGGGCCCGTTCCCTTTTCCGGTACGTACGCCGGTGGCCTGGGTTAACGTGCGGGAACCGGATGCGAACGGGGGGACGTATGCAGGGCATGACCGTGCGCCGTATGGGACTGGTGGTCGCGGTGGCGACCGCGCTGACGGGGGCCGCGGCCTGCACCTCCCCGACTTCCTCCGACGGCCCCGGCGAGGACGCCCCCGTCGCCCGCGCCAGGGCCCTGGCCGCCCTGCGCTCCGCCGAACGCGCCACCGAGCGGGCCGAGTCCGCCCGGGTCGAGTCCACGACCACCATGGGCTCACTGATGTCCATGCGAGCCGACGGCACCCTCGGCTGGGCCGACGGCATCACCGGCACCCTGACCATCACGTACACCGGCGGCACCATCGCCGACACCATGCGCCGGCTCGGCAGCACCTCGATGGAGGCCCGCTACCTGCCCGACGCGTACTACGCGCGCATGGGCGAGAAGTTCGCCGACAAGGCCGACGGCAAACGCTGGATCCGGTACGCGTACGAGGACCTCGAAGCCCTGACCGGCGGCTCCGGCGCCCACCTCGGTGACCGGATGCGCAGCACGACGCCCAACCAGTCGGTGAAGCTGCTGCTGTCCTCCGCGGACCTCACGAAGGTCGGCGAGGAGACCGTCCGCGGCCGGCGCGCCACCCACTGGTCCGGCACCGTGGCAGCGGCCGACGTCACCGACGCCGGCCTGAAGAAGCAGCTCACCGAGGCCGGGGTCAGCACCGAGACCGTCGACGTGTGGATCGACGAGCGGAACCTACTGGTCAAGAAGGTGGAGAAGGCGCGGATGGCCACGGGCCTGATGACCCAGACCGCGCACTACGCCGACTACGGCGTGCGCGTGCGGGCCGAGCGGCCCCCGCTGTCCGACACCGGGGACTTCGAGGACCTGATGCGGAAGCAGCCCGGTACGTCCTGAGTCCCGCACCCAATCGGACAGATCACTTGTGTCCCGCTGGGATAGGCTCACGGCTCTGCTGAGAAGCAACCATGCATTCCTTGGGGGGAATCAATGAGGTCATCCATACCCGCGGCCGGTCTGGGCGCTCTGCTGCTCGCCGCCGGTGCCGTCGGCTGCGGTTCCGAGCAGTCGCCGGAGATGACACCCGCGGCCGCCGTCGCCAAGGCGGCGAAGAACACGGAGGACATCACGTCCCTCCACTACCGCATGAACGGCACCGTGCCGGGGTCGGGCCGGGTCGAGGCCGAGGCCTCGATGCGCCTGAAGCCCTCGATCGCCATGAGCATGAAAATGACGGCGCCCGACCAGGGCGCCACCGAGCCCATGGAGATCCGCCTCGTCGACAAGGCCATGTACATCGGTGGGGGAGCCGAGATGGCCAAGGAGATGGACGGCAAGAGCTGGATGAAGTTCGACCTCTCCGGGTCGAAGGTCGGCAAGGAGCTGGACCAACTGGGCTCCACGAGCCAGGCCGAGCAGAACCCGGCGGCGGAGTCCACCTTCCTCACGGGCGCCAAGGACGTGAAGAAGGTCGGCTCCGAGAAGGTCGACGGCGTCGAGACGACCCACTACGCCGGCACGGTGACGCTCAAGGATCTCCGCGCGTCCCTCAAGGACGAGAAGGCGGCGACCCGCGAGCAGCGCGAGAAGAGCATCAAGCAGTACGAGAAGCTCGGCGTCGACAAGGTCACGATGGACATGTGGGTCGACGGCGACGACCACACCAAGAAGTTCCGCATGAAGGGCGACGCCGCCAAGGGCCCGCTCGACATGACCATCACCTTCCTCGACTACAACAAGCCGGTCGACGTCAAGGCCCCGCCCGCCAAGGACGTCGCCGACCTCGCCGAGATGTTCAAGGAACTCGACGAGAGCTGATCCGGCGTACGGGCGGATTTGCTTGACGGCGATCCGTTCCCGTACTCTCCTACAGAAGCCAAAGACCGCTGGTCGTTGCCGCGCGCTCGGATGAGGGCGCGGTGGCCGAAGGATCCGCTGAACGGCGGACGACCCGCGCAGGTGACACAGGAGAAGCTCCCGGAGTCCGCCGCCCCGAGCGTGCGTGAAACCGGTCGAGCTACGCCCCGTGCCTCTGCGCCGGGGCGTTTCGTTTTCCCCAGTCCTCCTTCGGGTCCGCGCGGTCCGAATCACCCGGAAGGAGGCCGAGGCTCATGGCGAGGCCTGACAAGGTCGATGCCGTCGAGGAGATGCGGGACAAGTTCCGCAACTCCAACGCTGCTGTCGTTACCGCGTACACCGGTCTCACCGTCGCGCAGCTCCAGAAGCTGCGTCGTTCACTCGGTGAGAACGCTCAGTACCGTGTGGCGAAGAACACGCTGACCAAGATTGCGGCCAATGAGGCCGGGATCACGACGCTGGACGACCTCTTCACGGGTTCGTCGGCCGTCGCCTTCGTGACCGGTGACCCGGTCGAGGCGGCGAAGGGTCTCCGTGACTTCGCCAAGGACAACCCCAACCTCGTCATCAAGGGCGGCGTCCTTGACGGCAAGGTGTTGTCCGCCGATGAGATCAAGAAGCTTGCGGACCTCGAGTCCCGCGAGGTTCTGCTCTCCAAGCTGGCCGGTGCCATGAAGGGCAAGCAGTCCCAGGCTGCCTCTGTCTTCCAGGCGCTGCCGTCGAAGCTCGTCCGCACCGTGGACGCGCTCCGTGCCAAGCAGGACGAGCAGGGCGGTGCCGAGTAACTCGGCTCGCATCCCGGCCGCCGCTGCCTGAACGCGGCGACCGTAGCGGGCCAGACGTACGCCCGCCTCACATGTACATCCGGCACCTGCCGAATTAGTGGAAGGACCGCCATCATGGCGAAGCTCAGCCAGGAAGACCTGCTCGCGCAGTTCGAGGAGATGACCCTCATCGAGCTCTCCGAGTTCGTGAAGGCGTTCGAGGAGAAGTTCGACGTCACCGCCGCCGCTGCCGCGCCGGTCGTCGTCGCCGGTGGTGCCGCTGGTGGCGCCGCCGCCGAGGCCGCTGAGGAGCAGGACGAGTTCGACGTCATCCTCACCGGTGCCGGCGACAAGAAGATCCAGGTCATCAAGGTCGTGCGTGAGCTGACCTCCCTGGGTCTGAAGGAGGCCAAGGACCTCGTGGACGGCGCCCCGAAGCCCGTTCTCGAGAAGGTCGCCAAGGACGCCGCCGAGAAGGCCGCCGAGTCCCTCAAGGGCGCCGGCGCCTCCGTCGAGGTCAAGTAAGACCTCCCGGATCCGTCAGGATCCACGACATGTCCTCCTGGACGTGTAACGCGTAAGCGCGGAAGAGCGATCATCCATCCGGGTGGTCGCTCTTCGGCGTTCTCGGGGTCCGGCCACGGTTGCCTTGCAGCCTCTGTGGCGGGGGGTATGGTGATCTTCGTCGTGTCTCTGGGCGGCCCCGGTTCGCGCAGGGGGGCCTTGACGAACCGCACGCAGCGCGCAATTCTCAGGACGCGTCGTCACAAGGATCCGAATCCGAGGCATGGATCGACGGCGAAGAGGGCAGTACTAACGTGCGTTGAGGGCAGGGCCTTGTCGCAGGAGTGGAACAACGAGGGTAAACACGGGTCTGACAACCCGCACTGGACATCAGTGTGCCAAGTGGCTACACTGACCCTTTGCGCTGCCTGTTAGCTGTCCCCTGCCCGTCACCAGGGGTCTACCCTCGCCCGAGCATCGATGACAAGACCTGTCTGACCTGGCCTTACGGCCGGACCTGCGCGGCTTGTCTCTGTGTACGGGAGAGGGGCCGGTACGCGCGTAGTGAGTCCGAGCCCTCGGAAGGACCCCCTCTTGGCCGCCTCGCGCAACGCCTCGACCGCGAATACGAACAACGCCGCCAGCACTGCCCCGCTGCGCATCTCTTTTGCAAAGATCAAGGAGCCTCTTGAGGTTCCGAACCTGCTCGCGCTGCAGACCGAGAGCTTCGACTGGCTGCTCGGCAACACGGCCTGGCAGAGTCGGGTCGAGGAGGCTCTCGAGAACGGTCAGGACGTCCCCACCAAGTCCGGGCTCGAGGAGATCTTCGAGGAGATCTCCCCGATCGAGGACTTCAGCGGGTCGATGTCGCTGACCTTCCGCGACCACCGCTTCGAGCCGCCGAAGAACTCCATCGACGAGTGCAAGGAGCGCGACTTCACGTACGCGGCCCCGCTCTTCGTCACCGCCGAGTTCACCAACAACGAGACCGGCGAGATCAAGTCCCAGACGGTCTTCATGGGCGACTTCCCGCTCATGACGAACAAGGGCACCTTCGTCATCAACGGCACCGAGCGTGTCGTGGTGTCGCAGCTGGTCCGTTCGCCGGGTGTCTACTTCGACTCCAGCATCGACAAGACGTCCGACAAGGACATCTTCTCCGCCAAGGTGATCCCGTCCCGGGGTGCCTGGCTGGAGCTGGAGATCGACAAGCGCGACATGGTCGGTGTCCGCATCGACCGCAAGCGCAAGCAGTCCGTCACCGTCCTGCTCAAGGCGCTCGGCTGGACCACCGAGCAGATCCTCGAGGAGTTCGGCGAGTACGAGTCGATGCGCGCCACCCTGGAGAAGGACCACACCCAGGGCCAGGACGACGCGCTGCTCGACATCTACCGCAAGCTGCGTCCGGGCGAGCCCCCCACGCGTGAGGCCGCGCAGACGCTGCTGGAGAACCTCTACTTCAACCCCAAGCGCTACGACCTGGCCAAGGTCGGCCGCTACAAGGTCAACAAGAAGCTGGGCACGGACACCCCTCTGGACGCCGGGATCCTGACCGTCGAGGACATCATCGCGACGATCAAGTACCTGGTGAAGCTGCACGCCGGCGAGACCGAGACGGTCGGTGACAACGGCACGTCCGTGGTCGTCGAGACCGACGACATCGACCACTTCGGCAACCGCCGCCTGCGCAGCGTCGGCGAGCTCATCCAGAACCAGGTCCGTACGGGTCTGGCGCGTATGGAGCGTGTGGTCCGCGAGCGGATGACGACCCAGGACGTCGAGGCGATCACGCCGCAGACCCTGATCAACATCCGGCCGGTCGTCGCCTCCATCAAGGAGTTCTTCGGCACCAGCCAGCTGTCCCAGTTCATGGACCAGAACAACCCGCTGTCGGGTCTGACGCACAAGCGGCGTCTTTCCGCGCTCGGCCCGGGTGGTCTGTCCCGTGAGCGGGCCGGCTTCGAGGTCCGTGACGTGCACCCCTCGCACTACGGCCGCATGTGCCCGATCGAGACCCCTGAAGGCCCGAACATCGGTCTGATCGGCTCGCTCGCCACCTACGGCCGCGTGAACGCGTTCGGTTTCGTCGAGACCCCGTACCGCAAGGTGTTCGAGGGCCAGGTCACCGACCAGGTCGACTACCTCACGGCCGACGAGGAGGACCGCTTCGTCATCGCGCAGGCCAACGCGCCGCTGACGGACGAGCTCCGCTTCGCCGAGGCCCGCGTGCTGGTCCGCCGTAAGGGCGGCGAGGTCGACTACGTCGGCCCCGAGGACGTGGACTACATGGACGTCTCGCCGCGCCAGATGGTGTCGGTCGCGACCGCCATGATCCCGTTCCTCGAGCACGACGACGCCAACCGTGCCCTCATGGGCGCGAACATGATGCGTCAGGCCGTGCCGCTGATCAAGTCCGAGTCCCCGCTCGTCGGCACCGGCATGGAGTACCGCTCCGCGGTCGACGCCGGCGACGTGGTCAAGGCCGAGAAGCCCGGTGTGGTCCAGGAGGTCTCCGCGGACTACATCACCACCGCCAACGACGACGGCACGTACATCACGTACCGCCTGGCCAAGTTCGCCCGCTCCAACCAGGGCACCTCGGTCAACCAGAAGGTCATCGTCAACGAGGGCGACCGGATCATCGAGGGCCAGGTCCTGGCCGACGGTCCGGCCACCCAGAACGGCGAGATGGCGCTGGGCAAGAACCTGCTCGTGGCGTTCATGCCGTGGGAGGGTCACAACTACGAGGACGCGATCATCCTGTCGCAGCGCCTCGTGCAGGACGACGTCCTCTCCTCGATCCACATCGAGGAGCACGAGGTCGACGCCCGTGACACCAAGCTCGGCCCCGAGGAGATCACCCGGGACATCCCGAACGTCTCCGAGGAGGTCCTCGCCGACCTCGACGAGCGCGGCATCATCCGTATCGGTGCCGAGGTCATCGCCGGTGACATCCTCGTCGGCAAGGTCACGCCCAAGGGTGAGACCGAGCTGACGCCCGAGGAGCGCCTGCTGCGCGCGATCTTCGGTGAGAAGGCCCGTGAGGTCCGTGATACCTCGCTGAAGGTGCCGCACGGCGAGACCGGCAAGGTCATCGGCGTGCGCGTCTTCGACCGCGAGGAGGGTGACGAGCTTCCCCCCGGTGTGAACCAGCTGGTGCGCGTCTACGTCGCGCAGAAGCGAAAGATCACCGACGGTGACAAGCTCGCCGGCCGACACGGCAACAAGGGCGTCATCTCGAAGATCCTGCCGATCGAGGACATGCCGTTCCTGGAGGACGGCACCCCGGTCGACATCATCCTCAACCCGCTCGGTGTGCCGTCCCGAATGAACCCGGGACAGGTCCTGGAGATCCACCTTGGCTGGCTCGCCAGCCGCGGCTGGGACGTCTCCGGCCTCGCGGACGAGTGGGCGGAGCGCCTCCAGGCGATCGGCGCCGACTCCGTCGAGCCGGGCACGAACGTCGCGACCCCGGTCTTCGACGGTGCGCGTGAGGACGAGCTCGCGGGTCTGCTCCAGCACACCATCCCGAACCGCGACGGCGAGCGCATGGTCCTCCCGTCCGGCAAGGCGAGGCTGTTCGACGGCCGTTCCGGCGAGCCGTTCCCGGAGCCGATCTCGGTCGGCTACATGTACATCCTGAAGCTCCACCACCTGGTCGACGACAAGCTGCACGCCCGCTCGACCGGTCCGTACTCGATGATCACCCAGCAGCCGCTGGGTGGTAAGGCCCAGTTCGGTGGCCAGCGCTTCGGTGAGATGGAGGTGTGGGCGCTGGAGGCTTACGGCGCCGCGTACGCCCTCCAGGAGCTGCTGACCATCAAGTCCGACGACGTCACCGGCCGCGTGAAGGTCTACGAGGCCATCGTCAAGGGCGAGAACATCCCCGAGCCCGGCATCCCCGAGTCCTTCAAGGTGCTCATCAAGGAGATGCAGTCCCTGTGCCTCAACGTGGAGGTGCTGTCCTCGGACGGCATGTCCATCGAGATGCGCGACACCGACGAGGACGTCTTCCGCGCTGCGGAGGAGCTTGGCATCGACCTGTCCCGGCGCGAGCCGAGCAGCGTCGAAGAGGTCTGACGGGAGTTCGGCGGCCTTCGTCATGAAGGCCGCCGGCCCCAGGACCCCCGTATCAGACCCCATGACTTACAACCCTGAGAGGGATTGACGCATAGTGCTCGACGTCAACTTCTTCGACGAGCTCCGGATCGGTCTGGCTACCGCTGACGACATCCGTCAGTGGAGCCACGGCGAGGTCAAGAAGCCCGAGACGATCAACTACCGCACGCTCAAGCCCGAGAAGGACGGACTCTTCTGCGAGAAGATCTTCGGTCCGACCCGGGACTGGGAGTGCTACTGCGGCAAGTACAAGCGCGTTCGCTTCAAGGGCATCATCTGCGAGCGCTGCGGTGTCGAGGTGACTCGCGCCAAGGTGCGTCGTGAGCGGATGGGCCACATCGAACTGGCCGCGCCCGTCACGCACATCTGGTACTTCAAGGGTGTCCCGTCGCGCCTCGGCTACCTGCTGGACCTGGCGCCCAAGGACCTCGAGAAGGTCATCTACTTCGCGGCGTACATGATCACGTACGTCGACGAGGAGCGCCGTACGCGCGATCTGCCCTCGCTGGAGGCCCACGTCTCCGTCGAGCGCCAGCAGATCGAGCAGCGCCGTGACGCCGACCTGGAGGCCCGCGCCAAGAAGCTCGAGACCGACCTGGCCGAGCTGGAGGCCGAGGGCGCCAAGGCCGACGTGCGCCGCAAGGTGCGCGAGGGTGCCGAGCGCGAGATGAAGCAGCTGCGCGACCGTGCGCAGCGCGAGATCGACCGTCTCGACGAGGTGTGGAACCGGTTCAAGAACCTCAAGGTCCAGGACCTCGAGGGCGACGAGCTGCTCTACCGCGAGCTGCGCGACCGCTTCGGTACGTACTTCGACGGCTCGATGGGTGCCGCGGCGCTGCAGAAGCGCCTGGAGTCCTTCGACCTCGACGAGGAGGCCGAGCGCCTCCGCGAGATCATCCGTACCGGCAAGGGCCAGAAGAAGACCCGTGCGCTGAAGCGGCTGAAGGTCGTGTCTGCCTTCCTGCAGACCTCCAACAGCCCCAAGGGCATGGTCCTCGACTGCGTGCCGGTCATCCCGCCGGACCTGCGTCCGATGGTGCAGCTGGACGGTGGCCGCTTCGCGACCTCCGACCTGAACGACCTGTACCGCCGTGTGATCAACCGCAACAACCGTCTGAAGAGGCTCCTCGACCTCGGCGCGCCCGAGATCATCGTCAACAACGAGAAGCGCATGCTTCAGGAGGCTGTTGACGCCCTCTTCGACAACGGTCGTCGCGGCCGCCCGGTCACGGGCCCCGGCAACCGCCCGCTGAAGTCCCTCAGCGACATGCTGAAGGGCAAGCAGGGTCGCTTCCGTCAGAACCTGCTCGGTAAGCGAGTCGACTACTCGGCCCGTTCCGTGATCGTCGTCGGTCCGCAGCTGAAGCTGCACCAGTGCGGTCTGCCCAAGGCCATGGCGCTGGAGCTCTTCAAGCCGTTCGTGATGAAGCGCCTGGTCGACCTGAACCACGCGCAGAACATCAAGAGCGCCAAGCGCATGGTCGAGCGCGGCCGCACGGTCGTGTACGACGTGCTGGAAGAGGTCATCGCGGAGCACCCGGTTCTGCTGAACCGTGCGCCCACGCTGCACCGCCTCGGCATCCAGGCCTTCGAGCCGCAGCTGGTCGAGGGCAAGGCCATCCAGATCCACCCGCTCGTGTGTACCGCGTTCAACGCGGACTTCGACGGTGACCAGATGGCCGTGCACCTGCCGCTGTCCGCGGAGGCGCAGGCCGAGGCCCGCATCCTGATGCTGTCCTCGAACAACATCCTCAAGCCCGCCGACGGCCGTCCGGTGACGATGCCGACCCAGGACATGGTCCTCGGTCTGTTCTTCCTCACCACCGACGGCGAGATGCGCGAGCTGAAGGGCGAGGGCCGTTCCTTCGCCTCGGTCGCCGAGGCGATCATGGCCTTCGACGCGGGCGAGCTGTCGCTCCAGTCGAGGATCGACGTCCGCTTCCCGGTCGGCACCATCCCGCCGCGTGGCTGGATGCCGCCGGCGCGTGAGGAGGGTGAGCCCGAGTGGCAGCAGGGTGACAGCTTCCGGCTGAACACCACGCTGGGCCGTGCGCTCTTCAACGAGCTGCTGCCCGAGGACTACCCGTTCGTCGACTACGAGGTCGGCAAGAAGCAGCTCTCCGAGATCGTCAACGACCTCGCCGAGCGCTACCCGAAGGTCATCGTGGCGGCGACGCTCGACAACCTGAAGGCGGCCGGCTTCTACTGGGCGACCCGTTCCGGCGTCACCGTGGCCATCTCCGACGTCGTCGTTCCCGAGGCGAAGAAGGAGATCGTCAAGGGCTACGAGGCGCAGGACGAGAAGGTCCAGAAGCAGTACGAGCGCGGTCTGATCACCAAGGACGAGCGCACGCAGGAGCTCATCGCGATCTGGACCAAGGCGACCAACGAGGTCGCCGAGGCGATGAACGACAACTTCCCGAAGACCAACCCGATCTTCATGATGGTGAACTCGGGTGCACGAGGCAACATGATGCAGATGCGTCAGATCGCCGGTATGCGTGGTCTGGTGTCGAACGCGAAGAACGAGACGATCCCGCGTCCCATCAAGGCGTCCTTCCGTGAGGGCCTGTCCGTGCTGGAGTACTTCATCTCCACGCACGGTGCCCGTAAGGGTCTGGCGGACACCGCTCTGCGTACCGCCGACTCGGGTTACCTCACCCGTCGTCTGGTCGACGTCTCCCAGGACGTCATCATCCGCGAGGAGGACTGCGGCACCGAGCGCGGTCTGAAGCTGCGGATCGCCACGCGCGACGCCGACGGCACGCTGCGCAAGGCGGAGGACGTCGAGACCAGCGTCTACGCCCGCATGCTCGCCCAGGACGTCGTCATCGACGGCAAGGTGATCGCGCCGGCCAACGTGGACCTGGGCGACGTGCTCATCGACCAGCTCGTCCACCACGGTGTCGAGGAGGTCAAGACCCGCTCGATCCTGACCTGCGAGTCGCACGTCGGCACCTGCGCGATGTGCTACGGCCGCTCCCTGGCCACCGGCAAGCTGGTCGACATCGGTGAGGCGGTCGGCATCATCGCCGCCCAGTCCATCGGTGAGCCCGGCACCCAGCTGACGATGCGTACCTTCCACACCGGTGGTGTGGCCGGTGACGACATCACCCAGGGTCTGCCGCGTGTCGTCGAGCTCTTCGAGGCCCGTACCCCGAAGGGTGTCGCCCCGATCTCCGAGGCCTCCGGCCGCGTCCGGATCGAGGAGACCGAGAAGACCAAGAAGATCGTCGTCACCCCGGACGACGGCAGCGACGAGATGGCCTACCCGATCTCGAAGCGTGCCCGTCTGATGGTCAGCGAGGGCGAGCACGTCGAGGTGGGCCAGAAGCTCACCGTGGGTGCCACCAACCCGCACGACGTGCTGCGCATCCTGGGCCAGCGTGCCGTCCAGGTCCACCTGGTCGGCGAGGTCCAGAAGGTGTACAACTCGCAGGGTGTGTCGATCCACGACAAGCACATCGAGATCATCATCCGGCAGATGCTGCGCCGCGTGACGATCATCGAGTCCGGCGACGCCGAGCTGCTGCCGGGCGAGCTGGTCGAGCGCTCGAAGTTCGAGCAGGAGAACCGTCGTGTGGTCCAGGAGGGCGGTCACCCGGCCTCCGGTCGTCCGCAGCTCATGGGTATCACCAAGGCCTCGCTGGCCACGGAGTCCTGGCTGTCGGCGGCGTCCTTCCAGGAGACGACCAGGGTCCTCACGGACGCGGCGATCAACGCCAAGTCCGACTCCCTGATCGGCCTCAAGGAGAACGTCATCATCGGTAAGCTCATCCCGGCCGGTACGGGTCTGTCCCGCTACCGCAACATCCGGGTCGAGCCGACCGAGGAAGCCAAGGCCGCGATGTACTCGGCCGTCGGCTACGACGACATCGACTACTCGCCGTTCGGCACGGGCTCCGGCCAGGCCGTGCCGCTGGAGGACTACGACTACGGTCCGTACAACCAGTAAGCGAGTCGCTTGAGCCGAGGGCGGTCATCCTTTGGGGTGGCCGCCCTTTGGCGTGTCACGGGGCGGTGTGCAGGGACATGGGGCCGCCTCTCGACCGCGGCGGGTCCGGGTCCGCGGACGCCGTGGGCGGGCCACCTGGCCGATGCCTGACGCCCCGCCGGGTACGCACCGGTGCCGGAACCCGCGCTTCGGCGCATCATGGAAGGACTCCGGCTCCCGGGGAGGTGCTCCGTGTCGCAGCCGCCCTATCCGTCCTGGCAGCCCTGGCAGGGCTCCAGTGCGCCGTCCATGCTCGCCTCGCATGCCGATCGGGAGCGGGCCGTGGACGTGCTCAGAGCGGGGTACGGCGAGGGGCGGATGGAGCACGACGAGTTCGAGAAGCGGGTGGCGCGGGCGTACGCGGCGCGGACCGTGGGGGAGCTGGCGCTGCTCGTCTCCGATCTGCCTCAGGGGCCGCTTGTGGAGCCGGCCGGTGTGGTGCCCGTGCCGCGGACGTTCGTGCCCGTGGCGCGGCCGCGGACGAACGGGAAGGCGGTCGCGGCCGGTGTGTGCGGGCTGCTGTGCCTGCCGTCGATGGGGCTGACCGGGATTCCGGCCGTGGTGCTGGGGCATGTGGCACGGGCCGAGATCCGCAGCCGCGGGGAGCTGGGGGACGGGCTCGCGCTGACCGGGCTCGTGCTCGGGTGGTTGTCCACGGCCGGCTGGGCACTCGTCCTGGTGTTGCTGATGGTGGTGTCCGCCGTGGCGTCCTGAATGACCGCAGACCGGACACCCGCCGTCGAATTGAAGATCGACAACGGCCGGGGGTCTTGACATGTCCCGCATGCCGATGCGGGCGGTACCCATTTGTTTTGACCGCAGCGAATGCGATAGGTACGCTCAGACCTTGTGCCTGGGGTGTGCCCTGGCTCTCGTGCGTGCCATCAACCGCACAGCGAGCTGACACCGGCCACCGTAATCTGCGCTTATTTCTGCCTGGGCGGCGGGAGTCCGCGTGATTCGACACACCCGACCGCGTGGGTCGGCGACGTTCCAGGTTAGCTTCACCATTCGGCACACAGAAACCGGAGAAGTAGTGCCTACGATCCAGCAGCTGGTCCGCAAGGGCCGGCAGGACAAGGTCGAGAAGAACAAGACGCCCGCACTCGAGGGTTCCCCTCAGCGCCGGGGCGTCTGCACGCGTGTGTTCACGACCACCCCGAAGAAGCCGAACTCGGCCCTGCGTAAGGTCGCGCGTGTGCGTCTGACCAGCGGGATCGAGGTCACCGCTTACATTCCGGGTGAGGGACACAACCTGCAGGAGCACTCCATCGTGCTCGTGCGTGGTGGCCGTGTGAAGGACCTGCCGGGTGTTCGCTACAAGATCATCCGCGGTTCGCTTGACACCCAGGGTGTGAAGAACCGCAAGCAGGCCCGCAGCCGCTACGGCGCCAAGAAGGAGAAGTAAGAATGCCTCGTAAGGGCCCCGCCCCGAAGCGCCCGGTCATCATCGACCCGGTCTACGGTTCTCCTCTGGTGACCTCCCTGATCAACAAGGTGCTGCTGAACGGCAAGCGCTCCACCGCCGAGCGCATCGTCTACGGCGCCATGGAGGGCCTGCGCGAGAAGACCGGCAACGACCCGGTCATCACGCTGAAGCGCGCTCTCGAGAACATCAAGCCGACCCTCGAGGTCAAGTCCCGCCGTGTCGGTGGTGCCACCTACCAGGTCCCGGTCGAGGTCAAGCCCGGCCGTGCCAACACCCTGGCGCTGCGCTGGCTCGTCGGTTACTCCCGCGCCCGTCGCGAGAAGACCATGACCGAGCGTCTGCTCAACGAGCTCCTCGACGCCAGCAACGGCCTGGGTGCCGCTGTGAAGAAGCGCGAGGACACGCACAAGATGGCCGAGTCCAACAAGGCCTTCGCGCACTACCGCTGGTAGTCGCAGACCCCATCGAGACCGAGAGAAGACTGAAGCCTTATGGCTACCACTTCGCTTGACCTGGCCAGGGTCCGCAACATCGGGATCATGGCCCACATCGACGCGGGCAAGACGACCACCACCGAGCGGATCCTGTTCTACACCGGCGTTTCGTACAAGATCGGTGAGGTCCACGACGGCGCTGCCACCATGGACTGGATGGAGCAGGAGCAGGAGCGTGGCATCACGATCACGTCTGCTGCGACCACCTGTCACTGGCCGCTCGAGGACAACGACTACACCATCAACATCATCGACACCCCGGGGCACGTCGACTTCACCGTCGAGGTGGAGCGCTCCCTGCGTGTGCTCGACGGTGCCGTGACGGTGTTCGACGGTGTCGCCGGTGTCGAGCCGCAGTCCGAGACGGTGTGGCGTCAGGCCGACCGTTACGGCGTGCCGCGTATCTGCTTCGTCAACAAGCTGGACCGTACCGGCGCCGAGTTCCACCGCTGCGTGGACATGATCTCGGACCGTCTGGGCGCGCAGCCGCTCGTCATGCAGCTGCCGATCGGTGCCGAGGCGGACTTCAAGGGCGTCATCGACCTCGTGACGATGAAGGCCCTGGTCTGGTCGGCCGAGGCGACCAAGGGCGAGATGTACGACACCGTCGACATCCCGGACACCCACGCCGAGGCTGCCGAGGAGTACCGCGGCAAGCTGCTCGAGGCCGTCGCCGAGAACGACGAAGAGCTGATGGAGCTGTACCTGGAGGGCACCGAGCCCACCGTGGAGCAGCTCTACGCCGCGATCCGTCGCATCACCATCGCGTCCGGCAAGGGCGGCGGCACCACCGTCACCCCCGTGTTCTGCGGCACCGCGTTCAAGAACAAGGGCGTTCAGCCCCTGCTCGACGCGGTCGTGCGCTACCTGCCCACCCCGCTCGACGTCGAGGCCATCGAGGGCCACGACGTCAAGGACCATGAGCAGGTCATCGCGCGCAAGCCGTCGGACGACGAGCCTCTCGCCGCGCTCGCGTTCAAGATCATGAGCGACCCGCACCTCGGCAAGCTCACCTTCGTCCGGGTCTACTCGGGCCGCCTGCACTCCGGCACCGCGGTGC
The DNA here is from genome assembly GCF_053592115.1 of Streptomyces sp. NPDC002788. Taxonomy (NCBI): domain Bacteria; kingdom Bacillati; phylum Actinomycetota; class Actinomycetes; order Kitasatosporales; family Streptomycetaceae; genus Streptomyces; species Streptomyces sp. NPDC002788. Next base: position 263,251 of record NZ_JBSFVB010000011.1, on the reverse strand, counting down.
TGAACTCGGTGAAGGGCAAGAAGGAGCGCATCGGCAAGATCTACCGCATGCACGCGAACAAGCGTGAGGAGATCGAGTCGGTGGGCGCCGGCGACATCGTCGCCGTCATGGGCCTGAAGCAGACCACCACCGGTGAGACGCTGTCGGACGACAAGAACCCGGTCATCCTGGAGTCCATGGACTTCCCGGCGCCGGTCATCCAGGTCGCCATCGAGCCCAAGTCGAAGGGCGACCAGGAGAAGCTCGGCGTCGCGATCCAGCGCCTCGCCGAGGAGGACCCGTCCTTCCAGGTCCACTCCGACGAGGAGACCGGCCAGACCATCATCGGCGGTATGGGCGAGCTGCACCTCGAGGTGCTGGTCGACCGTATGCGCCGTGAGTTCAAGGTCGAGGCCAACGTCGGCAAGCCGCAGGTCGCCTACCGCGAGACGATCCGCAAGGCCGTCGAGAAGGTCGAGTTCACCCACAAGAAGCAGACGGGTGGTACCGGCCAGTTCGCTCGCGTCATCATCGCGATCGAGCCGATCGAGGGCGGCGACGCCAGTTACGAGTTCATCAACAAGGTGACCGGTGGCCGTGTGCCGAAGGAGTACATTCCTTCGGTGGACGCCGGTGCGCAGGAGGCCATGCAGTTCGGCATCCTCGCCGGGTACGAGATGACCGGTGTCCGCGTGACGCTGCTCGACGGTGCCTACCACGAGGTCGACTCCTCCGAACTCGCGTTCAAGATCGCCGGTTCGCAGGCCTTCAAGGAGGCCGCGCGCAAGGCCAGCCCCGTACTGCTCGAGCCGATGATGGCCGTCGAGGTCACCACGCCCGAGGACTACATGGGTGAGGTCATCGGTGACATCAACTCCCGCCGTGGTCAGATCCAGGCCATGGAGGAGCGGGCCGGTGCCCGCGTCGTGAAGGGCCTCGTGCCCCTTTCGGAGATGTTCGGTTACGTCGGCGACCTGCGCAGCAAGACGTCCGGCCGCGCCAGCTACTCCATGCAGTTCGACTCCTACGCCGAGGTTCCCCGGAACGTCGCCGAGGAGATCATCGCGAAGGCCAAGGGCGAGTAACGCACCGCGTCTACACGCCGTAGGCTTGACTCCGGAGCCTTGAGGGGCATTCCGCCGCAATCGTGGTGAGAATGCCCCGGGGCCCGGGCTTTCCAGCAAAGATCACCTGGCGCCGATGAGTAAGGCGTACCAGAACCACTCCACAGGAGGACCCCAGTGGCGAAGGCGAAGTTCGAGCGGACTAAGCCGCACGTCAACATCGGCACCATCGGTCACATCGACCACGGTAAGACGACCCTCACGGCCGCCATTACCAAGGTGCTGCACGACGCGTACCCGGACCTGAACGAGGCCTCGGCCTTCGACCAGATCGACAAGGCTCCTGAGGAGCGCCAGCGCGGTATCACCATCTCCATCGCGCACGTCGAGTACCAGACCGAGACGCGTCACTACGCCCACGTCGACTGCCCCGGTCACGCGGACTACATCAAGAACATGATCACGGGTGCGGCGCAGATGGACGGCGCCATCCTCGTGGTCGCCGCCACCGACGGCCCGATGCCGCAGACCAAGGAGCACGTGCTCCTGGCCCGCCAGGTCGGCGTTCCGTACATCGTCGTCGCCCTGAACAAGGCCGACATGGTGGACGACGAGGAGATCCTGGAGCTCGTCGAGCTCGAGGTTCGTGAGCTCCTCTCCGAGTACGAGTTCCCGGGCGACGACCTTCCGGTCGTCAAGGTCTCGGCGCTCAAGGCTCTTGAGGGCGACAAGGAGTGGGGCAACTCCGTCCTCGAGCTCATGAAGGCCGTGGACGAGAACATCCCGCAGCCCGAGCGTGACGTCGACAAGCCGTTCCTCATGCCGATCGAGGACGTCTTCACGATCACCGGTCGCGGTACGGTCGTCACCGGCCGTATCGAGCGTGGTGTCCTCAAGGTCAACGAGACCGTCGACATCGTGGGCATCAAGCAGGAGAAGACCACCACCACGGTCACCGGCATCGAGATGTTCCGGAAGCTCCTCGACGAGGGCCAGGCCGGTGAGAACGTCGGTCTGCTCCTCCGTGGCATCAAGCGCGAGGACGTCGAGCGCGGCCAGGTCATCATCAAGCCGGGCTCGGTCACCCCGCACACCGAGTTCGAGGCGCAGGCCTACATCCTGTCCAAGGACGAGGGTGGCCGCCACACGCCGTTCTTCAACAACTACCGCCCGCAGTTCTACTTCCGTACGACGGACGTGACCGGCGTGGTGACCCTCCCCGAGGGCACCGAGATGGTCATGCCGGGTGACAACACCGAGATGAAGGTGGAGCTCATCCAGCCCGTCGCCATGGAGGAGGGCCTGAAGTTCGCCATCCGTGAGGGTGGCCGGACCGTGGGCGCCGGCCAGGTCACCAAGATCAACAAGTGAGTCTTCGGACTGGCTTGAGGGTCTACTGACCTGAGTGGCTCGGAGGGGCCCGTACGACTTCGGTCGTGCGGGCCCCTTTGCTGTTCCTGCCCTGCTCCACGACAGCTGGGGGTGCCGTCCGGGACGGTTTGGCGTGTGCAGGTTCCGGCACCACGAGCGTGAGACGCGTTTCGCCCAGCTGGTCAGAAGCCCAGGTATGTGATCTGGACGACGTAGACGACCAGTTCGTCCGCCTTGCTTTCCACCTCGGCGAGGAAGCTGGTGGGAGCGGTTCGGGCCGCTTCCTCCGCGCCGAAGGCGTACTCCCATTTCCAGCTCACCCGCGGACTGGCTTCATGGCTTCGTCCAGGACAGCGCTCAGCTCACGCAGGGCCGCTTGGGCGATGGTGGGGTCATCGTGCTCCAGGTCGCCTTTCGCCCGGGTGTAGCGGGTGGACAGATCGGGGCGCCGGGCGATTTCGATGTCCCTGGCCCAGGTCAGCACCCAGCTCTGCACCGGGCTCAGCGAGTGCCACTCGACCGCCTTGGCGAAGGCTTCGTCCTTGGTGCCCTGCATCTCTTCCAGGCGGGCCGGATCGACGGCGGCGAGGGCCGCGCGCAGGGCGTCAGGAGTCTGCTGAGGGCGGGGGATCAGCTCATGTCCGTGGTCGGCCTGAGTGCTCATCGTGTCCACCTCCAGGGAGTGCCTCGGCCAGGCTAGCCCGCCCGTGTTGCCGGTGAGCGCGGCGACGTGTGCGGCAGCTGCTCTTCTCATGCTGCCTCCAGCAACTCGGCCCGGTCGTGTCGGCAGTCGTGGCAGCGGCCGGGGGCCGGTGCGCGGAAGGCGCGGTCGCAGCCGTCGCAGGTCTGGAACGGGTGACGGACGGCCGGCGGTGGCGCGGGCGCCCGGAACGGGGGCGGTGGTGGCAGTTGGGCCGTGAGGCGGTGGGCCAGGAGGGCCGCCGGGCGGCGCAGTTGCTCGGGTGGGAGGTCGGTGGTCAGGGCGTGGCGCACGGCGGCGGGGGAGACGTCCCGCTCCAGCCAGGCGGCGACGCCGGAGGCCAGGTGGGCGGTGTCGTGGGCGGAGAAGAGCAGGCGGGGGTCGTGGCGGCGGAGGTCCGCGAGGAGGTCCGTCGCCTGCTGGAGGAGGGCGGGGGAGGGGCAGGCGGGGGCAGGGACGGCGGGGAGGGGCTTCGCGGGGGTCCGCTTCCGAGGGGTGTGCGTTCGCCGTACCGGGGCGGGGGTGTCGTCTTCTTGGCGGCCGGGCTGGTGCAGGAGATCGTGCGGGTGATGATCCGGCCGTCGGGGACCCGTTCGCGGGTGCGTCGTAGGTAGCCGTGGGATTCCAGCTCGCGCAGAGCCGCGGCGATACGCGTCGTGCCCTCCGGGAAGCGGGTGGCGAGGGACTTGATGTCGACTCGGGCGCCCGCCGGGAGCGACTGGATGTGCACGCCCAGCCCGATCGCGAGCAGCGACAGCTCGGCGTGCTGGGCGAGGTGGTTACCGATCACCGTGAAACGGGTGGTGTGACGGGTGTTGTCGTGCACCAGGCCGGCGTGGGGGTGACGTCGGTTCGGGTACTTCTTCCCGGCAACCCGGGTGTGGGCGTGCGAGGGCACGCTAGGGTTCTGCGTATCCATCGGGAAGGTCTCTTCTTCCTCGGTGGTCAGGCCCTCGCACTGGGATTGCCGTCCCGGCGGGGGCCGTCGCATGTCTGCGGTGTGTTGCGCTGAGCGTAGGGGAGGCAATGGCTCCCGAAGCCAGTCGAGTTGGTGATGTTCACTCGCGTGGGTGAGACGGCTCTGCGGGCGGGAGGAGGGGTGGGGCTTGGTGGGGGTTCTTTCACCCTTGTAGTCCTTGGGGAAGACCGTCTGCGCCACCGGAGCATGGGTTCTCGGGTTCCGGCGCGAGGTCGATTTCGACCCAGACGGTTTTACGGGGCGCGAGTCCCGGGATGGCACCCCAGCGGTCGGCGAGTGCGTCGACGAGGAGCAGGCCACGGCCGGACTCGGACTCCGGGGTGGGGAGTCGGGGTGTCGGCAGCCGGTCGTCGCGGGCGTCCGTGACCTCGATACGGAGGGTGTCGGCGACGACGTGGAGGAGCAGGCGGAAGTCGCGGCCGGGGATGCGGTCGTGCCGCACCGCGTTGGTCGCCAGCTCTGCGATGACGTGCCTTGCCGGGTCCGGTGGCAGTCCCCAGGAGCGCAGTTGTCCGGTGGCCAGGAGACGGGCCAGTCGGGCGCCGCGTGGGGTGGACGACAGCTGGATGCTGAAGTTGCGGATGGGGGCGGTGAGTCCGGGGGATTTCTGCGTCACGTCACTCAGCGTGGCGGCCCGTGCCTACAGTGAACAGTGACTCAGCGGGTGCGTACGGTGACTGTCCGGAGCTTGTCCGGTCGTGTCCGGGCTGTCGGGGCTGGACGTACGGGTAGGGCGCTGGGCACGGTCGTACGACGGAAGGGTGCGGGATGACGGCGGTCGAGGCGGACGCGGGTCGGCTCAACGGTGAGGCGGACGAGCCGGGTTGGGAGGTGGATCCCGACGACGAGTGGGGTGTCGCGGTCATCGCCACCGTCGGGCGGCAGCTGAAGCTGCGGCGGGAGGCGGTGGGGATGCGGGCCGCCGAGTTCGGGACGGCGGTCGGGTACGGCGAGGACATGGTCTACAAGATCGAGGGCGGGAAGCGGATCCCTCGGCAGGACTATCTGATCAGGGCCGATGAGGTGCTGGGGGCGGGTGGGCTCATCGCGGCGACGTGGGAGGACGTGAAGAGGGTCCGGTATCCCAAAAAGGTGCGGGAACTGGCCAAGTTGGAGGGGCAGGCGGTTGAGATCGGGGTGTACGAAAGCATCAGTGTCAACGGCCTGTTGCAGACCCCTGATCACGCGCGAGCCCTGTTCGAGTCTTGGCAGCCCGCATACTCGCCGGACGAGGTGGAGCGTCTGGTGGCTGCGCGCATGGCCCGGCAGTCCGTGTTCGAGCGGTCGCCGGCACCGTCGCTCAGCTTCGTCCAGGAGGAAGCGACGCTACGGCGCCCGGTTGGGGGCACAATGGTCTGGCGTCAGCAGCTTGAGCGCCTGCTGGAGGTGGGGCAGTTGCGGAACGTCAGGCTTCAGGTGATGCCGACGAGCAGCGAGGCCCATCCCGGTCTGAACGGGAGGATCGAGGTGCTGAAGTTCGGGGACGGTACTGCGGTGGGCCGGTCCGACGGTGCCTTCAGCGGCCGACCGACCACTGATCCGAAGCAGATCCGGATCCTCGAACTGCGGTATGGCACCATCCGAGCTCAGGCCCTTCCACCACGGGAGTCGCTGGCCTTGATTGAGCAACTGCTGGGAGAGACATGATCCGCAACGCTTCTGGCGGGGATACCTCCGCACTGGCGTGGTTCAAAAGCAGTTACAGCAGTGGCCCTGACGGCGACTCCTGCGTCGAGATCGCAACCACTCCGGGTGTGATCCACGTCCGCGACTCCAAGCAGGTCGCAGGCCCCCGGCTCGCGCTCGCGCCGGAGGCCTGGTCGGACTTCGTGGCCTCCGTCTAGCCGTCGTTCTTGTTCGTGCGGCGCGGCTATGCGGATGCCGAGGGCGTCGGAGCCGCCGCCGATGCGCAGGTCGATGACCTGGCCCTGGACTCCGACGCGGTGGAGAGGCAGGGCGGGCTTCCCGGGCCCACGACCAGGCGCTGGAGGAGTGGCCCGTGTCATGATGATCAGCTGCGCCGGAGCCTCTTCCGCGGCGTCATCGACAGCGCCCGGCCTCGCCCCGCGTTTGACCTACGTCACCCTCGGGGTATTCTCTCCGGCTCGATTGGCGTCGGCCTTGCCCCGTATGGCAGACTGTCCGAGTTGCTCGGTCGAGTGTTGATGCTGCGCGCCTCCCGCCGGGAGGACCGGAAGCGAGTCCCACAGTACTCGTCGTCCTAACTGCCACACGGCAGCGCTGGGGCGGACGTACGGGAATCTTTCGGGAAGCGTCAGTGCGGCGCCGGCCAGGCACCCGGTGGCCTTCTAGGTCCCGGTCTGCGGTTCCGGAAGGGCCGTGCGCATTCCCTGCAGGGATGTTCGTACAAGGGACATCTGTGTCAGCGGAAGAGCGACACGCCCGACCGCGTGGGTCGGACAGAAGGGCTGGAACGCCGGGTTCCAGAGCGTTACGAGAGACAGGACTACTAGTAGCCATGGCGGGACAGAAGATCCGCATCCGGCTCAAGGCCTACGACCACGAGGTCATCGACTCCTCGGCGAAGAAGATCGTCGAGACGGTGACGCGTACTGGTGCGTCGGTCGCGGGCCCGGTGCCGCTGCCCACTGAGAAGAACGTGTACTGCGTCATCAAGTCGCCGCACAAGTACAAGGACTCGCGCGAGCACTTCGAGATGCGCACGCACAAGCGCCTGATCGACATCCTCGACCCCACCCCCAAGACCGTTGACTCTCTGATGCGACTCGACCTCCCGGCCGGTGTCGACATCGAGATCAAGCTCTGAGGCCGGTGATCTGAGAGATGGCTAAGCAGATCAAGGGCATCCTGGGCGAGAAGCTCGGCATGACGCAGGTGTGGGACGCGAACAACCGCGTCGTCCCGGTCACCGTCGTCAAGGCCGGCCCCAACGTCGTCACCCAGGTCCGTACGAACGATGTCGACGGCTACGAGTCCGTCCAGATCGCTTTCGGCGAGATCGACCCGCGCAAGGTGAACAAGCCCCTCAAGGGCCACTTCGCCAAGGCCGACGTCACCCCCCGTCGCCACCTCGTCGAGATCCGCACCGCGGACGCCTCCGAGTACACGCTGGGCCAGGAGATCACCGCTGAGGTGTTCGAGGCCGGCGTGAAGGTCGACGTGACCGGCAAGAGCAAGGGCAAGGGCTTCGCCGGTGTCATGAAGCGCCACAACTTCCGTGGCCTCGGCGCCGGACACGGCACCCAGCGCAAGCACCGCTCTCCCGGTTCCATCGGTGGCTGCGCCACCCCGGGCCGTGTGTTCAAGGGCCTCCGCATGGCGGGTCGCATGGGCAACGAGCGGGTCACCACCCAGAACCTGACCGTCCACGCCGTTGACGCGGAGAAGGGTCTGCTGCTCATCAAGGGCGCGGTTCCCGGTCCGAACGGCGGCCTCGTCCTGGTCCGCACCGCGGCCAAGGGGGCCTGAGGTAATGAGCACTGTTGACATCCTTTCGCCGGCGGGCGACAAGGCCGGTTCCGTCGAGCTCCCCGCGGAGATCTTCGACGTCGAGAAGGTCAGCATCCCGCTGATCCACCAGGTCGTCGTCGCGCAGCTGGCCGCTGCCCGTCAGGGCACGCACAAGACCAAGACCCGTGGCGAGGTCCGCGGCGGTGGCAAGAAGCCGTACCGCCAGAAGGGCACCGGTCGCGCCCGTCAGGGTTCGACCCGCGCGCCGCAGTTCGCCGGTGGTGGCGTCGTGCACGGTCCCGTGCCGCGTGACTACTCGCAGCGGACCCCGAAGAAGATGAAGGCTGCCGCCCTGCGTCACGCCCTCACCGACCGGGCCCGCCACAACCGCATCCACGTCGTCTCCGGCGTGGTCGAGGGCGAGACCCCGTCCACCAAGGCCGCCAAGAGCCTGTTCGGCAAGATCAGCGAGCGCAAGAACCTGCTCCTGGTCGTCGACCGCTCCGACGAGGCCGCGTGGCTGTCCGCCCGCAACCTGCCCCAGGTCCACATCCTGGAGCCGGGCCAGCTGAACACGTACGACGTTCTCGTCTCGGACGACGTGGTCTTCACCAAGGCCGCCTTCGAGTCCTTCGTCGCCGGCCCGAAGGCCAACGACACCGAAGGGAGCGAGGTCTGATGGCCATCCGTCACCCCGCTATCGCCTCGAAGGCCGCGAAGAAGGCCAAGGAGGCTCGCGTCAAGAAGGCGCGGCGCCACGCCACCGAGGGCAAGAACACCGTCGAGACCCCGCTGAGCAAGTCCTTCACGGACCCCCGTGACGTGCTGCTCAAGCCGGTCGTCTCCGAGAAGAGCTACGCGCTTCTCGACGAGGGCAAGTACACGTTCATCGTCGACCCGAGCGCCAACAAGACCCAGATCAAGCAGGCCGTCCAGGCGGTCTTCTCGGTCAAGGTCACCGGGGTCAACACGATCAACCGCCAGGGCAAGCGCAAGCGCACCAAGACCGGCTTCGGTCAGCGCGCCGGCTCCAAGCGCGCGATCGTGACCCTCGCCGAGGGCGACCGTATCGACATCTTCGGCGGTCCGACCGCGTAAGCGGGTCGGATCGTCCGATATCGGACGAGGACTGAGAAATGGGAATCCGCAAGTACAAGCCGACTACGCCGGGCCGTCGTGGCTCCAGCGTCGCCGACTTCGTCGAGGTCACGCGGTCCACGCCGGAGAAGTCGTTGGTCCGCCCCCTGCACAGCAAGGGTGGCCGTAACAACTCCGGTCGTGTGACCGTCCGCCACCAGGGTGGTGGCCACAAGCGCGCCTACCGCGTGATCGACTTCCGTCGTCACGACAAGGACGGCGTGCCGGCGAAGGTCGCGCACATCGAGTACGACCCCAACCGCACCGCGCGCATCGCGCTGCTGCACTACGCCGACGGCGAGAAGCGCTACATCCTCGCCCCGCGCAACCTGCAGCAGGGTGACCGCGTCGAGAACGGTCCCGGGGCCGACATCAAGCCGGGCAACAACCTTGCCCTGCGCAACATCCCGGTCGGTACCACGCTGCACGCCATCGAGCTGCGTCCGGGCGGCGGCGCGAAGTTCGCCCGCTCCGCCGGCGCCTCCGTGCAGCTGCTCGCGAAGGAGGGCTCCATGGCCCACCTCCGCATGCCGTCCGGTGAGATCCGCCTGGTCGACGTGCGCTGCCGCGCCACCGTCGGCGAGGTGGGCAACGCCGAACAGAGCAACATCAACTGGGGTAAGGCGGGCCGTAAGCGCTGGCTGGGCGTTCGCCCGACCGTGCGTGGTGTGGTCATGAACCCGGTGGACCACCCGCACGGTGGTGGCGAGGGCCGTACCTCGGGTGGTCGTCACCCGGTGTCCCCGTGGGGCAAGAAGGAAGGCCGTACTCGTTCGCCCAAGAAGGCGTCGAACAAGTACATCGTCCGCCGCCGCAAGACGAACAAGAAGCGCTAAGGACGGGTTGAGATGCCTCGTAGCTTGAAGAAGGGGCCCTTCGTCGACGACCACCTGATCAAGAAGGTGGACGCCCAGAACGAAGCCGGCACCAAGAACGTCATCAAGACCTGGTCCCGTCGCTCGATGATCGTGCCGGCCATGCTCGGCCACACGCTCGCGGTGCACAACGGCAAGACCCACATTCCGGTGTTTGTCACCGAGTCGATGGTCGGCCACAAGCTCGGCGAGTTCTCGCCGACGCGCACCTTCCGGGGTCACGTCAAGGACGACCGGAAGTCGAAGCGCCGCTAAGCGCGGGGTGGAATGACCATGACAGACACTGGAAGGACAACCATGGAAGCCAGGGCCCAGGCGCGGTACATCCGCGTCACGCCCATGAAGGCCCGCCGTGTGGTGGACCTCATCCGTGGCCTCAACGCCACGGAGGCTCAGGCGGTCCTGCGTTTCGCCCCGCAGGCCGCGAGCGTGCCGGTCGGCAAGGTGCTGGACAGCGCCATCGCCAACGCCGCGCACAACTACGACCACACCGATGTCGACAGCCTCTACATCTCCGAGGCCTACGTCGACGAGGGCCCGACCCTGAAGCGGTTCCGGCCGCGTGCCCAGGGCCGTGCCTACCGGATCCGCAAGCGGACCAGCCACATCACCGTGGTCGTCAGCAGCAAGGAAGGAACCCGGTAATGGGCCAGAAGGTAAACCCGCACGGGTTCCGGCTCGGTGTCACGACCGACTTCAAGTCGCGTTGGTACGCCGACAAGCTGTACAAGGACTACGTCAAGGAAGACGTCGCCATCCGTCGGATGATGACGTCCGGCATGGAGCGCGCCGGCATCTCCAAGGTCGAGATCGAGCGCACCCGTGACCGTGTGCGTGTGGACATCCACACCGCGCGTCCGGGCATCGTCATCGGCCGCCGTGGCGCCGAGGCCGACCGCATCCGCGGTGACCTCGAGAAGCTCACCGGCAAGCAGGTCCAGCTGAACATCCTCGAGGTCAAGAACCCCGAGACGGACGCTCAGCTGGTCGCCCAGGCCGTCGCCGAGCAGCTCTCCTCCCGCGTCTCCTTCCGCCGTGCCATGCGCAAGAGCATGCAGTCGGCGATGAAGGCCGGCGCCAAGGGCATCAAGATCCAGTGCGGTGGCCGCCTCGGTGGCGCCGAGATGTCCCGCTCGGAGTTCTACCGCGAGGGCCGCGTGCCCCTGCACACGCTCCGCGCGAACGTGGACTACGGCTTCTTCGAGGCCAAGACGACCTTCGGCCGCATCGGTGTGAAGGTCTGGATCTACAAGGGCGACGTCAAGAACATCGCCGAGGTCCGCGCCGAGAACGCCGCTGCCCGTGCGGGTAACCGCCCGGCCCGCGGTGGCGCCGACCGCCCGGCCCGTGGTGGCCGCGGTGGCGAGCGTGGCGGGCGCGGTCGCAAGCCGCAGCAGGCTGCCGGCGCCGAGGCCCCCAAGGCCGAGGCTCCCGCGTCCGCCGCTCCGGCTGAGAGCACCGGAACGGAGGCCTGACCGAAATGCTGATCCCCCGTAGGGTCAAGCACCGCAAGCAGCACCACCCCAAGCGCAGTGGTATGGCCAAGGGTGGCACTGAGGTCGCATTCGGCGAGTACGGTATCCAGGCGCTGACCCCGGCGTATGTGACGAACCGCCAGATCGAGGCCGCTCGTATCGCCATGACGCGTCACATCAAGCGTGGTGGCAAGGTCTGGATCAACATCTACCCGGACCGCCCCCTCACCAAGAAGCCTGCCGAGACCCGCATGGGTTCCGGTAAGGGTTCGCCGGAGTGGTGGGTGGCCAACGTCAAGCCCGGACGCGTGATGTTCGAGCTGTCGTACCCCAACGAGAAGATCGCGCGCGAGGCCCTGACCCGTGCGGCCCACAAGCTGCCGATGAAGTGCAAGATCGTCAAGCGCGAGGCAGGTGAAGCGTGATGTCGGCCGGTACCAAGGCGTCGGAGCTGCGCGAGCTGGGCAACGAGGAGCTTCTCAACAAGCTCCGCGAGGCCAAGGAAGAGCTGTTCAACCTCCGCTTCCAGGCGGCGACGGGCCAGCTCGAGAACCACGGTCGGCTCAAGGCCGTCCGCAAGGACATCGCGCGGATCTACACCCTGATGCGTGAGCGCGAGCTGGGCATCGAGACGGTGGAGAGCGCATGAGCGAGAGCAACGTGACTGAAGAGACCAAGACGGACCGCGGTTTCCGCAAGACCCGAGAGGGTCTGGTCGTCAGCGACAAGATGGACAAGACCGTCGTCGTCGCCGTCGAGGACCGTGTGAAGCACGCGCTGTACGGCAAGGTCATCCGCCGTACGAACAAGCTCAAGGCCCACGACGAGCAGAACGCCGCGGGTGTCGGCGACCGCGTCCTCCTCATGGAGACCCGGCCGCTGTCCGCGACCAAGCGCTGGCGCGTCGTCGAGATCCTCGAGAAGGCCAAGTAATCCCTCCTAGGGGGACCCCCTAGGCATCGTTCCGCCAGGCTCGGGGAGAAGCGTGAGTCGTTCACGCCTCTCCCCGGGAACCGGCAGACAACCAGGAGATAGACGTGATCCAGCAGGAGTCGCGACTGCGTGTCGCCGACAACACGGGTGCGAAGGAGATCCTCTGCATCCGTGTGCTCGGCGGCTCCGGTCGCCGCTACGCGGGTATCGGTGACGTCATCGTCGCCACCGTCAAGGACGCGATCCCCGGTGGCAACGTGAAGAAGGGTGACGTCGTCAAGGCGGTCATCGTTCGCACCGTCAAGGAGCGCCGCCGTCCGGACGGCTCGTACATCCGCTTCGACGAGAACGCCGCCGTCATTCTCAAGAACGACGGCGACCCTCGTGGCACCCGTATCTTCGGCCCGGTCGGCCGTGAGCTGCGCGAGAAGAAGTTCATGAAGATCATCTCCCTCGCGCCGGAGGTGCTGTGAGCATGAAGATCAAGAAGGGCGACCTGGTCCAGGTCATCACCGGTAAGGACAAGGGCAAGCAGGGCAAGGTCATCGCGGCCTTCCCCCGCGAGGACCGGGTCCTGGTCGAGGGTGTCAACCGGGTCAAGAAGCACACCAAGGCCGGTCCGACGGCTCGCGGTTCGCAGGCCGGCGGCATCGTCACCACCGAGGCGCCGATCCACGTCTCCAACGTCCAGCTGGTCGTGGAGAAGGACGGCAACAAGGTCGTGACCCGCGTCGGTTACCGCTTCGACGACGAAGGCAACAAGATCCGCGTTGCCAAGCGGACGGGTGAGGACATCTGATGACGACCACCACCACTCCGCGTCTGAAGCAGAAGTACCGTGAGGAGATCACGGGCAAGCTGCGTGACGAGTTCAAGTACGAGAACGTCATGCAGATCCCCGGTCTCGTCAAGATCGTGGTCAACATGGGTGTGGGCGACGCCGCCCGCGACTCCAAGCTGATCGAGGGTGCCATCAAGGACCTCACCACGATCACCGGTCAGAAGCCGGCCGTCACCAAGGCCCGCAAGTCCATCGCGCAGTTCAAGCTGCGTGAGGGCCAGCCGATCGGTGCCCACGTCACGCTCCGTGGCGACCGCATGTGGGAGTTCCTGGACCGCACCCTGTCGCTCGCGCTCCCGCGCATCCGCGACTTCCGCGGCCTGTCCCCCAAGCAGTTCGACGGCCGTGGCAACTACACCTTCGGTCTCACGGAGCAGGTCATGTTCCACGAGATCGACCAGGACAAGATCGACCGCGTCCGGGGTATGGACATCACCGTGGTCACCACGGCGACCAACGACGCTGAGGGCCGCGCGCTCCTTCGTCACCTCGGCTTCCCCTTCAAGGAGGCGTGAGCGAGATGGCGAAGAAGGCTCTGATTGCCAAGGCTGCTCGCAAGCCCAAGTTCGGTGTGCGTGGCTACACCCGCTGCCAGCGCTGCGGCCGCCCGCACTCCGTGTACCGCAAGTTCGGCCTGTGCCGCGTGTGCCTTCGTGAGATGGCTCACCGTGGCGAGCTGCCGGGCGTGACCAAGAGCTCCTGGTAATCCCCCCAATCAGGGATTAGCAGGGCTCTCGGTAAGCATCTGGGGCGGCAGGACGTCCAGCTCGCATGCCTTAGGCTTGTGGGGTTGGGCGTCTGCCGCCGCCCTTACGACTTACTACGCCGTAGGTCCACCGCGCCGCACCCGTCCCGTCTCGGATCGGGGAGAGGGATGGCGCACCAGGAAACCCCGGCGAGAGAGGCCGAAGGCCAATTCATGACCATGACTGATCCGATCGCAGACATGCTGACGCGTCTGCGGAACGCGAACTCGGCGTACCACGACTCCGTGGCGATGCCGCACTCGAAGATCAAGTCGCACATCGCGGAGATCCTCCAGCAGGAGGGCTTCATCACGGGCTGGAAGGTCGAGGACGCCGAGGTCGGCAAGAACCTCGTCCTGGAGCTGAAGTTCGGCCCCAACCGTGAGCGCTCCATCGCGGGCATCAAGCGGATCTCCAAGCCCGGTCTCCGGGTGTACGCGAAGTCCACCAACCTGCCGAAGGTGCTGGGCGGCCTGGGCGTGGCCATCATCTCCACGTCCCACGGGCTCCTGACCGACAAGCAGGCGCAGAAGAAGGGCGTGGGTGGGGAAGTCCTCGCCTACGTCTGGTAATTCGGGAACGGAGGAGAGACAACATGTCGCGTATCGGCAAGCTCCCCATCCCGGTTCCCGCCGGCGTGGACGTCACCATCGACGGCCGTACGGTCGCGGTCAAGGGCCCCAAGGGCGAACTGACCCACACCGTCATCGCGCCGATCGACATCGCCAAGGCCGAGGACGGCACCCTTCAGGTGCTGCGGCCCAACGACGAGCGGCAGAGCAAGGCCCTGCACGGCCTGTCCCGCACGCTGGTGGCGAACATGATCACCGGTGTGACCCAGGGATACGTCAAGAAGCTCGAAATCAGCGGTGTCGGTTACCGCGTCCAGGCCAAGGGCTCCAACCTGGAGTTCTCCCTGGGCTACAGCCACCCGATCCTGGTCGAGGCCCCCGAGGGCATCACCTTCAAGGTGGAGTCCCCGACCCGTTTCTCGGTCGAGGGCATCGACAAGCAGAAGGTCGGCGAGGTTGCGGCCAACATCCGCAAGCTGCGCAAGCCCGACCCGTACAAGGCCAAGGGTGTCAAGTACGAGGGCGAAGTCATCCGCCGCAAGGTCGGAAAGGCGGGTAAGTAAGCCATGGCATACGGGCAGAAGATCCTGAAGGGCGACGCCTACAAGCGCGCCTCGATCAAGCGCCGTCACATCCGGATCCGCAAGCGGATCAACGGTACGGCGGAGCGTCCCCGTCTGGTCGTGACCCGCTCGAACCGCCACATCGTGGCGCAGGTGATCGACGACCTGAAGGGCCACACCCTGGCATCGGCGTCCACGCTGGACAGCTCGATCCGCGGTGGCGAGGGCGACAAGTCCGCGCAGGCCAAGCAGGTCGGCGCCCTGGTCGCCGAGCGTGCCAAGGCCGCCGGTGTCGAGGCCGTCGTGTTCGACCGTGGTGGTAACCAGTACGCGGGGCGCATCGCCGCCCTGGCGGACGCCGCCCGCGAGGCCGGACTCAAGTTCTGAGTCCTGGTTCCGTAGCTAGCGGAGACAGAGAGAGGTAATTCCAATGGCTGGACCCCAGCGCCGCGGTGGCGGTGCCGGTGGCGGCGAGCGGCGGGACCGGAAGGGCCGTGACGGCGGCGCAGCTGCCGCCGAGAAGACCGCGTACGTTGAGCGCGTCGTCGCGATCAACCGCGTCGCCAAGGTTGTGAAGGGTGGTCGTCGCTTCAGCTTCACCGCGCTGGTCGTGGTGGGCGACGGTGACGGCACCGTGGGTGTCGGATACGGCAAGGCCAAGGAGGTGCCGGCCGCCATCGCCAAGGGTGTTGAGGAGGCCAAGAAGCACTTCTTCAAGGTCCCCCGGATCCAGGGCACCATCCCGCACCCCATCCAGGGTGAGAAGGCGGCCGGCGTCGTCCTGCTCAAGCCCGCGTCGCCCGGTACCGGTGTTATCGCCGGTGGTCCGGTGCGTGCCGTGCTCGAGTGCGCCGGTATCCACGACGTGCTGTCGAAGTCGCTCGGCTCCGACAACGCCATCAACATCGTGCACGCGACCGTGGCGGCCCTGAAGGGCCTGCAGCGTCCCGAGGAGATCGCGGCCCGCCGTGGTCTGCCGCTCGAGGACGTCGCCCCCGCGGCTCTTCTCCGTGCGCGTGCCGGGGCGGGTGCGTAATCATGGCGCAGCTCAAGATTACGCAGGTCAAGTCCTACATCGGCAGCAAGCAGAACCACCGTGACACCCTGCGCTCCCTTGGCCTCAAGGGCATCAACACGCAGGTCGTCAAGGAGGACCGCCCCGAGTTCCGCGGCATGGTGCACACCGTCCGCCACCTCGTGACGGTCGAGGAGGTCGACTGATCATGGCGGAGAACAACCCGCTCAAGATCCACAACCTCCGTCCCGCCCCGGGCGCCAAGACCGCCAAGACCCGTGTGGGTCGTGGTGAGGCGTCGAAGGGTAAGACGGCCGGTCGTGGTACCAAGGGCACGAAGGCCCGCTACCAGGTTCCGGAGCGCTTCGAGGGTGGGCAGATGCCCCTCCACATGCGTCTCCCGAAGCTGAAGGGCTTCAAGAACCCGTTCAAGACCGAGTACCAGGTCGTGAACCTCGACAAGCTGGCGTCGCTGTACCCCGAGGGTGGCGAGGTCACCGTCGAGGGTCTGGTCGCCAAGGGTGCCGTTCGCAAGAACAGCCTCGTCAAGGTGCTCGGCCAGGGCGAGATCTCCGTGGCGCTGCAGGTGACGGTCGACGCCGTCTCCGGCTCCGCCAAGGAGAAGATCACCGCCGCCGGCGGCACCGTCACCGAGCTCGTCTGAACTCCACAGGCGTCTTGATGACCTGAGCGATCCCGACCGGGGATACCCCACAAATGGGGTATCCCCGGTTGGTCGTTCCTAGGGCGGCAGTCGCGCCGGTAAGGTGGCCTGCACTGCCCTCTTTTCACAGGGAGCCGCACACCGGGCACTCTGAGCGGCAGTTGACCGTTACCTATTCGTCGAACCTCAAGACCGTCACCCTTGACGCAGTTGCGCGGGGGTCGCAGGAGGCACCGTGCTCACCGCGTTCGCCCGGGCGTTCAAGACGCCCGACCTGCGCAAGAAGCTGCTCTTCACGCTCTTCATCATCGTGGTCTACCGGGTCGGTACGCACGTCCCGATCCCGGGTGTCGACTACCGGAACGTCCAGACCTGTATCGACAACGCCCAGGCCAACTCGGGCCTGTTCGGTCTGGTGAACATGTTCAGCGGCGGCGCCTTGCTGCAGATCACGATCTTCGCGCTGGGCATCATGCCGTACATCACGGCGAGCATCATCCTGCAACTGTTGACCGTGGTGATCCCGCGTCTGGAAGCCCTGAAGAAGGAGGGCCAGGCCGGCACGGCGAAGATCACGCAGTACACCCGGTACCTGACGATCGCCCTCGCCATCCTCCAGGGCACCGGCCTCGTCGCCACGGCCCGCAGCGGATCTTTGTTCCAGGGCTGCCCGGTGGCCGGCCAGATCGTCCCGGACCAGTCGATCTTCGTCACCATGACCATGGTCATCACGATGACCGCCGGCACGGCGGCCGTGATGTGGCTCGGTGAGCTCATCACCGACCGCGGCATCGGCAACGGCATGTCGATCCTGATGTTCATCTCGATCGCCGCCACCTTCCCGTCCGCCCTGTGGGCCATCAAGGAGCAGGGCTCCCTGGCCGACGGCTGGATCGAGTTCGGCACCGTCATCGCGGTCGGCCTTGTCATGGTCGGCCTAGTGGTCTTCGTCGAGCAGGCCCAGCGCCGCATCCCGGTTCAGTACGCCAAGCGCATGATCGGCCGCCGCTCCTACGGTGGTACGTCCACGTACATCCCGCTGAAGGTGAACCAGGCGGGTGTGATCCCCGTCATCTTCGCCTCGTCGTTGCTCTACATTCCGGCGCTGATCGTCCAGTTCGCCAACTCTCAGGCGGGATGGGCGGTCTGGATCACAAAGAACCTGGCCGATACGGCGGCGCCGGCGCACATCACTGTTTATTTCTTCCTGATTGTCTTCTTCGCGTTCTTCTACGTGGCGATCTCCTTCAACCCCGAGGAAGTCGCCGACAACATGAAGAAGTATGGTGGCTTCATCCCGGGCATCCGGGCTGGCCGGCCGACCGCTGAGTACCTGTCGTACGTGCTCAACCGGATCACCTGGCCGGGTTCGCTGTACTTGGGGCTGATCGCTCTCGTGCCGACGATGGCGTTGGCTGGTTTCGGGGCAAACCAGAACTTCCCGTTCGGCGGGACCAGCATCCTGATCATCGTGGGTGTCGGTCTCGAGACGGTGAAGCAGATCGAGAGCCAGCTCCAGCAGCGCAATTACGAAGGGTTCCTCCGCTGATGCGTATCGTCCTCGTCGGGCCGCCGGGTGCCGGTAAGGGAACGCAGGCCGCGTTCCTGGCTCAGAACCTGTCGATCCCGCACATCTCCACGGGCGACCTGTTCCGGGCCAACATCAGCCAGCAGACGGAACTCGGCAAACTGGCGAAGTCCTACATCGACGCGGGCAATCTCGTGCCCGACGAGGTCACCATCGCGATGGCGAAGGACCGCATGGAGCAGCCGGACGCCGAGAACGGCTTCCTGCTGGACGGCTTCCCCCGCAACGTCTCCCAGGCCGAGGCGCTCGACGAGCTGCTCGAGACCGAGAGCATGCAGCTCGACGCGGTGCTGGACCTGGAGGTCCCCGAGGACGAGGTGGTCAAGCGGATCGCCGGCCGCCGTGTCTGCCGCAACGAGTCGGCGCACGTCTTCCACGTGACGTACAAGCCGCCGGCCAAGGAGGGCGTCTGCGACGTCTGCGGCGGCGAGCTCTACCAGCGCGGCGACGACTCCGAGGAGACCGTCCGCAAGCGGCTGGAGGTCTACCACACGCAGACCGAGCCGATCATCGACTACTACAAGGCGCAGGGGCTGGTCGTGACGATCTCCGCGCTCGGCAAGGTCGAGGAGGTCACGGCTCGCGCCATGGAGGCGCTGCAGCGTGACGAGGACGGTCAGTAGAAGCGTTCGAGAATCCGTGAGGAAGCCCGCGTCGTTCCCTGGTGGACGACGAGGGCTTCCTTGTTTCCTCAGGGCCCCGGTCATCAGGGAGAGCGGACCCCAGCGAAGCAGCAGAGCCCCGCTTCACGCAGGCCGCTCAGCGTTCCCGCCTCAAGCGGGGCTCTGCCCGTTCCAGGCGGATGCCGCCGCCGCTTCGGCGGGCGTCGGCGCGTACGCGTATCCTGGAGCGCCGCGATACCAGTGGCCAGGAGGCGCAACCCATCATGGTGCAGATCAAGACCCCCGAGCAGATCGCCAAGATGCGTGAGGCGGGGCTCGTCGTCGCCGCCATTCACGCGGCGACCCGCGAGGCCGCCGTGCCCGGGGCCACGACGAGGGATCTGGACCAGGTCGCCCGCAAGGTGCTGGCCGAGCACAACGCCAAGCCGAACTTCCTCGGCTACGGCGGCTTCCCCGCGACCATCTGCACCTCGGTGAACGAGGTCGTCGTCCACGGCATCCCCTCCGACGACGTCGTCCTCAAGGACGGGGACGTCATCTCCATCGACTGCGGCGCGATCATCGACGGCTGGCACGGTGACGCCGCCTACACGGCCTTCGTGGGATCCGGTCACGCTCCGGAACTGGTCGAGCTCTCCCGGGTCACCGAGGAGTCGATGTGGGCGGGCATCGCGGCCATGAAGCAGGGCAACCGGCTGGTCGACGTCTCCCGGGCCATCGAGACGTACATCCGCCGTCAGCCCAAGCCCGGCGGCGGCCGGTACGGGATCATCGAGGACTACGGCGGCCACGGCATCGGCACCGAGATGCACATGGACCCGCACCTGCTGAACTACGTCGAGCGGCGGCGCGGCAAGGGCCCCAAGCTGGTGCCCGGCTTCTGCCTCGCCATCGAGCCGATGGTGTCCCTGGGCACGCCGAAGACGGAGGTCCTGGAGGACGACTGGACGGTCGTCACCACGGACGGCACCTGGTCGTCCCACTGGGAGCACTCGGTCGCGCTGACGGAGGAGGGCCCGCTGGTGCTCACGGCCCCCGACGGCGGCAAGGCGAAGCTGGCGGAGCACGGGATCGTCGCCGCCCCCGACCCCCTGGCCTGAGCGCCGTCCGGGGAGGGGCATCCTGCGGTCGGCGGCCGCGCCCACGCGGCTGAGCCGCACATCGGCACATCCCCCGGACCTCTTAGAGGGCGCTTAAAGCACACTCCGCCGGGGCAGACTTCCCCGATTCGTGTTTCCGAGGGCCCTGGCGTAGACTGACTCGTCGGCTCTTGTGTACCCGCATGCCTGCATGCGCTCGCACGGAGTCGATCAAGGTAGTCGATTCGAAGGGCGAAGCGTGGCCAAGAAGCAAGGTGCCATCGAGATCGAGGGCACTGTCGTCGAGTCTCTTCCGAACGCCATGTTCAAGGTCGAGCTCCAGAACGGCCACCAGGTCCTGGCACACATCAGCGGCAAGATGCGTATGCACTACATCCGCATCCTCCCTGACGACCGGGTCGTGGTGGAGCTGTCTCCGTACGACCTGACGCGTGGCCGGATCGTCTACCGCTACAAGTAGATCTTGCCCGCATCCCGCTTCGCGGCGGGGTGGTGGCACTGACCCGGAGAACCTCACCTAATGAAGGTCAAGCCGAGCGTCAAGAAGATCTGCGACAAGTGCAGGGTGATCCGCCGTCACGGCCGGGTCATGGTCATCTGCGACAACCCGCGCCACAAGCAGCGCCAGGGCTGAAGCACGACCGATCCCTCTGCATTCCTCGCAGGGATTCGCGCGACGCAAGCTGAATATGTTCATACGCAGGACCCAGGCGGACGACGTTTCGCCTGACACCCCCGGCTCGGAGGCCGGGGACCCAGTTCGTACCTGGTACGGCGGCTGGGAGTCGGTTCTGTGGAAGACCTCCGACAAGTAACTGGAGCCATTGAATGGCACGCGTTTCCGGTGTTGACATCCCGCGCGACAAGCGCGTGGAGATCGCCCTCACCTACGTGTTCGGCATCGGCCGGACCCTCTCGCAGCAGACGCTGGCCGCCACCGGCGTCGACCCGAACACCCGCGTTCGCGACCTCTCCGAGGAGCAGCTCGTCGCGATCCGTGAGTTCGTCGACAACAACATCAAGACCGAGGGTGACCTCCGTCGCGAGATCCAGGCCGACATCCGCCGCAAGGTCGAGATCGGTACCTACCAGGGTCTGCGTCACCGTCGCGGTCTGCCCGTCCGCGGTCAGCGCACCAGCACCAACGCCCGCACCCGCAAGGGCCCGCGTCGCGCCATCGCCGGCAAGAAGAAGCCGGGCAAGAAGTAGTCCGCAGCGGACACCTGTCCACGGTCTTCGCTGTAGGACCGACCACCTCCCGTAGGAGTAATAGATGCCCCCCAAGGGTCGTCAGGGCGCTGCCAAGAAGGTGCGCCGCAAGGAAAAGAAGAACGTCGCTCACGGCCACGCGCACATCAAGAGCACGTTCAACAACACGATCGTCTCGATCACGGACCCGTCGGGCAACGTGATCTCCTGGGCCTCCGCCGGTCACGTCGGCTTCAAGGGCTCGAGGAAGTCCACGCCGTTCGCCGCGCAGATGGCCGCCGAGTCGGCTGCCCGCCGCGCCCAGGAGCACGGCATGCGCAAGGTCGACGTGTTCGTGAAGGGTCCGGGTTCCGGTCGTGAGACCGCGATCCGCTCCCTGCAGGCCACGGGCCTCGAGGTCGGCTCCATCCAGGACGTCACCCCGACCCCGCACAACGGCTGCCGTCCGCCGAAGCGCCGCCGCGTCTGACGCGAGGCTGCCGCACGCAGGCTGTGGTTCCGGGCGGTACGGCTCCGTAAAAGAGCCGTATCGCCCGTACCCTTGCAGTACCCGCGCTTTTTCCTGGTGCGGTTTCCGTCGGACGTCATATAGCGGGCGTCCACGAAAGAAGGATCTGATCCACACATGCTGATCGCTCAGCGTCCCTCGTTGACCGAAGAGGTCGTCGACGAGTTCCGCTCCCGGTTCGTGATCGAGCCGCTGGAGCCGGGCTTCGGTTACACCCTCGGCAACTCCCTGCGCCGGACCCTCCTCTCCTCGATCCCGGGTGCGGCGGTCACGTCCATCCGCATCGACGGCGTGCTGCACGAGTTCACCACCGTGCCGGGCGTCAAGGAGGACGTCACCGACCTGATCCTCAACATCAAGCAGCTGGTCGTCTCCTCGGAGCACGACGAGCCGGTCGTGATGTACCTGCGCAAGCAGGGCCCGGGTCTGGTCACCGCCGCCGACATCGCGCCGCCGGCCGGTGTCGAGGTCCACAACCCCGACCTCGTCCTCGCCACGCTCAACGGCAAGGGCAAGCTGGAGATGGAGCTGACGGTCGAGCGTGGCCGCGGTTACGTCTCCGCCGTGCAGAACAAGCAGGTCGGCCAGGAGATCGGCCGGATCCCGGTCGACTCGATCTACTCGCCGGTGCTCAAGGTCACGTACAAGGTCGAGGCCACGCGTGTCGAGCAGCGGACCGACTTCGACAAGCTGATCGTCGACGTCGAGACCAAGCAGGCCATGCGGCCGCGTGACGCCATGGCCTCCGCCGGTAAGACCCTGGTCGAGCTGTTCGGTCTGGCCCGCGAGCTCAACATCGACGCCGAGGGCATCGACATGGGCCCGTCCCCCACGGACGCCGCCCTTGCCGCCGACCTGGCGCTGCCGATCGAGGAGCTGGAGCTCACGGTCCGCTCCTACAACTGCCTCAAGCGTGAGGGCATCCACTCCGTGGGTGAGCTCGTCGCGCGTTCCGAGGCGGACCTGCTCGACATTCGCAACTTCGGTGCGAAGTCGATCGACGAGGTCAAGGCGAAGCTGGCCGGCATGGGCCTGGCCCTGAAGGACAGCCCGCCCGGATTCGACCCGACCGCCGCCGCGGACGCCTTCGGTGCGGACGACGACGCGGACGCGGGCTTCGTGGAGACCGAGCAGTACTGAGTCTCCGCTTCCGGGGTTCGCGTCAGCGGGCCCCGGATCTCCGACAGGCAAACCCGCCTGCTCGGATACTGACTCCGGTACCTGATACGGCCGGGGCAGACACCTAGGAGAAACACCATGCCGAAGCCCACCAAGGGTGCCCGTATGGGCGGCAGCGCCGCGCACGAGAAGCTCCTCCTCGCGAACCTCGCGAAGGCGCTGTTCGAGCACGGTCGCATCACCACCACCGAGGCGAAGGCGCGCAAGCTGCGTCCGTACGCCGAGCGTCTGGTCACCAAGGCGAAGAAGGGCGACCTTCACAACCGCCGTCAGGTGCTCCAGGTCATCACGGACAAGAGCATCGTCCACACGCTCTTCACCGAGATCGGCCCGCGCTACGAGAACCGTCCGGGTGGCTACACCCGCATCACCAAGATCGGTAACCGCCGTGGCGACAACGCGCCCATGGCTGTCATCGAACTGGTCGAGGGGCTGACGGTGGCGCAGGAGGCGACCGGCGAGGCCGAGGCCGCGACCAAGCGTGCCGCCAAGGACGCCGAGGCTGCCGAGGCTCAGGTCGACACGACCAAGGCCGATGACGCCGAGGAGTCCAAGGACGCGTAAGCGTTCTGCCGGGGCTGTTCGCCTGCGGCCGCGGCTTCGTCGTGGTTGTTCGTGCCCACGCGGCGGAGCCGCAAGTCAACACAGCCCCGCGCCCCTGAGAGGGCGATGGCGGGTCCGTTCCTTATCGGGAGCGGGCCCGCTTTTGTGTTCTGAGAGGATCTGTACGTGAGTGATGAAGTGGCACCCGGCTGCGTCCGGGCCCGGCTCGATCTGTCGTACGACGGGAGCGAGTTCTCCGGGTGGGCCAAGCAGGCCGGGGGGCGCCGGACCGTGCAGGGGGAGATCGAGGACGCCCTGCGGACCGTGACGCGGTCGCGGGAGACCTACGAGCTGACCGTGGCGGGACGTACCGACGCCGGGGTGCATGCGCGGGGGCAGGTCGCGCATGTCGATCTGCCGCGTGAGGTGTGGGCCGAGCACCACCAGAAGCTGCTCAAGCGGCTCGCCGGGCGGCTGCCCAGGGACGTGCGGGTCTGGGCCCTCAGGGAGGCGCCCAGCGGGTTCAACGCCCGCTTCTCGGCGGTCTGGAGGCGTTACGCGTACCGGGTCACCGACAACCCCGGGGGCGTCGACCCGCTGCTGCGCAACCATGTGCTGTGGCACGACTGGCCCCTCGACGTGGATGCCATGAACGAGGCCGCCCGGGGACTGCTGGGCGAGCACGACTTCGCCGCCTACTGCAAGAAGCGGGAGGGGGCCACCACCATCCGTACGCTGCAGGAACTGAGCCTGGTGCGGGGGGCCGACGGGATCATCACCGCCACCGTGCGGGCCGACGCCTTCTGCCACAACATGGTGCGGTCGCTCATCGGGGCGCTGCTGTTCGTGGGGGACGGGCACCGGCCCGCCGACTGGCCCGGGAAGGTGCTGGCGGCCGGCGTACGGGACTCGGCCGTGCACGTCGTACGGCCGCACGGGCTGACGCTGGAGGAGGTCGGCTACCCGGCCGACGAGTTGCTCGCCGCGCGCAACAAGGAGGCGCGGAACAAGCGGTCGCTGCCGTCGGCGGGGTGCTGCTGACCGGCTTCCGCCCTTCCTCACCGGTCGGTGGAGTTCCAGGTGGTGACCAGCCCTGAGAGGGCCGTGGCGGCGGTGTCGGCGTCGGTGCCGTCGCCGCGTGCGTCACGGGAGAGCTCCACGTGGAGGAACTTGGCGTGGTGGCGCTCCGCGGCCCTGCCCTGGACGTTCGTGGTGCCTTCCAAGGGGCAGCGATCCGACCAGCCCCGGCAGACCCGCAGCCCGTCGGCCTGCATGCCGTCGGCCAGGGCGACGGCCTCGGTGAGGGTGCTCCGCGCGGCTCCGGTGGACAGGACTGCCTCGTAGGGGCGGCGTGAGTCCTTGCCGAAGCCGTGCAGTTGTACGCCCGGGACGTCGCGTTTTTGGAACTCCACGACGATGGCGTGGAAGAGGCTGTCCTCCCGGTGGGCGACGTCGGCGGCGTCGCCCCGGCCGGCCTCGCGGTGCGCGCCGGCCAGGACCAGCGAGCCGCCGGGGTTGTCCTCCAGAAGCCGCACGCCGAGGCGTTCGGTGTCCTGGTCGGAGACCGGGTGCGGTATCTGAGCGTTCCAGCGGACGTCGGAGTCGGCGGTCAGGTAGAGGCGCCCCCAGCGTTCGGCCCGGCCCGGGCGGGCGGCGGCGATCTCGTCGTACCTGCGGCCGGACTCGGTGTCGGTGAGGCGGGTGAGCTCGAGGCCGAGGGGGGCGAGCAGTCGTTCGGCCTTCGTGGCATCGCCGTCCAGGAGGTGGCCGACGCTCTCGGCGACGCGCTCGCGCTGGGTGTCGTCCGGTGGGGTGTACGCGGCGTCGGGTTCCAGATCGGCCGTGTACGTGAGGATCCTGCTGCGGAGGTCCACCAACTCCCGGGCGTGTGGAGTGGCGTTGTCCGTTGACCGGTCTGTTGCCGACTGGCAGCCGAACAAGGCGAGGACCAGTCCGATTTGAACCATAATGCGAGTCAAATGTGACTGTCTTGTGACGGTAACTTCCGTGGTGCTTGTGCGCTTCATGTGAATATGATGCGGTGACACTTCGTAATCCTCTCCGGATCGCCCGGGCGGCAACCGCTTTCGCGGCCACCATCGCCGTGACGACCGCGTGTACCTCCGCGGCCTCCGCCCCGCAGGTGAAGCCGGGTGGCCGCTCGTTCACCGTCGCCGCCGCCGGTGACGTGCTGATCCACCCCGAGTTGGTCGACCAGGCCGCCAAGGATGCCGAGAAGACCGGCGAGGGAGAGGCCGGGCTGGACTTCGGGCCGCTGCTCGCCGGGGTGAAGCCGGTCATCAGCAAGGCCGATCTGGCCATCTGTCACATGGAGACGCCCGTCGGGAATCCGCGGGGCCCCTTCGAGGGGTACCCCGAGTTCCTCGTCCCGCCGCAGATCCTGACGACGCTCAAGGGTGTGGGCTACGACACCTGTTCGACGGCCTCCAATCACACCTACGACCACGGCCTCGGGGCCGTGCGGCGCACCTTGAACGCCATGGACGAGGCCGGCCTCGGGCACACCGGGTCCGCCCGTACGCCCGAGGAAGCGGAACGCATCACCATTCGTGACGTCAAAGGCGTCAAGGTCGCCCACCTCTCGTTCTCCTGGATGTCGTTCCGCCATCCGACGCCGGAGAAGGAGAAATGGGCGTTCAACGAGCTCGACGCGGACGCGATCAAGGACGCCGAGGCCCGGGCCCGCGAGAAGGGCGCCGAGGTGGTCATCCTCTCGGTCCACTGGGGGGCCGAGCACTACAACGAACCGAGCGTCCCCCAGCTGCGGTTGGCGGAGCGGCTCACCACGGAGACCGGGATCGACCTGGTGATCGGGCACCACTCCCATGCGGTGCAGCCGATCCAGAAGGTGAACGGCACCTGGGTCGCCTACAGCCTGGGCAACCAGGTCGCCCGTCACTCCTCGCCCACCGGGGTCACCGAGGAGGGTGCGATCGGCTGGTTCGAGTTCCGTGAGACGACCGACGGCTGGGACGTCTCCGCCCGCTACGCCACGACGCTCGTGGACATCCCGCCCGAGGTGGAGGCCGGTGAGAAGCCGCCCGCCGACGCGGTCGAGGACCACCGGGTGGTGGACGTGCGGCGGGCGCTCGACGCGCCGGGCGACGTCTCCGAGGAGCGGCTGGCCCGCTACCGGCTGGCGGCCGACCGCACGCGTGGCTTCCTGTACAACCGCGGGGCTCCGGGCGGCGACGGCCTGAAGGAGCTCACGCTGGAGCGTGACTAGCGCCACAGCGCATCGGGGCCGAGCGACACAACCTCGCCCCTCCCCAACAGTCTTGTAAACGGCGGTCCGTTGCACCCTCCCCCTGGAGGGGTGTCCTGTGCGGCCGTCCTTCACCTAGAGAGGCCGGAGGAGACCACCGGTGACACCCACCCGCGCCGTGCGCCCCGTGAAGGGAGGACGGCGGCGCAGCCGGAGACGCGCGGACATGCCGCTGCTGGGCGGCGTCCGCCCCCCGATCGCGCTGCTGTGCGTGCTGGTGCTCGCCCTCGCGGGCCTCACCGCGCAGGTGCTCGGCCCCGCCGGCGAGCAGGCCGTACCGCAGGCGGTGCTCTCCTCGCAGCAGCACTTCGCGGAGGACGGCGCCATCGCCCTGCGTGCCTCGATCGACGAGCGGGTCACCGACCTGAACCGCACCGCTGCCGCGCTGAACGCGGGGTCGCCGGTGAAGCCCGAGCGCGTCCTGTCCGACCTGGGGAAGACGTACCAGAAGTGGACCGGCACCACGGTCCTGGACCTGGAGAGCGGCAAGGTGCTGGCCGCCAGGGGTGAAACGATTCCCCTCGGGTGGCTGGACAAGGACGTCCTCACCGGGGACACGGCTCTCAAGCCCCGCATGGTGCGGCTGGAGACCGGTGACGTACGCCTGATGACCATGGCGGCCCTCGACTTCGAGGACCGGCCGCAGCAGTTGCTGCTCGCCTCCAACAGCCTGTCCGTGCCCGCCATCAACCTGGGCCAGTTCCGCTCCATGGCGGTGGTCGCCACCGGCGGGGAGGTCCTCGCCACGGCAGGCTTCGAACAGTCCGAGGCGCTCAACACCGACCAGGAGCGCAAGGAACTGGCGTTCCTGCAGAAGCAGATGAGCGGGCTGTCCGCCCAGGCGGCACGGGAGACCGAGCAGAACCCGATCAGCGCCAGGGAGCCGGGCTCCCGCGGCTACCCCGGCGTCAGCGGGACCCTCGTCGGCGGGAGCTACAACGGCCGTGTCGCCACGGCCGGTTACGCCTCCCTCTCCTCCGCCGACCCGGAGGAGAAGAAGAGTGTCGGCGCGGGCCTGGGGCTCACCGTCGTCGCCCTGCTGCCCGTGGTCCAGCAGCAGGCCGTCGTTCCGGACCGGGAGCTGTACGGGCTGCTGGCGGCCGGAGCCCTGGTGGTACTCGGACTGCTCGCCGCGGCCGTGCTGTGGGCGACCGTGCAGCGGCCGTTGCTGCGGCTGTTCCTGGAGTCCCGCCGACTGGCCCGGGGCGACCTGACCCGCCCGGTGGACGTGCCCCGCTGGGGTGAGGCCGCGCGCATCGGCTCCGCGCTGGAGAGGCTGCGCACGCAGCTCGGCGGCCCGGCCGGTGATCCCGGCGGGCGTCAGCGCGTCAAGGGGCGGTTCGGGGTGCGCGGGCCGCTCGCGCTGACCGCCGTACTGCTGTTGCTGTGGTGTGTGCCCGTCGGCCTCCTGCTGAACCGCACCGACGACTCCGTCAGCATCCCGGCCAGCATGGTCGCGGACCAGCGTGACCGTACCGACCTGGTCGCCGACCGGGTGCGCCGGGCGCTCAACGAGGCGCAGGCGGACCTGGTCTCCACGTCCCGGCTGATCGACCCGGACGACGCCGGCGCCGGCCGTGCCCTGCTGGAGGAGACCCTGCGCGAGCACACCCGCTACCAGGCGCTGTACCTCCTCGACGAGGACGGCGAGGTCGTCGCCCGCGCGGGCAAGGAGCCGCGCGCCGGCTTCGCCGACGCCGACGACCTGCCGCTGGTCCGGGTGGCCGGCAAGGGCGACAAGAAGCCGGTCGTCCAGGCCGGGGCGCCCCTGCCGGGCCGCGAGGGCATGACCCTGGTCGGCGAGGTCCGGGTCGAGTTCCTCAACTCGCTGCTGAAGCGGCCCGGGCTCGGCGAGGTCCGCGTGGTGGACTCCAAGGCGCAGACCATCGCCGCCAGCGACGGCTTCCTGGCCTTCGAGGACCTGCCGCGCGACGCGCTCACCGACCTAGTCCGGGCCGGCGGCGTCCACGTCGGCGCCGGTCCCGTCGAGAACGGCCTGCTGATCCGCGAAGGACGCGGGACCACCGTCGCCGCTGCCGCCCCGTTCTCCGGCGGCGGCGTTGCGGCCGACATCGGCTGGACCGTGGTCAGCTGGCAGAACGCCAAGGACTTCCAGATCACCCCGTACCAGCGCGAGGACCGCAGCGTCCTGGCCGGACTGCTCGGTCTGGCCCTGATCGTCGTCTGCCTCGGCTGGGTGTACCTGGTCGTGGCCCGGCCGATGCGGGCCCTGGCGGCCGGCGCGGAGAAACTGGCCGACGGCGACCTCAAGTCCGTGCTGTACCCCCGCTACCAGGACGAGGTGGGCGCGGTCGTGCGCAGCCTCGAACTGCTGCGCCAGCAACTCCAGGCCCGTAAGCAGATCCAGGCGCGCCGGCTCGCGGAGCCGGAGGCCGGCGTTCGGGGAAGGTGACCCAGCCGTGCTCTATCTGTACTTCGTCCTGCTCACCGGCAGCGTGCTGCTGCTGGTGGCGGGCATCGTGGAGCAGCGCCGGCACTACGCCAGCCTGCACAGCATCCCGTCGCGCGTGCTCGTGAACGGCATCCGCGGCAAATCCTCCATCACCCGGCTGTGCGCCGGGGCGCTGCGCGGCGGCGACCTGGTCACCGTGGCGAAGACCACGGGCACGGCGGCCCGGTTCATCCACCCGGACGCCACCGAGGAGCCGGTCTACCGCAAGTTCGGCATCGCCAACGTGGTGGAGCAGATCGGCATCGTGCGCCGGGCCGCCACCTACCGGCCCGACGCCCTCGTCATCGAGTGCATGGCCGTCATGCCGGCCCTGCAGGAGGTGAACCAGAGCAAGCTGATCCGCTCCACGATCGGCGTGCTGTGCAACGTCCGCGAGGACCACCTCGCCGAGATGGGACCCACCCTCGACGACGTGGCGCGGTCGCTGTGCCGCTCCATGCCGGAGGACGGCATCTGCGTCACCGCCGAGAAGGAGCGCTTCCACATCCTCCAGGAGGAGGCCGACGCCCGTAACTGCCAGTTGATCTACGCCGACCCGGAGACCGTCACCGACGAGGAACTGCGCGGCTTCAGCTGGTTCACCTTCAAGGAGAACGTCGCGATCGCCCTCGTCGTGGCCGAACTGCTCGGCGTGGAACGGCAGGTCGCCCTCCAGGGCATGTACGACGCCCCGCCGGACCCGGGCGTGCTGTCCGTCGAGCGCTACGCCACGCCCGAGGGCAAGCGGCTCGCCTTCGCCAACGTCTTCGCGGCAAACGACCCCGAGTCGACGCTGATGAACATCAACCAGCTGCTCGACCTCGGAGCCATCCACCGGCCGCTGAACGTCGTGATCAACTGCCGGCCCGACCGCGTCGAGCGCAACGGCCAGATGGGCGAGATCATCCCCGATCTCCAGCCGGACCACGTCTTCGTCATCGGGCACCCCGCCAAGAGCGCGATCGACGCCATCCCCGCCGAGTGGCGTGATCGCGCGATCGACCTCGGGGGCGAACGGCGGTCGGCGGAGGAGTTCATGCCCGCCCTGCTGGAGCGCCTGGCCGCCGACTCCTCCCTGGTCGCCATCGGCAACATCCACGGCCAGGGCGAGGAACTGCTGGAGTACCTGGCCGAACTCCCGGCGGACGAGTCCGCCCCCGCCGACGCCGCGCGGCCCTCGGAGACGGCCGTGCCGGCCCAGCCGACCCGCCTGGACCCCTACGCCTCCTACCCCATGGCCTATGAGGAGCGCTACCAGGCCTCCCGTACCCAGGAGGTCCCGGTGGTCCGCATCCCCGCCCAGCCGACGGGGCCGTACGCCGACGCCGGGCACCCCGAGCCGGCCCCCTACCAGCAAGGGCCGTACGCCGCTCCGGCCCAGCAGGCATGGCAGTACGCCGACGAGCCCTACGGATACGTCCCGGCCGACGACGGGGGCCGGCCTCCCCGTTCCTGACGTCCACGGGCGGGGCCAGCGCCTCGCGCAGGACCGCCGATCGCCCCGTACCGAACCCGCACCCGTATCCCGTGCCCGGAGACCCCGTTGACCACCGCCGCCCTGACCCCCGAGATGGCCGCCCTCGGCATCGCCATCGGCCTGTTCTTCTCGCTGCTGTGCTACCTGACCACCAACCTGTCACCCGGCGGCATGATCACGCCGGGCTGGCTCGCCCTGACCCTCATCGAGGACCTCCAGCGGGCCGCCATGGTGGTCGGCGTCACCGCCCTCACCTACGCGGGCACCAAGGTCATGCAGCGGCTGGTGATCCTCTACGGCAAGCGGCTGTTCGCCGCGGTGGTCCTGCTGGGCGTGCTGCTCCAGGCCACGGTGATGATCGTGCTGTCGATCGAGTTCCCGCTGCTGTACGGCAACCAGACCCTCGGCTTCATCGTGCCCGGATTGATCGCGTACCAGATGGTCCGCCAGCCCAAGGGGGCGACGCTGCTGGCGACCGGCACCGTCTCGCTCATGGCCTACATCGTCGTCGCCGCCGGACTGCTGCTCGGCATCATGCCCACCGTCTGAGAACCGGCGTCCCGGCGACCGACCACCCAGGAGAGAACACATGGCAGGGAAGAAGAAATCGCGGCCGGTCCTCTCCGGCCTCGTGGTGCTGGGGCTCGTCGCGACCTCCGGCTACCTCACCGTGGAGCTGCGCGAGCAGGAGGACAAGGGCGTCCCGGAGATCACGAACGTCGGCGTGCTGGACGGCTCGGACCGGGCCGGCGGCGCGGCGAAGACCCGCGACAAGGGCGGGGAGAGCTGGTCCCGGCTGGAGAACCCCGCCCGTTCCGTGCTGCGCGGATCCGACGGGCAGGTCAAGGCGGTGTTCACCGACGGGGCGCGCACGGCGACCCTGACCGGACCGGCCCGCTCCTTCGCCGAGCCCTCGTCGACGAGCTCCAAGGTCTCCACGACGGACTGGGTCCGCCTCATGCCCGAGCCCTGGAAGAAGGGCGCGGACAAGCAGAAGTGGTTCAAGGACTGGTACGCCGAATACCAGACCAGCAAGGAGGACGACCTCCTGGCCATCGCCTTCCAGTACGTCGCGGGCGCCAAGGAGAAGAAGGACGCGCAGGGCGCCGTCTACGCCGGTGACGCCAACTTCGGCCCCCTCAACACCGCCGGGGCCGAGGGCGGCGACCTGCGCCTGGAACAGTCCGACTTCTACGACTACCTCGGCGTCCCGTACCCCTTCCGGGACGGCGTGACAGGCCAGCCGGAGACCGCACGCGCCCGGTCGATCGACTGCTCGGGATACATGCGGATGGTGTTCGGCTACCGCGCCCGCTACCCGCTGATGTCCTCTGACGACTCGGGTGACGGCCTGCCGCGCACCGCCAACGGCATGGCCCGCTCCAAGCAGGGCGCCGACATCCTGCCGCTCACCGGTATCACGCCCAAGGACCGGCCCACCGGCATCGACCAGCTCCAGCCCGGTGACCTCGTCTTCTTCAAGCTCGACACCCGGACCGCGCAGCGCCTGGACCACGTCGGCATGGTGCTCGGCTACGACACCGAGGGCCACCTGCTCTTCATCTCCAGCCGCGAGGAGGTCAACGGACCGACCATCGGTGATGTCGGCGGCGTGTCCCGGCTGGACGGCAACGGCTACTACGCCAAGACGCTGCGCAGCGCGAAGAGGCTGTGACCGGGCGCTCGGCGGCGGCCGGTCACTCGTTGGCCGCGGCCGACGCCTGGGCCTCGCCGCGGCGGTGGATCTGGTCGACCGTGAACTGGGCCAGGTCGTTGCCGGTCTTGAAGACCGCGGTGTCCTCGGGCGTCACGTCCTTGCCGTTGGTGAAGCCGGCGTTGGTGAAGTAGGCGTAGCGGCCGTAGGAGTTGCTGGTCGTGCGGCAGAACCCGGACTCGCAGAATCCCTTCACGCCGCCGCCGGAGAGCGACTTGACGAAGCTCCTCTTGTCGGTCTCGCCCTTGGCCTTGACGGCCTGGGCCTGGGTGTCGAAGACCGCCACGCCGACCGTCACCGCGATGCCGTCCTTGACGTACGTGGCGCGTATCAGGCGCGTGCATTCGTTCGCGGTGAGGATCTTGGAGAGCGTGCCGCCGGCCGCCGAGGCGCAGTTCCTCGTGTCGGCCGTGGGGCCCTTCTTGTACAGCGTCCCGCCCATGGTCAGCTGCGTGCCCGAGAAGAGGGTGTCAGGGCTGAGCGGGGCCTTGTCCTTCTTCGCGCTGGCGATGAAGTCCTTCGGGTCCAGCGGGGGCGGGGCGCTGGTCGGGGCGAACGACGGAGCCGAGGCGGACTCGCTCGGGATGTCGGTCGACGGCAGGGAGGTCGGGTTCCCCCGGTTGTCGTCGCCCGCCGAGACGACGGCCACGGCGACGGCGGTGCCGATCGCTGCGGTGGCGAGCGCGCCGCCGCCGATCAGCAGCAGCCGGCGGCGTTTGTTGCGGGCCTCGGAGGCTTCAGCGAGCGCCGCCCAGTCCGGAGAGTGGCCGCCCCCGCTGTTCCAGGGCTGCTGCGACTGCGGTTTCCAGGGATCCCACTGGGACTGAGGTCCCCCCTGCCCAAAGCTCATGGGGCGCATCTTAGACGGGACAACGGGTGTGCTGGTCCGCCTGGATCGGCCCCGCAGCCCCTAGCGTTCCTCCCATGCGCACGGGCAAAGGCGACATCTGCGGGTGGTTGGGGCGACTGCTCCCGGCCGTGGTACTGCTGGTGTGCCTGTGGTCCTGGCCGTCGCTCGTGACCGGGGTGTGGCCGTCTGTCGTGGTCGGGGCGGTGCGGGCGTCGCGCCGGCCGCGCGCGGGGGGTTCCGTGCCGGGGTGGTGCGCCGCCCTAGCCGTCGATGTGCTGGTCTCGTCGGTGTTCCCCTGCGCCAGGCCGGTCCGGCGGCGGACGCTCAGACGAGCCGTCGCCGTGTGTGCCGCTCTGTGCGCGCCGGGTGGCATTCGGCGGTGGTGATCCCGCGTTTTGACCCTTGTGCTGAGCCCCGGTATCCTGCTGGTTCGTTGTGTATTGGCTTGCTCATTCTCACGGGACGGGCCCTTACACCGGTCCACCGGGCCGATGACCAGCGACCCCACGTACGCGGTATGCGTCGCCGCCGTGCGGTCCAGGCTGTCGTGATCGTTTCGGTGACCTTGTCAGGACCATTCACTCGAAGCGAAGGCTACGAACCGTGCGTACGTACAGCCCCAAGCCCGGCGATGTGACGCGCCAGTGGCACGTCATCGACGCTCAGGACGTTGTCCTGGGCCGTCTCGCCTCCACCGCCGCCACGCTTCTGCGGGGCAAGCACAAGCCGATCTACGCGCCGCACGTCGACGCTGGTGACTTCGTCATCATCATCAACGCCGACAAGGTGCACCTGTCCGGCAACAAGCGGACCCAGAAGATGGCGTACCGCCACTCCGGTTACCCGGGTGGTCTGCGCTCCGTCCGTTACGACGAGCTGCTCGACAAGAACCCCGAGAAGGCCGTCGAGAAGGCCGTCAAGGGCATGCTCCCCAAGAACACTCTGGGCCGTCAGATGCTCTCGAAGCTGAAGGTCTACAAGGGTGACCAGCACCCGCACGGCGCGCAGCAGCCGCAGCCGTACGAGATCACCCAGGTCGCGCAGTAAGTCCGGCCACCCCCTAAGACTGAAGAGAATCTGAGGAGAATCGTGGCCGAGACCACTGCCGAGCAGCCGCTCGAAGAGCTTGACATCGACAGCTACACCACCGAGTCCGAGGTCCCCGTCGAGGGCGAGTACACCTCGGAGTCCATGGCCTCCCGCTTCGGCGAACCCCAGCCGGCCGCCGGCCTGGGCCGTCGCAAGAACGCCATCGCCCGCGTCCGGATCGTCCCGGGCACCGGCAAGTGGAAGATCAACGGTCGCACCCTTGAGGACTACTTCCCCAACAAGGTGCACCAGCAGGAAGTCAACGAGCCGTTCAAGGTCCTCGAGCTCGAGGGCCGCTACGACGTCATCGCCCGCATCGCCGGTGGCGGTGTCTCCGGTCAGGCCGGTGCGCTCCGTCTCGGTGTCGCCCGTGCGCTGAACGAGGCGGACGTCGACAACAACCGCGGCCCGCTGAAGAAGGCCGGCTTCCTCAAGCGCGACGACCGTGCGGTCGAGCGCAAGAAGGCCGGTCTGAAGAAGGCCCGCAAGGCCCCGCAGTACAGCAAGCGCTAATCGCGTCCGCTGTTTCTTCGCAACGATCGCCCCGGCGGCACGCTCTGTGCTGCCGGGGCGGTTCGTTTACACAACCCCTACCGCCCCCGGACAGTCTCAGGGATGTACTTGGGGATGTGAGCCGCACTCTCTTCAGCAATTTCGGAGGACACCACAGTGGGACGACTCTTCGGCACGGACGGCGTGCGCGGTGTCGCCAACGCGGATCTGACAGCCGAGATGGCGCTGGGCCTCTCCGTCGCCGCGGCGCACGTACTGGCCGAGGCGGGCACGTTCGAGGGACACCGGCCGACCGCGGTCGTGGGGCGTGACCCGCGTGCGTCCGGGGAGTTCCTGGAGGCCGCCGTGGTCGCGGGTCTGGCCAGCGCCGGCGTCGACGTCCTGCGGGTCGGCGTGCTGCCGACGCCCGCGGTGGCGTTCCTGACCGCGGAGCTCGGCGCCGACCTCGGTGTGATGCTCTCCGCGAGCCACAACGCCATGCCCGACAACGGCATCAAGTTCTTCGCCCGCGGCGGGCACAAGCTCGCCGACGAGCTGGAGGACCGGATCGAGTCCCTCTACGAGGAGCACCGCACCGGCGCGCCGTGGGACCGGCCGACCGGCGCCGGGGTGGGCCGCGTGCGGGAGTCCGGCGAGGGCTTCGAGCGGTATGTCGAGCATCTGCTGGGTGTCCTGCCGAACCGGCTCGACGGGCTGAAGGTCGTCCTCGACGAGGCGCACGGTGCCGCCGCCCGGGTCTCTCCCGAGGCGTTCCAGCGGGCCGGTGCCGACATCGTCACGATCGGGGCCGAGCCGGACGGGCTCAACATCAACGATGGGTGCGGCTCGACGCACCTCGACAAGCTCAAGGCCGCCGTCGTCGAGCACGGGGCGGATCTCGGTATCGCGCACGACGGTGACGCCGACCGGTGCCTGGCCGTGGACCACACGGGCGAGGAGGTGGACGGGGACCAGATCCTCGCCGTGCTGGCCCTGGCCATGCGGGAGCGCTCCGCGCTGCGGTCCGAGACGGTCGTGGCCACCGTGATGTCCAACCTGGGGTTCAAGCTCGCCATGGAGCGGGAGGGCATCCGCATGGTGCAGACCGCTGTGGGTGACCGGTATGTGCTCGAGGAGATGAAGGAGCACGGCTTCGCCCTCGGGGGCGAGCAGTCCGGGCATGTGATCATCCTCGACCACGCGACGACCGGGGACGGGACGCTGACCGGGCTCCTGCTGGCGGCTCGGGTCGCCGGCAGCGGGCGTCCGCTGCGGGAGCTGGCCTCTGTCATGGAGCGGCTGCCCCAGGTGCTGATCAATGTGCCGGACGTGGACAGGTCCCGGGTGACGACGTCCTCGGAGCTCGCGACCGCCGTCGCCGACGCGGAGCGGGAGCTCGGGGCCACCGGGCGGGTGCTGCTCCGGCCGTCCGGGACCGAGCCGCTGGTCCGGGTGATGGTCGAGGCCGCCGATATCGAGCAGGCTCGGTCCGTGGCCGGGCGGCTGGCTGATGCGGTGAAGTCCGCGCTCGGTTGAAAAGCCGGGTAGGGGGTGGGGCCGCGGTTGTCGACGGGCCGCGGGTCGGGTGCGGCTTGTCGCGCGGTCCCCGCGCCCCTGAGGAAGGTCGCCGCTACGGCGTGTTCTCGGGCCGCCTGGACCAGAGCCATTTCTGTACCAGCAGCGTGGCCGTGCCGGCGACGATGATGCCCAGCAGGTTCATCAGGAGTTGCTCCGTCGAGCCCCGGGTCTGGGTCGTGTCGCCGTAGCTCAGGGCCACGGCCGCGTTCGCCGCCGCGGGGATCGTGGTCACGGAGATGGCCACGCCCACCAGGGCGCCCGACTTGGCCGAGGTCAGGGAGAGGGTGCCGGCGATGCCGGCCAGGACCGCCACGACGAAGGACAACAAGTCGGGGGCGTAGATGAAGTGGGTGTTGGGGCGGTCGGCCTCCAGCCGGGCCTCGGTGAACAGGCCGACGGCGTCCATGAAGAAGCTGAAGCCGACCGTGACCGCCATCGCCGCCGCGAAGCCCGCCAGCAGCGCGATCAGGGAGCGCAGGGCGAGGCGCGGCCGACGCCGGACGATCGCGGTGCTGATGCCCGCGAGGGGGCCGAACTCCGGGCCCACGGCCATGGCGCCCACGATCAGGATCGCGTTGTCCAGCACCACACCGCAGGCCGCGATCATCGTGGCGAGCGTGATGAAGGCCAGGTAGGTGGCGGAGAGGGTCGACTCCTCGTGGGTCGCTTCGGTCAGCTGCTCCCACAGGACCGCGTCCGCGCCCTCACCGGGCGCGTCGGCCTCGGCCTGGTCGGCCCGCGCGGACAGTGACAGGTCGATGGACTCGACGGCGATGGAGCCGCTGGTGTCGATGCCCAGTTCCCGCAGGCACGCGAGGAGTTCGTCGCCCGCCTCGCGTGCCACGTCGCACATGACGACGTCCCCGGCGGGGTCGCGGGCGGTGTCCGGCAGCACGACGAGATGGGTGGCGCCGACCGTCTTGTCGATCAGCCGCACCACCTCGTCGGTCCTGCCGGAGGGTGTGATCAGGCGCAGATGGAGCATGGCGACCATCTAAGCGGCCTTTCCCCGCGCGTCACAGCTTGCGCAGGCTGAGCCGCTGCACCTTGTGGTCCGGGCCCTTGCGCAGCACGAGGGCGGCGCGGCCGCGGGTGGGGGCGATGTTCTCGACCAGGTTGGGGCGGTTGATCGTGCGCCACATCGTCCGGGCGTAGTCGAGGGCCTCCTCCTCCGAGACCTGGGTGTACCTGCGGAAGTACGAGGACGGGTTCTGGAAGGCGGTCGCCCGCAGTTTGCGGAAGCGGTTGAGGTACCAGCGCTCGATGTCCTCGACGCGGGCGTCGACGTACACGCTGAAGTCGAAGTAGTCGGCGAGGCCGACCCGGGTGCGGCCGTCCTTGCCGGGCAGGGCGGGCTGGAGGACGTTCAGGCCCTCGACGATCAGGATGTCGGGGCGGCGGACGGTGAGCCGCTTGTCGGGGACGATGTCGTAGATCAGGTGGGAGTAGACCGGTGCCGTGACCTCGTCCTTGCCGGCCTTGATGTCGGCGACGAAGCGGGTCAGGGCGCGGCGGTCGTAGGACTCCGGGAAGCCCTTGCGCGACATCAGGCCGCGGGCCTGGAGCTCCCGGGTGGGGAGCAGGAAGCCGTCGGTGGTGACCAGCTCGACGCGCGGGTGCTCGGGCCAGCGGGAGAGCAGGGCCTGCAGGAGGCGGGCGACCGTCGACTTGCCCACGGCGACCGATCCGGCGACCCCTATGACGAACGGGGTGCCGGACTGCGAGCCCTGCTCGCCCAGGAACGTGTTGAGGGCGCCTCTGAGGCCGTCCGTGGCGCCGACGTAGAGGTTGAGGAGCCGGGACAGCGGGAGGTAGATGTCCCGCACCTCGTCCAGGTCGATCACGTCGCCGAGACCGCGCAGCTTCTCCACCTCCTCGGCCGTCAGCGGCAGCGGCGTCTTGTCGCGCAGCGCGCTCCACTCGGCTCGGGTGAGGTCGACGTAGGGAGTCGCCTCCGGGCGGGGCCGGTGGGCGCTCCGGGGTATCGAGGAGACCGGAGAGATCACAGTCCATTGTGACGGGCGGGCGAACGGACCGTGAGGTGGGATCCGTCACGCACGTCCTTCAGGCCTCCTCATGGGGAGAGAACCGGCCAAGGGGAGGAATGTCAGTGGTGTGCGTCACAGTTGTGGGAAGGGTGGGCCCAGGCCGGGGTCCACGAACCCCAGGGGTGACCCATGACGTATGCGATAGAGGCGGAAGGCCTGGTCAAACGGTTCAAGGAGACCGAGGCGCTGGCCGGTGTCGACCTGGCGGCCCGCAAGGGCACGGTGCTCGGGCTGCTGGGTCCCAACGGCGCGGGCAAGACGACGGCGGTGCGGATCTTCGCGACGCTGCTCCGGCCCGACGGAGGCAGGGCCCGGGTGGCCGGCCACGACGTGGTCCGGGAGGCCGGGGTCGTACGCTCCCTCGTGGGGCTGACCGGGCAGTACGCGGCGGTCGACGAGAACCTGACCGGCACGGAGAACCTGCTGCTCATCGGCCGGCTGCTGGGTCTGCCGCGGCGCGAGGCCAAGGTGCGGGCGGGTGAGCTGCTGGAGCGTTTCCAGCTGACGCACGCGGCCGGACGGGCCGCGAAGACCTTCTCGGGCGGCATGCGGCGGCGGCTGGACCTCGCGGCAAGCCTCGTCGGACGGCCCAGCATCCTCTTCCTCGACGAGCCGACCACCGGCCTCGACCCGCACAGCCGCGGTGAGCTGTGGGATCTTCTGCGCGGCCTGGTCGCGGACGGGGCGACCGCCCTGCTGACCACGCAGTACCTGAACGAGGCGGATGTGCTCGCCGACGACATCGTGGTGATCGACAAGGGCCGGGTGATCGCCGAGGGCACGCCGGACCGGCTGAAGGCGCAGGTCGGCGGGCAGGTGCTGGAGCTGCGGCCGATCCTCGGCGAGGACCTCGTACGGGCGCACGCGCTGGTGGCGGGGGCCGCCGGACCGGAGGCACGGATCGAGGGCGAGACGGTCACCGCGCCGGTGAAGGATCCCGAGCTGATGCCGGCCGTCGTCCGCGCGCTCGACCGGGAGGGGATAGCGGTGGGGGAGCTGGCCCTGCGCCGGTCCTCGCTCGACGAGGTCTTCCTCGCGCTGACGGGCCACCGCGCCGAGCCGGGCAAGGCCGAGGAAGACGGTGACGCGGCCGTCCGGGACGACGAGCTGGAGAAGGCGGTGAGCCGCTCATGACCGCCACCACGCTCACGGCACCGGTCACTTCGTCGGGCCGGGTGCCGGCCCTCGCCGGAGTGCGGCAGACCTTCACCATGGCCTGGCGGAGCCTGGTCGCCGTCAAGCACAACCCGCTCGAACTGGTCGACTACAGCATCACGCCGATCATGTTCGTGTTCCTGTTCACCTACGTGCTGGGCGGGCAGATGGCCGGCTCGCCCGACGCGTATCTGAAGTACGCGCTGCCCGGGATCATCGTGCAGAACACCCTGTTCATGACGATGTACACGGCGATGGCGCTCAACACCGACCTCACCAAGGGAGTCTTCGACCGGCTGCGCAGCCTGCCCATCGCGCGTTCGGCGCCGCTCATCGGGCGGATCACCGCGGACCTCGCCAAGCACGTGTGGGCGATGCTGCTGATGATCGGCCTCGGACTCGCCCTCGGCTTCCGTATCACCGGCGGCCTCGGCGGGCTCCTGCTCGGACTGCTGCTGGTGGTGGTGTTCGCCGCGGCCGTCTCCTGGAGCGCGGTGCTGATCGGGATGCTGGCAGGCGACGCGGAGAAGGTGCAGGCGTTCGCCTTCACCCTCATCTTCCCGATCACCTTCACCAGCAGCGCCTTCGTCGTCGTCGACACCATGCCCGGCTGGCTCCAGGCGTGGAGCGACGTCAACCCGGTCACGCATCTGTCCGACGCGTTCCGCGGGCTGCTGCTCGGCGGGCCGGTTGCGGAACCGGTGCTGTGGTCGCTGGTGTGGGCCGCGGGGATCGCGCTCGTCTTCTACCCGCTGGCCATGAGGGCGTATCGCGCGAAGGCCTGAGAGCGGTGGCTCAGCTCTTCGTACCCCGGTGGGAATTTCCGATTTCGGGCACGCTACGGCCGGTTCGGCGCGCTGATCGACCTTAAGCTGCCGCCCATGTGTGGAATCGTGGGATACGTGGGGCCGCAGTCGGCGCTCGATGTCGTGATGGCCGGGCTGAAGCGGCTGGAGTACCGGGGCTATGACTCGGCGGGCGTCGCCGTCCTGGCCGACGGCGGGCTGGCGGCGGCCAAGAGGGCCGGCAAGCTCCTCAACCTGGAGAAGGAACTGGACGGCAGGCCGCTGCCGACGGGCACGACGGGCATCGGCCACACCCGGTGGGCCACGCACGGCGGACCGACCGACGCCAACGCCCACCCGCACATCGACAACGCGGGACGGGTCGCGGTCGTCCACAACGGCATCATCGAGAACTTCGCCCTGCTGCGGGACGAACTGCGCGAGCGCGGCCACGAGCTGACCTCCGAGACCGACACCGAGGTGGTGGCGCATCTGCTCGCCGAGGAGTTCTCCTCCTGCGCCGATCTCGCCGAGGCGATGCGGCTGGTGTGCCGGCGCCTGGAGGGCGCGTTCACGCTGGTCGCGGTGCACGCCGACGAGCCCGGGGTGGTGGTCGGCGCCCGGCGGAACTCACCGCTGGTGGTGGGCCTCGGAGAAGGCGAGGCCTTCCTCGCCTCGGACGTCGCCGCGTTCATCGCCCACACGCGCTCGGCGATCGAGCTGGGGCAGGACCAGGTGGTGGAGCTGCGCCGGGACGGCGTGACGGTGACGGGCTTCGACGGCCGCCCGGCCGACGTGCGCTCTTACCACGTCGACTGGGACGCGTCGGCCGCGGAGAAGGGTGGCTACGACTACTTCATGCTCAAGGAGATCGCCGAGCAGCCCAAGGCGGTCGCCGACACGCTGCTGGGCCGGATCGACGGCTCCGGTTCGCTGACCCTGGACGAGGTGCGGATCCCCCCGCGGGCGGTGCGGGAGATCGACAAGATCGTGATCATCGCGTGCGGTACGGCCTTCCACGCCGGGATGATCGCCAAGTACGCCATCGAGCACTGGACGCGCATCCCGTGCGAGGTGGAGCTGGCCAGCGAGTTCCGCTACCGGGACCCGATCCTGGACGCGCAGACCCTGGTCATCGCCATCTCGCAGTCCGGCGAGACCATGGACACGCTCATGGCGCTGCGGCACGCCCGCGAGCAGGGCGCCAAGGTGCTCGCGATCTGCAACACCAACGGTTCGACCATCCCGCGCGAGTCGGACGCGGTGCTGTACACGCACGCGGGGCCGGAGGTGGCCGTCGCCTCGACCAAGGCGTTCCTGACGCAGCTCGTGGCGTGCTACCTGGTCGCCCTGTACCTGGGACAGGTCCGGGGCACCAAGTGGGGCGACGAGATCCGGGCGGTGATCCGCGACCTGTCCTCGATCGCCGGTGCGGTGGAGCAGGTCCTCGGCACCATGGAACCGGTGCGGGAGCTGGCCCGTTCGCTCGCCTCCAAGAACACGGTGCTGTTCCTGGGGCGGCATGTGGGGTATCCCGTGGCCCTCGAGGGTGCGCTGAAGCTCAAGGAGCTGGCCTACATGCACGCCGAGGGGTTCGCGGCGGGGGAGTTGAAGCACGGGCCGATCGCCCTGATCGAGGAGGACCTGCCCGTGGTCGTCGTGGTGCCGTCGCCGCGTGGGCGGTCCTTGCTGCACGACAAGATCGTGTCCAACATCCAGGAGATCCGGGCGCGGGGTGCGCGGACGATCGTGATTGCGGAGGAGGGTGACGAGGCGGTGGTTCCGTATGCCGACCATCTGGTCCGGATCCCGGTCACTCCGACGCTGCTTCAGCCGATGGTGGCGACCGTGCCGCTGCAGGTGTTCGCCTGTGAGTTGGCCACGGCCCGGGGCAACGAGGTGGATCAGCCCCGGAACCTGGCGAAGTCGGTGACGGTGGAATAGGGGAACAGGGGGGGCGAACGGCGACAGCGCTTCCCCCCTGTGCGGCTGGCGGCTACCAGTTGAAGCAGGTCTGCGGTTTCAGCGCGTCAGTCGGCGACGCGCGCACCGATGGCCCGGGCGCGGCGCCGGGCCTCGTGGCTGAGGCCTTTGCGGCGGGGGGAGGTGCGGTGGTTGTAGGCGGTCGGCTGGGCAAGGTAGCCAAGGCCACTCAGACCAGGAGGCTTGGCCACCACGCAGGCGAAGCGCGGGTCACCTGCATACCAGAGTTCCTCGTCGTACCCCTTGAGAGCCTCGTGGCTCCAGGCCCGGAACAGCCCGGCAGACACCTTCAGCGATACCGTCTTCTCCGGGTTGTCAGGGTCGGGCAGCACGAAGACCGCATCCTTACCTTTGGTGACCCGGACAGCACCGGACTGCTGACGCCAGGGGTAGACGGTGAGGATGCGCCGCATTCGCCACCCCAACGCGAGTCGGCCGAGGGCTATCCACGCCATGACCACGATCACCAGAAGGACCATGGCCATGGGAATTGACGCTTCCACGGGCAGCAGGAGGGTGACGAACAACGTCGCCCACCAGAGCGCCACCCAGCCGAGCGACTTTGCCAGGTGACGCGCCGTCCGGAGGTGGAAAGCGCGTCGGGTGCCCGGCGTGTCCCACGCCGCCGGGCCGTCGAAGCCCTGTGCGTCGAAGTTCGTGGTCATTCGCACATCCTGGTTCAGCCGAAGTCGGACGCGATGTCGTCCGCGATACTGCTCGTGCCGTCGGCTGCGTCGTCGCGGACGGCGCGCTCGATCTCCGGCAGCGGATCGTGGAACGACACCGTGTGCGCGATGCCTTCCATCATGTCGCGGTAGTGCTTGCGGGAGCCCACGGCCGTACTGCTCAGCGTCAGAACACCCAGCTGCGTGCCTGCGGGGGCCGGGATGTAGAGATTGCACTGGTAGAGCTCTTGGCTTGGCATCCCCGCCAGGGCGGGCATGGTGACCACCGTGTCGGAGACCGACGCCGGACGGCCGCCCGGCAGCGTCAAGAGCCCCGCAGCTCCGGCGTCCCGATCTGGTCGGCCCGCACATGCTGCAGCGCGGTCCGCACCTGCTCGAGGCAGTCGTTGGCTCCCTTGAGGTCTCTGGTGAAAGTGGCGAGCTGATCGATATCGGTCTTGAAGTGGTCTCCCACACGGGCCTCCAATTCGCGTATCGACAGGCGCATCGACAAACGACACCGGCGACAACTGTCAGTCGAACGGGCCGATCATGCCATGGAAGGGCAAGCACACCGCCTGGTGGCACAGAACCCGCCGTAGGGTGCTCGGCATGAGCATCATCGGGGTCGGGATCGACGTCGCCGAGATCGAGCGGTTCGCGGCGTCTTTGGAGCGTACGCCCGCGCTGGCCGAGCGGCTGTTCGTGGAGCGGGAGTTGTTGCTGCCCAGCGGGGAACGCCGGGGTGTCGCCTCCCTGGCCGCCCGGTTCGCCGCCAAGGAGGCCCTGGCCAAGGCGCTGGGTGCCCCGGCCGGGCTGCTCTGGACCGACGCCGAGGTGTATGTCGAGGACAGTGGACAGCCCCGGCTGCGTGTGACCGGGACCGTGGCCGCGCGGGCCGCAGGGCTCGGCGTGCGGTCCTGGCACGTGTCCCTGAGTCATGACGCCGGGGTGGCCTCGGCCGTGGTCATCGCGGAAGGTTGACCCCCGGGGGAGTCACCACATGGACCGGAGTGTGGTCCTGCCGATGACGCCCGCGGCGCCCGGCACCGTACCCGCCGCCGTCCACAGCCGGCCCGTGCCCTTTCGGGCGTCGTGCATGCCCATCACGCCGAAGGTGATGGCCGGAGCCTCGTACGGGCCGTGCCGTCCTGTCCGACATCGCGGCATCGAGCGTGAGGCCATGCAGGCGCTGAGCCGTCTGCGCGGCGAAAGCCCCCGCCGGATGAGCGGCGAGGGCTTCGCGGAGGCGCGGGGACGTCAGCAGATCGACTGACTGCTGTTCACCCGCGTGATGTTGCGGAACGTCGTGTTATCAC
Organism: Streptomyces sp. NPDC002788; assembly: GCF_053592115.1. Taxonomy (NCBI): domain Bacteria; kingdom Bacillati; phylum Actinomycetota; class Actinomycetes; order Kitasatosporales; family Streptomycetaceae; genus Streptomyces; species Streptomyces sp. NPDC002788. The sequence continues at coordinate 219,262 of NZ_JBSFVB010000011.1, read as the reverse complement.
CGCACGGGCTCTCCCTGATGGACGAGTTGGTGACCGTCAGGTTCTGAATGGTGATGTCCTTGTTGTTCGGGAACTCCGAGCGGGCGGCCAGGCGCAGTTCGCCGCCGCCGGTGATCGTGCCGCTCTGCGCCGCGAGGCTGACGTTGTAGCAGTTCTCGATCAGGACCGAGTTGTTGCCGGTGTGGGAGAGCGTCACCTTGTTGATGACGGCTCCGCCGCTCTCCGAGACGCAGAACACACCGCGTCCGCCACCGCGGGCGATGACCTCGCCGACGCGGATGTTGGTGGGGTAGCCGCTGCCGACCCGGCCGTTGCGGTTGGCCATGCGGAAGGCGGCGTAGCCGGTGCCCGTGCCCGCGTTCTCCGCGTCGACCTTGGTGACTTGGGCGTTGATGGTCTGGTTGAGAAGGAGGCCCGACTCGCCGACGTTGCGGGCCGTCACCGTGCCGATGGTGAGGCCGTCGACGCCGTAGGTCTCGACCGCGTGGCTGGACGCGCCGGAGACGTACACGTTGTCGATGCGGACGTTGCGCGTCCACTGGCTGGTGTCGCCGCGGTTGTCGATGCGGACGCCCAGGCCGCGCGAGAGGCGCATGTCGATCTGGCCGAGCACGACGTTCTGGACGTTGCGCAGGAAGACGCCGTACAGCGGGGTGCCGGTCAGCTTGAGGTTCTGGACCTCGACGTCGCGGGTGCCGCGCGAGTAGACCGGCGCCTGGTCGCCCGAGCCGCTGCCGGTGACGTTGATCGTGCCGCAGACGTCGAGGACGGTGTAGCTCGGGAGCGAGATGCGTGAGCCCGCCGAGACCGAACCCGAGCCGCGGACCACGACCCGTTCCTTCGACGTGCGCCCGGTGCTGAGGCTGTTGACGGCCGCCTGCACGGCGGCGCGCATGTCGGTGCCGGTGTAGACCGTGCTGCCGCCGCGCCGGGCGGTCCAGTTGCTGCCGCTCTGCACGGCTTCGGCCTGGTAGGAGCCGTCTCCGCAGGCCTTCGCTCGGGTGGGGGCGGCGGTGGCGGGGGCGGTCAGGGTGCCGACGGCGGTGAGGAGGGCGGTGGCACCGGCGGCGGCCAGTAATGCGGCTCTGCTTCCCATGGGGGCCTCGGTTTCGTCGAACGTGGGGGGCGCGCAAGCGCTTTCTGCGCGGCCGGTGAGTCTGGCAAAGGGCAGGCAAAGCGTCAATGGGTGTGGCAGGTCGGGGAGTTGCGGTCGATGCGACACGGATCGCAGGAGCACGGCATGGGCGGGAGTGGTCCGGGGGTCGTACGGGAAACTCGACCGCATGCGTACTGCGTACAGCGTGGAGACGGTCAGGAACGCCGAACGGCAGCTCATGGCGCGGCTGCCGGAGGGGGCGCTGATGCAACGCGCCGCCGCCGGGCTCGCCGCGGCCTGCGCCGACCTGCTGGGGCGGGTGTACGGGAGCAGGGTCGTGCTGCTGGTCGGCAGCGGCGACAACGGCGGTGACGCGCTGTTCGCCGGGGCCCGGCTGGCCCGGCGCGGGGCAGGGGTCACGGCGGTGCTGCTCGCGCCCGAGCGGGCCCACGCGACGGGGCTCGCGGCGTTGCGCCGGGCCGGCGGGCGGGCCGTGGGGGCCGGTGGGGCCGAGGAGCTGGTCGAGAGGGCCGACCTCGTCGTCGACGGCATCGTCGGGATCGGCGGGAAGGGCGGGCTGCGCCCGGAGGCGGCGCCGCTGGCCGCAGCCGCCGAGCGGTCGCGCGGCGCCGTCGTCGCCGTCGATCTGCCGAGCGGCGTGGACGTCGGCACCGGAGAGGTGCGGGGCGCCGCGGTCCGGGCCGATCTGACCGTGACGTTCGGGACGCACAAGCCGGGGCTGCTGATCGACCCGGCGCGGGAGTACGCGGGGTCGGTGCGGCTGGTCGACCTCGGGCTGCAGTTGCCGGCCGAGCCGGAGCTGGAGGCGTTGCAGCACGCGGACGTCGCGGAACTGCTGCCGGTGCCGCGGGCCGAGAGCGACAAGTACCGGCGGGGGGTCGTCGGGATCGCCGCCGGGTCGGCGCGGTATCCGGGGGCCGCCGTGCTCGCCGTCGCCGGGGCGTTGCGGGGCGGGGCCGGGGCCGTGCGGTACGTCGGGCCGGCCGGGGACGCGGTCATCGCGCGGTTTCCCGAGACGCTCGTGTCGGATCGGGGGCCGAAGCACGCCGGGCGGGTGCAGGCGTGGGTCGTCGGGCCGGGGGCCGGGGACGACGCGGCGACGGTGGGGGAGGTGCTGGCGGCTGATGTGCCGGTGCTGATCGATGCGGACGGGCTGCGGCTGGCGGACGCGGACGCCGTGCGGGGGCGTCGGGCGCCGACGTTGATGACGCCGCATGCCGGGGAGGCGGCGGCGCTGCTGGGCGTGCAGCGGGGGGAGGTCGAGGGGGCCCGGCTGGCCGCGGTGCGGGAGTTGGCGCGGCGGTACGGGGCGACCGTGCTGTTGAAGGGGTCCACGACGCTGATCGCCGACTCGGGGGGCGGGGCGGTGCGGGTGAATCCGACGGGGACGGGGTGGCTGGCCACGGCGGGGAGCGGGGACGTGCTGTCGGGGCTCGCCGGGTCGTTGCTGGCGGCGGGGCTCTGCGCGGTGGACGCGGGGAGCGCGGGGGCGTATGTGCATGGGCTGGCCGGGAGGCTGGCGGCGGAGGGGGCGCCGGTGGGGGCGCATGACGTGGCCGCGGCCATTCCGGAGGCCTGGCGGAATGTACTGGGGAGCTGAGGGCTGCGGACCGTGGACTGACGGAACCACTGGTCGACGCTGTACAACACGCCCATGCCGTACTCCCGGTTCTTCAGCGGCGGGCAGGCCTTCCACGGCGTCTACGGCAGTCTCCGCACCACTGTCGGCTCGATGGGCTGCGTGAATCTCACCGTGGGTGACGCCCGGAGGTTGTGGGGCGTGCTGAAGAAGGGCGACCGGGTGTTCGTGCGGGGGCGGCGGCCGGGTACGCAGCCGACCTGCTGGCGGGGCCGCTGCCGCAGGGGTGTCGGGCCCCTCTGAGACACTGGGCGCGATGAGCGAGAGAACATCCCCGCGGACCGCGCCCCTGCGGGCCCGCGCCGAGATCGACCTGGCCGCCCTGCGGGCCAATGTGCGGGCCCTGCGTGCCCATGCGCCGGGCGCGGCCGTGATGGCCGTGGTGAAGTCCGAGGCGTACGGCCACGGCGCTGTGCCGTGCGCCCGTGCGGCCGTCGCCGCCGGGGCGAGCTGGCTGGGCACTGCCACGCCCGAGGAGGCCCTCGCCCTGCGCGCCGCCGGGCTGCCGGGGCGCATCATGTGCTGGCTGTGGACGCCGGGCGGGCCGTGGCGCGAGGCGATCGAGGCCGACCTCGACGTGTCGGTCAGCGGGATGTGGGCCCTGCGGGAGGTCACCGAGGCCGCCCGGCGGGCGGACCGGCCCGCGCGGGTGCAGCTCAAGGCCGACAGCGGGCTCGGGCGCAACGGGTGCCAGCCCGGGCAGGACTGGGCCGACCTGGTCCGGGAGGCGCTGCGGGCCGAGGCCGAGGGGCTGCTGCGCGTCACCGGCCTGTGGTCGCACTTCGCCTGCGCCGACGAGCCCGGGCATCCTTCCATCGCCGCCCAGCTGGGCGTGTTCCGGGAGATGACCGCGTACGCCGAGGAGCAGGGCGTGCGGCCCGAGGTCCGGCACATCGCCAACTCGCCGGCCACGCTCACGCTCCCCGAGAGCCACTTCGACCTGGTCCGCGCCGGCATCGCCACCTACGGCATCTCGCCCAGCCCCGAGCTGGGCACCCCGGCCGACTTCGGGCTGCGCCCGGTGATGACGCTGTCGGCCTCGCTGGCCCTGGTCAAGCACGTCCCGGGCGGGCACGGCGTCAGCTACGGCCACCGGTACGTGACGCCCGGCGAGACCACCCTCGGCCTCGTGCCGCTGGGCTACGCGGACGGCATCCCGCGGCACGCCTCCTCGGCCGGGCCGGTCCTGGTCGAGGACAAGTGGCGCACGATCGCCGGGCGGGTCGCCATGGACCAGTTCGTGGTGGATCTGGGCGGCGACGAGCCCGCGCCGGGCGCCGAGGCGATCCTCTTCGGGCCCGGGGGCCGCGGCGAGCCCACCGCCGAGGACTGGGCGCAGGCGGCCGGAACCATCGCCTACGAGATCGTGACCCGGATCGGAACGCGTGTTCCTCGCGTCTATGTGAATGAGGAACAGGACGGGTAACTCGCACAGAGGACCGGTCACGCGAGGAACGACAGGCATGTCCGGCAACACGGGCAACACGACACAGGCACCACAGGCACCACAGGCGGCACAGGTGACATCACCCAGCGGGTCGCCCGTCAGCAGCCCGGCGAGGAGGAGCGGTACGTGAGCGAGAGCAGTGCGGAGGTCGTCGTGGACGTCGCCTCCGCGGCCGTCGCGGCCTCCGCCGCGGGGGCGGCGGGAGGCTGGCGCCGGGCGACCGGTATCGCCGGCGTGGCGATAGGCGTGGTGGCCGCGGGCGCGGCCGCCGGCGTCGCCCTGGAGCGGATGACGGTCGGCCGCGGCATGCGCCAGAAGGCCCGGCTCGCCCTGGACTCGGCGGGACCGTACGGCGCGCTGCGCGGCATGCCCGGCAAGGCGTTCGCCGACGACGGCACGGAGCTGTACTACGAGGTCGACGACGTCGAGGCGGAGGCCGCCCCGGCCACGGGCTCACGCCGCCGCAGGCTCTTCGGCCGCAAGGCCCCCGCGCCCGTCACCGTCGTCTTCAGCCACGGCTACTGCCTCAGCCAGGACTCCTGGCACTTCCAGCGGGCCGCGCTCAGGGGCGTCGTCCGGACCGTGCACTGGGACCAGCGCAGCCACGGCCGGTCCGGGCGGGGCGTCGCGCAGGGGCGGGACGACGAGCCGGTCACCATCGAGCAGCTGGGCCGCGATCTGAAGGCCGTCATCGACGCGGCCGTGCCCGAGGGGCCGATCGTGCTGGTCGGGCACTCGATGGGCGGCATGACGGTCATGGCACTGGCCGACCAGTACCCCGAGCTGATCCGCGAGCGGGTCGTCGGCGTAGCCTTCGTGGGAACGTCGTCGGGGCGGCTCGGCGAGGTCAACTACGGGCTTCCGGTGGCCGGCGTGAACGCCGTGCGGCGGGTGCTGCCCGGGGTGCTGAAGGCTCTGGGACAGCGGGCCGAGCTGGTGGAGAAGGGGCGCCGGGCGACCGCGGACCTGTTCGCGGGGGTCATCAAGCGGTACTCGTTCGCGTCCCGGGACGTCGACCCGGCGGTCGTCCGGTTCGCCGAGCGCATGATCGAGAGCACGCCGATCGACGTGGTCGCCGAGTACTACCCGGCGTTCAACGACCACGACAAGACCGAGGCGCTCGTCCATTTCGCGGACCTGCCGGTGCTGGTGCTGACCGGGGTGCAGGACCTGGTCACGCCCAGTGAGCACAGCGAGGCGATCGCCGACGTCCTGCCGGGTGCGGAACTCGTGCTGGTGCCGGATGCCGGGCATCTTGTCATGCTGGAGCACCCGGCAGCCGTCACCGACCGCCTCGCCGATCTGCTCGCCCGTACAGGGGCGGTGCCCACCACGGCTACCGTGAAGGGCTGTGATTCCGCCTCCTCCTGACGGAGGTGGCTTGCGGCCCTTCGGCTGCGGTCCAGCCCGGACCGGCCCCTCGCGGGGCGTGACAAATGTACTACTGCAAGTGAGTGACGATGGAAGTAACCGCAACATCGCACGCCTCCGGGAGTTCCCGCTCCGTGGAGATCACCGTCGCCTCCCCCGAGCAGATGCGGGAGCTGGGCCGCCGACTCGCGAAATTGCTGCGCGCGGGCGATCTGGTGATGCTGAGCGGGGAGCTCGGGGCGGGCAAGACGACGCTGACCCGCGGGCTGGGCGAGGGGCTCGGCGTGCGCGGGGCCGTCACCTCCCCGACCTTCGTGATCGCCCGGGTGCACCCCTCGCTGGTCGACGGTCCGCCCTTGGTCCACGTCGACGCCTACCGGCTCTCCGGCGGGCTGGACGAGATGGAGGACCTCGACCTCGACGTGTCGCTGCCCGAGTCCGTGGTGGTCGTGGAGTGGGGCGAGGGCAAGGTCGAGGAGCTGACCGAGGACCGGCTCCAGGTCGTCATCCACCGGGCGGTGGGCGACACGACCGACGAGGTCCGGCAGATGACGATCACCGGTGTGGGGGAACGCTGGGCCCTGGTCGACCTGAGCGTGCTCGCGGCGTAGGTCCGTACGGGAAGCGGCCCGGCCGGGGTCTTGCGGTCTTTTGATGAACGTTCCGACAAGACGTCGGCAAGATGTTGCGTTCGGCGTCTTGTGCGTGGTCACATGGTACCCAGTCCGTAGTTAGGCGTACCTAACTACGTCCGCCCCCGCCCTTCAGGAGGCGTCCATGTCGGCTACAGAGAGCACGGGGCGGCCGCTGCCGTTCGCGGTCGCCGGGGTATCCATGCGCGACCTGCTGGCGGCGGGCGAGGCGGCGGCACTGGTCTCCACGCCGCCGCGTGCTCCCGAGCCGGAATTCTCCGAACCGGTGGCGGACCACCGCGAGGCCGCCTAGAACCTGCTCGGGGCCTGCGGCCTGCTAGCGAACGACCACGACCTTGCGGCCGATCGTCGCGAAGGTCCACATCGCCGCGCCGTCCGCGCGGGACTCGCGGATGCCGCCCGTCCGGACCTTGGGGTCCGGCGCGGGGGCGGTCGAGCCGGCCACGGCCGCGCTGAAGCCGATGACCACGCCGTCCACGCTGGTGAAGCGCACGACGTGCTCGACGGGGATGCCGTCCGAGCCGGTGACCGCGTTCGAGCGGGAGGTCACCGCGTAGCTGCCCGGGGCCGGATCCACCGCACTGGGGTCGACCCCGAAGGTGCGGGCGACCTTTCCGTTCGCGCCGACCAGCCACACCCGGTCGGCGCGCAGCGAGTAGACGACCCGGGCGCCCTCGCCGGACTCGCGCGGCAGTGCGGTGGGGTCCTTCCTGACCTGGGCCGCCTTCGACGTACCGGCCGCCGGTGCGGCGCCCGCCGGTGCCGCCCTGCCCAGGCCGGCCGGGACGGTCTCCGCCGCCTGGTGGGCGAGGTAGCCCACCGTCGCGAGGGCCGCGGCGGTGAGCCCGGCCACGATTCCCGAGCTGCTGGCTGCCACCGGTGCTCACCTCACGTCGTACGTCCCTGTCGTGACGGTAGGTGACGGTAGCAGCAGGTGACGGCCCGGCAGGTACGTCCGACACGGGCGCCGGGGAGCCGTAGGCTGTTTGCGTGCTCTTGCTCGCTCTGGATACCGCCACACCCGCTGTCACCGTCGCGCTGCACGACGGGCGCGATGTCGTCGCCTCGTCGAGTCAGGTGGACGCGCGGCGGCACGGGGAACTGCTGCTGCCGGCGATCGACCGCGTGCTCGCCGAGGCCGGCCTGCGGCTCGACGCCGTCACCGGGATCGTCGTCGGGATCGGTCCGGGACCGTACACCGGGCTCCGCGTCGGTCTGATGACCGCGGACACCTTCGGTCTCGCGCTCGGCGTCCCCGTGCACGGCGTGTGCACGCTGGACGGCCTCGCCCGCGCCGCCGACCTCGACGGCCCGTTCGTCGTCGCGACGGACGCCCGCCGCAAGGAGGTGTACTGGGCGCGCTACGCCGACTCCCGCACCCGCGTCACCGACCCGGCCGTCGACCGGCCCGCCGACATCGCCGAGCAGGTGAAGGGCCTCCCCGCGGTCGGTGCGGGCGCGCTGCTCTACCCGGACACCTTCCCCGAGGCGCACGAGCCGGAGCACGTCTCCGCCGCCGCCCTGGCCCGGCTGGCCGCCGAGAAGCTCGCGGCGGGCGAGGAGCTCCCCGCGCCCCGGCCGCTGTACCTGCGCCGCCCCGACGCCCAGGTCCCGAAGAACTACAAGGTGGTCACCCCCAAGTGACCGAACCCGTGACGTGCGCGCTGCGCGAGATGCGCTGGTGGGACATCGACCCCGTGCTGGAGCTGGAGCGGGACCTGTTCCCCGAGGACGCCTGGTCCCGGGGCATGTTCTGGTCCGAGCTGGCCCACGCCCGCGGGCCGGAGGCCAACCGGCGGTACGTGGTCGCCGAGACCGGCTCCCGCATCGTCGGGTACGCCGGTCTGGTCACCTCCGGTGAGCAGGCCGACGTGCAGACCATCGCCGTGGCCCGCGAGCTGTGGGGCACCGGCCTCGGCGGGCGGCTGCTCGCCGAACTGCTGCGCGCGGCCACCGCTTTCGAGTGCGCCGAGGTCATGCTGGAGTGCCGCGTCGACAACGTCCGCGCGCAGAAGCTGTACGAGCGCTTCGGCTTCGAGCCCATCGGTGTCCGGCGCGGCTACTACCAGCCGGGGAACGTGGACGCCCTGGTGATGCGCCTGACCGCCCCCGAGAACTCCGTACAAGGAACCGAGATCCATGGCTGACGAACCCCTCGTACTGGGAATCGAGACCTCCTGCGACGAGACCGGCGTCGGCATCGTCCGCGGCACCACCCTGCTGGCCGACGCCGTCGCCTCCAGTGTCGACGAGCACGCCCGCTTCGGCGGGGTCGTCCCGGAGGTCGCGAGCCGCGCCCACCTGGAGGCGATGGTCCCCACCATCGACCGTGCGCTGAAGGAGGCGGGCGTCAGCGCCCGCGACCTCGACGGCATCGCCGTCACCGCCGGTCCCGGTCTCGCCGGTGCCCTGCTGGTCGGGGTCTCGGCGGCCAAGGCGTACGCGTACGCCCTCGGCAAGCCCCTCTACGGCGTGAACCACCTCGCCTCGCACATCTGCGTGGACCAGCTGGAGCACGGCGCGTTGCCCGAGCCGACGATGGCGCTGCTGGTCTCCGGCGGCCACTCCTCGCTGCTGCTGTCCTCGGACATCACCTCCGACGTCCGCCCGATGGGCGCGACCATCGACGACGCGGCCGGCGAGGCCTTCGACAAGATCGCCCGTGTGCTGAACCTCGGCTTCCCGGGCGGCCCGGTCATCGACCGGTACGCGAAGGAGGGCGACCCGGACGCGATCGCCTTCCCGCGCGGGCTGACCGGCCCGCGCGACCCGGCCTACGACTTCTCCTTCTCGGGTCTGAAGACGGCCGTGGCGCGCTGGATCGAGGCCAAGCGGGCGGCGGGGGAGGAGGTCCCGGTGCGGGACGTGGCGGCCTCCTTCCAGGAGGCGGTCGTGGACGTGCTGACCCGCAAAGCCGTCCGGGCCTGCAAGGAGGAGGGCGTCGACCACCTGATGATCGGCGGCGGCGTGGCCGCCAACTCCCGTCTGCGCGCCCTGGCCCAGGAGCGCTGCGAGGCCGCCGGGATCCGGCTGCGGGTGCCGCGGCCCAAGCTGTGCACGGACAACGGCGCGATGGTCGCCGCGCTCGGTGCCGAGATGGTGGCCAGGAACCGCGCCGCGTCGAGCTGGGACCTGTCGGCCGACTCCTCGCTGCCGGTGACGGAGCCGCACGTCCCGGGTCACGACCATGACCATGTGCACGAGGTCAGCAAGGAGAACCTCTACTCGTGACGGTCGCCTTGATGTGGGAGGCGCGGGCCGTTCCCGGGCGGGGCGAGGAGCTGCTGGCCTGGGCGAAAGCCCAGGGGCTGCCCCGCGAGCCGCTGCGCCGGGAGGTTCTGCGCGCTCCCCAGGACCGGGTCCTCGTCATCACCTGGTGGGACGCCCCGTACGACGCCGAGCTGCCCGAACTGCCGGAGCCGGACGGCGGGCTGGTCACGCGGGCGGTGCACCGGTGGCGGTTCGAGTCGGTGGCCGTCGGCTGACCGAGAGTTCCCAGGGCCTGCCCTCGACGCGACCGCGCCGGGCCCGGTCGGACGGCGGGGAGAAGCCGCGCACCGGGACCACGGTCGTCAGGGCGACGGCCGTGGCGGCCAGGGCCGGGACGACCGTCCGTAGTTCGTGGTGCACCAGCCTGTCCACGCGTCCCCCGCGCCCCCCGCGTCCCCCCGGCACGGAGTCACCGCACCCCCGTCACCTCCGTCTCGCAGCGCAGCCGCCGGCCGGTTCCGGTGACCCGGACCGGGCCCGTGAGGGTGAGGTGTGCCGTGTGGCGTACGTCCGTGCTGGACGCCGCGAACCGTAGTTCCAGGGCGCCCGGTTCGACCACCCGGCGGCCCGAGCGGTCGGTGAACGCCGAGAGGTCCGTGTGGAAACGGAACGTCACCCGGGCCGCCTCGCCCGCGGCCAGTTCCACCCGCTGGTAGCCGATCAGCCGGATGTCCGGGCGGGTCACCGACGCCACCGGGTCGTGCAGGTACAGCTGCACGACCTCCGTGCCCTCTCGGTCGCCGGTGTTGCGGACGGTCACGGACAGGTCGCGGGAGCCGTCCGTGCCGAGCTCGGCCGGTTCGGTCGCGGGGCCGTCCTCCCAGGTGAACGCCGTGTACGAGCGGCCGTGGCCGAAGGCGTACAGCGGGGTCGGGTCGAGGTTGCTGACCTCTCCCGCGAGGCCGAGGGGCGGCTGGAGGTAGGTCCAGGGCTGACCGCCGGGGTCCCGGGGGACGCTGACGGGGAGCCGGCCCGAGGGGTTCACGCGGCCCGACAGGACGCCCGCGACCGCCGGGCCGCCCTCCTCGCCGGGGAAGAAGGCCTGGACGACGGCTCCCAGACGGCCGTGCCAGCGGCCCAGGGCGTAAGGGCGGCCGGTCAGCAGGACCAGCACCACGGGGACGCCTGTGGCGACCAGCGCGTCCAGCAGTTCGCCCTGGACGCCCGGCAGGCCGAGGTCCGTCGCGTCGCAGCCCTCGCCGGAGGTGCCGCGGCCGAACAGGCCCGCCCGGTCGCCGAGCACCGCCACGCACACGTCCGCCTCGGCGGTGCGGGCGATGGCCTCCTCGAAGCCCGAGGTGTCCGGGTCCGTCACCTCGCAGCCCTCGGCGTAGGTCACCTTGGCGTCGGGGAGTTCGGTGCGCAGGGCGTCGAGGACGGTGGGGATCTCGATGCCGATCGGCACGCCGGGATGGTGGGTGAGGACGTGGGACGGGAAGGAGTAGCAGCCCAGCATGGCCAGGGCGTCGGCCGCCCGGGGGCCGATCACCGTGATCCGGGTGTCGGGGGCGAGCGGGAGCAGGCCGTCGGGGTTGTCGAGCAGCACCACCGACTCCTCGGCCAGGCGGCGGGCCAGGATCCGGTTGCCCGTCGAGTCGAGGTCGACCGTGGCGGCCGGTTCGGGGGTCCAGTCCTCGTCGAGCAGACCCAGTTCGCACTTCTGGAGCAGGACGCGGCGGGCCGCGCGGTCCACGAACTCCTCCGGGACCCGGCCGGACCGGACGGCGTCCAGCAGGGGCCGGCCGTAACACCTGATCGTGGGCAGTTCGACGTCGATGCCGGCCGCGAGGGCCGCGTGGGCCGCCTCGCCAGGGGTGCCGGCGACCCGGTGGAGGGTCTGCAGGAAGCCGATGCCGAAGTAGTCGGCGACGACCGTACCGGTGAACCCCCATTCCTCGCGCAGCAGCCGGGTGAGCAGTTCGGGGTCCGCGGAGGCCGGGACGCCGTCCGTCTCGGTGTAGGCGGCCATCACCGAGCGGGCCCCGCCCTCGCGCAGCGCCATCTCGAAAGGCGGGAGGGTGATGTCCGCGAGCTCGCGGAGGCCGGCCCGGACCGGGGCGAGGTTGCGGGCCCCGGCCGAGGAGGCGTACCCGGCGAAGTGCTTGAGCGTGGCGACCACCCCGGCCGACTCCAGGCCCCGCACATAGGCCGAGCCGACCGTGCCGACCAGGTACGGGTCCTCGCCGATGGTCTCCTCCACGCGGCCCCAGCGCGGATCGCGTACGACGTCCAGTACGGGCGCGAGACCCTGGTGCACGCCCGCCGAGCGCAGGTCCTCGCCGATCCGGCGGGCCATCTCCTCGACCAGCGGGGGATCCCAGGTCGCGCCCCACGCCAGCGGGACCGGGTAGGCCGTGGCCCGCCAGGCGGTGAAACCGGCGAGGCACTCCTCGTGCGCGATCGCCGGAATGCCGAAGCGGCCGGCCGCGGCGATCCGGCGCTGGGCCCGGGCCAGGGCCCGCGCGGCGAGCGCCGGGTCCACCGGGGCGGTGCCGAAGGAGCGCGTGAGCTGGCCGAGGCCGTGGGCGATCAGCTCGTCCCAGTCGTAGTCGACGGTCATGTCGTGCTGGTGCGGAGCGACCCCCTCGCCGTCCGTCTCGGCGCCCACCCACACGCCGTACAGCTGGGCGGTCTTCTCCTCCAGGGTCATCCGGGAGAGCAGGTCGTCGACGCGGGCGGCGGCGGGCAGGGCGGGGTCACGCCAGGGCACGGTGGTCATGAAGCTCCTGTCGGGTGGACGGGACGGCCCTCTCACGAACGGTGCTCACGAGCGCGTGAACGGTACTGCCGACCTCTTCCCGCACCCGCTTCCCGAATGTTTCGATCTGGACAACGAATGTTCCGGGAACCTATGGCGCCCCGAGGGCTTCGTCAAGGGGGCCCGCGGGGATACGATCGCCGCCATGACATCCCCGGAGCCCGTTGAAAGCCGGACGCCAACGCGGACGCGGGTGCGCACCGCGCAGACCGCGACGCTCGCCGAGATCGCCCGTGAGGCCGGTGTGTCGGCGCCGACTGTTTCGAAGGTCCTGAACGGCCGGGCCGACGTCGCCCCCGCCACCCGGGCCCGGGTCGAGGAGCTGCTGCGCGTACACGGCTACCGGCGCCGGCGGGCCGAGGCGACCCGTTCCCCCTTGCTCGACCTGGTCTTCCACGAGTTGGAGAGCGCCTGGGCGATGGAGGTCATCCGGGGTGTGGAGAACGTGGCCCGGGACGCCGGGCTCAGCGTCGTGCTGTCGGAGAGCGCGGGGCGGCTCACCCCCGGGCGGACCTGGGCCGACCAGGTCGCGGCCCGCCGCCCGCACGGGGTGATCCTGGTCCTGTCCGGCCTCGACGAGTCGCAGCGGGCGCTGCTGACCAGCCGTTCCATCCCGTTCGTGGTGATGGACCCGGCCGGCGACCCCGGGGCCGACGTGCCGTCGGTCGGCGCGACCAACTGGCAGGGCGGGCTCGCGGCCACCCGGCACCTGGTCGAGCTGGGGCACCGCAGGATCGGGGCGATCAGCGGACCGTCGCGGATGATGTGCAGCCGGGCCCGTGTCGACGGGTACCGGGCGGCGCTGGAGACGGCCGGGCTGCCGGTGGACCCGTCCCTGATCGCGGAGGGGGACTTCCACCACGAGGCCGGCTACCGCGAGGGCCTGGCGCTGCTGCGCCGCCCGGACCGGCCGACCGCCGTCTTCGCCGGGAACGACCTCCAGGCGCTCGGGCTCTACGAGGCCGCCCGCGAGCTGGGGCTGCGCATCCCCGAGGACCTGAGCGTGGTCGGGTTCGACGACCTGCCCGTGGCGCCCTGGGTGGGGCCGCCGCTGACGACCGTGCGGCAGCCGCTGACGGAGATGGCGGAGGCGGCGGCCAAGCTGGTCCTCGACCTCGGGCGGCAGGAGGGGACTGTGGCCGCGACCCGCGTGGAGCTGGCGACGAGCCTGGTGGTGCGCAGCAGTACGGCCGCGCCCGTGGCCGGAAGTTGACGTATTGACGGGTGGGGCAGGCGTCTCCACACTCCTCCGAAGCCAATCGGTTACACCACCGAAACTTTCGGAGGTACCGCAATGAGATCCTCCAGATCGCGCTCCTTCGCATCCCTGCTGGCCGGAGTGGTCGCGGCAGGTTCCCTGCTGCTCGCGGCCCCCGCCGCGCAGGCCGCCGACGGGCCCCTGCGCGACCTCGCCGCGGCCAAGGGCAAGGTCATGGGCACGGCCGTCACCGGGTCCAAGCTCACCGGCGTCTACGGCGAGATCGCCGGGCGCGAGTTCAACTGGCTCACCCCCGGCAACGCCATGAAGTGGGGCTCGGTCGAGCCCGGCCGGGGCAGCTACAACTGGGCCGAGGCCGACCGGATCGTGGACTTCGCCGAGGCGCACGGCCAGCAGGTGCGCGGGCACACCTTGCTCTGGCACCAGCAGAACCCGGACTGGCTGACCAACGGCAGCTGGACCCGTGACCAGCTCAGCGCGATCGTCCAGGACCACATCGCCACCGAGGTCGGCCGTTACAAGGGCCGGCTGGCCGCCTGGGACGTGGTCAACGAGCCGTTCAACGAGGACGGCACCTACCGCCGGACCCTCTTCCACGACACCCTCGGCCAGGACTACATCGCGCAGGCCCTGACCTGGGCCCGGGCCGCCGACCCGAGCGCGAAGCTGTACATCAACGACTACAACGTCGAGGGGGTCAACGCGAAGAGCACCGCCCTGTACGACCTGGTCAAGTCCCTGAAGGAGCGCGGGGTCCCGATCGACGGGGTGGGGCTGCAGGCCCATCTCATCGTCGGCCAGGTGCCCTCGACGCTGCGGCAGAACATCCAGCGCTTCGCAGACCTCGGCGTCGACGTGGCGATCACCGAGCTGGACATCCGGATGCAGCTCCCGGCGACACAGGCGAAGCTGACCCAGCAGGCCGCCGACTACAAGGCCGTCATGGACGCCTGTGTCGCGGTCGCCCGCTGTACCGGCGTCACCGTCTGGGGCTTCACCGACTCCGACTCCTGGATCCCGGACACCTTCCCGGGTCAGGGCGCGGCGACCCCGTACGACGAGAACTACCAGCCCAAACCGGCGTACCACGCCATCGCGGAGGCGCTGGGCGGGACGGCGACCCCGCCGCCGACCGGTGCCTGCACGGCGACGTACAGCGTCACCAGCCAGTGGAGCACCGGCTACACGGGCCAGGTGCGGATCGCCTGCTCGGGCGCCTCGCTGTCCTCCTGGAAGGCGAACTGGACGTTCGGGGCGGGGCAGCGGATCACCCAGGCCTGGAACGCGAGCTGCACGCAGACCGGCTCGGCGGTCAGTTGCGCGAACGCCCCGTACAACGGGTCGGTGGCGGACGGCGGTTCGGTGACGTTCGGGTTCAACGGCTCGTGGAGCGGGAGCAATCCGGTGCCGGTGGTGGCCCTGGGGTGAGTCGGGCCCTGAAATCTGAGAATTTCCGAAGAAAAGGCGCCCTGGGCTCCCTGCCCGTAATAATTCGGACTTATGTTCCTGCCCGTGACGGGACGTGACGGGGTCGGCAGAGCAGCGGGCCGGCGATGGAGAGCACTGAGGATCGCCGGCCTCACCCTGGCAGGCGCGCTGGTGCTGGGCACCGGCGCGGCGGGCTGGGCCTATTGGCATCTCGACAGCAACATCAAAAGCGTCGACATCGACAACGCGCTCGGCGGCGACCGCCCGCCGAAGCCGCTGAGCGCGCCGTCGCCCGCGGCGTCCGCCCCGCCCGGCGAGGCGCTCAACATCCTCGTGCTGGGCTCGGACTCGCGCAGCGGCAAGGAGAACCGCAAGCTCGGCGGCGGCGACAGCTCCGGTGCCCGCTCCGACACGGCGATGGTCGTGCATCTCGACGCCGGGCGGACCACCGCCACGGTGGTGAGCATCCCGCGTGACACCCTGGTCACCCGCCCGTCCTGTCCACGCCCGTCCGGCGGGTCGACGGCGGTCGCGTACCGCTCGATGTTCAACAGCGCGTACGCCGTGGGCGGTCCGGTCTGCGCGGTGAAGACGGTCGAGTCGATGACGAACGTGCGCATGGACCACTACGTCGAGATCGACTTCTCCGGCTTCGCCGAGCTGGTGGACGCGCTCGGCGGTGTCACCGTCACCACGGACGAGGACATCTCCGACGACGACAGCCATCTGCACCTGAAGGCGGGCACCCACCACCTGGACGGCGTCCGGGCCCTCGCCCTGGCCCGCACCCGGCACGGCATAGGCGACGGCAGCGACCTCGGCCGCATAGGCCTCCAGCAGAAACTGGTGAAGGCCCTGCTGGAGCAGATCGACTCCCAGAACCTGCTCTCCGACCCGGCGAAGCTCTACCGCGTCGCCGACACGGTGACCACCGGCCTGACCACGGACACCGGCCTCGACTCCCTCACCGAACTGGCCGGGCTCGGCCAGAGCCTGCAGGGCCTTGCGCCGGGCGGGGTCCGGACGGTGACGATGCCGGTGGTGCGGGCACCGTCGGACCCCAACCGGGTGGTGGCGGAGGAGCCTCAGGCGCGGAAGCTGTGGAAGTCGCTGCGCTGACCTGCGGAAACTCCGGCACCCCGGCCCGTACCCGGAGACCGGCTGGTCCCGCATCGCCACCCTCTACGGCCCCCTGGCCGCCGCTTGCCGTCGCCGGTCGTGGAGCTGAACCGCGCGGTGGCCAGGCTCGATGCCCGAGGGCCCGGCAACCGCCCTGCCCCTCGTCGACGCCCTGGCCGGTGACCCCGCCCTGCGCGACGACCACCTGGTGCCCAGCGTCCGCGGCGACCTCCTGTCCCGCCTCGGCCGGACGACTCAGGCCCGGGCCGAGTTCGAACGGGCGGCGGCCCTGACGAGCAACGCGCGGGAGAGGGAGCTGCGGCGGGCGGCGGAGGAGTCCTGAACGTCAGGCGGGGCGCCCGATCAGCATCGCCGGTGCTCCGGCGACCCGGGTCAGAAACACCGTGGCCGCGTGCGGGCCCTGCGGCTTGACCTTCCTGCGGAGCTCCTCCGGCTCGACCGCCGAGCCGCGCTTCTTCACGGTCAGCGTGCCGACCTGACGCTCCCGCAGCAGGGCCTTCAGCTTCTTGACGTTGAAGGGGAGGTGGTCGGTGAGCTCGTAGGCGGTGGCGTACGGGGTCGGCCGGAGTGCGTCGGACGTGACGTACGCGATGGTCGCGTCGAGCAGTCCGCCGTCGACCTGGTCGGCCACCTCGGCGACCAGATGGGCGCGGATGACGGCGCCGTCGGGCTCGTAGAGATAGCGGCCGGGCGGGCGGACCCGCGGGTCGGGCAGGCCGCGCGAGAGCAGGGTGCGGGGGCCCGGCAGCAGGGTGGCCCGTACCGCGCCCGGCTCGGTGCCGAACCACAGCACCGCCTCCTTGACGTCCCCGCCGTCGGAGATCCACTCGGCCTCGGCATCGTCCGGGACCGACTCGTGCGGGATGCCGGGGGCGATCTTCAGCGCGGCGGCGCCAGGCGCCCGGCGGGCGGCACGGACCGCCCAGGACAGGGGTGGTGAGTAGGCCTCGGGGTCGAAGATCCGGCCCCGGCCGCCACGCCTGGCCGGGTCGACGAAGACGGCGTCGTACCCCGCCGTGTCCACGTCCGTGACGTCCGCCTCCCGCACCTCGATCAGGTCGGCCAGCCCCAGCGCGTCAGCGTTCGCCCGGGCCGCCGCGGCCGTCTGCGGGTCCCGGTCCACGGCCAGGACCCGGATCCCGGCACGGGCCAGCGCGATCGCGTCACCGCCGATGCCGCAGCACAGGTCGGCGACCGAGGTCACACCGAGCTCGGCCATCCGCCCGGCCCGGTAGGCCGCCACGCTCGCCCGGGTCGACTGCTCCACCCCGTTCGGCGTGAAGAACATCCGCCCCGCGTCCTCGGCTCCCAACTTCACGGCCGCCCGCTGCCGCAGCCGCGCCTGACCCAGCGCCGCCGACACCAGCTCTGCCGGGTGCTCGCGGCGCAGCCGGGTCGCGACGGCCAGCTCCCGCGCCGGGTCGGTGTCCCGCACCTCGTCGAGGAGGGCGCGGCCTTCGGAGGTCAGGAGGAGAGCGAGGTCGTTCACCCGATCATTGTCCGCCACGGCGCCGAGGGAGGTGTGTGGGCCAGTCGGTGGATGGTGCGCCCCCGGCCGCGGTGTCGGGGCCGGTTCGCGGAGACCGGCTGCGAGGATCCGGCATCATGCGAGCAGTCGTACAAAACGACAAAAGTCGGGTATCTGGCGGTGTGCGGACCGGCCTCGCCGTGCTCACCCTCGCCGCCATCGCCGCAGGCTGCGCGCAGGGCGGCGGTACCGGCCGGGTCACCCCGGCCGGCGGCCAGCAGCCCCTCGACGCGCCCCCGGCCCGCGCCCTCGACTCCTACGCCTCCAAACTGCGCGCCGCGCACGCCGCCCGGGCCGCCGCCGCGCATCGCTGGGGGCTCAGGA
This sequence comes from Streptomyces sp. NPDC002788, assembly GCF_053592115.1. Classification (NCBI taxonomy): domain Bacteria; kingdom Bacillati; phylum Actinomycetota; class Actinomycetes; order Kitasatosporales; family Streptomycetaceae; genus Streptomyces; species Streptomyces sp. NPDC002788. The sequence continues at coordinate 201,368 of NZ_JBSFVB010000011.1, read as the reverse complement.
AGGTTCCGCTGTCCGCCCCGCCGGCCCCCGAGGAGAAGCCAAGGATCAAGACCCGCAAGGGCTTCCAGGTGGACGGCCACCGGGAACTGAACCTCCCGCCCGTCTTCACCACGATCCCGACCCGGGACAAGGTCGTCTTCCTCACCATCGACGACGGCGCCGAGAAGGACCCGGCGTTCCTGCGGATGATGAGCGACCTGGACGTCCCCTACAGCGCGTTCCTCAGCGGCTACCTGGTGAAGGACGACGCCCGCTACTTCCGGAGGATGCAGGCCCAAGGCGTGGTCCTGAACAACCACACCCTGCACCACCCCTACCTGCCGGGCCTGTCGTACCGGCAGCAGGAACGAGAGATCTGCGGCATGCAGCGCTACATGGAGAGGCGCTTCGGCAAGCGCCCCACTCTCTTCCGCCCGCCCTACGGCAGTTACAACCGGGCGACCCTGCGCGCCGCCAAGGCCTGCGGCATCAGGTACGCCCCCCTCTGGAACGAGGAGGTCTTCGCCGACCGCTGGGAGTACCGCGAGTCGGACCGCGAGCTGCGCCCGGGCGACATCGTCCTCACCCACTTCCGGGGCCGCGACCAGTGGAAGGGCACGATGCCGGACATGATCCGCCGCTTCCTGGACAAGGTCACGGCCGAGGGGTACGCGGTGGGACGGCTGGAGGACTACCTGTGAGGCGGCGGGCGGCCGCCGCCGCGCTGTGTACGGGCGTGCTCCTGCTGACCGGATGCGCCGGGGCGGCGGGGGAGCGTCCGGGCACCGCCGACGGCCGGGCCCAGGACCCGGCGCACGCGGCGAGCCGCCCCCACCACCTCCCGCCCGTCGTCGACCACGTCCCCACCCGGGACCCGGTCGTCTTCCTCACCTACGACGACGGCGCCGAACGCGACCCCCGCTTCGTCGGCCTCGTCCGCGAACGGCGGCTCCCGGTCAGCATGTTCCTCACGGACAGCGTCGTGGGCCCCGGCTACGGCCACTTCGCCCGGCTGCGCGCGGTCGGCGCGTCCATCCAGAACCACACCCTCGACCACCCCGCCCTGCGCGGCCTGCCCTACGCCGGCCAGCGCGCCGAGATCTGCGGCCAGCAGCACAAGCTCCACTCCCGCTTCGGCATCCGCCCCAGCCTCTTCCGCCCGCCCTACGGCACGTACGACACCACGACCCTGCGCGCCGCCGCCGACTGCGGCATCCGGGCGGTCGTCCTCTGGCGGGCGTCCCTGGCGGCCGACGGCGAACTGACGTACACGCGCGGCAGGCCCGGCCTGCGTCCCGGCGACATCGTCTCGGTGCCGACGGGCGAGACCGGGTCCCTGACCCTCACGGAACGGACCGAGCGCCTGCTGAGGGAGATCGAGCGCCGGGGTCTGCGGGTGGGACGGCTGGAGGACCACCTCTGACGTCCCGGCGCCGAGCGGCGAATCTCAGCCGGTCCGGCGCTCGAGGGCGAGGCCGTTCAGGCCGGAGCCGGGGCCTGGGGGCGGCAGCCCCGGTGAGCCGGGACGCCGTCGCCGAGCACCGCGCGAAGGTAGGCCGACAGCGAAGGCGTTGGCCGACGCGCCGCCCGCAATTGGCACTCCGCTTGACCGAGTGCTAATCGCGGTCATAGTCTCAGCTCTGGCACTCGACACAGGAGAGTGCCAACACAGCGACGGGCAGGTCCGGCACCCGCGACGACGGATCGACCTGGTCGCCACCTCAGACAGTTAACCCCGTGAGATCTCCGAAGGGGGAGGTCGGATCGTGACGACCACCAGCTCCAAGGTTGCCATCAAGCCGCTCGAGGACCGCATTGTGGTCCAGCCGCTCGACGCCGAGCAGACCACCGCCTCTGGCCTGGTCATCCCGGACACCGCCAAGGAGAAGCCCCAGGAGGGCGTCGTCCTGGCCGTGGGCCCGGGCCGCTTCGAGGACGGCAACCGTCTTCCGCTCGACGTCTCCGTCGGCGACGTCGTGCTCTACAGCAAGTACGGCGGCACCGAGGTGAAGTACAACGGCGAGGAGTACCTCGTCCTCTCGGCCCGCGACGTGCTCGCGATCGTCGAGAAGTAGTTCACCCCAAGCACATTGCTTTGAACTGCGCCCCTGGCCCCCGCGAGCGACAACAAGCCGGGCGCCCGGGGCGCAGTGCCGTTACCCCAGATTCCGGAAGAGGGCTCACGCTCCCATGGCGAAGATCCTGAAGTTCGACGAGGACGCCCGTCGCGCCCTCGAGCGCGGCGTCAACAAGCTTGCCGACACGGTCAAGGTGACGATCGGCCCCAAGGGCCGCAACGTCGTCATCGACAAGAAGTTCGGCGCTCCCACCATCACCAACGACGGTGTCACGATCGCCCGCGAGGTCGAGATCGAGGACCCGTACGAGAACCTCGGTGCCCAGCTGGTCAAGGAGGTGGCGACCAAGACCAACGACATCGCGGGTGACGGTACGACCACCGCGACCGTGCTCGCCCAGGCGCTCGTGCGCGAGGGCCTGAAGAACGTCGCCGCCGGTGCTTCCCCGGCCGCCCTGAAGAAGGGCATCGACGCCGCCGTCGCCGCTGTGTCCGAGGAACTCCTCGCGACCGCCCGGCCGATCGACGAGAAGTCCGACATCGCCGCCGTCGCCGGTCTGTCCGCCCAGGACAGCCAGGTCGGCGAGCTCATCGCCGAGGCGATGGACAAGGTCGGCAAGGACGGTGTGATCACCGTCGAGGAGTCCAACACCTTCGGTCTGGAGCTGGACTTCACCGAGGGCATGGCCTTCGACAAGGGCTACCTGTCGCCGTACTTCGTGACGGACCAGGAGCGCATGGAAGCCGTCCTGGACGACCCGTACATCCTCATCACGCAGGGCAAGATCTCCGCCATCGCGGACCTCCTGCCGCTGCTGGAGAAGGTCATCCAGTCCAACGCCTCCAAGCCGCTGCTGATCATCGCCGAGGACGTCGAGGGCGAGGCCCTGTCCACCCTCGTCGTGAACAAGATCCGCGGCACCTTCAACGCCGTCGCGGTGAAGGCCCCCGGCTTCGGCGACCGCCGCAAGGCGATGCTGCAGGACCTGGCGGTCCTCACCGGCGCCACGGTCGTCTCCGAGGAGGTCGGCCTCAAGCTCGACCAGGTCGGTCTGGACGTCCTCGGCTCCGCCCGCCGCGTCACCGTCACCAAGGACGACACCACGGTTGTCGACGGCGCCGGCAACAAGGACGACGTGCAGGGCCGCGTCGCCCAGATCAAGGCCGAGATCGAGTCCACCGACTCCGACTGGGACCGCGAGAAGCTCCAGGAGCGCCTCGCGAAGCTGGCCGGCGGCGTGTGCGTCATCCGCGTGGGTGCCGCCACCGAGGTCGAGCTCAAGGAGCGCAAGCACCGTCTGGAGGACGCCATCTCCGCGACCCGCGCCGCGGTCGAGGAGGGCATCGTCTCCGGTGGTGGCTCCGCGCTGGTCCACGCCGTCAAGGTCCTCGAGGGCAACCTCGGCAAGACCGGCGACGAGGCCACCGGTGTCGCCGTCGTGCGCAAGGCCGCCGTCGAGCCGCTGCGCTGGATCGCCGAGAACGCCGGCCTGGAGGGTTACGTCATCACCTCCAAGGTCGCCGAGCTCGACAAGGGCCAGGGCTTCAACGCCGCCACCGGCGAGTACGGCGACCTGGTCAAGGCCGGCGTCATCGACCCGGTGAAGGTCACCCGCTCCGCCCTGGAGAACGCCGCCTCCATCGCCTCCCTCCTCCTCACGACCGAGACCCTGGTCGTCGAGAAGAAGGAAGAGGAGGAGCCGGCCGCCGGAGGCCACAGCCACGGCCACTCCCACTGAGGCACCGACCTCTGAGAGGAGCCCCCGTCCCGCCTCGCGCGGAACGGGGGCTTCTCCCGTACCGGGCTCCTGTCACAGCTCCAGCGGATCCAGCGCCCCGAGCTGCTGCATCAGCCCCAGCCGGTCGTACTGCCACCAGCCCTCGGCGATCTTCCCGTCCGGCGTGCAGCGGTGGACGGTCGTCCCGGTGATGGTGACCTCCTGCCCGGTCGGCGGAATCCCGAGGAAGTCGCCCTTGTGCCGGCCGTGGAAGGTCCACCGGGTGCAGACCCGGTCGCCCTGGGCCATCTGGTCCTCGATGGTGAACGAGGCGTCGAACCCGCCCCGCCACACCTCCACCTCGCGCCGCACCGCGTCCAGTCCGATGACGTCCTGCGCATTGGCGGGATCGTGGTCGTGGTAGTCCTCGATGAACACGTCGTTGAACGGGGGCGCGTCACCCTGGCCGGGGGCCAGCTCGAAGAACCTGCGCGCGGTGGCCGCGTTCAGCTGCTCGTCCCGCACCACGTCCAGGTCCGTGAACGTCGGCGTCTCGTCGCAGAGCGCCACCATGTCCTGGAAGACGCGGTCGGTCTCCGGAAGCCCGGAGTTCCGCATCGCCTCCTCGTACGAGGGGAACTCCACGATCTCGACGATGTGCGACGCGTCGGCCCGGTCCTTCGCCAGCACGCTGTGCGTCGCGGTCCGCTTCCCCTTGGTCTGCTCGACCCACCTGTCCATCAGCCGGTTCATCTCGTCGAGCCGGCTGGTCCTGCATTCGATGAGCTGTACGAAGGTCATGGCCTCGCCTCCGGCCCCCCTGGGGCGGTGGAACAGCTTCATTGTCCCAAGCGGGGCGCCCGGGTGCCTCCCGGCCCCGGTGAGGAGGAGCCGGCCGAGCCGACCGCGCGGCGCAAGGCCGGACCGGCGAGGTTCCCGCTACTGAGGCCCGTACTTCCGCCCCGTCCTGGACGAAACCGCCCCCAGCATCCCCCGCGGCACCAGCTTCGCCGCACCCATCAGCGCCTTGTAGCGCGGGTCCGGGACGGACAGCGTCTTGCCGCGGGCCAGGTCGTGCAGTGCCGCCGCCACCAGCTTGTCCGCGTCGAGCCACATCCAGCCCGGGATGTTGTCCGTGCCCATGCCCGCCCGCTCGTGGAACTCGGTGCGGACGAAGCCGGGGCACAGTGCCATCAGCCGTACGCCGCTGCCGTCCAGGTCGCGCGCCGCGCCCTGCGTGAACTGCACGACCCAGGCCTTGGACGCGCCGTAGGTGCCCCGGGGCACGAAAGCGGCCACCGACGCGACGTTGACGACGCCGCCGCGGCCGCGCTCCCGCATGGCCTGAGTCGCCGCCGACGTCAGCCGCAGCACCGCCTCGCAGTGCACCTTCAGCATCCGCAGCTCGTCGGCCATGGAGACGTCGAGGAAGCGGCCCTTGTTGCCGAATCCGGCGTTGTTGATCAGCAGGTCGACGGGGTTCCTGCGGTCGCCGAGGCGGTCGGCCACCGCCTCGATGCCCTCGTCCTCGGCCAGGTCGGCCGTCAGCACCTCCGCCTCGATGCCGTGCCGGTCGTGCAACTCGGTCGCCTGCTCCCGAAGCCGCTGGGTGTCGCGGGCCACCAGCACCAGGTTGTGCCCGTCCGCCGCCAGCCGCCGCGCGAACGCGGCCCCGATGCCTGCCGTCGATCCCGTAATCAGAGCCGTTGTCATGGCAGAAGGGTAGTGACCTGGACTGCGTGCATCCGCTTCCCCTCAGGGCCGTCGGAGGTGAAGGGTCGGTGGAGACGGGCGTGGTGAGCCGCCGTCAGTGCCCGTGCTTCTCCTGGTACTCCCGCGCCGTCCTCAGCAGTTCGGGGTGCAGCGCCTCACCCGCCGCCAGCAGCCGCGGCAGCAGCGTCCGCTCGGTCGTCACCGCCCGGAACAGCAGGGCCACCGTGACGTCGTGGCCGGGCCGGTGCACGATCTCGACGGCATCGCCCGCGCGGATCTCGCCGGGCTCGATCACCCGCAGATACGCCCCCGGCGCACCCCGCTGCGTGAACCGCTTCACCCAGCCCTTCTCGTCCATGTGGCCCTGGAACGTGCGGCACGGGATCCGCCCGGAGGTGATCTCCAGCACCACCTCGGGGCCGATGCGCCAGCGCTCCCCGATGAGCGCGCCCGACACGTCGAGGCCCTGGGTCGTGAGGTTCTCGCCGAACGCGCCGTCGGCCAGCGTCCGCCCCAGCTCGCGCTCCCACTCGTCCAGGTCCTCGCGGGCCATCGCGTACACCGCCTGGTCATCGCCGCCGTGGTGTTCCAGCTTGCACACCGCGTCCCCGGCCAGCCCGCTCCCACCGACGCCCTTGGGCCCCGGCGCGGAGACCCGCACCGGCCCCTCCACCGGCCGCTTGTCGATCCCGGTCACGCCCTCCGGGTTGTCCGTGTACGCCACAGCCTTGGCCCGGCCCAGGTTCACTGACAGAAGCTTCATGCCCGCACGGTAAGGGAGCCGATCCCAAAGTGTCGACGCATTATTCGCGGTGCGGCCAAAGGGTCGCTTATTCTCATGGCGTGATCGAAGCTCGCCATCTCCGCGTCCTGCGCGCCGTCGCGGCCACCGGCTCCTTCTCCGCCGCAGGGCGGGAACTGGGCTGCACCCAGCCCGCCGTCAGCCAGCAGATGAAGGCCCTGGAAACGTCCGTCGGCACCCCTCTGCTGATCCGCACCGGTCGGGAGATGCGCCTGACCCAGGCCGGTGAGGCGCTGGTACGGCACGCCGCCGGGATCCTCGCCGGGCTCACGGCCGCGGAGGAGGAGGTCGCCGCCATCGCCGGTCTGCGCGCGGGCCGGGTCCGGCTCGTCTCCTTCCCCAGCGGCAGCTCCACGCTCGTCCCCACGGCCCTCGCCGCCCTGCGCGCGGCGCACCCCGGCACCCGCGTCTCCCTGGAGGAGGCCGAGCCCCCCGCGTCCGTCGGCCTGCTGCGCGAGGGCGACTGCGACGTGGCGCTCGCCTTCCGCTACGAGGGGGCCGCGGGCGCCGAGGAGTGGGACGACCTCGTCGTACGGCCGCTGCTGTCGGACCGGCTCGTCGCGCTCGTACCGGAGCGGCACCGGCTCGCCGGTGCGGAGTCCGTCGCCATCGGCGAGCTCGCCGAGGAGCCGTGGATCGCGGGCTGCCCGCGCTGTCGCGGCCAGCTGACCGAGGTGTGCGCGGCGGCCGGTTTCACCCCGCGCATCGACTTCGCCACCGACGACTACCCGGCGGTGGTCGGCCTCGTCGGCGCCGGACTGGGCGTGGCCGTGCTGCCCCAGCTGGCCGTCGAGTCGGTACGGCCCCGGGGGGTGCGCAGCGTGACGCTGGAACCGGCGGTGCGGCGGGAGATCGTCGCGCTCACCCTGCCCGACCTCGCGCAGGTCCCGGCGGTGGCGGCGACACTCGACCAGCTGGCACGGGCCGCCCACCGCTAGCAACGGCTCACCCGCTTCAAAAAACCAACGGCACGCGTGCGCGTGCCTGTTCGCAGAAACGTTCCTTCAGTTGTTCGAGGCGGCGTGCCCGCCGGGCGTCGACGCCGACACCAGCCGGTTGCGCGCCCGCCCCATCAGCTCTTCGCGCTCGTCCTCGGTCAGCCCGCCCCACACGCCGTACGGCTCACGCACCGCCAGCGCGTGGGCGGCGCACTCGGCGCGTACGGGGCACCTCATGCAGACCTCTTTGGCCGAGTTCTCGCGAGCACTCCGCGCCGCACCGCGCTCGCCCTCCGGATGGAAGAAGAGCGAGCTGTCCACCCCGCGACAGGCGGCCAGCAGCTGCCAGTCCCACAGGTCCGCGTTCGGTCCGGGAAGGCGGGAGAAATCTGCCATTGCGTGACCCCTTGTTGCCGTTCTGGGCGGATCCGGTGTCTACGACCGTACAACTACCATCTAAGGAGATGAAAATATGACTCATTGCGAATCTAGCTCCAGACACTGGCAAAGCGGAAGAAATGGGTCTGAATGGGGCATAGGTTGTGATGAAAGTTCGAGGGTCCGTTGCGCATGTCTGCACCGTGTCCGTCCCCTCACGTAGAGTGCCGAAGATGGCAGCCGTCCCCGTAACTCTTTCGAGTGACCGTCGTTGAGAGTGCGAGGCGGTTGAAGGAACAAGCGCTCGGGCAGGTGTCCGAGACGGTCGACCGCACAGGTGACGATTTCGTACCAGCCTGGAGGCTCAAGGTGACGTGCATCAGCTGCGGAGGGCGGCCATGACTTCCGTCCTCGTCTGCGACGACTCCCCGCTTGCCCGAGAGGCGCTCCGTCGTGCGGTCGCGACCGTGCCCGGCGTAGAGCGCGTGACGACGGCGGCCAACGGCGAGGAAGTCCTCCGCCGCTGGGGGGCCGACCGCTCGGACCTGATTCTGATGGACGTACGCATGCCCGGCCTGGGCGGCGTCGAGACGGTACGGCGGCTGCTGTCCGCCGACCCCGGTGCGCGCATCATCATGCTCACCGTCGCCGAGGACCTGGACGGTGTCGCGCTCGCGGTCGCCGCCGGCGCCCGCGGTTATCTGCACAAGGACGCCTCGCGCGCAGAGCTGCGCGCGACGGTGACCCAGGCCCTGGCCGACCCGACCTGGCGGCTCGCCCCGCGTCGGCTGCGTTCGGCCGAGATGGGCGCCGCTCCCACGCTCACAGCGCGTGAGATCCAGGTCCTCGAAGGCATGAGCCACGGCCGCTCCAACGCGGAGATCGGCCGCGAGCTGTTCCTCTCCGAGGACACCGTCAAGACGCACGCCCGGCGCCTGTTCAAGAAGCTCGGCGCCTCGGACCGGGCCCACGCCGTGGCGCTCGGCTTCCGGTGGGGTCTGGTGCGCTAGGACCCGTCGTTCGGATCAAGTCGCAGGAATCCGACGGCAACGTGTCAGTGCCGGTGAGCGGGGGCACGAGGATGCCCCCGCGCGAGCCGGCGGCCGACGGCGACGCCGGTGGGGGTTTCCTCCCCCTGTCCGAGCGAGGTCGAGAGCTCGGGAGCGCGCAGGCGGGGACCCACGTTCCCGGGATGATCCGAACGGCAGGTCCCAGCAGCCACCGCGCAGGTCACCGCGGTCGCGGTGCGGGCACGGAAGGCCAGGTCGGCGGGGGTGGGCCCGGGGTCCGCCGGGTGCCCGCTGCTCGTTTCGCCGCGGATGCCGCATCCTTGAGGGTGTGGAGTTCCTCGGGGACGAGTCGGTCGAGCGGAAGGGGAGGGCGCAGGGGATGAGTTCCGGCGCACCTGCTCATAACGCTTCGGTGCACAACAACGGGCGCGGTGCCGCGGACCCGGCGGCCGCAGGGCACCATGGACCGATGCGCGACGACGAGGCGGCCCATGCCCAAGGGGCGATCGGTGCGCTCGTCCACCGCGCCGTCGACGGAGACGAGCAGGCCACGCACGACTTGCTCGCCCATGTCCACCCGCTGGCCCTGCGCTACTGCCGCACCCGGCTGTCCCGCCTCCCGGGCGACGCCCGGCACTTCGTGGAGGACCTCGCCCAGGAGGTCTGCGTGGCGGTGCTCCTCGCACTGCCCCGCTACCGGGACACCGGGCGTCCCTTCGAGGCGTTCGTCTTCGCCATCGCCGCCCACAAGGTCGCCGACCTGCAGCGCGCGGCGATGCGCCACCCCGGCTCGACGGCCGTCCCGTCCGACGAGATGCCCGAGCGCCCGGACGACTCCCTGGGGCCGGAGGAGCGCGCCCTTCTCAGCAGCGACGCGGAATGGGCCAAGGAACTCCTGGCCAACCTGCCCGAGAACCAGCGGGAGCTGCTGCTGCTGCGGATCGCGGTGGGGCTCACGGCCGAGGAGACCGGCCAGATGTTGGGAATGTCACCCGGCGCGGTCCGGGTGGCGCAGCACAGGGCACTGAGCCGGCTCCGGGCGCTGGCCGAGCAGTAGCCCTGCTTGCACAACCCCTGCGTTGAACAGGCGGTGCACCGCTTCCGTACGAACATACGAAGCCCGGAGCCAGGCGGAACCGTGGAATGAGACAGCTGTGCTTCCCGTTAGCATGGACATCCGCACCGATCAAGGCCATTTGGGGAAGGTGTCATGACTGCCAACGTCGACGGAGTGCCCGGTAAATTCGCGACACTCGGGCTGACCTACGACGACGTGCTGCTGCTGCCGGGTGCATCCGAGGTGCTCCCCAACGCGGTCGACACCTCGTCCCGCATCTCCCGCAACGTCCGGGTCAACATCCCGCTGCTGTCCGCCGCCATGGACAAGGTCACCGAGTCGCGCATGGCGATCGCCATGGCCCGCCAGGGCGGCGTCGGCGTACTGCACCGCAACCTGTCCATCGAGGACCAGGTCAACCAGGTCGACCTGGTGAAGCGGTCCGAGTCCGGGATGGTCACCGACCCGATCACGGTGCACCCGGACGCGACGCTCGCCGAGGCCGACGCCCTGTGCGCCAAGTTCCGCATCAGCGGGGTCCCCGTCACCGACGGCAACGGCAAGCTGCTCGGCATCGTCACCAACCGCGACATGGCCTTCGAGACGGACCGCTCCCGTCAGGTGCGCGAGGTCATGACGCCGATGCCGCTGGTCACCGGCAAGGTCGGCATCTCCGGGCCCGACGCCATGGAGCTGCTGCGCCGCCACAAGATCGAGAAGCTTCCGCTGGTGGACGACGCGGGTGTCCTCAAGGGCCTCATCACGGTCAAGGACTTCGTCAAGGCCGAGCAGTACCCCCACGCGGCCAAGGACGCGGAGGGCCGCCTGATCGTCGGCGCCGCCGTGGGCGCCAGCCCCGAGGCCCTGGAGCGGGCCCAGGCCCTCGCCGAGGCCGGTGTGGACTTCCTGGTCGTCGACACCTCGCACGGCCACAACAACAACGCCCTCAGCTGGATGTCGAAGATCAAGTCGAGTGTCGGCGTCGACGTGATCGGCGGCAACGTCGCCACGCGCGACGGCGCGCAGGCGCTGATCGACGCCGGTGTCGACGGCATCAAGGTGGGCGTCGGACCCGGCTCGATCTGCACCACCCGGGTGGTCGCCGGCATCGGCGTTCCGCAGGTCACCGCCATTTACGAGGCGTCCCTCGCCGCCCGTCCGGCCGGCGTGCCGCTGATCGGCGACGGCGGTCTGCAGTACTCGGGCGACATCGGCAAGGCGCTCGCCGCGGGTGCCGACACCGTCATGCTGGGCAGCCTGCTCGCGGGCTGTGAGGAGTCCCCGGGCGAGCTCCAGTTCATCAACGGCAAGCAGTTCAAGTCGTACCGCGGCATGGGCTCGCTCGGTGCGATGCAGTCGCGCGGCCAGGGCAGGTCGTACTCCAAAGACCGCTACTTCCAGGCCGAGGTCGCCTCGGACGACAAGCTCGTGCCGGAGGGCATCGAGGGCCAGGTGCCCTACCGCGGCCCGCTGGCCAACGTGCTGCACCAGCTCGTCGGCGGTCTGCGCCAGACCATGGGCTACGTGGGTGCCGCCACCATCGAGGAGATGGAGAGCAAGGGCCGCTTCGTCCGCATCACGTCGGCCGGCCTCAAGGAGAGCCACCCGCACGACATCCAGATGACCGTCGAGGCGCCGAACTACAGCCGCAAGTAGCGGACAGGCCTCCCGAGGGCGGCTCCGGAAGATCCGGGGCCGCCCTTGCCGTACCCGTCGGCGATACTGGAAGACGCTGAAACGCAACAGGGAAAGGCCACAGACGTGACTGAGATCGAGATCGGGCGCGGCAAGCGCGGCCGCCGGGCGTACGCCTTCGACGACATCGCCGTCGTCCCCAGCCGCCGTACGCGGGACCCGAAGGAGGTCTCGATCGCCTGGCAGATCGACGCCTACCGCTTCGAGCTGCCCTTCCTGGCCGCCCCCATGGACTCGGTCGTCTCCCCGGCCACCGCCATCCGCATCGGCGAGCTCGGCGGCCTCGGCGTGCTGAACCTCGAGGGCCTGTGGACGCGCTACGAGGACCCGCAGCCGCTGCTCGACGAGATCGCCGAGCTGGACGCGGAGACCGCGACCCGGCGCCTGCAGGAGATCTACGCGGCTCCCATCAAGGAGGAGCTGATCGGGCAGCGCATCAAGGAGGTGCGCGACTCCGGCGTCGTCACCGCCGCGGCGCTCTCCCCGCAGCGCACCGCCCAGTTCTCCAAGGCGGTCGTGGACGCGGGCGTGGACATCTTCGTCATCCGCGGTACGACGGTCTCGGCGGAGCACGTCTCCGGTGCGCACGAGCCGCTGAACCTGAAGCAGTTCATCTACGAGCTCGACGTCCCGGTGATCGTCGGCGGCTGCGCCACCTACACGGCGGCCCTGCACCTGATGCGCACCGGCGCGGCCGGCGTGCTGGTCGGCTTCGGCGGCGGCGCCGCGCACACCACGCGCAATGTGCTCGGCATCCAGGTCCCCATGGCGACGGCGGTCGCCGACGTGGCCGCGGCGCGCCGTGACTACATGGACGAGTCGGGCGGCCGGTACGTGCACGTGATCGCGGACGGCGGTGTCGGCTGGTCCGGCGACCTGCCCAAGGCGATCGCCTGCGGCGCGGACGCGGTCATGATGGGCTCCCCGCTCGCCCGCGCGACCGACGGCCCGGGCAAGGGTCACCACTGGGGCATGGAGGCGGTGAACGAGGAGCTTCCGCGCGGCAAGAAGGTCGCCCTCGGCACGGTCGGCACCCTGGAGGAGATCCTCACGGGCCCGTCGCACACGCCCGACGGCTCGATGAACCTCTTCGGCGCGCTGCGCCGGGCCATGTCGACGACCGGCTACAGCGAGCTGAAGGAGTTCCAGCGCGTCGAGGTGACGGTGGCGGACTCGCAGCACCGGCGGTAGGCCGCAGCACGGAGAAGGGTCCAGTCACTCGGGTGAGTGACTGGGCCCTTTTGCGTGCCCGACCGGTCTTGATGGGGCGCGTGCCGGCGTAGGGGGGGCACGGTGGCCTTCGGGCCGTTCGGCCCCGGGAAAGGGCGGTTTCGAGGCGCTGGTGTCCGTGATCGGCGCCCAGGTCCTTCTGACCGACTCCGTCTCACCTCACGCGCCCCCCTTCACAACCGATGCGCCGCCCCCGTGGGCGCCGCCCCGCGTGTGTCCAGCAGCAGCTGCGCCTTCACCGACAGGCCCTGGAGGTCGTACGTGCGGTGCTGCTGGAGCAGGATGGTCAGGTCGGCGTCGGCTACTGCCTCGTAGAGGGAGTCCGCCTTGGGGATGGGGCGGTCGAGGACGCGCCACGCGGGGACGTGCGGGTCGTGGTAGCTGACCGACGCGCCCAGATCCATCAGGCGCAGGGCGATCTCCCGGGCCGGGGTGCCCTGGAGGTCCGCGAGGTCGGGCTTGTAGGTGACGCCGAGGAGGAGCACCCGGGCGCCCCGGGCCGACTTGCCGTGTTCGTTGAGGAGTGTGGCGGCGCGCTGGACGACGTAGCCGGGCATGCGGCTGTTGACCTGCTGGGCCAGTTCCACCATGCGCAGGCCGCGACCGCCGTGGGCGGTCAGATCCTGAGGGACGGAATGGCCGCCGACGCCGGGGCCCGGGCGGAAGGCATGGAAGCCGAACGGTTTGGTTTCCGCGCAGCGGATGACGTCCCACAGGTCCACGCCCAGGTCGTGGCAGAGGACGGCCATCTCGTTGACGAGGGCGATGTTCACATGCCGGAAGTTGGTCTCCAGCAGCTGCACGGTCTCCGCTTCGCGGGGTCCACGCGCGCGTACCACCTTGTCGGTCAGCCGTCCGTAGAAGGCGGCGGCGGACTCGGTGCAGGCCGGGGTGAGGCCGCCGATGACCTTCGGGGTGGTGGCGGGCATGGCGTCACGGTTGCCGGGGTCGACGCGGCTGGGGGAGTACGCGAGGTGGAAATCGCGGCCCGCGCGCAGGCCGGAGCCCTCTTCGAGGAGCGGACGCAGGAATTCCTCTGTCGTCCCCGGCGCCACCGGGGACTCCAGGATCACCGTGGTGTGCGGTCGCAGGTGGGCGGCCAGGTTACGGGCGGCGGCCGCCAGCTGGCTGAGATCGAGCCCGCCGTCCGCACCCCGCGGGGTCGGTGCGCAGATGACCGCGGTGCGCACCCGTCCCAGCTCCGCCGGGTCGGTGATGGGCCGGAAACCCCCCGAGAGCATCCGGCGCAGTTCGGCAGGGCTGAGGGAGCCGGCCTCGGGGCCGGTCCGGTATCCGATGGTGGGGACGCCGGCTGCGACGGCGGCCTGGGCCAGGGGCAGGCCGTACGGGCCGAGTCCGATGACGGCGAGATCTGCGGGCATGGCGTGGCCGTCCTTCCCGATAGCCGAAGTGGGACAGGTGCGCAAGCCCTGTGGACAGGACGGGCGAGCGCAATGTCAGACTAGGAGTAAATATGACCGTTATGCGGGATTGCTCGGCCGAGTTTCGGTGAGTGTCCCGTGAGCGTTGTCCACAGGCTGAGGGCCCGTGGTGGCTGAAGTCGGGCAACCCGGTCAGAATTTGGGCAGGGGGGATACGGACGGGGCTGCGCCCGACGGGTGCGGCCGGCGCGACCGATGAGCGGGAGGCAGCGGTGAGGACAGCGACACTCGGACCGGCGCAGCGCGTCGAGTCCCTCGCATCTATGGCCGAGCGCGAGCTGGACGTGCTGGTCGTGGGCGCAGGCGTGGTCGGTGCGGGCACCGCGCTCGACGCCGTGACCCGGGGCCTGTCCACGGGCCTGGTCGAGGCCCGGGACTGGGCGTCCGGCACCTCCAGCCGGTCCAGCAAACTGATCCACGGCGGCCTGCGCTATCTGGAGATGCTCGATTTCGCGCTGGTCAGGGAGGCCCTGAAGGAGCGCGGCCTGCTGCTGGAGCGGCTGGCCCCGCATCTGGTGAAGCCGGTGCCGTTCCTGTACCCCTTGCAGCACAAGGGCTGGGAGCGGCTGTACGCCGGCTCGGGCGTCGCGATGTACGACGCCATGTCCATGGCTCGCGGACACGGCCGTGGCCTGCCGATGCACCGCCACCTGACGCGCAGTCACGCCCTGCGCGTGGCCCCCTGCTTGAAGAAGGACGCCCTGGTCGGCGCGCTGCAGTACTACGACGCCCAGATGGACGACGCCCGGTACGTGGCGAACCTGGTGCGCACGGCGGTGGCGTACGGCGCGAAGGCCGCCAACCGCGCACGGGTGACGGGCTTCCTGCGCGAGGGCGAGCGGGTCGTCGGAGCGAAGGTGCAGGACGTCGAGGGCGGCGGCGAGTACGAGATCCGCGCCAAGCAGGTCGTCAACGCCACCGGCGTGTGGACGGACGACACGCAGGGGATGGTCGGGGAGCGCGGCCGGTTCCACGTCCGGGCGTCCAAGGGCATCCACCTGGTCGTGCCGCGCGACCGGATCCACTCCACGACCGGCCTGATCCTGCGCACGGAGAAGTCCGTACTGTTCGTCATCCCCTGGGGCCGGCACTGGATCGTCGGCACCACGGACACCGACTGGGACCTCGACAAGGCCCACCCGGCCGCGTCCAGCGCGGACATCGACTACCTGCTGGAGCATGTGAACTCGGTGCTCGCGGTGCCGCTCACCAGGGACGACGTCGAAGGCGTGTACGCGGGGCTGCGGCCCCTGCTCGCCGGCGAGTCGGAGGCCACCAGCAAGCTGTCACGCGAGCACACTGTGGCGCATCCGGTGCCCGGGCTGGTCGTCGTGGCGGGCGGCAAGTACACCACCTACCGGGTCATGGCCAAGGACGCGGTGGACGCGGCCGTGCACGGGCTCGACATGCGGGTCGCCGAGTGCGTCACCGAGGACGTGCCGCTGCTGGGCGCCGAGGGCTACCGGGCGCTGTGGAACGCGCGAGCCCGGATCGCTGCCCGGACCGGACTCCATGTGGTGCGGGTGGAGCACCTGCTGAACCGGTACGGGACGCTGGCCGAGGAGCTCCTCGAGCTCATTGCCGAGGACCCGTCCCTGGGCGAGCCCCTGCCGGCGGCCGACGACTATCTGCGCGCCGAGATCGTCTACGCGGCCTCCCACGAGGGGGCGCGGCATCTGGACGACGTGCTGACCCGGCGGACACGCATCTCGATCGAGACCTTCGACCGGGGGACGCGCAGCGCGCGCGACGCCGCCGAGCTGATGGCGCCGGTCCTCGGCTGGGACAAGGACCAGATCGAGCGCGAGGTGCAGCACTACGAGAAGCGGGTGGAGGCCGAACGGGAGTCGCAGCGGCAGCCGGACGACCTGACGGCGGACGCGGCGCGGTTGGGGGCGCCCGACATCGTGCCGTTGTAGACGCTGTCCCGTTTCCCGTTTCCCGTTTGTCGTTCGCGTTCTTCGCGTTCTTCGCGTTCTTCGGTTCCTGTTTCCGTTCCCGGCCCCCGTTCCCTTCCCTCGTTCTTGTCCCCGTTCGGGGGCCGGTTCCCGTTCGGTGGCGGGGCGGGCCTCGATGTCACCCGAACGAGCGTCGGGAAGTGGGATCTTCGTTCGGAACCCGGTCGTTCTACGAGGTGCGGGGGCAGAACTCGGCCGCGAGCACCGCGGGTTCGAGACCGGGATCGGCTATCGCGTCCGTGTTCACGCGGAAGGTGAGGACCCGTCGGCCGTCGGCGGTGGCTGCGCTGCGCACGTAGCTGCCGGATATGTGCCCGTTGTGCCCCCACACCGTGGTGCCGCACGGAAGCCTCTCGGGAAACAGGCCCATGCCGTACGCGCCGTGTGCGGCTCGGGTGTCGAGCATCTCGCGCAGCCAGCGCGGGGGAAGCAGCCGGCCGCCGAGCAGGGCCGTGTAGAAGCGGTTCAGATCGGCGAGCGTGGTCACCAGCTCACCCGCGGCTCCGGCCACCCGCGGGTCGAGGTCGGTGACGTCTGTTCCGTCGGCGGCGTAGGAGCGGCCGTGCGGAGAGGGCAGCGAGGAGCGGGATCCGGGGAAGGAGGTGCCCGTCAGGCGCAGGGGAGTGATGATGCGGCGCTCGGCCTCGTCGGCGTACGAGCCGCCGGTGACCTGGTCGATGACCAGGCCGAGCAGGACGTAGTTGGTGTTCGAATAGGAGAAGCGGCCGCGCTCGGCCGGAGGGTGGGTGAGGGCGATGTCCAGCGCCTGACGGGGCGTGACGGGGGTGGTTCCGTCGGTCTCCGCGGTGAAGTCGTACAGGCCGCTGGTGTGGGTGAGCAGGGAGCGCAGGGTCAGCGCGCGGCCGTCGTTGCCCGCTCCTCGCACCAGGCCGGGCAGGTGCTGCTCCACGGTGTCGGACAGCGCCAGGCGGTGCTCGGCGGCCAGTTGCAGCACGACCGTCGCGATGAACGTCTTGGTGATGCTGCCGGCGCGGAAATGGTCCGACCGGGCGATACCGGCCCCGGCCTGGGCATAGCGGGTGGTGGTTCCCTCCTGGGCCAGCAGGGCCGCGGCGGGTGCTCCGCCCCGGGTCACCAGCAGCGGCAGCACCGTGTCCGTGGGCGGCGCGGTGAGGGCCGAGGAGTCGGCAGGGGGCAGGCCGAGGAGGGCGACGGACACCGGCAGCACCAGCAATGTCCGAAACGGCGGCATGCGGGCTCCTCACTGGTCGGGGGCCATCATGCAAGGCGGCGGGCCGTGCGCCGCACCCGGGTGCGTGATGGGCGGGCAGCCGCGCCACGGGCAGGGGGCCCCTGGGCACTGGGCACTTGTCGGGTGAGAGACAATGGAGGCTCTGTCAGGGCGGGTTGTATGAGGGGACGCATGTCGGAGGCGGAGCGGGCGGGCACATCTCGTCAGGACACTCGTCAGGACAACAGGGAGCGTCTCCTCGCGGGGCGTTACCGGCTGGGCAAGGTGCTGGGTCGTGGGGGCATGGGCACCGTCTGGCGGGCCCAGGACGAGACCCTCGGGCGGACGGTCGCCGTCAAGGAGCTGCGGTTCCCGTCGAACATCGACGAGGAGGAGAAGCGGCGGCTGATCACGCGGACGCTGCGCGAGGCCAAGGCGATCGCGCGGATCCGCAACAACAGCGCCGTGACGGTCTACGACGTGGTCCAGGAGGACGACCGGCCCTGGATCGTGATGGAGCTCGTCGAGGGCAAGTCGCTCGCCGAGGTCATCCGGGAGGACGGCCTCCTGGAGCCGAAGCGGGCCGCGGAGGTCGGGCTCGCGGTCCTCGACGTGCTGCGGTCCGCGCACCGCGAGGGCATCCTGCACCGCGACGTGAAACCGTCGAACGTGCTGATCTCCGAGGACGGCCGGGTCGTGCTCACCGACTTCGGCATCGCCCAGGTGGAGGGCGACCCGTCCATCACCTCGACCGGCATGCTCGTCGGCGCGCCCTCCTACATCTCCCCGGAGCGGGCGCGCGGGCACAAGCCGGGCCCGGCGGCCGACCTGTGGTCGCTCGGCGGACTGCTGTACGCGGCGGTGGAGGGCGCCCCGCCGTACGACAAGGGGTCGGCCATAGCGACTCTCACGGCCGTGATGACCGAGCCGCTGGAGGAGCCGAAGAACGCGGGCCCGCTGAAGGACGTCATCCACGGGCTGCTCACCAAGGACCCGGCCAAGCGGCTCGACGACACGGGTGCCCGGGCGATGCTCAACTCGGTCATCCACGCGCCCCCGACCGCCGAGCCGGAGCCGATGGACGCGACGAAGGTCGTGCCGCTGCCGGCGCAGCCGGACAGGTCCGCGGGCAAGGGGAGTTCGTCCGGTGCCGGCGGCAAGCGGGGCGAGGAGGCCGGGGAGCGGCTGCGCGGGGCGCTGCGTTCCGTGCGCAAGGCCGCCGCGGGGCCGGCCGCGACGTCCGCCGATTCCGAGACCGCCACGGCCTCTTCCGCATCGGACAGCGGTGCGGCCACGTCCGAGGCGGGTGGCGCGGGTGCTGGTGCGGCCGCGGCGCGATCGGGTCCCGCGTCGGGCCCGGGTACGGCTGCCGGGATCGGCGAGCGGGGTGCGCAGGGGGCGAAGTCGTCGCGGGGTGCCCGGAGTTCGGGGTGGCCCGTGGTGCCGCCGCCGGACCTGCCGCCGCGGCCCGCGCCCCGGGCGCCGCTCACCGACGTCGTACCGCGGCGGACTCTGGCGATCATCGCGGTGGCCGTGGTGCTCGCCGTGATCGGCACGGTGCTGGCCATCGCGCTCAGCGGCGACGACAAGGGCTCGAAGGGGTCCTTCGGGGAGAGCGGCGGCAAGACCGTCGCCACCGCGTCGGGCAGTCCCGGCACCAAGGACGACGGGAAGGGCGGCACCAGCACGGACAGCGCGCAGACGCGGCCCGCGCCCTCGGGACCCGCCTCGAACGCACCGAGCGGCTCTGCCGGCGCCGGTGCGGGGTCGGAGGGCTCCGGGGGCGAGGGAACCGCGGCGGTGTCCACGCACCAGGGGAGCCAGGGGTATTCGATCGGGTTGCCGAAGGGGTGGAAGTACCAGTCCACGGGTGCCGCCGGTGACCGGTTCACCGGGCCCGACGGGCAGAAGCTGCTCATCGCCTGGACGTCCTCGCCCAAAGGCGATCCGGTGGCGGACTGGCAGAGCCAGGAGCGCTACATGCAGCGCGCCCAGTACCGGAAGATCCGCATAGAGAAGGTGGACTACCGCGGCTGGAACACCGCCGACTGGGAGTTCACCTACACGGAGGGCGGCACCAAGTACCGGACGATCGACCGCGGATTCGTCGTCGACGACCGGCAGGGGTACGCGCTGATGTACACGGCGAAGGCGGCCGACTGGGACAGCGAGTCGCGCAAGGAGACCTGGCGGACGCTGACCCGGACCTTCGAACCCAAGTCCTGAGCATGAGCCGCCCCGGGTTTGGGGAGGCAGATCTGGGCATCCCCACAATGCGGGTTGCCTGCGGCACGTATCGTGAATGTTTGCGGACCCTGCGCAGCCGGAACGGACCGTGGGGCGAACGGATGTGACCGACCGGGCTGCCGGGGGAGGCAAACGTGGACGACTATGCGGGCCGGGTACTCGCCGACCGCTACCGCCTGCCGCTGCCGCCGTCCGACGAGTACGAACTCACCGAGACCCGGGCCTTCGATACCTACAGCGGACAGGAAGTCCTGGTCCGGCAGGTGCCGTTGCCGGAGGTCGTCGAGGCGGAGGTCCTCGACGCGGACGGACTGCCCGACGGTTTCACCGCACGTGACGGTGGTGCGCGGCGGTCCGGGGCGCGTCCGGGCACCCGGCGGCCCACGGACCCGGCGGTGCGCCGCGCGGTCGAGGCCGCGCAGGCAGCCGCGGCCATCCCCGACCATCCGCGGCTCGATCAGGTCTTCGACGTGTTCGCCGAGGGCGGTTCGCTGTGGATCGTCAGCGAGTTGGTGGCCGCGCGTCCGCTGGCCGCGCTGCTCGCCGAGAAGCCGCTGACGCCGTACCGGGCGGCCGAGGTGGCCTCCGACGTCCTCACGGCGCTGCGGGTGCTGCACGCGCATGGCTGGGTGCACCGGAACGTCACCGCGCGCACGGTGCTCGTCTGCGACGACGGCCGGGTGATGCTGACCGGGCTGGCGGTGGGCGCGGCGGAAGAGGCGCTGTGCGGGTACGACCCGGTGCCGGAACCGGACTTCGAGGAGTCCGGGCAGGCGCCGGGGCAGGAGGGCGGAGGCGCCGGGCCGCTCAAGGGCGTCAAGGGGGCCTCCGGACCGGGCAGTGGCATCGGTGGCCCGGGTGGAGTCGGTGGCCCGGGTGATCCCGAGGCCGCGCGGCGGGCCGCCATAGAGGCCCGGGAGGCCAAGGGACTGCGCTCGGCCGGGGGTGAGACGGCGGGCGGTGGCTCGGCCGTGGCGGCCCGCAGGCCGGTGGAGGAGAGCGCGGACCCGCGGGCGGCGCGGGCCGGGGCGATCGCGGCCTACCGGGCCGGTGCCCGGGCCGCCGCACGGGTGCAGGAGGCGCAGCAGGGCGGGCGGACGGCACTGCCCGGAGCCCGCCCCGCCCCGGACGGCGGGGACGCGCCCTACACCAGCGGATCGGCGCAGTCGCCGTTCATCCCCGGGCAGGGCACCGCCCCGGGGGCCGCACCGCCCGGGCGGATCGCCGACCCCTACGGCGTGGGCGGCAACCCACGGACGGCCGCCTGGCACGGCGCGACGCCCCGCGGCTCGACCGGCGGCGCGACGGCGCCGCAGGGCCAGGAACAGCCGGCACTCCCTCCGGCCTCTGCCACCGCGGCCCACGGCGAACCCACCCGGTGGGACGACCTGGCCGCCCACACCCCGGCCCCCCGGCGCGGTCCGGCCACGGCGCTGGCCGCCGAGCGGGCGCGGCAGGCGCGGATGGCCGTGGTCGGCCCCGTGACGGAGCGCTGGGCGCCGGAGCAGGCCGGACCCGTGCACGAGAACTGGCAGCTGGCCGCGCCGATCGGTCCCGCGACCGACCTGTGGGCGCTCGGCGCGCTGCTCTTCAGGGCCGTACAGGGGCATGCGCCCTACCCGGAGGAGTCCACGGCCGAGCTGGTGCAGATGGTGTGCGCGGAACCGCCCGCGTACGCCGAGGAGTGCGGGCCGCTCCGGCCGGTGGTGGAATCGCTGCTGCGTCAGGACCCGACCGAGCGGCTGGACTTCGAGGAGCTGCGGGGCTGGCTGCGCTCGCTGGTGCGCTCGGCGCCCGAGCCGGAGGCCGGTGTGCACGTCGTGCCGGCGCCGCCCGTCGACGCCGGCCGGCTGCCCGTCGTACGCCGCCGCGGCGAGCTCGTGCGCAGGCGTCGGGCCGGGCTGCCCGCGCACCACGGGCGGCACAAGCGGGCCAGGAAGGAGTCGTCCCGGTCACCGCACCGGCTCGGCCGGACCCTGCTTCTTCTGGTCCTGCTGGCCATGGCCGCGGCGATCGCCTACGCCATGCTCTTCATGCCCAAGTCGGACGCCGAGGCAGGGCAGGGCACGGACCGCACCGGTGCCGCCGGGGAGGTCGGCCGGGCGCCCGAGCCGGACGCCAGCAGCGAGCCGCGGCCCGACCAGACGTCGCCCAAGCCGGAGAAGAGCCCGTCGACATCGACCGGTTCCAGTGAGACGCAGACCACCGGCCCCGATGCCGCCGACGGCTTCACGCTGCGCAAGGACTCGGCCGGTTTCCAGGTCGCCGTCGCCAAGGGCTGGGACCGCACGCCGCGCAACGGCAGCGGCCAGGTCGTCTACTCCGAGGGGGATTTCGAGCTCATCGTCGTGCCGGGCCGGGACAGCGCCTCGGAGTACGGCAGCGATCCGATGGCCTATCAGCGGGAGCGGGAGCGCGAGTTGCAGCCGTACCGCGACTCCAGCTGGGCCACCTCCACGGGGCTGAAGAGGATCGACGTGGGGGGCCGGACGATGGCCGAGGGGCAGTTCACCTGGACCGGCGACAGGGGCGAGCTGTACGTACGCAACCTGGCCATGCTGGTCGACGGTCGGTACCACGTGGTCCAGGTGCGCGGCCCCGAGGCCGAGCGGGACGAGGTGACTCGGCTGTTCGAGCAGGCGGCGGCGACGTACCGGGCGACGAAGTGATGTCTTGACCCGCCGGTCGTCCGGCCGCGTTCACCTCGGGTTTCCCTCCTGTCCTCGGCGGCCACAACCGTCACAGTGCGGTCACCGTGGTACCCCGCTTGTTCCCTGGGGGAGGGCCGGTCCTTACTCTGACCCTGTCAAGACCATTGCGGGGCAACGTGAATCAGATGCAGGGCCTGCTCGTCGCGGGCCGCTACCGGCTGGCCGACTCCATCGGCAGGGGCGGCATGGGCCGGGTTTGGCGCGCACATGACGAGGTGCTGCACCGGTCCGTCGCCATCAAGGAGTTGACGGCCGCCCTCTACGTCTCCGAGAGCGAGCAGGCGATCCTGCTGGCACGCACCCGGGCGGAGGCCAGAGCGGCCGCGCGGATCAGCCACACCGCGGTCGTCACCGTGCACGACGTGCTGGAGCACGACGGACGCCCCTGGATCGTGATGGAGCTGGTCGAGGGCCGCTCCCTGGCCGACGCGGTCAGGGAGGAGGGGCGTGTCGAGCCGCGCGAGGCGGCGCGCATCGGGCTCTGGGTGCTGCGGGCCCTGCGCGCCGCGCACACCGCCGGCGTCCTGCACCGCGACGTCAAGCCGGGCAACGTCCTCCTCGGCCGCGACGGACGCGTCCTGCTCACCGACTTCGGCATCGCCCAGATCGAGGGCGACACGACCATCACGCGCACGGGAGAGGTCGTCGGCTCGGTCGACTACCTGGCACCGGAGCGCGTACGCGGCCAAGACCCGGGCCCCTCCTCGGACCTGTGGGCGCTCGGCGCGACGCTCTACACGGCGGTGGAGGGCCGGTCGCCGTTCCGCCGGACCACACCATTGAGCACCATGCAGGCCGTGGTCGAGGAGGAGGCCGCCGAACTCCGGCACGCCGGCCCGCTCGCACCCGTCATCACCGCCCTGCTGCGCAAGGATCCGGCCACCCGGCCCGACCCGTCCGAGGCCGAGCAGATGCTCGCCGAGGCGGCGGAGGGGCGGCGGCCGAGCTGGGCGCAGGCGTATGTGCCGACGCAGTACGGGGGGACGTCGCCGTACCGGGAGGCCCGCGGCGGCGCCGACCCGGCCGGCACCGCTTCGGCCTCGCACACCCGGACGCCGCTCCCGCCGCTGGCGGGCACCCCGGCCACCGGGACGCCGACGGCCGCCGCCCCCACGGCCGGTACTCCGGTGACCGGTCCCACCACGAACGTCCCGGCGGTGACGGGTCCGCAGCCGTCCGGCGCGCGGCCCACCGGCCCGGGCCGGCGTCGCCGGCTGCGCACCCTGGCCCTCGTCGTCGCGCTGGCGGCCATCATCGGCGGGGGCACGGCCGTGGCGCTCCAGCAGTGGAACGACAGCCGGCAGACGCGGGGCGGCACATCCGGCTCCCCCAGCCCCACGAGCACGGAGCAGCCGGGGGGATCGGTCTTCGCCGGCTGGACCCGCCGTGACGACCCCGCCGGGTTCAGCCTCTACCTGCCCAAGGGCTGGAAGCGCCAGGTCTTCGGCAAGCCGCAGGGCGGGCTCACGCAGATCGACTACACGCCGGACGGCGGCCGGCACTTCGTCAGGATCGCCGTCGACACCTCCCCGGACTTCGCCGACCCGTACGCCCACCAGCTCGACCTGGAACAGCAGTTGCAGCAGCTGGTCGCCTACAAGCGGGTCAGCCTGGAGCGCAACGTCTACCGGGACCGGGAGGGCGCGTTGTGGGAGTACACCTGGACCGCGCAGCCGAAGGACACGGACTTCCCCGGCCCGCGCCGGGCCATCGAGGAGACGTACGTCGCCCGGGACGGCACGGAGTACGCGCTCTACATGTCGGCGCCCGCGGCGGACTGGGCGAAAGCGCGCAAGCAGTTCACCTCGGTGCTGCAGGGCTGGCAGGAGAAGACCTCCTGACAGGGCGGGGCTTCTGACCCCGGGCTGCCTGTTTCGGCCACCCGCGCCTCCGCGTCCCGGAGCGGTCCCGTCCGGTGGGGCATGATGGCCGCATGGGGACCGAGGGGCACAACACGCGTGTCATCGCGGGCCGGTACCGGCTCGAGGAGAGGCTCGGGCGCGGTGGCATGGGCGTGGTCTGGCGGGCGACCGACCAGCTGCTCGGCCGGGGTGTGGCCGTCAAGGAACTCCCCTGCGACGAGACGCTGCCCGCGGCGGACGCGCGCCGCCGGCGGGACCGGACGCTGCGCGAGGCCCGGGCCGTCGCCCAGCTCAGCCACCCGCACATCATCGTCGTCCACGATGTCGTCGAGGACGACGAACGGCTCTACATCGTCATGGAGTTGATCGAGGGCGGCTCGCTGGCCGACCGTCTCGCCACCCGCGGACCGGTCGACGCCGCCGAGGCCGCCCGCATCGGCATCGCCCTGCTCGGCGCGCTGCGCGCGGCGCACGCCTCCGGGGTGCTGCACCGGGACCTCAAACCGGACAATGTGCTGCTGGAGGCTGGTACGGACCGGGTCGTCCTCACCGACTTCGGCATCGCCCAGGTCCAGGGCGCCCCCACACTCACCGAGAACGGCTCCTTCGTCGGCTCGCCCGAGTACACCGCGCCCGAGCGGATGTCCGGGGTCAGGACCGGCCCCGAGTCCGACCTGTGGTCGCTGGGCGCACTGCTGTGCGCGGCCCTCAGCGGGGAATCGCCGTTCCACCGCGACTCGCTGGGCGGCGTCCTGCACGCGGTGGTCGTCGGTGACATCCAGCCGCCCGCGCAAGCCGGGCCGCTCCTGCCCGTCGTACACGGCCTGCTGGAACGCGACCCCGACCGGCGCCTGGACGCGGACCGGGCCGAGCGGATGCTGCGGGCCTTCCGTGACACGGGGCGAACGCCCCTGTCGCCGCCGCCCGGGTACGCGCCGACGGTGCGGGACGTGCCCCGGAATCAGCCGCCGGACGTGACCGGGCAACCGCCCGTGCCGCCGGCGGACCTGCCGCCCGGCCCCGAGCAGCGGGAGGAGCCGTTCCTGCGGCAGCCCGCCCGGCGGGTGCTCGTGGCCGCGCTGCTGGTCGCCGCGATGGCGGGGGTGGGGGTGTCCGCGGCGGCGCTGCTCACGGGGGAGGGCAACGGGGAGGGCGGCCCCGCGCCGAGGAGTTCGGCACCGCAGACGTCCACGACCCGGCCCGTCTCTCCGAGCAGTACGGCGCACACCGCCACTCCCTGACGGCTGTGCCCGTAGCGCCGTGAAGGGGGCGTGAGGTGCAACCCGAAGTCACGGGTCTGTGACCGGCTCGCGTTCGTGGTGGATACGGAAGCGCTCGGCGCGACAGGGCTGAACCCGCGAGCAACGACGGGGGAGCCCGACCCGGAGCCGGCGAGCCAGCGAGCGCCCGCCACACCGTCATCCTCTACTCCGGAACCTCCGGCGGCGACAGGTACGAGCTCCCCGTCAGCTACCCGGGCAAGGGCGACTTCACCGACCGCGGGCGTGACGTGGCGAGCACGGCGATCGCGAACTCGGACATCGACGGGACCTGAACCGGCGCCCGGCCACTGCCCCGCGTCGACAAGCGCCCGCTTCACGGGGTACTGATGGGGCATGAGCAACGACGGGGGTGGGACGGGCGGCGCCCAGGGCCGGCTGGTCGGCGGGCGGTACCGGCTGATCGAGCGCATCGGCTCCGGAGGGGCGGGCACCGTCTGGCGAGCCCACGACGAGCTCGTGCAGCGCGACGTCGCCGTGAAGCAGCCCCGGTTGCCGGGTGCCCCCGAGGACGAGAGCCACCGGCGGGCGGCCCACCGGCTCCACCGCGAGGCCCGTGCCGCCGCCCGGGTCGACCATCCCGCCGCCGTCACCATCCACGACGTGGTGGTCGAGGCGGAGCAGCAGGACGAACGCCCCGGCCCCATAGGCCCCGATGAGCTCGACGCGACCGAGATGCTCGACGGACTCCCCTGGATCGTCATGGAGTTGGTGCGGGGCGAGTCCCTGCACGAGTTGCTCCGGCGCGGGCCGGTCGAGGCGCGGGAGGCGGCCCGGATCGGCCTCGCCGTCCTCGGTGCCCTGCGCGCCGCGCACTCCGTCGGCATCGTGCACCGGGGCGTCAAACCGGCCAACGTCCTGCTCGGCCCGCGCGAGCGCGTCGTCCTCACCGACTTCGGCATCGCCCATCCACAGGGCGAGGAATCCCTCACCGCGGGCGGGCAGTTCGAGAACGCGCTGGAGTTCGTCGCACCCGAGCCGATGTCCGGCCGTATCGCCGGGCCCGCCTCCGACCTGTGGTCCCTGGGCGTCCTGCTGTACACCGCCGTCGAGGGCTCGTCCCCGTTCCGCCGGAGCACGCCCGAGTCGACCCTCACCGCGATCCTCGCCGCTCAGCGGCCCGAACCGAAGCGGGCCGGACCGCTGGGGCCCCTGATCGCCCGACTGCTGGTGCCGGACCCCGAACAGCGGCCGGACGCGGAGGAGGTCGAGAAGGACCTGGCGGCGGTGGCCGGACGCCACCCCTTCGCGCAGGAGACACCGGCACGGGATCAGGAGACCGAGGACCGACAGGACCCGGCGGACGACCCCGGCACCGGAGCACCCGCAGACGCGACCGCCCTGTCTGCGGACGACCCCGGCACCGGAGCACCCGCAGACGCGGCCGCCCTGGCGCCGGAGCCGCTCAAACGGCACACCCTCCTTCGGCCCGCCCCCCTCGCCCTCCTCGGCGCGCTGCTCGCCGGCGCCATAGGAACGGCCACGCAGCTCGCCGACACCAGCAGCGCCGAGACCACCGGACAAGCCGCCCCCACCGGCCCCGCCCCGAGCGCCGCCGATGCCTGGATCCCGCACCGCGAGACGGACATGGCGGCCGTGCTCCACCTCCCGCGTCACTACCGCGCGCTCGACACGACCGGAAGCGCGACCGACCAGCCCCGCATGACGCTCTACGGCGACGAACGGGGCGGCACGATCCGGATCCGCCTCTTCCACTGGGACAAGGCACCGGGCTCCCCGCTGGACGAGGCCCGCGAGGCCCACGTCACCTGGGGGGAGAGGGCGCACACGCGGTACACCCGCACCAGCGTCCAGGGCTACGACGCCGCCCTCGCCGACACCGCCTACACCCGGGACGAGACCCCCCGGCGGACCCTGCGGGCGCTGATCCGCACCGACGACGACCGCATGTACGAACTGCGCGTCGACATGCCCAGGGGCACGCCGGACGAGCAGGAGGGCACCTCGGTGTTCCAGGGCGCCCGAGACCGGCTCGGGATCGTAAAAGGCTGAATCACCCTCACCGGTCATCGCCAACGCCCTGATCAGCACGTTTGTTGCCAGCAGGCACTGGCGTCATGTGCGCACTCGGTGAAGCCGTATTACCGGCGGGTACCCAAAGGCTCCGCCGCGGCATACCCTGCGCCTCATGACGGACGCGCAGGCCGCCGAGAAGACGGCAGAGACCGGCACGGCACAGACCGGTAGGAACCCCCTCGCCCCCGCCCCGGCGGGCGCCCGCACCGCCGCCGACGTGGTCACGCCGGAGCTGGTCGCCCAGCTCACCAAGGGCGTGGTCGGCTCCGGTCGTACCGCCAACCACACGCCGTTCACCGGCGAGAAGCTGGCCGACCTCCCCGAATCGACGCCCGAGGACGTGGCCGAGGCCTACGAACTGGCCCGCGCCGCCCAGGCCGTGTGGGCGCGGACCCCCGTACGGCAGCGTGCCGTCGTCCTGCTCCGCTTCCACGACCTGGTGCTGGAGCGCCAGGCCGAGGTGCTCGACCTGATCCAGCTGGAGACCGGCAAGGCCCGCCTGCACGCCCACGAGGAGGTGCAGGCCGTCGCGGTCGCCGCCCGGCACTACGGCCGCAGAGCCGGCGCGTACCTCCGTCCGAAGCGGCACGCCGGCGCCATGCCGACTCTGACGAAGGTCACCGAACTGCGCCATCCGCGCGGTGTCATCGGCCAGATCGCCCCTTGGAACTACCCCTTGGAACTGTCGGTCGGCGACGCGCTCCCCGCCTTCGTCGCGGGCAACGCGGTCGTCATGAAGCCCGACACCGAGACCTGCCTGACCGCCCTGTGGGCCCGCGACCTGCTCGTCGAGGCAGGACTGCCCGCCGACGTCTTCCAGGTCGTCCTCGGCGACGGCCCGGTCGTCGGCCCCGAGGTCGTCCGGCACGCCGACTACGTCTCCTTCACCGGATCCACCCGCACCGGCCGCCAGGTCGCGCAGGGCGCCGCCGCCCGGCTGGTCGGCGTCTCCCTCGAACTCGGCGGCAAGAACGCCATGCTGGTGCTGGAGGACGCCGACATCGAGAAGGCCGCGGCAGGTGCCGTCCGCGCCTGCTTCTCCTCCGCCGGCCAGCTCTGCATCTCCATCGAGCGGCTCTACGTCCACGAGTCGGTCGCGGACGCCTTCCTGGAGCGCTTCGCCACCCGCACGAAGG
Source organism: Streptomyces sp. NPDC002788 (assembly GCF_053592115.1). Taxonomy (NCBI): domain Bacteria; kingdom Bacillati; phylum Actinomycetota; class Actinomycetes; order Kitasatosporales; family Streptomycetaceae; genus Streptomyces; species Streptomyces sp. NPDC002788. The sequence continues at coordinate 172,906 of NZ_JBSFVB010000011.1, read as the reverse complement.
GGATGCGCCTCGGCAAGTCCCTGGCGTACGGCGCCGACATGGGCTCCCTGGTCGGGGAACGCCAGCTCGAAACCGTCACACGGCACGTCGAGGAGGCCGTCGCCAAGGGCGCCACGGTCGTCGCGGGCGGTGTGGCGCGCCCGGACATCGGCCCGTACTTCTTCGAGCCCACGATCCTCGACGGGGTCGCCACGGACATGGCCGTCTGCGCGGAGGAGACCTTCGGCCCCGTCGTCTCGGTCTACCGCTTCACGGATGAGGACGAGGCCATCGAGCGCGCCAACGCCACGGCGTACGGCCTCAACTCCTCGGTCTGGACGAAGAACGCCCGCCGCGGCCGGGAGGTCGCCGCCCGCCTGCGCACCGGCACGGTCAACATCAACGAGGGCTACGCCCCCGCCTACGGCAGCGTCCAGTCCCCCATGGGCGGCATGAAGGACTCCGGCCTCGGCCGCCGCCACGGCTCCGAGGGCATCCTCAAGTACACGGAAGCCCAGACGGTCGCTCACCAGCGGGTGCTTCCGATGGCTCCGTCGCTGGGCATGGACGACGAGAAGTACGCCCAGTTCATGAGCAGGAGCCTGCGCCTGATGAAGGCACTGAGGTTCCGGTGACCGCCCTTCGCTTTCAGGGGCGCGGGGCTGTATCGATGTGCGGCTCCGCCGCGTGAGCGTGATCAACCACTGACGGCCCGCACACGACACTCGACGAGGAGAACACGTGCCTCAGGACGCTTACGACTACGACGTCATCGTCGTGGGTTCGGGATTCGGCGGCTCGGTGACCGCCCTTCGCCTCACCGAGAAGGGCTACCGCGTAGGCGTCCTGGAAGCCGGCCGCCGCTTCACCCGCGAGACCCTGCCCAAGAACTCCTGGGACCTCAAGAACTACCTCTGGGCCCCGAAACTCGGCATGTACGGCATCCAGCGCATCCACCTGCTGGGCAACGTCATGGTCCTGGCGGGCGCGGGCGTGGGCGGCGGCTCCCTCAACTACGCCAACACCCTCTACGTCCCGCCGAAGCCGTTCTTCGAGGACCCCCAGTGGCGTGACATCACGGACTGGCAGGAGGAGTTGCGGCCGTACTACGACCAGGCGCGGCGCATGCTCGGTGTCCGGCTCAACCCGACCATGACCCCCTCCGACGTCCATCTGAAGGCCGCCGCGGAGCGGATGGGCTGCGGCGACTCCTTCCACCTCGCCCCGGTCGGCGTCTTCTTCGGCGACGGCGAGGACGCCGACGGCACGGTGAAGGCGAAGCCGGGCCAGGAGGTGCCCGACCCGTACTTCGGCGGGGCGGGCCCGGCCCGCAGGGCCTGCGCGGAGTGCGGCGAGTGCATGACCGGCTGCCGCCACGGCGCGAAGAACACCCTCAACGAGAACTACCTGCACCTCGCCGAGAAGGCCGGCGCGGTGGTCCACCCCCTGACGACGGTCGTCTCGGTCACCGACGACTCGCGCGGCGGGTACGCGGTCGCCGCCCTGCCCACCGACGACCGCCGCAAGGCGAAGGGCCGCACCTTCACGGCCCGCCGGGTGGTCCTCGCCGCGGGCACGTACGGCACCCAGACCCTGCTGCACCGCATGAAGGCGGGCGGCCAGTTGCCGTACCTCTCGGACCGACTGGGCGAGCTGACCCGCACCAACTCCGAAGCCCTGGTCGGCGCCCAGACCGACGACCGGCGCTACCGCAAGGCGCACGGCGCGCCGAAGGCCGACTTCACGCGGGGCGTGGCCATCACGTCCTCGATCCACCCCGACGCGAACACCCACATCGAGCCGGTCCGCTACGGCAAGGGCTCCAACTCGATGGGCAGCCTGTCCATCCTCCAGGTCCCCTACGCCGGGCGGAACTCGGGCACCTCACGGGTCCTGGGCTTCCTCGCGCACGCGGCCAAGCACCCCTTGCTGGTGCTGCGTTCCCTGTCCAACCGCCGCTGGTCGGAGCGGACCATCATCGGCCTGGTGATGCAGTCGCTGGACAACTCCCTGACGACGTACCTGAAACCGTCGGGCGTCGGCCGTGGCCTGCTCACCGCCCGCCAGGGCCACGGTGCCCCCAACCCGAAGCAGATCGAGGCCGCGACGGAGAGCGCCTCGGCCCTGGCCGCCGAGATCAACGGCTTCGCCGGCTCCAACGTCGGCGAACTGATGGGCACCCCGCTCACGGCCCACTTCCTGGGCGGCTGCCCCATCGGCGACTCCCGCGAGAGCGGCGTGATCGACCCGTACCACCGCCTCTACGGCCACCCCGGCATCTCCGTCGTCGACGGCGCCGCGGTCTCCGCCAACCTGGGCGTCAACCCGTCCCTGACCATCACCGCCCAGGCCGAACGGGCGATGTCGTTCTGGCCCAACAAGGGCGAGCCCGACCCGCGCCCCGAGCAGGGCACGGCCTACGCGCGTCTCCAGCCGGTCGAGCCGAAGTCCCCGGCGGTCCCGGCGGAGGCGTTCGGCGCGCTGCGGCTGCCGTTCCTGGGCATGCCGGCCGTACCGCCGAAGAACTGACCGACAGCGGACAGCAGCAGAGGGACCTGCGCCCCCCTCCGAGCGCAGGTCCCTCTGCTGTGTGGTGCCACGGCCTGCCGGCCGCGCCGGCTTACGCCTCCACGCCGGCCTTGCGGCGACGCACGACGAAGATCGCACCGGCACCGGCGACCACCGCGGCACCGCCGACGAGGCTGATCATCGGCAGGGCGGAGCTGGAGCCGGTCTCGGCCAGGTTGCCCTCGACCTCGATCGGCTTGGCCTCACCCTGCGGCTTGAGGTCCTTCGGCGGCTTCTGACCGGACGGCTTGGCGTCGTCGACCCCGCCTGGGTTCGAGCCCGGCTTGAGGATCTGGAACGGGTAGACGTCACCGTTCTCGAAGCAGTCACCATCACTGGTGTCATAGCCACCGGCGGCGATCGCCAGGCTGTCGCCCACGGGTGCGCCGGCGTCGATCTTCACACGCAGATCGATGGTGACCTTCTGACCGGCGTCGAGCGGGAACTCACCGAAGAAGAAGCCGTTGTTGATGCCCGTGTCCGCGAAGTCGTTGGTCCACTTGCCGGTGCTCGGGTTGCGGTACTCGAAGTGCGCGTACTTGTCGAAGAGCTGGTTCTCCTCCGAGTCCAGGTCCGACGCGGAAAGCGCGGTGGCCATGACCTGGAGGCTCTCGATGTCCGTCTTGCCGGTGTTCTTGACGTTGAACTTGAACGTCTTCCAGCCGCTGCCCGCGACGATCTTCTCCGGGAAGCCGGAGAGGCCCACGGAGATGCTGGCCTCCTTGCAGTCCGGGAGTTCCTCGTCGTCACCGCCGGCGGGCTCGCTCGGCTTGGCGGAGGCAGACGCAGAAGGGCTGGCCGACGTCGACGCGCTGGCCGACGTGGTCGCGGTCGCCTCGGGAGCCGACGCGCTCACGGACTCGCTCGGAGCCGGCGTCGTCTCGGGCGTGGACTCGCTCGCCGACGGCGAGGGCGACGTCTCGGGAGCGGACTCGCTCACCGAGGTGCTCGGGCCGGGCGACGTTTCGGGGGTCGCGTACGCGGCCGGTGCCGCGAGCAGTGCCACCGGGGCTATGACCGCCGTAGCGGCCGCTGCTGCCATGGCGCGGCGAAGCTTCATGAAGACCTCGGAGAGTCCGGCGTACCACGAGACGCGGTACGAACGTTGGGGGAGGCCTCCGCGTGTGGGGCGCGGGTGTGGCCCTTGGTTCGGCAGGTTTGATCCGTGAAACCTGTGAATGGTTGCGCTGACGTTCACAGAATCCTTATGTGGGCTGCGTCACACCGGACCTTCTCGTGAAGGCGCTCACCACCGGCTCGGATCTGTGCTTTGTGTCTGAAAAGCCGTCCGACGGTCACCAGGCAGAGCGAAGGGCCCCGCCGGGTGGAGCCGCGGGGCCCTTCTTCTCGAAGCACCGACGTCAGGGCGGCGCCGGTGCCTGGAAGCGGCGCCGGGGGGTGCGCCGCTGGTCTCGCCCTCTGGCAACGGGGCAATGCGGGTGCCCGCAGGGGGACTTCGACTGGGTACGCATCGTGCTGGACGCGGCGCCCGCAACCGTTTGACCCGGGCTTGCGCATTTTCGGCAGGTCTGTCGGCCGGCTCCGGGCGTCCCCGGAGCCGACCGTTCTCTTGGGTGACCGGGCTGCTGTCCCCTGCCGTCCGGTCACTTCCCTGGAGCGAGGTCCCACGACACACGGCACGATCCGTGCGTCTCATCGCCCCAGTGAGCCACGCGTGGTTCTTTCGGGCCCGCCCCTGGCCGACACGGGCACCGGGACCAACGAGGCGGAGCGCAGGACGGTCACGCGCCCTGCGGGTGAGGGCGATGCGTACGTCTGTCCCGGGAACGCAAATTCAGATCTTGCCGCGGCACAGCTCCAGCAAGGTCATCGCGAGGGCCGTGCCCGGCCTGCCCAGCGCCTCCCTGTAGTGGCCGAGGACCTCCATCTCGCGGGAGAGGTTCACGCGCCGGCCGCCGGAGTTGATCCGTGCCTCCTGGATGACGGCGGAGACGGCCACCCGTTCCTGGATCAGGCCGATGATCCGGTCGTCGAGCGCGTCGATGCGCTCACGAGCACCGGTGATCACGTCGGCGGCCTCGGGGGTACGGGCGCCGGTCACGTCGATGGCGGTCATGGAGGGGCTCCTCGTCGTCAAGGGGTGCCCCGGGGCGGCAGGGCCCGGACGACGACAGGCGCCCCGGGCCTTGTCGGCCCGGGGCGCCTGGGAAGTCGCTTGTCAGTTGCTCAAGCAGCACGACCACGGCAGCCGGCGGGCCGGATGCCATAGGTAAAGCGGAAGGTCGGGTGCGTGAACATGGCGCCAGTATGCCCCGGGCCGATGCGGTGTCCAAACGGGTTCGCATCGTGAGATGCGGGGCCCGGAGCCCGGGCGGTCCGTGGGCGGGACGCTCCCCACGAGCACCTCGGTAGAATCGGGTGGCACAAGACCCCCGCCCCACCGCCGGAAGGCACCCCGTGTCATCAGCGACTCCCGCTGCCAACGCCGCCGACACCGTCCTGGTCGTCGACTTCGGCGCGCAGTACGCCCAGCTCATCGCCCGTCGCGTCCGCGAGGCGCGGGTCTACAGCGAGATCGTGCCGAGCACCATGCCGGTCCAGGAGATCCTCGCCAAGAACCCCGCGGCGATCATCCTCTCCGGCGGCCCCTCCTCGGTCTACGAGGAAGGCGCCCCGCGCCTGGACCGCGCACTCTTCGAGGCCGGCGTCCCCGTCTTCGGCATGTGCTACGGCTTCCAGCTGATGGCGCAGACTCTCGGCGGCACTGTCGACAACACCGGCGCCCGCGAGTACGGCCGCACCGACCTGCACGTCTCCAAGGTGTCCTCCACCCTGTTCGAGGGCACCCCCGCCGAGCAGGCCGTCTGGATGTCCCACGGCGACGCCTGTTCCGCCGCCCCCGAGGGCTTCTCCGTCACGGCCTCCACGGACGTCGTGCCGGTCGCCGCCTTCGAGAACGACGAGAAGAAGCTCTACGGCGTCCAGTACCACCCCGAGGTGATGCACTCCACGCACGGGCAGCAGGTGCTGGAGCACTTCCTCTACCGGGGTGCGGGCCTGACCCCGTCCTGGACCACGGGCAACGTGATCGAGGAGCAGGTCGCCGCCATCCGCGAGCAGGTCGGCGACAGGCGCGCCATCTGCGGTCTGTCCGGCGGTGTGGACTCCGCCGTCGCCGCCGCCCTCGTGCAGAAGGCCATCGGCTCCCAGCTGACCTGCGTGTACGTCGACCACGGCCTGATGCGCAAGGACGAGACCGAGCAGGTCGAGAAGGACTTCGTGGCCGCGACCGGCGTGCAGCTGAAGGTCGTGGACGCCGAGGAGCGGTTCCTCAAGGCGCTCGCCGGGGTCTCCGACCCCGAGGAGAAGCGGAAGATCATCGGCCGTGAGTTCATCCGGGTCTTCGAGCAGGCGCAGGCGGAGATCATCGCCGACGAGGGCCCCGCGGTCGAGTTCCTGGTCCAGGGCACGCTCTACCCGGACGTCGTCGAGTCCGGCGGCGGCACCGGCACGGCCAACATCAAGTCCCACCACAACGTGGGCGGCCTGCCCGAGGACCTCGAGTTCGAGCTGATCGAGCCGCTGCGCAAGCTGTTCAAGGACGAGGTCCGCATGGTCGGCCAGGAGCTCGGCCTGCCGGAGGAGATCGTCCAGCGACAGCCGTTCCCCGGCCCCGGCCTCGGCATCCGGATCGTCGGCGAGGTCACCAAGGAGCGCCTGGACCTGCTGCGCGAGGCCGACGCCATCGCCCGCGAGGAGCTGACGGCGGCCGGCCTCGACCGCGACATCTGGCAGTGCCCGGTGGTCCTGCTCGCCGACGTCCGCAGCGTCGGCGTCCAGGGCGACGGTCGCACCTACGGCCACCCGATCGTCCTGCGCCCCGTCTCCTCCGAGGACGCCATGACGGCCGACTGGTCGCGTCTGCCGTACGAGGTCCTCGCCCGGATCTCCACGCGCATCACGAACGAGGTCAAGGACGTCAACCGCGTCGTCCTCGACGTGACCTCCAAGCCGCCGGGGACGATCGAGTGGGAGTGACCCCTACGTGCGCTTGATCGTGCGCAGGGGCTCGCCGGGCTTCCAGACCTGGACGACCAGGTAGGTGTCGGCCTCGACAGAGGTCCTCACGACCTCCGTCAGCTCGGTCCGGAAGAGGTGGAACGACCCCGGCGGTTCCACCTCTTCGACGTATCCGGCCTTGGCCGGCGCGTCGTCGACCTCGATCGCCCGGCCGCTGATCCGGACGTCGCCGCCGCCCATGCCCGTGCCCTCCCCGGGGTTCGCCTGGAGCGCGAAGCGCGGGTCGCGGCGCAGGTCGAGCGCCTTGAGGGAGCCCGGCATCATGCCGAGCCACAGTTCGCCGTTCAGGAACCGCACCTCCAGGCCGCTGGTGCGGGGCGAACCGTCCTTGCGGAGGGTGGCGAGGATGTGGTGCGTGTAGGCGCCGAACCGCTTCTCGACGGTGCCGGCCAGATTCGGTTCGGCGGTGGCGAAAGCCGCCCAGTTCGCTGTCATACGGAGAGTGTGGCGCCGAAATCCGACATCTTCTGTCGGCTATTCGTGGGGTCCGGGAGACCGGGCGCGAAAAGGTGCGCACAGGGTACTCACAGGGGCGCTCGTTCCATCTTCACAGAACGGTTCTGTTCTGCCCTACCTCCCCGGCGGTAACTTCCGCCCCGTACGGAGCACCAGCGCTGGAGGACCTATGCACGGGCCCACCCCGCCCCTGCCGCTGCCCACCGACCGGTTGCGGTTCGCGATGCCGCCGATGCACGAGTCGGTCGACGACGAGCGCCGGCACCGCAAGGAACGGCTCGCGGGCGCCCTCAGGATCTTCGGGCGGCTCGGCTTCGAGGACGGCGTGTCCGGGCACATCACCGCCCGAGACCCGGAGTACACCGACTGCTTCTGGGTCAACCCGTTCGGGATGCCCTTCCGGCACGTCACCGTCAACGACCTCGTGCTGGCCAACCAGGACGGCCAGGTCGTCGAGGGCCGATACCACGTCAACCAGGCGGCCTTCACCGTGCACGCCCAGGTCCACGCCGCCCGCCCCGACGTGGTGGCCGTCGCCCACTGCCACTCGGTGCACGGCCGGGCGCTCGCGGCCCTCGGCGAGCTGCTGGAGCCGATCACGCAGGAGAGCTGCGCCTTCTACGAGGACCACGCCCTCTACGACACGTACATCGGCGTCGCCGTCGACGCCGAGGAGGGCCGGCGGATCGCGGCCGCGCTCGGCTCCCGCAAGGCGCTCGTGCTGCGCAACCACGGGCTGCTGACCGTCGGCGACTCGGTGGACGCGGCGGCCTGGTGGTTCGTGTCGATGGAGCGGTCCTGCCAGGTCCAGTTGACCGCGCAGGCGGCCGGGCGGCCGGTCCGCATCGACCACCGGATGGCGGTGGCGACGCGGGAGCAGCTGGGCGGCGACCTGGTGGCGTGGATCAACTACCAGCCGATGTGGCAGGACATCAGCCGGAGCGAGCCGGACCTGCTGGGTTAGGGCCTGTCGGGTCAGGCGAGGCCTCGCCGGCTCCTCGGGGGACCTGGTGGAGCGCGCGGCGGATCTCCCCGGCGATGTACTCGGCCACTCCTGCTCCGGACGACAGGCGGGCGGTTACCGGACGCGGCCGATCCGTACCGTCCGGCGGTGGACGTCGACGGCTGCCGGAACAGCGGCACGGAGCGGTGCGGACCGGGCTCGATGCGGGGCGGTGGTGCCGTGGAAGGCCCAGGTCCCGTCACGCTGGATATCCCGCTGGATCCCGGCTATGGCGGAATTCTCGCAGCCAGGTCAACACGGCCCGCCGAACTTCACCCGGGTTGACCGGACCGAGCGGACGCGGACCGGGTGGCGTAGGGCACAATTCGCTGTCGTCGCAGGGGAGTTGCACAGCGGTGTTTCCGGGGTCCGGAAGGCCGGCGGTGGTTGGGTCGCGGGAAGGCGGGCGTCGGGCGTGGCGGTGCGGGAGGCGGGACAGGGCGGCGCGGACGCGGGTGCGTACGCGGGTTCTCATGCCGGCCCTTACGGGGGTGGTCAGCCGGGCGGGCCCGGCGGTGCTCACGGCGGTGGGTGCGCCTGCGGGGACTGCCCGCACGGGGCGCGGGAGGGGCATCGGCGGGCCGTCGCCGCGTTTGTGCGCAGGCGCGACGAGTTCGCGGCCGGGCAGGGACTGCCGGCCGCGGTCGCCCACTCCGCCTCGGCCTCCCGCCAGTGGATCTCGGAGGAACTCGCCCAGTCCGCGGCACTCGTCGCCGAGCGGGGACGGGCCGAAGGCCAGGCCTGGCTGACGGGCCTGTGGCGCCGCACGGCCGGTGTGGTCTGGGCGGCCGTCGTGGTGTTGCTGCTCGGACAGGCCCTCACCGCGATCGGTGCGGGCTGGACGTCGGCGCGGACGGCCGGACTGGCCGCGGCGCTGGTGGTGGCCGCCACGGTGACGGCCGCGTCGTGGTTCCACCGGGCCAAGGGCGGCGCGCTGGCGCCCGTGATCGGCGAGGACAACCGGCTGTCCACGTCCCGTACGGTCGCCGCGGCGTGGGTGCTGTTCGTGGCCTACTCGGTGCTCGTGCTCGCCGGGCGGCTCGCGGCCGCCTCGCGGCCCCCGGAGCGGGATGCGCTGATCTCCGGGCTGGAACTCGCCCGGGGCGCCGGGGTCGTGACCGTGCTCGCCGTGGTGTGCGGGATCGCCGTGGTCGTGCGGCGCGTCGTCGGGGTGCGCGTGCTGGGGCAGCGGCTGCAGAAGGTGCGCGCCGACCGGCCGCGAGCGGCCGACCTGCTGACCGACGACGCGGGGCGGGGCACCTTCGCCGACATCCAGTACGTCGTGATCAGCGCCGTCGTCCTGGTCTTCGCGGCGGTACGGCTGGCCAGGCGGCCGGACCAGCTGCCCGATCTGCCGTGGGGGCCGGCGGTGGTCGTCCTGGTGTCGGCGGCGACGTATCTGGCCGGAAAGTACGCGGAGGGCGGCCGGCCGGTCATCCACTCCGTGGTGCGGGCCCGGGAGGCGGGCGATCTGGACGCGCCGATCCGCACGGGGGACGACATCGAGATCCGGGGCGCGGGGTTCGTGCCGCCGGGTGCGCAGGGGGCCGACCGGCTGGCGCGGATGGTCGTGCGGGTGGGTGCGGTGCACGTCCACGTGCCGCTGGTGCCGGTGCCGGGTGGCTTCCGCAACCCGACGGACACGCTGCTGACGGTGCCGGTCCCGGCGGATGTGGAGCCGGGGCGGGTGGAGGTGCAGGTGGTCACGGCGGCGGGGGCGGAGACGAACCGGTATGCGGTGGACGTGACCGAGTGAGGGTCGTTCCTTCGGCTCCGGTGGGGTTGCGCGCCGGCGCCTCGCGCCAACCGCTGCGGGCACACCCCCCGACACGGCCCCGTGCGTGCATCCGGGGGTGCGGGCGGCGCGTTGTGACTCCCGCTGTGGGCGCCCTGGCTGGGCCGTCGTGCCGCTGGGGCGATGAAAGCCCCGCGCAACAGGATTGAGCGACGACGGTTTGACGTACGTATGGTCAGCTGAGGGGGTCCCGGCACCGGCGGGCGAGAGGCGGCCAGCAGTGATGACTCACGGTATGCGAACGGACACACACCCCACCGGGCGCTTCGGTGGCGGAGGAGACTGGCGGGACACCGCCACCCGCTACGCCCTCCTCCCCCTGCGCGTCTTCCTCGGGGTCACCTTCATCTACGCCGGCCTGGACAAACTCACCGACAGCGCCTTCATGAGGGACTCCGGCGCCGGGTCGCTCGGCGACATGATGCGGGCCGTGCGCGACTCCTCCGCCATCCCCGCCCTGGTCGACCTCTCCCTGAAGAGCCCGGTCGGCTTCGGCTACGCCATCGCCTTCGGAGAACTGGCCGTCGGCATCGGTACCCTGCTCGGTCTGTTCGCCCGTCTGGCCGCACTCGGCGGCGCGCTGATCTCCCTCAGCCTGTGGCTCACCGTGAGCTGGGCCTCCGACCCGTACTACTACGGCAACGACCTCGCCTACCTCATGTCCTGGATCCCCCTCGTGCTGGCGGGCGCGCCCTTGCTGTCCGTGGACGCCGCGCGACGGGCGAGGCGACGGCAGCGGAGCGGCGAGTACCGGTAGCGGGCCTCCGGCCGTCACCCTCGTTCGCCGTCAAGCCATGTCCGTGCCCGCACGGCCCGCCTCACGGCGTCGCCGTGCCCGGCCCGTCAGGAACGCCACCGCGCCCGCCAGGCACAGTCCGGCCGTGACGAGGGGTATCACCGCGAACCAGGGGATCTCCCAGGCGCCGCCCGCGTCACCGGCGTACAGGACCCCCGCAGCCGTGAGGACGGTGCCGGCCAGCAGCTTTCCGGGCTGGAGTTCATGCCGCAGCACGGGTCACCTCCGCCTGTCCCATGCCGACCTGGAGATGCAGGTCGATGGTGCCTGACTTCTCGACGCCCTTGGCGGGGGAGAGGGTGGTCTCCTGGTGCCGGTCCGGCCGCACGTCCACGTCCTTCGGGTCGTCACCGGGCAGCTGGAGGTCGCCGATCCCCACGTCGACGCTCAGCCGCACGGTCACCTCCTCGGGCACGAGCACCTCCACCCGGCCCACGCCGACATCGGCGCGTACGGTCACGGTCTGCTTCCCGGTCAGGTCCAGCTCGGTCAGGTCCAGGGTGCCGACGCCGGTGCCCAGTTCGTACTGCCCCCGTACGTCCGCCACCGTGGCGGGCTGCCAGGTGGTGCGGGCCCAGTGCGTGTCGATGTCCTTGGGCAGGGCCGCCGAGCCGGCGAGCAGGCCGGCCGTGACGATCGCCAGGAGGATCGAACCCGCTCCCGTGCGGCCCAGGAAGGCGCTGATCGCTATGCCCAGGCCCAGGACGGCGAGGGCGCAGGACAGGCCCGTCTGCAGGCTGGTGCCGAGCGGATGGCCGTCCCAGGTCAGGCTGGTGCCCAGGGCCCCCGCGAGCAGGGCGAGGAGGAAGACCCAGCCGCCGATCCAGCGGGGGCCGCGGGGCTTCGGCGGCTGGGGACGCGGGGCGGGTGTGTCCTCGTGCGCGCCGGGCTGGGTGCCGAGGCTGATGTCGACGGCCGCCGCGATGTCCAGGTCGCGGGTGTCGCGGGGGCCCCACAGATAGCCCGTGCCGCCGATGTGGGTGCCGTCCTTGACGATCGGGTCGCGCCACCAGGAGGGGTAGGTGGTGAACACCGGCGGCGCCTTCGGCTCCGGCGGGGCGTCGGCGGCGGCCTGGGCGGCGATGGGGGCTCCCCTGCCCGAGCGCAGCCGAGAGCTTGGGGACGGGTCGGGGCCGGGGGTGCCCCGCTGGCGCGACCAGTGGCCGGAGCCCGCGAGGAGGAGGGAGAGGACGACGGCGAAGGTCAGCACCCCGCCGTTGTTCAGCATGGTCAGGAACACTCCGCAGCCGACCAGCGCGAACAGTACGGCGGCGAGGGCCTGGCCGTCGACGCGGCCGGTGAGCAGCTTGCGCACCTCGTTCTCGTCCTCGTCGTCGTACGGGACGAAGAGCCAGGCGAAGCCGTAGAAGAGGAGGCCGATACCGCCGGTGGCGGAGAGCACCGCGAGGGTGATGCGGAAGATCACCGGGTCCATGTCGCACTGCCGCCCGAGCCCGGAGCAGACACCGGCCAGGGTCTTGTGGCGGCGGTCGCGACGGAACCTGTGGGCCGGCCCGGCCGGGACGGCTTCCCCGGCGGGGCCGGCCGGCGCGGCGGGCGCGGCACCCTGCGGCCCTGCGCCCGGCGTGGGGCGCGGGCCGGGACCGGGTCCCGGACCCGTCGCGGCGTGCTCGTGATCGGTCATGGGTCCATGGTGACGGGCGCGGCGCCGCGACGGCAGTCGGAACGACCCTGGACCGACCCTGATATCGGCCCCGAGACACGGCTCGGGAAGCGCTCGAGGGGAGGCTTTCGGAGATCAGGGGAGTATCCGGGACCGACCCTGATGCTCCGGCTTCCCGGCCATGTGACCATCAATGGCATGTCGGAAGCCGCAGCAGCGCCCCTCGCCGAGCCGCGGCCGCCGCGCAAGCTCTACCGCAGCAGCGACGGACGCTGGCTCGGTGGTGTGGCGCGGGGGCTCGCGGGGCATCTCGGGCTGCCCGTGATCTGGGTACGGCTCGTATTCGTGGGCCTGTTCATGGCTGACGGCCTCGGTGCGCTGCTGTACGCCGCGTTCTGGTTCTTCGTCCCGCTCGGGGTCGGCGGGGTCGACGCGCAGAAGCCGCCGTCGCTGGTCGCCACGGAGGCCTCGCCCGACGGGCGGCGCAGACTCGTCACGCGCAGGCCCGACAAGGGCCAGATCGTGGCGCTGCTCCTCATGGTCGTCGTCGCCATGGTCTTCGTGGGCAACGTGAATCTCAGCGGCGGAGCCAGGGTGTACCTCTGGCCGATGGTGCTCGTCGGCGCGGGTGTCGCCCTGGTCTGGCGGCAGGCGGACAACGCCCGCCGCGCCCGCTGGGCCGAGGTGGGCCGCCGCAGGCGCACGGTCACACTGCTGCGCTCGGTGGGCGGTGTGCTGCTGGTGACGGCCGGCGTCTCCGGCATCTTCGTCCTGCAGGGCTCCGCCGCTCACCTCGGCTCCGTCCTGCAGGCGGCCCTCGCGGTCCTCGTCGGGATCACGCTCCTCGCCGGGCCGTACCTGGTGCGGATGACGCAGGACCTCTCCGAGGAGCGTCTGATGCGCATCCGCGCCCAGGAGCGCGCGGAGGTCGCCGCCCATGTGCACGACTCGGTGCTGCACACCCTCACCCTGATCCAGCGCAACGCGGAGAACGCGAACGAGGTGCGCCGCCTCGCCCGCGCCCAGGAGCGCGACCTGCGCACCTGGCTCTACAAGCCCGAGGGCACCGGCAAGGACGAGGCCGACGAACCCACCACGCTCGCCGACGCCGTGCGGCGCAACGCGGCCGAGGTGGAGGACAAGCACGGCGTGCCCATCGAGGTCGTGGTCGTGGGCGACTGCCCGCTGGACGAGGGGATCGGCGCACAGATGCAGGCCGCACGCGAAGCAATGGTGAACGCCGCCAAGTACGGTGGCGAGGGCGGAGCCGTACAGGTCTACGCCGAGGTCGAGGGGAAGACGGTCTTCGTGTCCGTCCGGGACCGCGGTCCCGGCTTCGACCTCGACTCGATACCCGCCGACCGGATGGGTGTCAGAGAATCGATCATCGGCCGCATGGAGCGCAACGGCGGGACGGCGCGACTGCGCGCGGTGCCCGACGGCGGCACGGAGGTCGAGCTGGAGATGGAGAGGGCGGAGAAGACGTCATGAGCGACCCGACCGAGGCGAACGGTACGGCGGGATCGGCGGAGGCGGCCGCACCCGCGGAGTCGGGCGGCGGCCCCGGGCGTCACGTGCGCGTGGTCCTCGTGGACGACCACCGCATGTTCCGCACCGGGGTCCAGGCCGAGATCGGGCAGACCGAGCAGACCGGTGTGGAGGTCGTCGGCGAGGCCGCGGACGTCGACCAGGCGGTCACGGTCATCACCGCGACCCGGCCCGAGGTGGTGCTCCTCGACGTGCACCTCCCGGGCGGCGGCGGGGTGGAAGTGCTGCGCCGCTGCGCCCCGTTGATGGGCGGCACCGAACAGCCCGTCCGCTTCCTGGCGCTGTCCGTCTCGGACGCGGCGGAGGACGTGATCGGCGTGATCCGCGGCGGAGCCCGCGGATACGTCACCAAGACCATCACCGGCACGGACCTCGTGGACTCCATCTTCCGCGTCCAGGAAGGCGACGCGGTCTTCTCCCCGCGGCTCGCGGGGTTCGTCCTGGACGCCTTCGCCTCCACGGACGCCCCGCCGGTCGACGAGGACCTGGACCGCCTCACCCAGCGCGAGCGCGAGGTGCTGCGGCTCATCGCCCGGGGCTACGCGTACAAGGAGATCGCCAAGCAGCTGTACATCTCCGTGAAGACCGTCGAGTCGCACGTCTCGGCGGTCCTCAGGAAGCTCCAGCTGTCCAACCGGCACGAACTGACCCGCTGGGCGACGGCTCGCCGGCTGGTGTGACCGGCCCGGTCACACCACCCGTGTCGCCCCCGCGTACGGCATCTCGGCGAGCGGGGCGATGCGAACCGGCGCCGAGGGGTTCGGGGCGTGGATCATGCGCCCGTCGCCCACGTAGATGCCGACGTGACTGATGCCGGCGTAGAAGAAGACTAGGTCGCCGGGGAGGAGTTCGGAGCGGGAGACGCGGCGGCCGGCGGCGATCTGGGAGTACGTCGTGCGGGGCAGGGAGACGCCCGCGGAGCGGTACGCGGCCTGGACGAGGCCCGAGCAGTCGAAGGCGTTCGGGCCGGTCGCGCCCCAGACGTAGGGGCTGCCGAGCTTCTGGTAGGCGTAGGAGACGGCGGCGGCCGCGCGGGCGTTGGGCGCCTGGGACGCGGTGGATCCCGGAGCGGCCAGTGTGTCCCGCGGGCCCGTTGAGGAGCGTGAGGCGCGGTCCGTGCCCGGTGCCTCGCCGAGTCGGGAACGTTCCTGCGCGCTGAGCCGGGACAGCAGCTGCCGCGCGGAACCCAGCTTGCCGGTGACGGTCTTCTTGTGCCGCTGCAGATCCGTCTGCCGCGACTTCAGGGACGTCAGCTCGATGTGGGCGGCCCCGCGCAGCTGCTCGATCTCCCTCAGCTGCCGGCGCACGCGCGTGACGGCGGCGTTCTGCCGGTTGCCGGCCCGCTCGACGAACTCGGCGTTCTCCAGGTACCGCTCGGGATCGTCGGACAGGGCGAGTTGCATCGCGGGGTCGAGGCCGCCGGCCCGGTACTGCGCGGCGGCGACCGAACCGAGCGTCTCGCGGGCCGAGTTGAGCCGTTCCTCCTTGCGCGCCGCCTGGTCCTGGAGGCCCTTCAGCCGCCGCCCGGCCGCCTCGGCCTCCTCCTTCGCGCCGTTGTACTTCTCGGTGGCGACCTCCGCTTCCTGGTACAGCTTGTCCACCTTGGCTTTGACCTGGCCCGGGGTGAGCTGCGGTTCGGCGTGCCCGGTTCCGTCGAAGCCCGTCGCCGTCGCCGCGCCGGCGAGGGCGATCGTGGCGGCCGTACGGGCCTTGCTGCCACCCATCGAGCGCTGTCGGGGCTTGCGGTGCGCTGCCAACTGGAGGCCACGTCCTTTCCTCGGCCGCCGGTGAGTGCGCACGGCCGCCTGGGGAGCGGACAGCGGCCTGCGCGCGTCCGGCGACGGTCCGCACAGGGGAAGCGGACCGCCGCCGGACCTTCTCGGCGGTGGTGCCCGACTGCCGCCCCTGGCCCGGGCGGCGGTGGGGAGCCGGTCACCTGGGGGAGGACGCTAAACCGAGTGGTGGCCGGCCGGTGGCGGGTGCGCGGAACTGTCCCGAGAGGACTGGTGGTGACCGTATGTGACCGCGATCCCACCTCGGCACAATCGGCTTCACTCAGCGTGATGACCGATGTGTCGAATCATGGGCGAATGAGGGTGATCGGATGCTATGGGGCGCATATATGCACCGGTGGGCCGGTGCCGGGTGGCCTGGAAGGCCCTGATTAGGCTCCGGCCTCATGGACGTACTCATCCACCTCTTCGTCGGTCTCCACATCATCGGCATCGCCTCGCTCCTGGGCGGCTTCCTCACCCAGATGAAGGCGATGCGCGAGGGCACCGCCCGCTACACCCCCGCGATGCTGCACGGCGCGCTGACGATGCTGGTCACCGGTGTGATCCTGGTCGGCCTCAACCAGGCCGACGACCAGTCCGTGAACAACATCAAGATCGGCGTGAAGCTGGCGCTGCTGATCGTGATCCTGGGCCTGGTCTATGTGAAACGCGACGACGAGAAGGTGGACAAGGGCCTCTTCGGCCTGGTGGGGCTGCTGACCACGGCGAACATCTTCATCGCCGTGCTCTGGACCTGACCCGGGCGGACCGGGCGGCGGCGACCGCCCAGGCCGTGCACCCGAGCCACACGGCCACCGCGATCCACAGCAGTGCTTCCCCGGCGCCGTCGAGCCAGGGGACATCGAGCGCGGCGGCGGTCGCGAGAGCCGCCGCCGCCGTCACGGCCACGCAGAACACGGTCGCCCAGCGCCGGACGTCGTACTGGTGCCGGGGCCAGAAGAGCTCGGCGACGAGCAGGGCGACGCAGCAGACCAGGGCGAGCACGAGCAGGATGACGGTAGTCGTGCGCAGGGCACTGCTGCCGTCCTCGTTCCAGAGGTACAGGTGCGCGCTGTCGGCGCCGAGGAGCTTCGCTCCGGCCAGCGCCGAGACGGCGAGCGCGCCGGCCGCGAACCACTGGTCCCCGCGTCCCTCCTCCACCTGCCGGGGCTGGAAGCGGAACAGGGCGAAGCAGCAGAGCGCGAGGCCCAGCCAGAACAGCACCAGGGCCGCGTGCGCGAGCCAGGCCGCCGACTCGGCCGCGGCGAGCGTGGCGGCGAGCACGGCGAGGCCCTGGGTGGCCACACAGCGCAGGAACACGGTGCCGCGCCGCTCCCTGACCTCCACGGCGAGCAGCGCCGCCCAGGGCAGTGCGGCGAGCACCAGCAGGGCGCAGGCCGGTGCCTGCGCTCCGGCCGCAGAGAAGCCGGTGCCGAGCACGGCGGTCGCCGCCACGGTGGTGAGCACGGCCGGAACCTCCGCTCTCCACCCGCCGCGCGCCCGCTGGACGAGGCTCGCGGCCGACGCCGGCCAGGCCGCGCAGGCCAGGGCGAGGGCGACGCGGGAGAGGATCCCGTACCCCGCCGAGTCGAGACCGACCGACACGGTGCCGGTCGCCAGCGCATACGTCGCCCACCAGGTGGCAAACGGGGAGGGACCGGACATAGCGCCGATGCTAGAGAGCGGCGTGGGCGTTACGGGAGGGGCACGCGCGCGTGCCCCTCGAAAACGTACGAGACTCTCAGGCCGGCCGCACCACGCTGTGGATCGCCGACTCGCCGTCGTAGTAGACCGACTCCTCGCGCACATAGGTGCCGGGCTTGGGGGCGTGGATCATCATGCCGTTGCCGATGTAGATGCCGACGTGGGCGAGGTCGTCGTAGAAGAAGACCAGGTCGCCGGGCTGGGCCTGGGAGAGCGGGACCGTGGTGCCGGCGCCGACCTGGTCGTAGGTCGTGCGGGGCAGGGTCACGCCCGCGGCCCTCCATGCGGCCTGCGTGAGGCCGGAGCAGTCGTAGGAACCGGGGCCGACGGCGCCCCAGACGTACGGCTTGCCGATCTGGGCGCGGGCGAAGGCGAGCGCCTTGTCGGCCTTGGTGGCGTACGAGGAGTCGGCCGGGACAATCGAGGAGGACGAGCCGGAGCCCGCGGACGCGGAGTCGCTGCCCTGCTGCTGGGTGGTTTCCTCCTGCGCCTTGTGCTGCGCGGCCTGCTGCCGGGCCAGCTCGGCGGCCTGGCGGGCGGCCTCCTCCTGCTTCTGCTTCTCGATCGCCGCGAGCCGTGCCTTCTCCTCGGCGGTCAGCTTCGACATCAGCTCGCGTGCGTCGGCCAGCTTCCTCTGGACGGTCGCCTTGGCCGTCTTCAGGTCGCTCTGCGACTCGGTCAGCGCCTCAAGGCTCTCGGTGGCCTCCTGACGCTTCTTCATCGTCTCGGACTGCTGGGTGACGTAGTCGTCGACCGCTTCCTTCTGACGGCCGGTCATCCGGTCCATCAGCTGGGTCCGGTCGAAGTAGTCCTGCGGGGTGTCCGCGAGCAGGAACGTCGCCGTGTCCGGGGCGGAGGCGCCGGTGCGGTACTGGGCGGAGGCGAGGGAACCCAGCTCGTCCCGCGCCTCGTTGAGCTTCTGGGCGCGCTGCGCGACGTCGTCGAGGAGGGTGTCGACGCGCTTGCGCTGCTTCGCGGTCCTCTCCTTGGCCGCGTTGTACTTGTCGGTCGCCGACTCGGCCCGGCGGTACAGGTCGTCGACCTTCTTCTCGACTTCCTCCAGGCTGGGCTTCTCGTCGGCCTCGGGGGCGGCGTTGGCCGACTGGGACAGCAGGGCCACGGAGGTGAGGGCCGCCGTTGCGAGGGCGGGGGTCCGTATGCCTGCCACGCGCGTACCCGTAGGACGCGACTTGCGGTGCGACGCCAAGGGAGGCGACTCCTTCCATCGTCCGCCTACCGGGTTAGCTGTCGGGTTCGGGCGGGTGGTTCGGAAGGGTTGCCCTACGGCCTTCTCCGGATGCGGAGCCGGGCCGATTCACCCCAGGTCCTCGGTTGGGTCCCCGGCTCCGGCTGCCGCTGCGGCACGCCGGACTCGGCGGAGGCCGCGCGGCCCGGCGACGTTCGCCGGTGAGGGTCATGCGGCCCGGTCGCACCGTAGCCAACTCGTGTGGTCCTTGTGAAGGTTGGTGGGTGATATGCCCGATACATTTTCGTGACCTCAGTCCAGGGCCTTGCTGAGAGTGAGTAATCGCGGAGGGTTGATTGCGAGTCGTCCGCATTTGCGGCGGGAGTAGCGAGGCGTGATCATGCGGTTCTTGAGGGTGATAACGCGCCAGGCGTCCGATCGGCGGGGCCCGCATGAGCGGGTGATGTCTCCGGGGTGGCGGCGGGCTGTCAGTGGGGCGCCCTAGACTCGGAGAGCGATGAGCAGCCTCTTTGACGACAGCTTCCTGGCGGACCTCCAGGCCCAGCGCGGCCCCGCGGACGAGCCCCCGCCGCCGCCCGAGGACGATCACGCTCCGGAGCCGCTTCCGGACGATCTGTTCGGCGGGAAGTTCGACGCGCCGCCGGACCGGGACGCCTACTACCGCGACGGCGCCCCGCGCCCGGTGGTGGACACCGCCGCCCTCCTGGAGGGGCTGAACGACAACCAGCGCGCCGCCGTCGTCCACTCCGGCTCCCCGCTGCTCATCGTGGCCGGCGCCGGCTCCGGCAAGACCCGCGTGCTCACGCACCGCATCGCCCACCTGCTCGCCGAGCGGGGCGTGCACCCGGGCCAGATCCTCGCGATCACCTTCACCAACAAGGCCGCCGGTGAGATGAAGGAGCGCGTCGAGCAGCTCGTCGGCCCGCGGGCGAACGCCATGTGGGTCATGACGTTCCACAGTGCGTGCGTCCGCATCCTGCGGCGGGAGAGCAAGAAACTCGGCTTCACATCCTCCTTCTCGATCTACGACGCCGCCGACTCCAAGCGCCTGATGGCCCTGGTCTGCCGCGACCTGGACCTCGACCCCAAGCGCTTCCCGCCCAAGTCCTTCAGCGCCAAGATCAGCAACCTGAAGAACGAGCTGATCGACGAGGAGGACTTCGCCGCCCAGGCCACCGACGGCTTCGAGAAGACCCTCGCCCAGGCCTACGCGATGTACCAGTCGCGGCTGCGCGAGGCGAACGCCCTCGACTTCGACGACCTGATCATGACGACGGTCAACCTGCTGCGCGCCTTCCCGGACGTCGCCGAGCACTACCGCCGCCGCTTCCGGCACGTGCTGGTGGACGAGTACCAGGACACCAACCACGCCCAGTACGCCCTCGTCCGGGAGCTCGTCGGCACCTCCGAGCACCCCGTCGACGTACCGCCGGGCCCGGACGACGTCCCGCCCGCCGAGCTGTGCGTGGTGGGCGACGCAGACCAGTCGATCTACGCCTTCCGCGGCGCGACGATCCGCAACATCCTCCAGTTCGAGGAGGACTACCCGGACGCGACGACGATCCTGCTGGAGCAGAACTACCGCTCCACCCAGACCATCCTCAGCGCGGCCAACGCGGTCATCGAGCGCAACGAGTCCCGCCGCCCCAAGAACCTGTGGACCAACGCCGGCGAGGGCGCGCGGATCACCGGCTATGTCGCCGACACCGAGCACGACGAGGCGCAGTTCGTCGCCGACGAGATAGACCGCCTCACGGACGCGGGTGAGGCGAAGGCCGGCGACGTCGCCGTCTTCTACCGCACCAACGCCCAGTCCCGTGTCTTCGAAGAAATCTTCATCCGCGTAGGCCTGCCCTACAAGGTCGTCGGCGGCGTCCGCTTCTACGAGCGCAAGGAGGTCCGGGACGTCCTGGCCTACCTGCGCGTGCTGGCCAACCCCGAGGACTCGGTCCCGCTGCGCCGGATCCTCAACGTCCCCAAGCGGGGCATCGGCGACCGCGCCGAGGCGATGATCGACGCCCTGGCCCAGCGGGAGAAGATCAGCTTCTCGCAGGCGCTCAAGCGCGTGGACGAGGCGTACGGCATGGCCGCGCGCTCCACCAACGCCGTCAAGCGGTTCAACACGCTGATGGAGGACCTCCGTACGATCGTCGAGTCCGGCGCCGGACCGGCCACCGTGCTGGAGGCGATCCTGGAACGCACCGGGTACCTCGCCGAGTTGCAGGCCTCCACGGACCCGCAGGACGAGACCCGGATCGAGAACCTCCAGGAACTCGCCGCCGTCGCCATGGAGTTCGAGCAGGAGCGCGGCGAGGGCGCGGAGACCTCAGGGGCCGCCGCCCCGGGGGGCACGCTGTCCGAGTTCCTCGAGCAGGTCGCCCTGGTCGCCGACTCCGACCAGATCCCCGACGAGGAGGACGGCGACGGCGTCATCACGCTGATGACCCTGCACACCGCCAAGGGCCTGGAGTTCCCGGTCGTCTTCCTGACCGGCATGGAGGACGGCGTCTTCCCGCACATGCGCGCCCTCGGCCAGACCAAGGAGCTGGAGGAGGAGCGCCGCCTGGCCTACGTCGGCATCACGCGCGCGCGGGAGCGGCTGTACCTGACACGGTCCACGCTGCGCAGCGCCTGGGGCCAGCCGTCCTACAACCCGCCCTCCCGGTTCCTGGAGGAGATCCCGCCGGCTCACATGGAGTGGAAGCGCACGGGTGCGACCGCGCCCGCGTCCTCCGGGCCCGTCTCGGCGGTGGCGTCCTCGCTGTCCTCCTCCCGCTCGCGTTCGTCGGCCTCGGGCGCGTCCGGGTTCGCCACGCGCCGCACCTCCGAGAAGCCGGTGGTCTCACTGGCGGTCGGAGACCGGGTCACCCACGACCAGTTCGGGCTCGGCACCGTCGTCGGGGTCAAGGGCACCGGCGCGAACGCCGAGGCGACCATCGACTTCGGCGAGACCAAGCCGAAGCGGCTGCTGCTGCGGTACGCGCCGGTGGAGAAGCTGTAGCACGGTGAGCTGCCCCCGGTCGGCCGGGCCGGCGGGGGCCTCGCGCCCGGCGGCCGGAGACTGCCGGGACGTTACGTCGGGTTGATGCCGTGGCTGCGCAGCCACGGAAGCGGGTCGATCGCCGAGCCGCCGGCCGGACGCACCTCGAAGTGCAGGTGCGGGCCGGTGGAGTTGCCGGAGTTGCCGGAGCGCGCGATCGGATCGCCGGCCTTCACGGTCGTACCCGAGGGGACCGTGTAGGTGGAGAGGTGGCAGTACCACGTCTCTGTGCCGTCCTTCGCGGTCACGATCATCATGTTGCCGTACGCGCTGTTCCACTGGGTGCGCACGGTGCCGTCGGTCGCGGCCATCACGGTCGTGCCGTACGAGACGGGGAAGTCGATGCCGGTGTGCAGGGACATCCAGTTGATACCGGACTGGCCGTAGTAGGCGCTGAGTCCGTGCTCCGCCACCGGCAGGGCGAACTTCGGGCGCAACCGCTCCTTGCGGGCCGCCTCCTCCGCCGCCCGCTTCTTCTCGGCGACCTGCTGGGCCTTGAGGTCGATGCGCTCCTGCGTACGGCTGGCCCGGTCGGCGAAATCGTCGGCGCCGGCGGCGAGGCTCTGCAGCTGCGTGTCCAACTTGTTGTTGGCGGCGGCCGGTTTCACGGGCTGCGCGTCCGCCGCGGTGGTCTGCGCCTCGGCGGCGCTGTCCTCGGTGAGGCTGCCCACGGAGGCGGCCGCGATCCCGGCGACACCCATCACGCACGCAGAGGGCACCGCGATGCTCATCAGCGCCGAGCGCTTGGGGGGCGTACGGCGGCGGGAGCGGGACCCGGCGCGCGAGGCCGCCCGGGAAGCGGGGGGCGCGACCTCTTCCTGGCCGTCCAGGAGCGGTCCCACGGCGGCCAGTTCACCGGTGGCGGCGGGGTCGTCGTGGCCGTCGGAGCCGATCTGCTCGAACGTGGCGGTCTCGAGCTGGTCGAACGTCACCGTCTCGTGCTGCTCGAAGGTCTCGGCCCCCTGCTCGTACCCGTCGGGGGCCGGTGCGGGGGCGGCGCCGTCGGAGTTCCACTGTGTGGCGTCGTAGGCGCCCGTGTCGAAGGCCTGCGTGCCCCACTCCCACTGCTGGGTGTGGTCGGCGGGGTTGCCGGACTGGTCGGGCTGGGACCAAGCGCCGGACTCCCACTGCCCGGTGGCGTCCGGAGCCGCGGCCTGCGACGGGATGACCGACATCGGCTGCTGCTCGGCCGTCCACGCGGTCGTGTCGTAGACGCCGGTGTCGTAGGCGGCGTGGTGCTGGGCCGCGTACGCGTCGTAGTTCGGGTTCTCGTGGGTACCCGTATGCCAGTTGCCGGTGTCGTACGCGCCCGTGCCGTGGCCGCTGCCCGGCATGTCGCCGAAGAGGGGGTCCGTGGCGAAACTCGTGGTGGCGTGCCCGTTGGCTTCAAAATTTCCGCCGTCGGTACCGGTGGAGGCAAAACCTGTGGCGGCGTAGTCGCCGTACGTGGTGAGGTCGCCGTACTGGGCTTCCTGGGTGCCGTACGACGCGTAGTGCGCCGAGTCGGCGTCGGAAGCCGGGGCCGGGGTCATGGTCCCCGACGGGTGACGGTCGTTCACCAACTTCTCTTTCGCCTCGACAACAGGGGCTGCCAGAGCAGTGCGGCGACTGTACCCGGCGGTACGCGGGCACGACAATCTTCGGCAGGTTTCACGCGCGCAGGAAACGGGCATTCGGCCGTGTTTTGGCGGACTGCGGGCGCGGGTTTGGCCCTGTGTTCGAAGTTTGTTCGAGGCCGATGGGGGCGCCGAGGCGGTGCGTCGGCTGTATGACGAGTCTCAGGCCACCGTCAGTCCGCCGGTCCGGCCGGCGGACGGTTCGCCCGGGCGGGCCGTGTCGAGAACCTGCCGTATTCCGTTGGCGACGGCGGGGTGCACAGGCAGGGCGAGATGACCGATGCCGGTCACCCGCACGTTCTGCGCCGACAGATCGGGATGGTCGATGCAGGCCGTCTCCGGCGGGTCCATCACATGGTCCAGGTCGCTCCAGAAGCTGACGAAGTGCGTACGGCAGTCACGGGCGGGCAGAGTGAGCTCCTCGAGCACCGGTGAGCCGGGGCGCATCTGGCGCACGATGGGGTGTGCGTCGGCGAGGGGCACCACTCGGGTGCCCGAGTGCGGCGTGCCGAGCGTCACGAGGGTCCGCACGCGCGTGTCGCCGCCGAGCCGCTGGACGTAGTAACGCGCTATCAGGCCGCCGAGGCTGTGCCCCACGACATCGACCTGCGGGGCCCCGGTGCGCTCGCAGACCTCCTCGATGTGCCGGCCGAGACGCTCGGCCGCGGCCCGTATGTCACAGGTCAGCGGCGAGTAGTTGAGGGACTCGATCTGCTGCCTGCCGTGCTGGGCGAGGCTGCGGCGCAGCAGTACGAACACCGAGCGGTTGTCGATGAAGCCGTGCAGCAGAACGACCGGGGGCTTGGCCTCCGTCGGCAGTTGGGGGGCGCCGTCCGTGGGCAGAGCGGGGGCGGGGGCGCGGCGCTCCTGAGTGATGCCGGAGGGATAGAGGAGGAGATGCCCGGCCAGGATCGCGAACTCGAGGGCGGTTGCCTTCAGCAGCGCCGTCGAGAGCCTGCCCGGCAGCAGGCGCCGGCAGACCGGAAGAAAGGGCAGAGCAGCCCTGGTGACCTTCATGGCCGACCTCCTGTCGACACGCGGCAGGACGGCTCCGCCCCCCGTGTGCCCTCGTGGAAAGCAACTGCGAAGACGGCCGACAACCGGGTGAGCGGTGTGAGCTGCGGGGACAGTGCGTGGCGTGAGGCGTATGTGACGCCGGTGGTGCGGCGAGGTCCCCGGTCGGTGGGGTGACGAGGCTCCTCGCTGACGCGCCGTGCGTGTCCTGCCTGCTGTACCGGCCCTGCGTGACTTCGCCGAAGTGCCGTACCGCCGCCGGGTGTGGTGGGTGGTGCGGCGATCGGGCGACTTCGCAGCGGCTCCCCTCGCGCTTGTCCCATCGTGTGATTTCCCCCTCGGTCTGCGCCGTGAAACTGCCGGTTGCGGGATGCTGGAGATAACGTTCGTTCACTTGCCCGGGCGGTTCGGGGCGGGGCGTCCGTGCCGTGGCGCCGCAGCAGGTGCGGTGGGCGGCGGCCCGAGCGGTGTGTTCGGCGTGTACTACGCGAAGGATCTGTGCGGTACTTGTCGGTACGGATGGATGTAGTCGCTTCATGGAGGCAGTGATGGGTGTGGCAGCCGGTCCGATCCGCGTGGTGGTGGCCAAGCCGGGGCTCGACGGCCACGATCGCGGGGCCAAGGTGATCGCGCGTGCCCTGCGCGACGCCGGTATGGAGGTCATCTACACCGGGCTCCATCAGACCCCCGAACAGATCGTCGACACGGCGCTCCAGGAGGACGCCGACGCGATCGGGCTGTCCATCCTCTCCGGCGCGCACAACACGCTCTTCGCTGCGGTGATCGACCTGCTCCGGGAGCGGGACGCGGAGGACATCCTGGTCTTCGGCGGCGGGATCATCCCCGAAGCGGACATTCCCCTGCTGAAGGAGAAGGGCGTCGCCGAGATCTTCACGCCCGGCGCGACGACGCAGTCGATCGTGGACTGGGTCCGGGCGAACGTCCGCCAGCCGGCCGGGGCGTAGGCCTCCGGCGGCCTGGCCGGGGTGGTTTCGGCCGGCTGAGAGGTGTGCCGCAGGGCCCCTTCGGCCGACCGGGGCCGTCGTGGTCGGGGGTGCTGTGCGGCCTGTGCCGACGGAGCTGTGAGGGTGGGCGTCTCGCCCTGTGGTCGGCTCGGTGCCTGTGCCTGTGCCTGTGCCTGTGTCGATGGTGGCGGCGGCCGGCTCGGCGCCGGTTGCTGTCGGCTGCGTGGCGTGGGCGGGCCCTACGCCGCTCCCAGTTCCTCCGTCATCGCCGCGCGCAGGCGCAGGGTCGTGACCAGGCGCTGAAAGGCCTCCGCCCAGTAGCCACCCGCCCCGGGTGACGCGTTCTCCGGTTCGTCCGGGACGGCCAGCAGGGCGTCGAGACGGCTCGCCTCGGACGGGTCGAGGCAGCGCTCGGCCAGGCCCATGACTCCGCTGAAACTCCATGGATAACTCCCCGCGTCCCGAGCGATGTTGAGCGCGTCCACCACCGCCCGGCCGAGCGGAGGAGCCCAGGGGACCGCACACACCCCGAGCAACTGGAAGGCCTCGGACAGGCCGTGCGCGGCTATGAAGCCGGCCACCCACTCGGCCCGTTCGGCGGCGCCCAGCGTGCCGAGCAGCTTGGCGCGTTCGGCCAGGGAGACCGCGCCGGGGCCGCCCGCCTCCGGTGCCGAGGGCTCGCCGAGCAGCGCCCGTGACCACTCGGCATCCCGCTGACGCACCGCCGCCCGGCACCAGGCCGCGTGCAGTTCGCCCTGCCAGTCGTCCGCCACCGGCAGCGCCACGATCTCCCCGGGCGTCCGGCCGCCCAGCCGCCGCGACCAGCTGCCGAGCGGTGCCGCCTCCACCAACTGGCCGAACCACCAAGACCGTTCACCCCGTCCCGTCGGCGCCTTCGCCACGACACCGTCGCGCTCCATGCTCGTGTCGCACTCGTGCGGCGCTTCGACGACGATCGTCGGTGCCGTCCCGGTGGTCCCCGGGGGCTGGGCGGTGGTCGGGATTTCCGCGGCCCGCGCGGCCCGCGTGTGGTCGATGGCCACGCACGCCGACGCCCGGACCGCCATCCGCGCGGCGAGTGCCGACCCCGGCAGGGCCGACAGCAGCTCCGCCGCCGTCGCCCGGACGTTGCGGCTGCGGTCGGCCAGGGCCTGCTCCAGGAACGGTTCGTCGTGCGGGCCCAGGCCCGCGCGCAGGGAGTCGAGGAACATCAGCCGGTCCTCGGCCCGTTCCGTCGCCCAGGTCGTCGCGAGCAGGTCGCGGGCGGCGGCGGGGTCGCGGGAGCGCAGCGCGGACAGGAGGGCGACCCGTTCGGCGAACAGGCCCTCCTGCCACAGTTGCTGGATCCTGTCGTCGTCCTCGAGGTGCGGCAGGGCCGCTCCGCCGCCAGGTGTCGAGCGCAGGGCGAACCGCCAGTCCGGGTTCAGTCGCGCCAGCCACAGGGCCCGCGGCCCGGCGAACTCCAGTGCCGCCGGACGCAGGTCGGTACGCCCCCGGGCCGCGTCCAGCAGCGCGGGAAGCGCCTGCGGAGGCGGTGCGAAACCACGGGCGTTCGCCACCGCGAGCCACTGCGGCAGCAGTTCCCTCAGGTCGGGCGCGGTGCCCCGGCGGCCGCCGCCGGACGGGCCGGGGCGGTCGGCCAGCAGCACGGCGAGCCTGCGGGCGGCCGCCGGCGGCAGCGTCGGACGCGGGTCCTTTGGGGCAGGTTGCGGACGCTCCGTCGCCCGGGCCGCACGCAGACCGGCCCGTCGCCGTACGGTCTCCACGGCCGCGGCGTCCAGCAGGGCCGTCGCCGCGTCCTGGCCCGGGGCGGTGCCCGGCGGGGTACGCCGGTCGGTGCCGAGCAGCGCGGTGGTGACGAGCCCCTCCCAGGTGCCCGTGACGGGCGCGTCCACAGGAGCGGAGGTCCTGGTCATGAGCTTCCCTTCTGCGGGACGCCCGGGGGTGGTTGAAGGGTCACCCTTACCGGTTGTCCCGTGATGCCTGAAAGATTCGTGGATCTGTGGGAGGGGTGGGGCGGACCGCACCGGCTGCGGGCGGGGCCGGTGGCCGGGTGGTGGGGCCGGCTCAGCACAGGACGACCGGATCGCCAGGGCCCTCGGGCCAGGCCGTCAGCGGCGTGAAGCCCTGGTGGCCGCATTCGCCGAAGACCCGGACCGGGGCCCCGCCCGACAGGGCGACGAGCCGCCACAGGCCCGGCCTGGAGCGCGCGGCAGGGGTGAGCGGCAACCCGGCGTCCTCGTCGGTGTCCACCAGCTGCCAGGAGTCGCCGTCCCGGGCCGGGACCACCCGGCCCAGCGTCACCGGGACGGAATCCAGCCACGGGTCGTCGCGCAGGGCGTCGCCGTAGCGGGCGGCCGCCTGGGACGCCGTCACGCCCGGCGGACGTATCGCCGTCGGCGCAGGTGGGGCGAACCGTTCGCCCAGGGCCACCCGCGGCTGCCCGGCGCCCGGGTACGCGGACACCTCGGCCTCCAGCGACAGCCCCGTCGGCAGCGCCGGCTCCGGGGCGCGGCCGGCGGCACCGTACGAAAGGAGCAGCACCGTGCGCTTCGAGGCGGTGCCGTACAGCCAGGTGCGGCGGGTCGTCAGACGCGGGTCCGTCGTGTCGTACTGGGCGAGGACCAGCCAGCTGTCCCGCAGCGGCGGGCCGTCCGCGGAGGCCGGCAGGCCGATCCGGGAGCGGACCGTGGCGGCGAGGCCGTCCGGAAGACGCTCGCGTCGCCGCCAGCCCTGGCCGAGGAGATGCAGCAGCGCGCACTCCTCCAGCAGACGCACCGGCCAGCCCGGTCCGGTCGACGGGATCGCCCCGAGCTCCCGGACGCGCGCGGCAAGGCCCTGCGCCTGAGCGTCGACCATGCGGGCCGCCGTCTCCTCCCACAGGCCGTAACCGGACTGCTCCGCCGTCGCCAGGCCGCTCCGCAGCAGATCCGCGAGACGCTGCTCCAACTCCACCGCGCCCGCCGTGACCCGCTCGGCCCGGCGCTCCGCCCGACGTCGCGCCGCCTCCGGATCAGCGGGCCCGGACGCTGACTCCGAGCCGTGCCCGGTCTTCTCCTCCTCCACGCGCCCGCGCCGCCCCGCTGTCCACTGCCCGGCCCACTCCGGTGGCTCTCCCGCCGGCACCGCACCGT
This sequence comes from Streptomyces sp. NPDC002788, assembly GCF_053592115.1. Taxonomy (NCBI): domain Bacteria; kingdom Bacillati; phylum Actinomycetota; class Actinomycetes; order Kitasatosporales; family Streptomycetaceae; genus Streptomyces; species Streptomyces sp. NPDC002788. The sequence continues at coordinate 144,641 of NZ_JBSFVB010000011.1, read as the reverse complement.
CGCCCCCCGCCCAGAGCAGCAGCAGTCCGAGAGCGTGCTTGCACGGGACCTTGCGGCTCGGACAACTGCACTTGTAGGCGGGCCCGGAGGCGTCCGCGATGTCCACGACCGTCTGATACGGCCTGCTTCCGCTGCCCTTGCACAGCCCCCACACCGTCCCCTCGTCGGAACTCCCCGCCTCGGACCACGGCCCTGCCGCGCCGAGTTTGCTTCCCGCTTTGCGTGATGCGGCGTCAGGCGCCAGTGCCAGCACCTGGTCCGCGGTCCAGCGCACCCCCTGCTGAGTCATGCCACCGAAGGTAGAACCCGCCACTGACAATGGGGTCCACCAGCGGCGGAGGCTCAGCGTTTGTGCAGGTCAGAACGCATTGTCAGTGGTGTGGTGCAACGTGGGTGCCAGATCCGAACCGGCCGAGCTGGAGGGGGACTTTGCCATGACTGCGTCCGTTGAGCCGACGTCCGTCGAAGCGGGGGAGACGGAACCGACCCAGGCGTTGCGACCGCATGCCGAGGACGCCTTCGCCCATGAACTCGCCGCACTGGCCGCGCAGGACGACCGTCCGCGCCCGACCCGCTGGAAGCTGTCGCCGTGGGCCGTCGCGACCTACCTGCTCGGCGGCACACTGCCGGACGGCACGGTGATCACGCCCAAGTACGTCGGGCCGCGCCGCATCGTCGAGGTCGCCGTCACCACGCTCGCCACCGACCGAGCCCTGCTCCTGCTCGGCGTGCCGGGCACGGCGAAGACCTGGGTGTCCGAGCACCTGGCCGCGGCCGTCAGCGGCGACTCCACGCTGCTCGTGCAGGGCACCGCCGGCACCCCGGAGGAGGCCATCCGCTACGGCTGGAACTACGCGCAGCTGCTCGCCCACGGCCCGAGCCGCGACGCCCTCGTGCCCAGCCCGGTCATGCGGGCCATGGCCGAAGGCATGACGGCCCGTGTCGAGGAGCTGACCCGTATCCCGGCGGACGTGCAGGACACGCTCATCACGATCCTGTCGGAGAAGACGCTGCCGATACCGGAACTGGGCCAGGAGGTGCAGGCGGTCGGCGGCTTCAACCTGATCGCCACGGCCAACGACCGCGACCGCGGGGTCAACGACCTGTCCAGCGCCCTGCGTCGCCGCTTCAACACGGTGGTGCTGCCGCTGCCGGAGAGCCCCGAGGCCGAGGTCGACATCGTCTCGCGGCGCGTCGACCAGATCGGCCGCTCCCTCGACCTGCCCGCCGCACCCGACGGCCTCGACGAGATCCGCCGGGTCGTGACGGTCTTCCGCGAGCTGCGCGACGGAGTCACGGCCGACGGCCGCACGAAGCTGAAGTCGCCCAGCGGCACGCTGTCCACGGCCGAGGCGATCTCCGTCGTCACCAACGGACTCGCCCTGGCAGCACACTTCGGCGACGGCGTGCTGCGGCCCGGCGATGTCGCCGCGGGCATCCTCGGCGCGGTGGTCCGCGACCCGGCGGCGGACCGCGTCATCTGGCAGGAGTACCTCGAGACGGTCGTCCGCGAGCGGGACGGCTGGAAGGACTTCTACCGGGCCTGCCGTGAGGTGAGCGCGTGAGGGACAGGGGGCGTGGCCTGCCGGGCCGGACGGCGGTGGGCGATGCACGCCGGAGGCGGAGACGGCGAGACCAGCCGGACGTCGATCCCGGAGGCGTCCATCGCGGCCAGCCGGGCCTTGACGTCGGTCAGCCTCGGGAAGCGGTCCCGGGTCTCGCGCGGGAACCGGCCGGCCGGCACCGCGGGGTGTGCGGCGGCTGCACGGGGCGGGGGCGTCAAAGGTGCGCGTGGATCGGGAGGGGGTCGGCGTGACAGCTGGGGAAAGGACCGCGGGCCGGGCAGCCGTGGCGGGGCCGCTGCTGCTCGGGGTGCGGCATCACGGGCCGGGGTCGGCGCGGGCGGTGCGGGCGGCGCTGGAGGAGGCCCGGCCGCGGGTCGTGCTGATCGAGGGGCCACCCGAGGCCGACGCGCTGATCCCGCTCGCCGCCGACGAGGAGATGCGGCCGCCGGTCGCGCTGCTCGCCCACGCCGTGGACGAGCCCGGCCGTTCGGTGTTCTGGCCGCTGGCCGAGTTCTCCCCGGAGTGGGTCGCCATCCGCTGGGCCCTGGAGCACGGCGTCCCGGCCCGCTTCATCGACCTGCCGGCCACGCACACGCTGGCCTGGGGGAGGCAGGGGGACGGGGCCGGAGTGGAGGGGAAATCCCCTCTGGACGCCGAGACGGCGGACAGTGAGGGTGACTCCGGCCCCGGCCCCGGTCCCAATCCCGGCCCCGCCGACGTGCGGATAGATCCGCTCGGGGTGCTCGCCGAGACCGCCGGCTACGACGACCCGGAGCGGTGGTGGGAGGACGTCGTCGAGCACCGGGGCGCCGGGAAGGGCGATCCGCTCGCGCCGTTCACCGTGCTCGAGGAGGCCATGGGGGCGCTGCGGGAGACCTACGGCAGCGGGGGACACGACCGGGACCTGGTGCGGGAGGCGTACATGCGGCTCCAGGTGCGGGCAGCGCAGCGGGAGTTCGAGGACGGCATGGCCGTCGTCTGCGGGGCCTGGCACGTGCCCGCGCTGCTGCGGAAGACCACGGTCGCCGCCGACAAGGCGCTGCTGAAGGGTCTGCCCAAGGTCAAGACGGACATGACCTGGGTGCCGTGGACCCATCGCAGGCTGTCCCGGGTCAGCGGGTACGGGGCCGGCATCGACTCGCCGGGCTGGTACGGGCACTTGTTCAGCGCACCGGACCGGCCGGTCGAGCGGTGGATGACCAAGGTGGCGGGGCTGTTGCGCGAGGAGGACCGGATCGTCTCCTCCGCCCATGTCATCGAGGCGGTGCGGCTGGCCGAGACGCTCGCCGCGATGCGCGGCCGGCCGCTGCCCGGCCTGAGCGAGACGACCGACGCGGTGCGGGCCGTGATGTGCGAGGGCTCGGACGTGCCGCTGGCGCTGGTGCACGACCGGCTGGTCGTGGGGGACGTGCTGGGGGAGGTGCCGTCGACGGCACCGGCGGTTCCGCTGCAGCGGGACCTCGCCCGGCTCCAGCGCCGGCTGCGGCTGAAACCGGAGGCATTGGAGCGGGAGTTGGAGCTCGACCTGCGCAAGGAGACCGATGCCGCCCGCGGCAGGCTGCTGCACCGGCTGCGGTTGCTCGGCGTCGCGTGGGGCGAACCGGCCGCGTCCCGGGGCAGCACAGGCACGTTCCGGGAGACATGGCGGCTGCGCTGGGAGCCCGAGCTGTCCGTGCGGGTCGCCGAGGCCGGGGTGTGGGGGACGACCGTCCTGTCCGCCGCGACCGCCAAGGCCGAGGCCGACGCCGTCGCCGCCCAGGGGCTCGCCGACGTCACCGCACTCGCCGAGCGCTGCCTGCTGGCCGAACTGCCCGACGCTCTCCCCGCGGTGATGCGGATCCTGGCCGACCGGGCGGCCCTCGACTCGGACGTCGGGCATCTCGCCCAAGCGCTGCCGGCCCTGGTCCGATCCCTGCGCTACGGCGATGTGCGCGGCACGGACACAGGGGCTCTGGGGGAGGTCGCCGCGGGCCTGGCAGAGCGGGTCTTCGTCGGTCTTCCCCCGGCATGTGCCGCACTCGACGCGGACGCCGCCGAGGAGATGCGGCGCCATGTGGACGCGGTGCACGGGGCCGTGGGACTCCTCGGCGACGCGCCCGCGGCGGGACACGGCCACCTGAGAGGCCGTTGGCAGTGGGTGCTGCGGGTGTTGTCCGGGCGGGACACCGTGCCCGGGGTGATCCGGGGGCGGGCCGTGCGGCTTCTGCTCGACGACGGCGAGCTGGCGCAGGACGAGGCGGCGCGGCTCATAGGACTCGTCCTGTCACCGGGCACACCGCCGGCGGACGCGGCAGCGTGGATCGAGGGCTTCGTCGGTGGAGGCTCCGGGGGCGGGATGCTCCTGGTGCACGACGAGCGGCTGCTCGGGCTCGTCGACGCGTGGCTGACCGGGGTACCGGCAGAGGCGTTCACGGACGTGCTGCCTCTCCTGCGGCGGACGTTCTCGGCGTATGAACCCGGGGTGCGCCGCACCCTCGGCGAACTGGTCCGGCGCGGCCCGGGAGCCACGGGCAGGGCGGCGGCCGCCGGCTCCGGCATACCCGGCTTCGCGGCCGAACTCGACGTGGCGCGTGCGGACGCCGTGCTGCCGGTCGTGCGGCTGCTGCTCGGACTGGACGAAGCGGGCGAAGAAGAGGCGGAGAAGAACCTGGTGGGAGTGACGGGATGACGACCGGCGGACCGAGCAAGCCGACGACGGCGACAGCGGGGCACACGGCCGGCCACGGGCCCCGGGCGGACGGCCGGCCGGCGACGACCGTGCCGGTGATCCCGCTGTGGGAACGGCTGCGCACAGGAGGACGCGGATGACGGCCGAGGTGACGGGCCCGGCGCAGGAGCGGCTGCGGCGGTGGCGGCTGGTGCTCGGGGGCGACGCGGCGGACGGCACCGGGCATGCGCTGTCCGGGCAGGACGCGGCGATGGACGGGGCGCTCACCGCGCTCTACGGCAAGAAGGACGGCGCGTCGCGCAGCGGCCGGGACCGTTCGGCGGGGCTCGGGGCGTCGGCGCCGTCCGTGGCCCGCTGGCTCGGGGACATCCGGACGTACTTCCCGTCCTCCGTCGTGCAGGTCATGCAGCGCGACGCCATCGACCGGCTCGGTCTCGCCACGCTGCTGCTGGAGCCGGAGATGCTGGAAGCGGTGGAGGCCGACGTGCATCTCGTCGGCACCCTGCTGTCGCTCAACAAGGCGATGCCCGAGACGACGAAGGAGACGGCACGGGCCGTCGTGCGCAAGGTCGTCGAGGACCTGGAGAAGCGGCTCGCCACCCGCACCCGGGCCACCCTCACCGGCGCACTCGACCGCAGCGCCCGCATCAACCGGCCCCGCCACCACGACATCGACTGGAACCGCACGATCGCGGCCAACCTCAAGCACTACCTGCCCCAGCACCGGACGATCGTGCCGGAGCGGCTCATCGGGTACGGGCGGGCGTCCCGGACCACGAAGAAGGAGGTCATCCTCTGTATCGACCAGTCGGGATCCATGGCGGCATCGGTCGTGTACGCATCGGTGTTCGGGGCGGTGCTCGCCTCGATGCGGACGATCTCCACGCGACTCGTCGTCTTCGACACGGCGGTCGTCGACCTCACGGACCAGCTCGACGACCCGGTCGACGTCCTGTTCGGCACGCAACTGGGCGGCGGTACGGACATCAACCGGGCGCTCGCCTACTGCCAGTCGCAGATCACCCGGCCCGCGGAGACGGTGGTCGTGCTGATCAGTGACCTCTACGAAGGCGGCATACGGAACGAGATGCTCAAGCGGGTCTCGGCGATGAAGGCGTCGGGAGTGCAGTTCGTGACGCTGCTGGCGCTCTCGGACGAGGGGGCACCGGCGTACGACCGGGAGCACGCGGCCGCACTCGCCGCGCTGGGGGCACCGGCGTTCGCGTGCACGCCCGATCTGTTCCCGGAGGTGATGGCGGCGGCGATCGAGAAGCGGCCGCTGCCGATACCGGACGCCGTGTGACCTGCCGAGGGCCGCGGTGGTGAAGGACGGTCGGACGGCTACCGAGGCTTCGACCTCGGATCGATGCATCGCCGCCGGACCGCGGTCGGCACAACGGACATGACTGACCATCAGCGGGGCAGGGCTTGCACAACCTCCGCACTCCCGTGCGAGGATCGGCGCCTGCTCGGCGGTGTGCCGCGCCGCGCCGGGCAGTACCGCGTTGTGCCGACTCGATGCTCGTCACGCGTGATGCGTTCCGCACTTGTTCCGTAGCACGGGAGGAAGCTCCCCCTCTTGTCCTGGTCAGCAGCCCTGCCCGGTGCCGCTGTGCGCGTGCCGCGTACGGCGGCAGGGTGGCGTGCGCTCCAAGTGGCGCTGCTGGTGGGCGGGGGGCTCGTCATCGGGCTCAAAGGCGGACACCGTCGTGCGCGGCGCCCAGCACCGCGCCGTCAGCAGCGCAGAGGCCGTGAGCCGCACCGGCAGCGCAAAGCCCGTGAGCCACACCAGCAGCGCAGAGCACCTGAGCCACATCAGAGGTGGGAGACCACGTAACCCACACCAGACGCGCAGACCGCGTCGGTCCGTCGTCCGCCCACCTCGGACACGGCCCGGGCGGGCAGGGGGCCGCAGGCCGGCCCGACGGCACGCTCGGCGACCGGTCCACGTCCGACAACAGCAGCCCGCGACATGGCGACCCGCACGCCGTCACCCTGAGTCATCGGGCCCGGCTGAGACTCCTGCCCGGTGTCGCGGCCCGCTTCTGCGCGGCCGGTACCCGGGACAGCAGCCACCAGGACTTTCCGTCTTCCCCGGTTGGCACGGGGGGCCGTCGCTCTCCGGAGGCAGCTCCACCGGCACGGCGGCCCTCGGTCTCTCACCATCTCCCGCACCCCACCGACTCCACGAGGCCTTGGTCTCCGGACGGTCGAAAACCGTCGGTCGCCGGAGGCCGACATCTCGTGGATGGGGCGGGTGGTCCCCATCGGGGTGGGGACCACTACCCCGCGCCCCGGAAGTGAGAGGAGGCTCCTGAACAGGGCCTCGTCATCCTTCGGGGGTGTTCGGCGGGCCTCACCGGGTCAACCCCAGCCCGGTGAGGCCCCTCACCTCAGGCACGCCGTGCCGGAGAGCGCGGCATCATGTGACAGGTATCACCGCTCAGGTGTGACCCTCGATTTAGAGGCCCCCCGCAAGCAGCGATAACCTGCGAGACGGACATGCCGCGCGCTCGGACACCGTGTGCGCCTCCCTTGTGACTGACAGCGGACGTCACGTTGCCCTCGCGGCACGCCCACGCAGACAACGAACCGCGAGATCACTGATAGGGACGGAAGCGCGTGGACCTGTTCGAGTACCAGGCGAGGGACCTCTTCGCCAAGCACGATGTACCGGTGCTGGCCGGTGAAGTCATCGACACGCCTGAGGCGGCCCGCGCAGCCACCGAGCGCCTCGGTGGCAAGTCCGTCGTCAAGGCCCAGGTGAAGGTCGGCGGCCGTGGCAAGGCCGGCGGCGTGAAGCTCGCCGCCACCCCCGACGAGGCGGTCGAGCACGCGACCAACATCCTCGGCATGGACATCAAGGGCCACACGGTCCACAAGGTGATGATCGCCGAGACGGCCCCGGAGATCGTCGAGGAGTACTACGTCTCCTTCCTCCTGGACCGTGCCAACCGCACCTTCCTCTCCATCGCGTCCGTCGAGGGCGGCGTGGAGATCGAGGAGGTGGCGGCCACCCGCCCCGAGGCCGTCGCCAAGACGCCGATCGACGCCAACGAGGGCGTGACCGAGGAGAAGGCCCGCGAGATCGTCGCGGCCGCCAAGTTCCCGGCCGAGGTCGCCGACAAGGTCGTGAACGTCCTGGTCAAGCTGTGGGACACCTTCATCAAGGAGGACGCCCTCCTGGTCGAGGTCAACCCGCTGGCCAAGGTCGCCTCCGGTGACGTCATCGCCCTGGACGGCAAGGTCTCCCTGGACGAGAACGCCGAGTTCCGTCAGCCGGAGCACGAGGCCCTCCAGGACAAGGACGCGGCAAACCCGCTCGAGGCCGCCGCCAAGGCGAAGAACCTCAACTACGTCAAGCTCGACGGCGAGGTCGGCATCATCGGCAACGGCGCGGGTCTCGTCATGAGCACCCTGGACGTCGTCGCGTACGCCGGTGAGGCGCACGGTGGCGTCAAGCCGGCCAACTTCCTCGACATCGGCGGTGGCGCCTCCGCCGCCGTCATGGCGAACGGCCTGGAGATCATCCTCGGCGACCCGGACGTCAAGTCCGTCTTCGTCAACGTCTTCGGTGGCATCACCGCCTGTGACGAGGTCGCCAACGGCATCGTCCAGGCGCTGCAGCTGCTCGCGGACAAGGGCGAGGAAGTCACCAAGCCCCTCGTCGTCCGTCTGGACGGCAACAACGCCGAGCTGGGTCGCAAGATCCTCTCCGACGCCAACCACCCGCTGGTCCAGCGCGTGGACACCATGGACGGCGCGGCCGACAAGGCCGCCGAGCTCGCGGCTGCGAAGTAAGGGACGAGGGACAGAACAGCCATGGCTATCTTCCTCAACAAGGACTCCAAGGTCATCGTCCAGGGCATGACCGGTGCCACGGGCATGAAGCACACCAAGCTCATGCTGGCCGACGGCACGAACATCGTCGGTGGCGTGAACCCGCGCAAGGCGGGCACGACCGTCGACGTCGACGGCACCGAGATCCCGGTCTTCGGCACGGTCGCCGAGGCGATCGAGAAGACGGGCGCGAACGTATCCGTCCTCTTCGTCCCGCCCGCCTTCGCCAAGGCCGCCGTCGTCGAGGCCATCGACGCCGAGATCCCGCTCGCGGTCGTCATCACCGAGGGCATCGCGGTCCACGACTCGGCCGCGTTCTACGCGTACGCCGTGACCAAGGGCAACAAGACCCGGATCATCGGCCCGAACTGCCCCGGTCTCATCACCCCGGGCCAGTCGAACGCCGGCATCATCCCGGGCGACATCACCAAGCCGGGCCGCATCGGCCTGGTCTCGAAGTCCGGCACGCTGACGTACCAGATGATGTACGAGCTGCGGGACATCGGCTTCTCCTCCGCCGTCGGCATCGGTGGCGACCCGGTCATCGGGACGACCCACATCGACGCCCTCGCCGCGTTCGAGGCCGACCCCGACACCGACCTGATCGTGATGATCGGTGAGATCGGCGGCGACGCCGAGGAGCGGGCCGCGGCCTTCATCAAGGAGAACGTGAAGAAGCCGGTCGTCGGCTACGTGGCGGGCTTCACCGCGCCCGAGGGCAAGACCATGGGCCACGCCGGCGCCATCGTCTCCGGCTCCTCCGGCACGGCCGCCGCGAAGAAGGAGGCCCTCGAGGCCGCCGGCGTCAAGGTCGGCAAGACGCCGACCGAGACGGCCAAGCTGGCGCGCGAGATCCTCGCCGGCTGAACAACGCCCTAGCGCGCACTGGTGGGCCCGCTCCCCGCACGGGGGCCGGGCCCACTCTTGTTCTACCGGTCCTACCGCGGCCCTACCGGTCCTACCGGTCCTACCGCGGCCCTACCGGTCCTACCGCGGCCCTACCGGTCCTACCGCGGCCCCACCGGCCCCACCGGTGCTATCGGGGCTGCGGCATCAACCGCTCCGGCCCCTTCTGCGCCTCCTTGCGCAGCTTCGCCCGCAGCTCCCGCTCCGACTCCGACAGCGGCCCGGGCGCGACCGGGGGCGGAACCCCCTGGACCGTCTCCCCGGGCGGTACGGGCGGCTCGTAGCGCGTGGGGGCGGTTCGGAGGGTGAGGGCGGTGGTGCCGATCAGGGCGACCGTGAAGGCGATGGCGGCCCGGGTCCAGAAGCGGGCCCGACGTTCCCCGCCCTGTCGCACGACCAGCGGTTTGGCGGCCCGCAGTCGCTCTGTGGAGGCCAGTTCGACCAGCCGCCAGTGCAGCACCTCCGGGTCCGCCAGTTCCGGCAGCCGCTCGGCCACCGCCTCGCGCGCGTGTGTCAGCCGGTTCACCGTCGCCCGAGTGCTCGCCTCCGTCTCCGCCGCCGTCTCCGGCAGACCGAGGCCGACCCCGTCGTACAGCACCAGCGTGCGGCGGTACGGCGGAGGCAGCTTCAGCAGGGTGTCCATCAGCGCCCGGTCGAGCGCGGCGGGGGGAGGCGGCTCGGGGTGCCGGTAGCGTGGCCGGAACCGGTGCCACGGGGAGAGCGCGCACTCGTACGCCGCCGCGCGCACCCAGCCCGCCGGGTCGCGGTCCCGGGCCACCTCGGGCCAGCGCTGCCAGGCGATCTGGAACGCCCGCTCGACCGACTCCCGGGCCAGCTCACGGCGGCCGGTCAGCAGATAGGTCTGCCGGACGAGCGCGGGTGCGCAGAAGGCGTACAGCGCGTCGAAGGCCTGGTCGGGGGTGAGGGCGTCGGTCGCGCCGTCCGGCCGGCGCTGTCCCGAGGCGCGGCCGTGAGCGGGGCTCCGGTCGAGAACCGGTGGGCGGCCCCGGTCCAGAACCGTGGGGTGGCCTCGGCCTGGGACGGGAGGGTGGCCTCGGTCGGCAGCGGAAGACGGAGAGGGGCCCCGGTCGTGGGCCGGGGTGTGAGGGTGGTCCGGGACGGGCCCGCGGGACCGGTCGGCGGCCGAGGCGCGGCGGCGGCCCCTGAGGGAGGGCCGGCCCCGGTCGGTCGCGGACGCACGATTCCGCTCCGCGGTGGACGTGCGTGTGGCGTCCCCGGTGGACGTGCGTGTGGCGTCCGTGGTGGAGGCCCGGCTGCGATCGTCGGTCGCGGCGGCCTCGCGCCCCGTGCGCCGGGAGGGGGACGTCACCCCACCGGCCGCCGCCCGGTCAAAGGCACCGGCGCCCTCCTGAGGAGGTGTCACTTCCGCTTCCGCTCCCAATGAGTTCAGCAGCTTCGCGTACTTCTCCCCTTTCCGTCCGCGCGGCGTGGAGCGGCCGGTCTCCCACGCGCGCACCGTCTCGCTGGTGACGCCCACCCGGGCGGCCAGCTGAGCCCGCGTCAGCGAAGCGGCCTCGCGCAGGCGTCGGCGTTCCTTGGGCGGCGGCAGCGGGATGGCAGGCCTCTGCGTCACAGGACGCCCTCCGTCCAGAAAAGAACATAAACGTATTTTGAGCGACACGGCGGTGGTTCGCCTGTTACGACGGGAAAGCGCGTGTCGTTGGGAGCATGGCCGGCGTGATCGAGATGACCGCCCGCCGACGTCCGTCGTCGCCTCTGCTCCTCCGGATGCGCGACCGCTCCCCGGGACTGGGCGGCGGCCTCTTGGGCGGCGCGGTCGCGGCGGGCCTGGGGCTCGCTTCGTTCGCCGCGCTCGTGATGCTGCTGTGGATCAGCTCGCCGTACCCCGACAGCGGGCCCCGCGGGGCGCTGCACGTGGCGGCGGCGCTGTGGCTGCTGGCGCACGGCGCCGAGCTGGTCCGCACCGACACGCTCTCCGGCGTCCCCGCGCCCGTGGGCATCGCGCCGCTGCTGCTGCTCGCGCTGCCGGCGTGGCTGCTGCACCGGGCCGGGCGGGACGCCGCGTACGGCGGAGCGCGGGACGGGGGCGACGGCTTCGGCGCGGACGCCCGGGCGGACGCGCCGCCGCCGCTGGTCTCCGCCCGTACGGCATGGACGGGAGTCGTCCTCGGCTACCTCGCTGTCGCCGCACCCGCCGCCCTGTACGCCGCCGGGGGTGCGCTGCGGCCGTCGTGGGTGTGGGCGGGTGTGTGCGTGCCGGTCGTCGCCGTCATGGCGGCCGGGGTGGGCGTGTGGTCGGCGTACGGCCGTCCGGCCGGGCCGCTGCGGCGGCTGCTGGATGTGCTGCCCAGGAGAGTACGGCCGCTGCTGCTCGACCCGGACGGGCGTCCGGGGGGCGCTGCCCTGGCCGCGGCGGCCGGGCTGGCGGTGCTGCTCGGGGGCGGTGCGCTGCTGGTGGCGGTGTCGCTGGCGGGCCACGGCGCGGCGGCCCAGGCGTCGCTGCTCCGGCTGACCGAGGGGTGGTCGGGGCGGTTCGCGGTACTGCTGCTGTGCGCGGCCCTGGTGCCGAACGCGGCAGTGTGGGGCGCCGCCTACGCCCTCGGTCCCGGCTTCGCCCTCGGCACGGGCCACGTCGTCAGCCCGCTGGCCTCCGCTCCGGCTCCCGCCCTGCCCCCGTTCCCGCTGCTGGCGGCGGTGCCGGAGGCGGGGGAGGGGGCGCCGGTGCACTGGGCGGCCGGGGCGGTGCCGGCGGTCGCCGGGGTGGTCGTGGGATGGCTGGTGGCGAAGGCGGCGACCACCGGGGAACGCGGCGGGACGAGGCCGGGCGGCGGGCAGGCCGTGGTCTGGCCGGCCGGGCGCACGGCCGGTGCCGCGGCCTTGGCCGCGGTGCTGTGCGCGACCGCGCTGGCGGGGCTCGCCGCGCTGGCGGGCGGCCCGCTCGGGGCTGCCGTACTGACCCGCTTCGGACCGGTGTGGTGGCAGGTGGCCGCCGCGGCCCTGGTGTGGCTGGGGCTGCTGGCCGTCCCGACGGCGGTGGGGGTACGGGCCTGGCGGTGCCGGACGCCACGCACCGAGGAACCGAGGATCGGCAGGCAGCGGGAGGAGACGGCCGAGAGCGCCGGCGGAACCGGTCCGAAGACGCCGCTCCCCGACCCCTTCGACCACGACGCCCTGTACGGCCTCCGGGACCGGAACGCCGGGGATTTCGGGCCCTACGACTTCCTGTCGCCCGACCGGAACCCCGGGCCGTACTACGACCCGCCGAGGAACCCTGTCTCCCGGCCGGACGACGGGCCGCAGCCCCACGACAGCACGCCACCGTCCGACCCGCCCCACGAGCCGGACACCCGCTGACGCGGTGCGCGACGGCCGTCAGCCGAAACGGCGGCGAAATCCGGAAGGCGATCCGCCCGCCGAGGTGCCGTTGCCGGACGGCCGTCAGCCGTTGGTCCCCAGCAGTCCCCGCAGCTCCTCCGGCAGCAGCTTCGTGCACGACTGCTTCGCGTCGTTCGTCAGGGCGTCGGTGGTGCACGTGTAGTAGTCCCGGTAGACCAGCTGAGCCGTGAAGGACGCGGCGACCAGGGCGATCGCGAGGGACGCCGTGACCAGGCCGCTCACCGCCGCCGTGGTCTGGGGACGGCCGTGCTGCTCGGGGGCCGGGGCGTCCGGGTCGGCCCTGCGGGGCTTGGCGCGCAGGGAGCTGATGGCCCAGTAGAGGGCGAGCGCGCCGAGCAGCAGCGCCACGTACGGCCAGCTGAAGAGGGCGAAGAAGAAGGCCCACATGCCCGACAGCAGGGCGTAGCGCGCACGGCGCTGGGCCGGGTCCGTCGGGTCCCAGCGCATGTTCGGGTCGCCCTTGGGGCCGCCCTGGCCGTCGGGGCCGCCGCGCGGGCGCTCGCCGAAGCCGCCGGGGGAGCGGCCGGGCTGCTGGTCGCTCCACTGGCTGCCCCACGGTGAGCGGTCACGCTCCCCGCCGTCCTGCGAGCCGTCGCCCGACGGGCGCCGCGGCTGCCAGGGCCGGTCCGGTGCGCCCTCGGGCGGCGGGGCGAAGGGGTTGTCCTCCTGAGAGCCGCGCCCCCGCCCGTCCCCGCCGTCGCCGCCCGAGGGTGCGTCGGGCGGTGAGCTGGGGCGCTCCCGCAGCAGCACGGCGCCGCGCTCCCCTCCCTGCGGCGACAGCTGGGGGAACGTGTGGAGTCGCAGGCTGCGGTCCGGCATCAAGTGAGCGTCTTCCCGTTGGTGAGGAGGAATGGGTGGACAAACCGAGCGGTGACGGAACCGGGTCCGTCACCTCGTGAACGCGTCACATCCGGACGGCGTTCCCGAACCGGCTTCCGCCCAGACGCTACCTCCCGGCCCGGCCCCCGTCCCGTGGGGGCCGTCGGGTGTGCCGGTATCGTTGCTGACGGTCGGCCGGTTCGTAGGCTTCCCCGTATCAGGGGGCGCGAAGCATTCGTATGAATGCACAAACGCCAGGCCGGCCGCCTGGACAGACGCTTCCCCGAGAAAGGCCCACCACCGTGGCCGCCAAGCCCGTGGCCCCGCGCGCCAAGCGCCTCGTCGTGCTGGTCTCCGGATCCGGCACCAACCTGCAGGCGCTGCTCGACGAGATCGCGGCCACCGGGGCGCAGGCGTACGGGGCCGAAGTCGTGGCCGTCGGCGCCGACCGCGAGGGGATCGAGGGGCTGGCCCGGGCCGAGCGTGCCGGGCTGCCGACCTTCGTCCGCAAGGTCAAGGATCACGGGACCCGCGAGGAGTGGGACGCCGCCCTCGCCGAGGCCGTCGCCGCCTTCGAGCCCGACCTCGTCGTCTCCGCCGGATTCATGAAGATCGTCGGCAAGGAGTTCCTGGCACGGTTCGGCGGGCGGTTCGTCAACACCCACCCCGCCCTGCTGCCCAGTTTCCCGGGAGCCCACGGCGTACGGGACGCGCTCGCGTACGGCGCCAAGGTCACCGGCTGCACCGTCCACTTCGTCGACGACGGCGTCGACACCGGGCCGATCATCGCGCAGGGCGTGGTGGAGATCCGGGACGAGGACGACGAGAGCGCTCTGCACGAGCGCATCAAGGAAGTCGAGCGAAGGCTGCTCGTCGAGGTCGTGGGGCGCCTCGCCCGCAACGGCTATCGCATCGAGGGACGAAAGGTAGTTATCCAGTGACCGCCGAGAGCAACAAGCGGCCCCTTCGCCGGGCGCTCGTCAGCGTCTACGACAAGACCGGGCTCGAGGACCTCGCGCGCGGGCTCCACGAGGCCGGGGTCGAGCTCGTCTCCACCGGCTCCACCGCCGCGAAGATCGCCGCTGCCGGCGTCCCCGTCACCAAGGTCGAGGAGCTCACCGGCTTCCCCGAGTGCCTGGACGGCCGCGTCAAGACCCTGCACCCGCGCGTGCACGCGGGCATCCTCGCCGACCTGCGCCTGGAGGACCACCAGCGGCAGCTCGCCGAGCTGGGTGTCGAGCCGTTCGACCTCGTCGTCGTCAACCTCTACCCGTTCCGCGAGACCGTCGCCTCGGGCGCCTCCCCGGACGAGTGCGTGGAGCAGATCGACATCGGCGGTCCCTCGATGGTCCGCGCCGCCGCCAAGAACCACCCGTCGGTCGCGGTCGTCACCAGCCCCGCGCGCTACGCCGACGTGCTGAAGGCCGTGCAGAACGGCGGCTTCGACCTCGCCACCCGCAAGCGCCTCGCCGCCGAGGCCTTCCAGCACACGGCCGCGTACGACGTCGCCGTGGCCTCCTGGTTCGCCTCCTCCTACGCGCCCGTCGACGAGTCGCAGTTCCCCGACTTCCTCGGCGCCACCTGGGAGCGCGAGCACACCCTGCGCTACGGCGAGAACCCGCACCAGCCCGCCGCCCTGTACGTCTCGGGCAGCGGCGGCCTCGCCGAGGCCGAGCAGCTGCACGGCAAGGAGATGTCGTACAACAACTACACGGACACGGACGCCGCCCGCCGTGCCGCGTACGACCACGCCGAGCCGTGCGTCGCGATCATCAAGCACGCCAACCCCTGCGGCATCGCGATCGGCGCGGACGTCGCCGAGGCGCACCGCAAGGCGCACGCCTGTGACCCGCTGTCGGCGTTCGGCGGCGTGATCGCGGTCAACCGCCCGGTCAGCAAGGAGATGGCCGAGCAGGTCGCGGAGATCTTCACCGAGGTCATCGTGGCGCCGGACTACGAGGACGGCGCCCTGGAGGCCCTCACCAAGAAGAAGAACATCCGCGTGCTGCGCTGCCCCGACGGTCCCTCCGCGCCCGTCGAGGTCAAGCCGATCGACGGCGGCGCGCTGCTCCAGGTCACGGACCGCCTCCAGGCCGACGGCGACGACCCGGCCCACTGGACCCTGGCGACCGGCGACGCCCTGAGCGCCGAGGAGCTGGCCGAGCTGGCGTTCGCCTGGAAGGCCTGCCGCGCGGTGAAGTCCAACGCGATCCTGCTCTCGAAGGACGGCGCCTCGGTGGGCGTCGGCATGGGGCAGGTCAACCGCGTCGACTCCTGCAAGCTGGCGGTGGAGCGGGCCGGGGCCGAGCGGGCCCGGGGCTCGTACGCCGCCTCGGACGCGTTCTTCCCGTTCCCCGACAACATCGACGTCCTGGGCGCCGCCGGCGTCAAGGCCATCGTCCAGCCCGGCGGTTCGGTCCGTGACGAACTGGTCGTCGAGGCCGCGCAGAAGGCGGGCATCACGATGTACTTCACCGGGACGCGGCACTTCTTCCACTGACCCCCGCGCCGCAGCGGGCCGGCGGACCGCCGGCCCGCTGCGCGCGACCCGGCCTCCACCGTGGTGCCGTCGAGCGCCGCGTCAGCTCGGACCGCGCAGGGCCGCCCACGTCTCCGGCCCGACCTTGCCGTCGGCGCTCAGCCCCCTCGCGCGCTGGAACTCCCGTACCGTCGCGGCCGTGTCCTTGCCGAACTGGCCGTCCACGCCCGAGCCGCCGATGTCGTAGCCGCGCTTGGCCAGCATGCACTGCACCTGTACGACGCGCCGGCCACGGTCGCCGCGCCGGGTGAGCTCGGTGCCGGAGTAGTACGTGCAGTCGGTGAGCCACGGCGGCTGCGCTTCGGCGGGCGGGGTCTTCGAGGGGGCCGCGCCGGAGGGCCGGGGCTTCGTCGTCTCCGGCGGGGGAGCGGTGGCGGTGGTACGGGTGTCGTCCTCGGCTCCGGTGTCGGAAGGGCTGGGCGAGGTGCCCGCGTTCCCCTCGGTCTCGGGGACCTGTGGCTTCCGGGACGATGGGGAGGAACTCGGACCGTCGACGCCCGGCAGGCCCGTGTGGACGTGACGTCCGACGGAGGCACTGGGCTCGGTGGCGGTCGAGCCGGTGTCGTCGGCCGGCGACGGGCGGTTGACGAGGAAGCCGGTCACGGCCAGGCCGCACACGACGAGGAAGACGGCGAGGGCGGCGTACGGTTTCACGCGCCGCCGGGCGGGACCGGCGACCGTCGTCGCCGTCGCCGTCGCCGTCGCCGTCGCCGTCGCCGTCGCCGGCACGGAAGAGGGAGCGGCTGCGGGCGGCCCGAAGCCCGGGCCCGCCGCCGGCGCGGGGGGCGTGGGCGTGTTCCGCTGCGCCCCGAAACCCCGGTACGCGGCCGGATGCCCCTGCCCCACAGCCGGGAATCCCACCCCGGCAGCGGGAAACCCGGCCCCCGCGGCCGGACGCCCCGCCCGCCGCACGCTCCGCATCCGCTGCGGCGGTAACTTGCTGTCCCTCACCGTCTCGTACGCCCGCTGCCGGGTGAGGAGGAGGCCGGCCAGGGGCTCCTGCCACGTGGTGGCCGGGGTGTGGGCGCCGGCCGTGTCGACCAGGTCCTGAGGGCCGGGGCGCAGGGCGGGGTTCTTGGAGAGGCAGGCTGCCATGAGGGCGGCGAGGTCCGGGTCGGCCGCCTCCAGGTCGGCCATGACCTCCGCGTTGGGCTCCTCCGACGCGATGCGGTGCAGGACGTCCACACCGGTGCCGTCGCCGAAGGGGGCGTGCCCGGTGACCGCGTGGACGACCGTGCCGGCGAAGCAGAACACGTCCGAGGCCGTGTCACAGCGGCCGTCCCGGAGGTACTCGGGGGACATGAAGGCGGGCGTGCCGACGCGGTTCCCGGTCGTGGTGATCGCGCTGCCGTCGACGGCCTGCGCGATGCCGAAGTCGACGACGTGGGCGCCCTGCCGGGTCAGCAGCACGTTGGACGGCTTGAAGTCCCGGTGCACGATCCCGGTCGCGGCCAGCACACCGAGCGCCCGCCCGAGATCAACGACCAGCCGCCAGGCCCCGGCCGGGCGCAGGACGCCGCACTCACGCACCGCCTGCGCCAGGTTGAGACCGGGTAAGTACACGGTCGCCATCCACAGCAGCTCCGTGTCGGGCTCGAACCCCGTGCCCAGCAGCTCCGGCGTGTACGGCGCGCCCACGCGCGCGTGCACGGTGGCCTCCCGCTCGAACCGCCGCCGGAAGTGCGTGTCCTCGGCGTACTCGGGGCGGATCACCTTCACCGCGGCGAGCCCGGGCGTCCCGTCCGCCGGGCGCGCCAGGTAGACCCGGCCCATGCCGCCGCTGCCGAGCAGCCCCAGTGGCACATACGGTCCGATACGCCCGGGGTCGGCGGGCCGCAACGGGGTCGCCCCGGCCTGCTTCAGCGCGGCGTCACCGGACGCCGGATCGTACGACGGCTCGGGATGCCGTTGGTCTGTCATGGATCCCCCGGATGCTGTACTGCCACAACCTGCGTTTGTGCCATGCCAGTTGACGGAGGCTATCGCGTCGGGACGGGGGAGACCCAGGAGGTGTCGGGTAGAGGGCCGCCGTAGGGCTGCTGGACCGTGCCCTGGGAGCCGCTCGCCGGGCGCGAGCCGCACTTGCGTGCGGTGCGGCTCGTCCTCCGGGGTAGACGGAGGTACCACGATGATGCTGTACAAGGTGCGCCCCCCGTGCCTGACGGCTACAGGGGCCGGAGTAGGGCGACGCGCCAGGGCCGTGTCCCCCTCGTACGGGTGAGACACTGCCCTGGGCGGTGAACAGCGCAGACGCTACGTCCGGCGAAGGGCCGGTGGGCACGGCCCGCGGGCGGACGGAGGTCGGCTCTTCCGAGTCGGCTCCTCCGGGTCAGCTTTTCCGGATCGTTCTTCCGGATCGGCTCGTCCGGGTCAGTTCTTCTGGACGACCATCGTGCTGGCGGCCTTGTCGTGCCAGCCCTGCTGACGGCCCGACTTGTCCCAGAACGGGGACAGGTAGACGACGAGCTGGCCGATACCGCAGGCGAAGCTGCCGACGACCGGGATGATCCACCGGATGAACGCGGAGCCCAGGCCCGGCTTCTGGCCTGTGTCGGCCTTCACCACGCGGATGCCGACGGCCATCTTGCCCAGGGTCGCGCCCACCAGGCCGGTCATCAGCCACTCGTAGAGCAGACCGGCGATCGCCAGGACGCCGAACATCGCGCCCATCGAGGCCACCATGCTGCCGCTGGCGTCGTTGATGCAGGAGTTGTAGTCGGCGGCGTTCGGGTCGCAGTCCTGGGCCGCACCGACGGAACCGGCGACGCCGGCGAAGGCGAAGACCATGTAGATGACGGAGAGGATCACCGTGTCGATCAGGCGGGCGCCGAGGCGGCGGCCCATCGAGGAGACGCGGGGTCCGGCGCCGCCCGGATAGTCCGCCCCGCCCGGGTAACCCGGGTACTGGGGCGCCTGCGGGTAACCGTAGCCCTGCTGCGGCGGGATGCCCTGCGGGGCCTGGGCCCCCTGCGGGTAGCCGTAGCCGGGCGGCTGCTGGCCCTGCTGGGGGTAGCCGTAACCGGGCTGGCCCGGCTGCTGGGGCTGCTGCGGCTGCTCGTAGGGGTTGTTGGGTGAGCCGAAACTCATGGCGGGATTCCTCCGTTGCACAATGGGGACGATGCGGATCGTGCGGAGGAACGTCACTGTCTGAGCGGTATGCCCCCCGAACATCAACCGCGATACTGCGCCATACATCGTTCTCCGAGGGGCGAGTTGTTGTCCAGCCGCAATCCGTATGTGTTGTGCAAGTGCAACATCACTGATCATGGGCGGATACGGGAGGACGGGCCCTCCGGTGCCCGTATTGCGGCCGGATTGGAACCGTGGCGGGGTCATCCGCGAGGATGGGGCCATGACCGCCCAGATTCTCGATGGCAAGGCCACCGCAGCCGCGATCAAGTCCGATCTGACCGCCCGCGTGGCGGCGCTGAAGGAGAAGGGCGTCACGCCCGGCCTCGGCACGATCCTGGTCGGGGACGACCCCGGCAGTCAGAAGTACGTCGCCGGCAAGCACCGCGACTGCGCGCAGGTCGGCATCGCCTCCATCCAGCGTCATCTGCCCGCCACCGCCACGCAGGGGGAGATCGAGGCGGTCGTGCGCGAGCTGAACGAGGACCCGGCCTGCACCGGGTACATCGTGCAACTGCCGCTGCCCAAGGGCATCGACGAGAACCGCATCCTCGAACTGATGGACCCGGACAAGGACGCGGACGGGCTGCACCCGATGAACCTCGGGCGCCTCGTTCTCAACGAGCCGGCCCCGCTGCCCTGCACGCCGAACGGTGTGCTCACCCTGCTGCGCCGGTACGGCGTGGAGATCAAGGGCGCCGAGGTCGTGGTCGTGGGGCGCGGCGTCACCATCGGCCGGCCGATGCCGCTGCTGCTCACCCGCCGCAGCGAGAACGCCACCGTGACCCAGTGCCACACCGGCACGCGCGACCTGTCGGCGCACCTGAAGCGCGCGGACGTCATCGTCGCCGCGGCCGGTTCCGCCCATCTGATCCGCGCCGAGGACGTCAAGCCGGGCGCGGCCGTCCTCGACGTCGGCGTCTCCCGCAGTGCCGAGGGCAAGATCGTCGGCGACGTCCACCCGGACGTGGCCGAGGTCGCGGGCTGGATCTCCCCGAACCCGGGCGGAGTCGGCCCGATGACCCGCGCCCAGCTGCTCGTCAACGTGGTCGAGGCGGCGGAGCGCAGTGTCGGCTGAGCACCGGACTCCGAGCGAGCAGGACCCGTCCGAGGAAATCACCGTCCGGGACCCCGTCAGCGCGCCCGACGCCGAGGGGCGGCCGCGGCGGGTCACCAGGCGGTTCCCCTTGTTCACCAAGGACACCGCGCGGCCCGAGGGCGGTGGCCGGGCGGCGTCCGGGGGCGCCCCCGCGCCGGCCCGGCAGTGGCCCGTCCTCGCCGTGCTCGGTCTGGTCGGCGTGGGTCTGCTGGTGACGGCGTTCGACCAGTTCCGGCTCGGGACACTGATGGTCGGCGTCGCCCTGCTGGGCGGGGGCGTGCTGCGCTGGCTGCTGCCTGACGTCGGCATGCTCGCGGTCCGCTCCCGCTTCACCGACATCGTCACGTACGCCGTGCTGGGCTCGGTGATCGTGCTGCTGGCGCTGATGGCCCAGCCGAAACCGTGGCTGCAGATCCCGTTCCTGAAGGACACCCTGCACTTCACGGTCACCAGCGAGTGACGAGGACGGCGGTCCGTCCTCTCCCCCGAGGAAGGACGGGCCGCCGTCCGCGACCCACCCTCCTGCACGGCGAACGGCCTGTTCAACGCCTGTCAGCGCGCTGTGGCACGGAAGTGACGGTTCCGCTACGTCCGGCCTCCGATACTGCACGAAGTGGTGCGACACCGGGGTCGGCGTGGACAATCGGGACGGTCCAGGGTGTATCGCGCGCGGTCTCCACGCTCCTGTGCGCCCCCTGTCAGGGAACTGAGATCCTGAGTGGGCGCATCCCTGTGGGTAAGCCACATCGGGGACTCGGTCAAGGCCGCCGCGCGCGGGGCGTACAGCGCGAGAAATATCAGCACGAACCGGGGGGAAGAGGGGGACGCAATGCCTCGTTGGAAGGCCTTGCCGGATGAGCTCGATCCGCAGATCAGGGAGTTCACCAGCCAGCTGCGCAGGCTCGTGGACCGCAGCGGTCTGAGCCTCGCGTCGGTGGCGGACCGCACGGGCTACAGCAAGACGTCGTGGGAGCGTTATCTGAACGGCAGACTGCTCGCGCCGAAGGGCGCGATCGTGGCTCTGGCGGAGGTCACCGGCACCAATCCGGTGCACCTGACCACCATGTGGGAGCTCGCCGAGCGCGCCTGGAGCCGCTCGGAGATGCGGCACGACATGACGATGGAGGCCATCCGGATCTCCCAGGCGCGCGCCGCGCTCGGGGAGTTCGGCGGGCAGGACTTCGGCGACCCCTCGCGCGGTTCCGCCGACAGCGGCAGGGCGGCCTCCTCGGGCGGCAAGCCGGCCCGCCGGAGCGGCAGCGCGACGGTCACGCCGGGCATCGCGGGCCCCGCGGGTGTCGTCCCGACCGTGCCGGCGCAGCCCACGGCCCCCGAGGTCCAGGACTCCACCGGCGCCGGCGTGCGCGAGGACGGCGGCCGGGAAGGTACGAGTGAGGTCAACTCGTGGGGGATGGCCGGGTACAAGGGCCCGTCGCCGACGGGCGGACGCCACGCCGGCAGCGGTGCCGGCTCCCGGCCCGGCTCCGGCACGGGAAGCCCCGCCGGGGCTCCCGGCGACCGCCCGCCCGGTCCCGGCGCGTATGACCAATCCCCGCGGGACGCCGCTCCCGCCCGCTTCCCGCGGGCCGGCGGCTCCGGCCCCGGTTCCGCGGCCGGCAAGCGGCGGACCGCGACCTTCGTCGTGGGGGTCGTGGGCGTGCTCGTGGTGATCGCCGGCGCGTTCCACCTCACGGGCGGCGGTGGCGACGACGAGGCCAAGGGGGGCACCAAGTCGCCCTCGCCTACCGCCGGCACCCAAACCGAGCTGCCGCCCGGCGTGAAGTGCAGCGGCGACAGCTGTACCGGCAAGGACGCGGAGAGCATGGGATGCAGTGGTGACCTGGTGACCACGGCCCGGACCGCGACCGTCGGCACGACCGTCGTCGAGGTCCGTCACAGCGAGACCTGCCAGGCGGCCTGGGGGCGTATCACCCAGGCGGCACAGGGCGACGAGGTCCAGATCAGCGCGGGCAAGGCGAAGCAGGACGGAAGCATCACCGTCGCCGGGGACACGATCGCGTACACCCCGATGGTGGCCGTGAAGAGCGCCGCCGACGCGAAGGCCTGCGTGACGCTGGCGGCCGGGAAGCAGGGCTGCACCGAGTAGGCGGACGCGCCCGGACGGCCGGGTAGCCGGACCCGCCCCGAGTGGCCGGTCACGCCAGAGTGGCCGGTCGGCGGAGCTGCCGGTCACGTCCGAGTGGCCCGACCTGCCCGAGGAGCAGGCCATGATGCGGTGAAGTAGCCGGACCCGTCCGAGTGGCCGCTCGCGCCGGAGTTGCCGGCTACGTCCGAGTGGCCGGTCACGCCAGAGTTGCCGGCTACGTCCGTGTGGCCGGCCCCGGGGCAGCCGGCCCCCGGGGCAACCGCCCCACGGCAACCGGCCCCCCGGCAGCCGGACCCCTCGGGCAGCCGGATGCGCCCGGCCTGCTCGAACGCGGTGTGTCCGGGCCGGGTGAGGAATTTCGGCGAGGGAGGAATGCCCGCCCGATCCGGGGGCACGCGAACCGTACCCCCACGGGAATCCGGCATGGTCGGTATCCCCCTCAGGCGGCCGCCTTCGTCCCTCTCTCCCGGACGGGCGGCCGCCTCTTGCATGGGCACCAGGGCGAGTTGTGGGCCGGGCCACACCGACGCGGCCGTCCGGGATCCCGGATGCGCGATAGCCTGACGGCTGGATGGATCTCTTGACGCCAAGAGATCGATCAAACGTCCGGGGCAGGGACCCCGCCCCACCGCCAGCTGTCATACGGAGAACGCCATGACCCGCACTCCCGTGAACGTCACCGTCACCGGCGCGGCCGGCCAGATCGGTTACGCCCTGCTCTTCCGCATCGCCTCCGGTCAGCTGCTCGGCGCGGACGTGCCGGTGAAGCTGCGCCTCCTCGAGATCACGCCGGCGCTGAAGGCAGCCGAGGGCACGGCCATGGAGCTGGACGACTGCGCGTTCCCGCTCCTGCAGGGCATCGACATCTCGGACGACCCGAACGTCGCCTTCGACGGCGCGAACGTCGCCCTGCTCGTCGGCGCCCGCCCCCGCACCAAGGGCATGGAGCGCGGCGACCTGCTGGAGGCCAACGGCGGCATCTTCAAGCCGCAGGGCCAGGCCATCAACGCCCACGCCGCGGACGACATCAAAGTCCTGGTCGTCGGCAACCCGGCCAACACCAACGCCCTGATCGCCCAGGCCGCCGCGCCGGACGTACCGGCCGAGCGGTTCACCGCGATGACCCGTCTGGACCACAACCGCGCGCTGACCCAGCTCGCGAAGAAGACAGGCTCGACGGTCGCCGACATCAAGCGGCTGACCATCTGGGGCAACCACTCCGCCACCCAGTACCCCGACATCTTCCACGCCACGGTCGCCGGCAAGAACGCCGCCGAGGTCGTGAACGACGAGAAGTGGCTGGCCGAGGACTTCATCCCGACCGTCGCCAAGCGCGGCGCCGCCATCATCGAGGCCCGTGGCGCCTCGTCGGCCGCGTCCGCCGCCAACGCCGCGATCGACCACGTGTACTCCTGGGTCAACGGCACCGCCGACGGCGACTGGGTGTCCATGGGCATCCCGTCGGACGGCTCCTACGAGGTCCCGGAGGGCCTGATCTCCTCCTTCCCGGTCACCTGCAAGGACGGCAAGTACGAGATCGTCCAGGGCCTGGAGGTCAACGAGTTCTCCCGCGCCCGCATCGACGCCTCCGTCAAGGAGCTTGAGGAGGAGCGCGAGGCGGTCCGCGGCCTCGGCCTCATCTGACCGGAGCCTCTCCGCGTTTTCGCGCAGGCCCCGTACCGGTTGCTTCCGGTGCGGGGCCTGCGGGCTTTTCCGAGATCGCGCAGGGACCGGGCCGTGAACAGGGCGATGAGAAGGATGCCCGGCTGCCGCCGGTCGAGGTCGCGCCGGCGTGGCATCCGCGCCATGACCCGGCACCCGTCATGACGTGCGCATGCCTGGTTGTGACGAGCGGTACGGGAGATTTTCCGCGACAGGCCCTGGGCGCGTCGCCGGTCCCGGGCCCTCGTCCCCGGCGCGGCACCCGCCGGAAGGCTTCCGACCCGGGGTGACCTGGCGTGTTGTGCGCGTATGAGCGGGCGGTTTGCGGTGATTTGACCGCATCTCCAGTGACACAGCGCACTTTCGGCCACGGACGCGCATGCATCCGGGGGAGTCGGGCAGGCGAACTCGGTCTCTTAGTGACACGTGTGTGACACAGGGGCGCTGATCAGGAACGGAAGGCGAAGAGCGATCATGGCGGAAAGTACCGAACTTCAGGCGCGTGAAACCATCCATGCGGGAGGAGAGTGGCGGGCCGCCGCCTCCGGGGCCACGCGCGAGATCATCGACCCCGCGGACGCCCTGCCCTTCGCCGTTGTCGCGGAGGGTGACGAGAAGGACACCGATCTCGCGATCGCCGCGGCCCGGCGGGCGTTCGACGAGGGCGAGTGGCCGCACACGCCCGTCACCGAGCGTGCCGCACTGCTGCGCCGCGTCGCCGATCTCCTCGTGCGGGACCGCGAGAAGCTCGGGCTGCTGGAGGCCCGGGACGCGGGCAAGACCGTCGAGGAGGGCCGCGTCGACATCGACTGCGTCGCCGACGCCTTCCGCTACTTCGCGGACCTGGTCGCCGGCGAGGCCCCCGGCCGGGTCGTGGACGCGGGTTCGCCCGACATCCACAGCGTCGTCGTGCACGAGCCCATCGGCGTCTGCGCGATGATCACGCCCTGGAACTACCCGCTGCTCCAGGCCAGCTGGAAGATCGCCCCGGCCCTGGCCGCCGGCAACACCTTCGTCGTCAAGCCGAGCGAGATCACCCCGATGACGACGATCGCGCTGATCGACCTGCTCGTCGAGGCCGGACTTCCCGCGGGGGTCGCCAACATCGTCACCGGCCCCGGTCACACCGTCGGCGCCCGCCTCTCCGAGCACCCCGACGTCGACCTGGTCTCCTTCACCGGTGGCCTGATCAGCGGCACCAAGGTCGCCCAGGCCGCCGCGCCCACCGTCAAGAAGGTCGCCCTCGAACTCGGCGGCAAGAACCCCAACGTCGTCTTCGCCGACGCCTGCGCCACCGAGGAGGGCTTCGACACCGCCGTCGACCAGGCCCTCAACGCCGCCTTCATCCACAGCGGCCAGGTCTGCTCGGCCGGCGCCCGCCTCATCATCGAGGAGTCCGTCCGGGACCGCTTCGTCGCCGAACTCGCCCGGCGCGCCGAGAAGATCCGCCTCGGCCGCGGCACCGAGGACGGCGTCGAGTGCGGCCCGCTGGTCTCCGAACAGCAACGCGCCAAGGTCGAGATGTACGTCGAGTCCGCCCTCGCGGAGGGCGCGGTGCTGCGCTCCGGCGGCAAGCGCCCCGAACCGTCCCCGCAGCGCCCGGAGAACGGTTACTTCTACGAGCCGACCGTCCTCGACCACTGCCACCGCGAGATGCGCGTCGTACGGGAGGAGGTCTTCGGGCCGGTCGTCACCGTCGAGACCTTCCGTACCGAGGACGAGGCCGTGGCCCTCGCCAACGACACCGAGTACGGGCTCGCGGGCGGCGTCTGGACCGCCGACCAGGGCCGCGCCCGCCGTGTCGCCGGCCGGCTGCGCCACGGCACGATCTGGATCAACGACTTCCACCCCTACCTGCCGCAGGCGGAGTGGGGCGGCTTCGGCAAGAGCGGAGTGGGCCGCGAACTCGGCCCGGCCGGACTCGCCGAATACCGAGAGACCAAGCACGTGTACCAGAACCTCGCACCCAAGCCGGTGCGCTGGTTCGCGGGCTGACCAGACCCCCGCGGCCGTCGCCCCGCCCGGCGGTCGGCCCCATGACCGTCGGCCCCACGACCGTCGCCCCACGACCGTCGGCCGCCAACGGCGACCCCCGTCCCCAGACTCCCCCACAGATCCCGGTCCCCCTGGAGTACCACTCCCATGTCCCACAACACCCGTGAATTCGACTATGTCGTCATAGGCGGCGGAACCGCAGGTTCCGTCATCGCCTCCCGTCTCACCGAGAACCCCGACGTCACCGTCGCCGTCATCGAGGGCGGCCCCAGCGACGTCGGCCGCGACGACGTGCTGACCCTGCGCCGCTGGATGGGCCTGCTCGGCGGCGAGCTCGACTACGACTACCCCACCACCGAACAGCCACGCGGAAACTCGCACATCCGGCACAGCCGGGCCCGCGTCCTGGGCGGCTGCTCCTCGCACAACACCCTGATCGCCTTCAAGCCGCTGCCGGCCGACTGGGACGAGTGGGAGGCCGCGGGCGCCAAGGGCTGGGGCGCGGTGCAGATGGAGGCGTACTTCGCGCGCCTGCTCAACAACATCGTCCCGGTCGACGAGAAGGACCGGAACGCCATCGCCCGCGACTTCGTCGACGCGGCGCAGGAGGCGCTCGGCGTCCCGCGTGTCGACGGCTTCAACAAGAAGCCGTTCACCGAGGGCGTCGGCTTCTTCGACCTCGCCTACCACCCCGAGAACAACAAGCGTTCCTCGGCGTCGGTGGCGTACCTGCACCCGGTGATGGACGAGCGTCCCAACCTGACGATCCTGCTGGAGACCTGGGCGTACAAGCTGGAACTCGACGGCAACCGGGCCGAGGGCGTCCACGTGCGCACCAAGGACGGCGAGGAGATCCTCGTCAAGGCACGCAACGAGGTCCTGCTGTGCGCCGGGGCGGTCGACTCGCCCCGGTTGCTGATGCACTCCGGCATCGGCCCCAAGGCCGACCTGGAGAAGCTCGGCATCCCCGTCACGCACGACCTGCCGGGCGTCGGTGAGAACCTGCTCGACCACCCCGAGTCGGTCATCGTCTGGGAGACCAACGGCCCCATCCCGGAGAACTCGGCGATGGACTCCGACGCGGGCCTGTTCGTGCGCCGCGACCCCGAACTGGCGCACCCCGACCTGATGTTCCACTTCTACCAGGTCCCGTTCACGGACAACCCGGAGCGACTGGGCTACCAGCGGCCCGATTTCGGCGTCTCGATGACCCCGAACATCCCCAAGCCGAAGAGCCGCGGCCGGCTGTACCTCACCAGCGCCGACCCCGAGGCCAAGCCGGCCCTCGACTTCCGCTACTTCACCGACGAGGACGACTACGACGGCCGCACCCTCGTCGACGGCATCAAGATCGCCCGCGAGATCGCCAAGACCGAGCCGCTGGCCGGGTGGCTCAAGCGCGAGGTGTGCCCGGGTCCGGACGTGACGAACGACGAGGAGCTCAGCGAGTACGCCCGAAAGGTCGCGCACACCGTCTACCACCCGGCCGGCACCTGCAAGATGGGCGACGTTGACGACCAGCTGGCCGTCGTCGACCCCGAGCTGCGCATCCGCGGCCTGGAAGGCATCCGCATCGCCGACGCCTCCGTGTTCCCCACCATGACCACCGTGAACCCGATGATCGGCGTGCTCATGGTCGGGGAGAAGGCCGCCGAGCTGATCGGTGGTGGTTCCCGATGACCGCGACCCTCGAACCCCCCACGGAGCAGATCATGGACACCACGCCCGTCTTCTCGGTGGAGGGCCTGTGGAAGGTGTTCGGCCCCAAGGCCGACCGCGTTCCCGCCGACCCCGAGCTCACCGCCCTCGACCCCGCCGAGCTGCGCTCCCGCACCGGCTGCACGGCCGCCGTCCGCGACGTCACCTTCGACGTGCGCAAGGGCGAGGTCTTCGTCGTCATGGGCCTGTCCGGCTCCGGCAAGTCCACGCTGGTGCGCTGTCTGACCCGGCTGATCGAGCCGACGGCCGGCACCATCGCCATCGACGGCGAGGACGTCCGCGCCATGGACCGCTCCCGGCTGCGCGAACTGCGCCGCCACCGCGCCGCCATGGTCTTCCAGCACTTCGGCCTGCTGCCGCACCGCTCGGTCCTCGACAACGTCGCCTACGGCCTGGAGATCCAGGGCATGGGCAAGGCCGAGCGGCGCGAGCGGGCCGCCGAGGTCGTCGCCAAGGTCGGCCTGGAGGGCATGGAGCACCGCCGCCCCGGCCAGCTCTCCGGCGGCCAGCAGCAGCGCGTCGGGCTTGCCCGCGCGCTCGCCGCCGACCCCGAAGTCCTGCTGTTCGACGAACCCTTCAGCGCCCTGGACCCGATGATCCGGCGCGACATGCAGGACGAGGTCGTCCGGCTGCACCAGGAGGAAGGCCGCACGATGGTCTTCATCACCCACGACCTCAACGAGGCCCTCAAGCTGGGCGACCGCATCGCCCTGATGCGCGACGGCCGGGTCGTGCAACTCGGCACACCCGAGGAGATCGTGGGCTCGCCCGCCGACGACTACGTCCGCGAGTTCGTCCGGGACGTCCCGCGCGAGCAGGTCATGACCGTCCGCACGGCCATGCGCCGCCCGTCGGCCGGCCAGGACGGCAGCGGACCGGCGGTCCGGCCCGACGCGACGGTGTCCGAGGCGATCGAGGCGGTCGCCCGCGCCGGCTCACCGGCCCGGGTCGTCGACAAGGGCAGGTGCGTGGGCGTGGTCGACTCCGACACGCTGCTCGGCGTCGTCGCCGGCACGGAGCAGCCCGCTCCGCCGGGGACGCAGCAGCCCAAGGAGGCGGTGTGATGGCGACCATCACCGCGTCCCCGCCGCGCTTCGGTCTGCCCGGATTCCTCAAGCACCGGGCCGTGCGCAAGCTGCTGCTGCTCGCCCTGGCCGCCGCGATCCTCGTGCCGCTGGCCGGCGCCCGCTGGACGAGCGGCAGCTGGCCGACCGCGCTGACCGTCGACCTCTCCGGGCCGCTCACCAGGACCAGCGACTGGATCATCGACAACCGCGACAGCCACCCGCTGTTCCTGTACTTCTTCGGCTACGTCAGCAACGTCGTCGTCATCGCCGTACGAGCCGTCTACCTCACCCTCCTGGCCCTCGGCTGGGCCGGGGTCACGGCCCTGGGCGCCCTGGTCGCCTGGCGCGTGGCGGGTGTGAAGCTGGCGCTCGGCACGGCCACCGCGTTCCTCGCCTGCGGGCTGCTCGGCATGTGGGTGCCGACCATGCAGACGCTCGCCCTGATGGTCGTCGCGGTCCTCGCATCGGTCGCGGTGGGCGCGCTGCTCGGGCTCGCCGCGGGGCTGTCCGACCGGATGGACCGCGTCCTGCGCCCGATCCTGGACACCATGCAGGTGCTGCCCGCCTTCGCCTACCTGCTGCCGGTCGTGCTGATCTTCGGCATCGGCGTCCCGGCGGCCGTCCTGGCCACCGTCGTCTACGCCGCCCCGCCCATGGCCCGGCTCACCTCACTCGGCCTGCGCGGCGCCGACAAGGAGGTGCTGGAGGCCGTCGAGTCCCTCGGCTCGACCGCCCGCCAGCGACTGCTGACGGCCCGTATCCCGCTGGCCCGCAAGGAACTCCTCCTCGGCCTCAACCAGACGATCATGATGGCGCTGTCCATGGCCGTCATCGCGTCCGTGATCGGCGCGGGCGGTCTCGGCGACCGCGTCTACCAGGCGCTGGCCTCGGTCGACGTCGGTGCCGCGCTCGCCGCCGGTATCCCGATCGTGCTGCTGGCCGTCGTCCTGGACCGGGTCACGGGCGCTGCGGGGGAGCGGCTCGGCGCCGATCCCGAACCCCGCAGTGGCCTCGGCTGGCTCTACGCGCTCGCCGGCGTCGTCGCCGTGGCGGTCGCCGGGCGGCTCGCGGGCCGGCTCGACTGGCCCGAAGCCTGGATCGTCGGCATCGCCGAGCCCGTCAACCGCGCCGTCGACTGGATGACCGCGCACCTGTACTCCGGCGTCCCCGTCATCGGCGGCACCGCCGACTGGGCCGGCCACTTCACCACCTGGGTCCTCGACCCGGTGCGCGACGGCCTCCAGTGGCTGCCCTGGTGGTCGGTCCTGCTGATCGTCGCCGCCCTTGCCTGGGTGATCGGCACCTGGCGCACCGCGCTGACCGCCGTCCTCGCCATGGCCGCGATCGGCGTCCTCGGCGTCTGGCAGCCGTCGCTCGACACGCTGTCGCAGGTCCTGGCGGCCGTCGCCGTCACCCTCATCGTCGGCTTCGCCACCGGGATCGCGGCGGCCCGCAGCGACCGCCTGGAGCGGGCGCTGCGCCCCGTCCTCGACGTGTTCCAGACGATGCCGCAGTTCGTGTATCTGATCCCGGTCGTCGCCCTGTTCGGCGTCGGCCGCGCCCCGGCCGTCGCGGCCGCGATCGTCTACGCGCTGCCCGCCGTCGTACGGATCACCACCCAGGGTCTGCGCCAGGTCGACCCGGCCGCGCTGGAGTCCTCCAGCTCGCTGGGTGCGACCAGCTGGCAGCAGCTGAAGCAGGTCCAGCTCCCGCTGGCCCGCCCGGCGTTGCTGCTCGCCGTCAACCAGGGCCTCGTCCTGGTCCTCGCCGTCGTCGTCATCGGCGGCCTGGTCGGCGGTGGCGCACTCGGCTACGACGTCGTCTTCGGCCTCGCTCAGGGCGACCTGGCGACCGGTCTGGTGGCCGGCGGGGCGATCGTCTGCCTCGGCCTGATGCTCGACCGGGTGACGCAGCCCACCGAACGCCGCGCGAAGAAGGGAGCGTGACATGCGAGTCCGCAAGACGGCCGTGATCGCCGCGGTGAGCTCCCTGGCGCTGCTCACCGGCTGCGGTGCCGCCGACATGACCAAGCAGGCCTCGCCCTTCGCCAACGCGCAGGGCGCCAAGTCCGTGACCCTGTCCGTGCAGTCCTGGGTGGGCGCGCAGGCCAACGTGGCCGTCGCCCAGTACATCCTGGAGCACGAGCTGGGCTACAGGGTCGACACCGTCCAGGTCGACGAGGTGCCCGCCTGGGACGCCCTCAGCCAGGGCCGCGTCGACGCCATCCTGGAGGACTGGGGCCACCCCGAGCAGGAGAAGCGGTACGTCGACGACAAGAAGACGATCGCCCGCGGCGGCGGACTCGGCGTCACCGGTCACATCGGCTGGTTCGTCCCGACGTACCTCGCCAAGCAGCACCCGGACATCACGAACTGGAAGAACCTCAACAAGTACTCCCACCTGTTCCGCACTCCGGAGAGCGGCGACAAGGGCCAGCTGATGGACGGTTCGCCGTCCTACGTCACCAACGACAAGGCGCTGGTGAAGAACCTGAAGCTGGACTACCAGGTGGTGTTCGCGGGGTCCGAGGCGGCGCAGATCACGCAGATGAGGCAGTTCGCCAAGGAGAAGAAGCCCTTCCTCACGTACTGGTACTCGCCGCAGTGGCTCTTCAAGAAGGTCCCGATGACCGAGGTGAAGCTGCCGCCGTACAAGGAGGGCTGCGACGCCGACCCGGAGAAGGTCGCCTGCGCCTATCCGCACACCCCGCTCCAGAAGTACCTGAACTCGGGCTTCGCGAAGAACGGCGGCAAGGCGGCGGCCTTCCTGAAGAAGTTCAAGTGGACGACCGAGGACCAGAACGAGGTCTCCCTGATGATCGCCGACCAGAAGATGACACCCGAGGACGCGGCGAAGAAGTGGGTGGACAGCCACAAGTCCACGTGGAAGAAGTGGCTGTCCTGAGCGCCCCTACGGTCGCAGGCCGGCGGCGATCTCCCGCAGGGCCCGAGCGGCCCGCCGCTGGAGTCCCGGCCCGAAGGTGATCCGGGTGGCCCCTCGCGCGCCGAGTTCGGCGGGCGTGGGGCCGCCCTCGGCCGGGGCACCCACGTTGATCGGCCCCTGGATTCCGGCCCGCAGCAGCGGCAGAACGTCCGGCGGCGCCCCGATCGGGTACACGCAGTCGGCCCCCGCGGCGACGTACAACGCGGCCCGCTCGACGGCCCGTTCGGGATCGGTGACCCCGCGGGCAAAGGTGTCCACGCGGGCGTTGACGAAGAGCCGCTCACCGGCCGCGTCCCGCACCTCGGCCAGCCAGTCGGCATGCGCGTGCGGGTCCTTGAGCACTCCACTCTCGGAGTCCTCCAGGTTGCAGCCCACCGCCCCCGCCTCCAGCAGCCGCTCCACCAGCACCTTCGGCGCGAGCCCGTACCCGCCCTCCACGTCCGCCGACACGGGCACGTCGACGGCCCGGACGATCCGGGTGACCGCCGCGAACATCTCGTCGGCCGGGACCTGCCCGTCCTCGTACCCGAGGGATGCGGCGACCCCGGCACTGGGCGTGGCGAGCGCCGGGAACCCGGCCTCGGCGAACACCCGGGCACTGGCCGCGTCCCACGGCCCCGGCAGCACGAGGGGATCACCGGGCGCCCGGTGGTGGTGCAGGGCGCGGAACGTCTCCACCTTGCTCATGGCGTGTGACCCCCCGGCGGGATCCGGCGGCTGACCATCACCCGGTTCCAGTTGTTGACGGCGACGACCAGACCGATCAGGTGGGCGAGCCGGGCCTCGTCGAAGTGCTTGGCGGCGTTCTCGTACACCTCGTCCGGCACGAAACCGTCCGTCAGAACCGTCACCGCCTCCGTCAGGGCCAGCGCCGCCCGCTCCCGCTCGTCGAAGACGTCCTCGGCCTCCTCCCACGCCGCCAGCAGATCGAGCTGCTTCTCGCTCACCCCGTACTGTCGGGCGATCGTGAGATGCATGTCGAGGCAGAACGCGCAGTGGTTGAGCTGCGAGGCGCGGATCACGACGAGTTCGGCCAGGGCCGGGTCGCCCAGGCCCTGCTTGGCGACCTTGCTGAGCGCGGACAGGGCCCGCCCGACCGCCGGGTCCAGCAGCCCGGTCCGTGCCGTCACTTGTACTGGCCCGGCTGGTAGTGCCCGGGCGCCATGCGGCAGGTCACCCCGAACCGGTTCCAGGCGTTGATCACCGTGATCGCGGCGATCAGCTGCGCCAGCTCCGACTCCTCGAAGTGCCTGGCGGCGTTCTCGTACACCTCGTCCGGCACGAAACCGTCCGTCAGAACCGTCACGGCCTCCGTCAGCTCCAGGGCCGCGAGCTCCTTCGCGGTGTAGAAGTGCCGTGACTCGTCCCAGGCGCTGAGCTGCACGATCCGCTCGACGCTCTCGCCCGACGCGAGGGCGTCCTTGGTGTGCATGTCGATGCAGAAGGCGCAGTGGTTGATCTGCGAGGCGCGGATCTTCACCAGCTCGTACAGCTGGTGGTCCAGGCCCTGCCGGGCGGCGGTCTCCAGCCGGACCATCGCCCGGTAGACCTCGGGCGCGTGCTTGGCCCACTCCAGGCGGGCGGGCCGCTCGGCGGCATACTCCACGGTCGTCGTCGTGGCCGTCGTGTCGTCGGGATGCGTCGTCATGCCCTCGATCCTAGGAGGAAGCAGCCCAGGGATATGGTCCATTTCCATGTCTGAACCTTGGGCCACTCTGGGCATCGATCTGCACGTGGAGCCGACCGGCCCGGGCCTGCGCCGGGGGCTGACCGACGCCCTGCGCCAGGCGGTGCGCTCCGGCCGCCTCGCCCCCGGCAGCCGGCTGCCCTCCTCCCGCGCGCTCGCCGCCGACCTGGGCATCGCCCGCAACACGGTCGCCGACGCCTACGCCGACCTGGTCGCCGAAGGCTGGCTCACGGCCCGGCAGGGGTCCGGGACCCGGGTGGCCGAGCGAAGGGTCGTCCCGCCGGCCGGCACGGCATCCCACCCCCGGGTCCGCACCCGTCCCGCCTACGACCTGCGCCCCGGCAGCCCCGACCTCGCGTCCTTCCCGCGCGCGCAGTGGCTCAAGGCCGCCCGGCGCGCCCTGAACACCGCCCCGTACCACGCGCTGGACTACGGCGACCCCCGTGGCCGTCCGGAGTTGCGGGCAGCGCTCGCCGGCTACCTCTCCCGGGTCCGGGGCGTCCGCGCCGACCCCGAACGGATCGTGGTGTGCGCCGGGTTCGCGCACGGGCTCAACCTGCTGGGCACGGTCCTGCGGGCACGCGGGGCCGCGACGGTCGCGGTCGAGTCGTACGGCCTCGACGAGCACCGGAGGCTCCTGACCTCCTCGGGCCTGCGTACCACCCCGCTGCCCTTCGACCGGCTGGGGACCGACCCGGGCGAGCCGGCCGGAGCCGACGCTGTCCTGATCACCCCCGCCCACCAGTTCCCGATGGGCGTTCCCCTGCACCGCGACCGCCGGGCGGCCGTCGTCGACTGGGCGCGGCGCACCGGCGGCCTGGTGCTGGAGGACGACTACGACGGCGAGTTCCGCTACGACCGGCAGCCCGTCGGCGCGCTCCAGGGCCTGGACCCCGACCGGGTGGTCTACCTGGGCACCGCGAGCAAGTCCCTCGCCCCCGGGCTGCGGCTGGCCTGGATGGTGCTGCCGCCGGACCTCGCCGAGGAGGTCGCGGCGGCCAAGGGCGACATCGACTCCTGCGGGGCGCTGGACCAGCTGACCCTGGCCGAGTTCCTCACGTCCGGTGCCTACGACCGCCATGTGCGCGCGACCCGCCTGCGCTACCGGCGCCGCCGGGACGCCCTGGTCGCCGCCGTCGCGGCCCGGGCCCCCGAGGTCCGCGTCACCGGCATCGCGGCCGGTCTGCACGTCCTGCTGCGGCTGCCGTCCGGCACCGAGCAGTCGGTCGTCCAGTCCGCCCACTGGCGGGGCCTCGCGCTCCACGGACTCGCCCGCTACGGCAACCCCGCGGCGACGGTGGAGCCGGTCGACGCCCTGGTCGTCGGATACGGCACACCCCCCGACCACGCCTGGTCGGGGGCGCTGGACGCACTGTGCGCGGTACTGCCCGGGTGACCGCGTTCGCCGCACCGCCCGCGCCCGGCATCGCCCACCCCGGGAGTGGAAGCCGGCCGCACGGCCCGGCGTCACGCGACAGGCGCGGTGACCGTGGCGGGATCACCGGTCACGCCGTCCCACGGGACAGCACGTGGGTCACCTCGACACGACCGCGCTCTCCTCCGCTTCCACCGGTGCCTCACCGAACCGCGACAACGCCAGCGCGCCGGCGACCGCCACCGCGAAACCGAGCACCGCCAGCCACCCCAGCCCCGACCGTGTGCGGTCCCCGAGCCACACCACGCCGATCAGCGCGGGCCCGACCGTCTCCCCGAGCACCAGCCCCGCGGTCGCCGTGGTCACCGACCCGCGCTGCAGGGCGGAGGTCAGCAACAGGAACGCGGCCCCGCCGCCGAGCAGCAGCGCGTACGACGCCGGGTTCGTGAAGAGCGCGGCGGGTGTCAGCCCGTCGATGAGCCGCACCGCCACCTCCACCACCCCGAACCCCAGCCCGGCACCGAGCCCGAGCGCCAGAGCCCGGCCCCGCTCCGGAAGCCGCCCGCCCGCCGCGCCGAGCAACAGCACTCCGGCCGCCGCACCGAGCATCGCCCACTTCAGCCAGACCGGCCCGGCCTCGTCTCCCTCCGCCCCGGACGCCAGCCCCAGCAGCGCGAGCCCGGCGCACACCACCCCCACCGCCGCCCACTCCGTACGGCTCAGCCGCACCTTCAGCAGCCGCGCCGCGACCACGGCCGTCACCGCGAGGCTCGCCGCCAGCGCCGCCCCCACGGCATAGATCGGTACCGACCGCAGCGCGAGGATCTGCAGCACGAAACCCAGCCCGTCGAGCGCGAGCCCGGCCAGATACCGCCACTGCCGCAGCGCCCGCCACAGCAGCGCCACGTCCCCGCCCGGCCCGGTGGCCGCCGCGGCCCGCGCGGCGATCGCCTGCAGCACCGTCGCCGTGCCGAAACAGACCGCCGCGCCAAGGGCACACACCATTCCAAAAATCACAAATCGACAGTAGGGGAGCGGCCGGGGGGAGGGGGGCATGCGCGCAGGTTCACACCGTTCTCTAGGCTGACCGCCTGTCAGTGCCCAAGGGGAGAACACGGGGAGACGCACATGGCCGAAACACGACGACGGTTGCGCTCGAGCACGGTGGTGCTGGGCGGCATGGGTGTCCTCGCGGCGGCCCTGTCCGCGTGCGGTTCCGACCCGGACCGCCGCTGCGTGGACCGCGACAGCTACGACTACAACGGCTACAAGATCGTCGCCGACAAGAACTGCAAGTCGGGCTCCTCTTCCTCCTACGGCAACGGCCGCAAGACGACCGGCAAGACCAAGGTCACGGACGCCGACTGGTACTACGACGCCGACGTCAGCGGCGGTCGCGCCGAGCACGGCACCTTCAGCCGCAGCGAGGCCGTCGACCGGGGCGGCTTCGGCTGCTCGGGCTCCGGCGGCGGCTGACCGGGCCGTACGCAGATGGAACGCCGCACCGTCGAACCCCGTCCCGGCTGGCAGCAGACCGTCGAGGAGCAGGGCCTGATCTACCCCCTGACCCGTTACCCCGACGGCTCCCTGCGCCCCTACTGGGACGAGAGCGCCCACTACGTCTTCAGCCTCCCGGAGATCGAGGCCCTGGAAGAGGTCGTGGAGGAACTCCACCGCATGTGCCTGGCGGCGGCCGGGCACATCGTCGCCGAGGACCGTTTCGCGGATCTGGGCATCACCGACCCCCGCGTGGCCAGTGCGGTCGCCGAGGCCTGGCAGCGCCGCGCCGAACTCCCCTCGGTCTACGGCCGCTTCGACCTCCGCTACGACGGCACCGGCCCGGCCGCGCTCCTGGAGTACAACGCCGACACCCCCACCTCACTGGTCGAGGCCGCGTCCCCCCAGTGGTTCTGGATGGAGGAACGCTTCCCCGGCGCGGACCAGTGGAACTCCCTCCACGAACGCCTGATCGACGCCTGGAAGAACCAGGCCGCCCGGCTCCCGCCGGGCAGCCCCCTGTACTTCGCGTACTCCGCCGCCGACGAACTCGGCGAGGACATGATGACGGTCGCCTACCTCAAGGAGACCGCCGAGCAGGCGGGCCTGGCCACCGACTGGATCTCCATGGAGGAGATCGGCTGGGACCGCCTCTCCGGTCGTTTCGTCGACCAGCGCCTGCGCTTCATCCGCAGCGTCTTCAAGCTCTACCCCTGGGAGTGGCTCACCACCGACCGCTTCGCCGGCCACGTCCTCGACACCCTGGACAACGGCGGCGGCACCGGCTCCACCCTCTGGATCGAGCCGGCCTGGAAGATGCTCCTCAGCAACAAGGCCCTCCTGGCGATCCTCTGGGAGCTGTACCCGGACCACCCCAACCTCCTCCCCGCGTACCTGGACGGTCCCCGGGACCTGACCACCACGGGCTGGGTCGCCAAGCCCCTCCTCGGCCGGGAGGGCGCGGGCGTCACCATCCACGAGCCCGGATCCCCTCGCCACCTCCGCGACGAACCGTGCGTCTACCAGCAACTGGCGCCGCTGCCCGATTTCGACGGCAACCGAGTGGTCCTGGGAGCGTGGGTGGTGGAAAACGAGTCGGCGGGCCTCGGCATCCGCGAGTCGGCGGGCTTGATCACGGACGAGTACGCCCGTTTCCTGCCGCACGTGATCCTCTAGGCCGGGTCCGCGACGTCCCGTCCTCCGCCCGAAGGGCGGGGCGCGGGGCTCCGCGGACGCGACCCGGCGATGCTCCCCCGCCGTTCACCCCCACCCCACCGGGTAGGCTGGCCGAGGGCCGTGACTGGCGTGCTGGGATGGGACCGACCATCGGGAAGCGGCCCCCGGACCCGGTTGACCCCGGGGGGCCGGAATCGTGCCGTGCGCCTGGGCCGTACCGTGAACGCTGAACGCAACGTCCGGAGGTCCCACATGCCAGCCGAGCCCCTCTCCACCGCTTCCACCGCCTACCGCGCCGCACTCGACGTGATCCGCGCCGTGGAGCCCCGCGTCGCCGACGCCATCGGCCAGGAGGTCGCCGACCAGCGCGAGATGCTCAAGCTGATCGCCTCCGAGAACTACGCCTCCCCGGCCACGCTCCTGACGATGGGCAACTGGTTCAGCGACAAGTACGCCGAGGGCACCGTCGGCCGCCGCTTCTACGCCGGCTGCCGCAACGTCGACACCGTCGAGTCCCTGGCCGCCGAGCACGCCAAGGAGCTGTTCGGCGCCCGCCACGCCTACGTCCAGCCGCACTCCGGCATCGACGCCAACCTCGTCGCCTTCTGGGCCGTCCTCGGCGCCCGCGTCGAGGTGCCCTTCCTGGAGAAGACCGGCGTCCGGCAGGTCAACGACCTGACCGACGCCGACTGGGCCGAGCTGCGCCAGGCCTTCGGCAACCAGCGCATGCTCGGCATGTCCCTGGACGCCGGCGGCCACCTCACCCACGGCTTCCGCCCGAACATCTCGGGCAAGATGTTCGACCAGCGCTCCTACGGCACCGACCCGTCGACCGGCCTCATCGACTACGAGGCGCTGCGCGCCCAGGCCCGCGAGTTCAAGCCGCTGATCATCGTCGCGGGCTACTCGGCCTACCCCCGCCTGGTGAACTTCCGGATCATGCGCGAGATCGCCGACGAGGTCGGCGCGACGCTCATGGTCGACATGGCGCACTTCGCCGGCCTGGTCGCGGGCAAGGTCCTGACCGGCGACTTCGACCCGGTCCCGCACGCCCAGATCGTGACGACGACCACCCACAAGTCGCTGCGCGGCCCCCGCGGCGGCATGGTCCTGTGCGACGACTCCCTGAAGGACCAGGTCGACCGCGGCTGCCCGATGGTCCTCGGCGGCCCGCTCCCGCACGTCATGGCCGCCAAGGCCGTCGCTCTCGCGGAGGCCCGCCAGGAGTCCTTCCGCGACTACGCCCAGCGCATCGTCGACAACTCCCGCGCCCTCGCCGAGGGCCTGATGCGCCGCGGCGCGACGCTGGTCACGGGCGGCACGGACAACCACCTGAACCTGATCGACGTCGCCTCCTCCTACGGCCTCACGGGCCGCCAGGCCGAGGCCGCCCTGCTGGAGTCGGGCATCGTCACCAACCGCAACGCGATCCCCGCCGACCCGAACGGCGCCTGGTACACCTCCGGCATCCGCATCGGCACCCCGGCCCTGACCACCCGCGGCCTCGGCACGGCGGAGATGGACGAGGTCGCCGGCCTCATCGACCGCGTCCTCACCACCACCGAGCCGGGCACCACCAAGTCGGGCGCCCCCTCCAAGGCGGCGCACGTCCTGGACCCGAAGGTCGCCGACGAGATCTCCCGCCGCGCCACCGACCTCGTGGCCGGTTTCCCGCTGTACCCGGAGATCGACCTGGGCTGACGCCCGTGGCGGCGGTACCGGGCGCCGCGGTCTCACTCGTCGAGGTCGATCAGCACCTGGCGCGGCTCCTCCCGCGGCGGTCCGGCAGCACGCCGGGCCGCCGCGCGGCGTATCAGCAGCGTGCCGCCGACGCCGGCCGCGAGCCCCGCCACCGCCCACCGGAGGTCCCCCCGCACCGGGCCGCCCGGCAGGTCCCCCGCGGCAGTGCTCTCGACGGGCCCGCCCGCCGTGTCGCCGAGCAGCCGCGCCTGGTCCAGCCGCTCGAAGTGTGAGCGCGGCGCCCGATGCCAGCGGATGTCGTCGTCCTCCACGGCGGGCGCGAGGTCCGAGCGCACCCAGGGCGTGCCGTCCTCGGCGACCAACAGCTGGTCCTGGCGTTCGACGGCCACGTCTCCGCCCGGCGGCCGGTTCGTCGCGGGCCGGCCACCGACCCCCGACAGTGCCCAGACCACCGTGAACCGTACCGGCGGGAACCGTCCCTCCACCCAGTCCTCCGGCACCCGCTCGGTCTCCGTGTGCAGCGGCTGCAGCAGCTGCCACAGGCGGGCGAAGACCGGCTCGCCCGAGCGCACCGCCGTCGTCCGTCCCGTGCCGCCCGCCACGACCATCGCCACGTCCGGGACGTCCGGCCCGCGCGCCGGGAGGGCCGCGGCGGCCGTCCCCGTCGCACCCACGGCCGACATCACGGCCAGGACGGCCGCCGCCGTCACGAGCAGCGCGCGCCGCACAGCCCCGCTCCGGCCCCGCCCTCTTCCCGCCCCGCCTCGCTCGCTCACAGGACCCCCTTCCGCGGCCCGGGCCGGATGCCCTGCCGCGTCCTCACACCCTTGTTACCCCGCGGGGGAGAAACGGGGCCCCACCTGTTCCCGACCTGTTCCTGATCGGTCCCCGGGACCTGAGAGAATGGTGAGCATGGCCTCTGACCGACCTCGCGTGCTCTCCGGTATCCAGCCCACCGCCGGCTCGTTCCACCTCGGCAACTACCTCGGCGCCGTCCGCCAGTGGGTGGCCCTCCAGGAGACCCACGACGCGTTCTACATGGTCGTCGACCTGCACGCGATCACCATCCCGCAGGACCCGAAGGACCTGCGCGCCAACACCCGCCTGGCCGTCGCCCAGCTGCTGGCCGCGGGCCTGGACCCGGACCGCTGCACGCTCTTCGTCCAGAGCCACGTCCCCGAGCACGCCCAGCTCGCCTGGGTCATGAACTGCCTCACCGGCTTCGGCGAGGCGAGCCGCATGACCCAGTTCAAGGACAAGTCCGCCAAGCAGGGCGCCGAGCGCGCGTCGGTCGGCCTGTTCACGTACCCGGTCCTGCAGGTGGCGGACATCCTGCTCTACCAGGCGAACGAGGTCCCGGTCGGCGAGGACCAGCGCCAGCACATCGAGCTCACCCGCGACCTCGCCGAGCGTTTCAACGGCCGCTTCGGCCCGACCTTCACCGTCCCCAGGCCGTACATCCTCAAGGAGACGGCGAAGATCTACGACCTGCAGGACCCGTCGATCAAGATGAGCAAGTCGGCGTCCACGCCGAAGGGCCTCATCAACCTGCTCGAGGAGCCGAAGGCCACGGCCAAGAAGGTCAAGAGCGCCGTCACCGACACGGACACGGTGATCCGCTACGACGTGGCGGAGAAGCCGGGGATCAGCAACCTCCTCACCATCTACTCCACCCTCACCGGGGCCGGCATCGCCGAGCTGGAGGAGAAGTACGAGGGCAAGGGCTACGGCGCGCTCAAGACGGACCTCGCCGAGGTCATGGTCGACTTCGTGACGCCGTTCCGGGAGCGCACCCAGCAGTACCTGGACGACCCGGAGACGCTCGACTCGATCCTGGCCAAGGGTGCCGAGAAGGCCCGCGCGGTCGCCGCGGAGACCCTCGCGCAGGCCTACGACAAGGTCGGCTTCCTGCCCGCCAAGCACTGAAACCGCTCCCGCGCACAGCCGCACCACCGAACAGCGCTGTACATCACTTCCGTTGCGCCTGCCCGTAACCCGGCCGTGGCCGTACAGTCGATAACCGGGTGGTCGTATCAGCGGCCACTCCCGCTCGATCCGGCGGGACGCGCTCCCGGCAGGACGGGTCTCACCAACTGAAACGACAGGAGACGACGTGGGGACCGTAACGATCGGTGTCTCGATCGCGGTCCCGGAGCCTCACGGCAGCCGGCTTCAGCAGCTGCGCGCGGGCTTCGGCGACGCCGCGGCTCACGGCATCCCCACGCACGTCACCCTGCTCCCGCCGACCGAGGTCGACGAGGCGGCCCTGCCGGCCGTCGAGGCGCATCTGACCGAGGTCGCCGCGGCCGGCCGGCCGTTCCCGATGCGGCTGTCGGGCACCGGCACCTTCCGGCCCCTGTCCCCGGTCGTCTTCGTCCGGGTCGTCGCGGGTGCGGAGGCCTGCACCCGGCTCCAGGAGCAGGTCCGGGACCCCGCCGGCCCGGTCGCACGCGAACTGCAGTTCCCTTACCACCCGCATGTCACCGTGGCACACGGCATCGACGAGGCGGCGATGGACCGCGCCTTCGAGGAACTCGCCGGTTACGAGGCCGAGTGGCCCTGCACCGGCTTCGCCCTCTACGAGCAGGGCGCCGACGGCGTCTGGCGCAAGCTGTGCGAGTTCCCCTTCGGCGGCGCGGTGGTCCCCCCGCAGGCCGGCCGTGTGGAGCACGGCTCGATCCCCATGCGCTGACCGGCGCGCCCGTCAGATCGGCAGCCGCCGGAACACCCCGCGCGGCAGGTGCCGCAGCGCCGCCATCACCACGCGCAGTGCGCCCGGCACCCACACCGTCTCCGAGCGGCGCCGCAGCCCCAGCTCCACGGCCGACGCGACCGCCTCGGGCGTGGTCGCCAGCGGCGCCTCGGGCAGGCCCGCGGTCATCCGCGTCCGCACGAACCCGGGGCGTACGACCATGACGTGCACGCCCGTGCCGTGCAGCGCGTCACCGAGGCCCTGTGTGAAGGCGTCGAGGCCGGCCTTGCTGGAGCCGTAGATGAAGTTGGCCCGGCGCGCGCGCTCACCCGCGACGGACGACATCACGACCAGCGAGCCGTGCCCCTGGGACTGGAGTGAGCGGGCGCACACCAGGCCCGCCGAGACCGCGCCGGTGTAGTTGGTCTGCGCGACCCGCACCGCGGCCTGCGGGTCCCGCTCGTCACGCGCCTGGTCGCCCAGGAGCCCGAAGGCGAGCAGCACCATGTCGATGTCGCCCTCGGCGAAGATCTTCCCGAGCACGGCCTCGTGCGAGGCCGGGTCGAGCGCGTCGAACGCGACGGTGTGCACCTCGGCCCCGAGCCCGCGCAGCCGGCCGGCGGCCTCCTCCAGGGCGGGCGAGGGGCGGCCCGCCAGCCAGACCGTGCGGGTGCGGCGGGCGATCAGCCGGCGGGCGGTGGCCAGCGCGATCTCGGACGTACCGCCGAGGACGAGCAGGGACTGGGGGAGGCCGAAGGCGTCCTTCATGACAGCTCCTAGTGGTTGCCTAGAGATGGAGGCGGCGGGCCAGGTCGGACACGAACACCCCGTGCGGGTCCAGCTCGGCGCGCAGGGCGCGGAAGTCGTCGAGGCGCGGGTACATGGCGGGGAGCAGTTCCGGGCTCAGCCGGGCGTCCTTGGCGAGATAGACGCGGCCGCCCGCGGCGGCGACCTCCTCGTCGAGTTCGTCGAGGAACGCGCCGAGGCCGGGCAGGCCCGCCGGGATGTCCAGCGCCAGCGTCCAGCCCGGCACGGGGAAGGACAGCCAGCCCGGGTCGGACTCCCCGAAGCGCTTGAGGACGGCCAGGAAGGACGGGCAGCGGCGTTCGGAGATGCGGCGCACGATGCGCCGCAGGGCGCCCTCCTGGCCGTAGCCGACGACGAACTGGTACTGCACGAAGCCCCCGCGGCCGTAGACGCGGTTCCAGTGGGGCACGCCGTCCAGGGGGTGGAAGAAGGCGGAGATCCGCTGGAGCCGGCCGGTGCGCGCGCGGGGGGCCTTGCGGTACCAGAGCTCGTTGAAGAGGCCCACGGTCGTCCGGCTGAGCAGGCCCTCGGGGAGGACGGAGGGGGCGGCCGGGAGGCGCGAGGTGCGGAAGGACAGCGGGTCCCGGCGCATGCGGGCGGGGAGCGCGTCCAGGGGCGCGTGGTCGCCGCGGGTGAGGACGGCGCGGCCGGTCGAGGCTCCCCGGGCCAGCAGGTCGATCCAGGCGACCGAGTAGCGGTAGCGGTGGTCGGTGGCGGCCAGCCGGGCCATCAGGTCGTCGAGGTCCGTGGCGCGTTCGGTGTCGACGGACATCAGCGAGGTCTCGACCGGCTGGAGCCGGATCGTCGCGGTGAGGATCACCCCGGTCAGTCCCATGCCGCCCGCCGTCGCGTCGAAGAGCGGCGTGCCGGGGATCACCGTGCGGATCTCGCCGTCGGCGGTGAGCAGTTCGAGGGCGAGCACGTGCCGCGCGAAGGAGCCCGAGACGTGGTGGTTCTTGCCGTGGATGTCGGCGCCGATCGCCCCGCCGACGGTGACGTAGCGGGTGCCGGGGGTGACCGGCACGAACCAGCCGAGCGGCAGCAGCACCTGCATCAGCCGGTGCAGGGAGACCCCCGCGTCGCACAGCACGGTGCCGCCGTCGGCGTCGATGGCGTGGACGCGGTCCAGGCCCGTCATGTCGAGCACGGCCCCGCCCGCGTTCTGCGCCGCGTCCCCGTACGCCCGTCCCAGCCCCCGGGGGATCCCGCCGCGTGCCCCGCACTCCCGGACGGCTGCCGCGGCCTCCTCGTACGTCCGCGGGCGGATCAGCAGGGCGGCGGTGGGAGCGGTGCGGCCCCAGCCGGTGACGGTGGTGTGGTCCAGGCCCGTGACGTCCGGGACGAAATCGGTGTCGGCAGACATGCCCGTGACCGTATCGCCCTGGTGTGGGCGATCAGTTCGAGAACATGGCACCCCTCCCCGAAATGGGTGATTAATGGGATGTCGCTCAATATTGCCGTAGTTCAGGCCAGGTTGGCGTGAACAGTGAGTCCACATGGACGACCTCGACGACCTGCACGACATGGACCACCGGATCGTTTCGACGCTCAGGGCGTGCGGCACCGACCCGCGCGTGGCGGGCGCCGCGCGTGCCCTGTCCTCGGCGGGGGAGCACGCGGCGCTGTGGCTCGCGGCGGGGCTCGCCGGAGCCGCCGTGGACCACAGCAGACGCGGCGCCTGGCTGCGCGGCACGGCCCTCACCGCCGGGGCGCACCTCATCAGCATGGGGGTGAAACGGGTCGTGCGCCGCCCGCGCCCCGCGCACGTCGAGCCCCTGGTGCGCACCGCAGGCCGGCACTCCTTCCCCAGCTCGCACGCCACCTCCGCGGCGGCCGCCGCCGTCGCCTTCGGCGCCCTCGGGGCCCGTGCGGTCCCGCCGCTCGCCGCCGCCGTGTGCGTCTCCCGCCTGGTGGCCGGCGTCCACTACCCCTCCGACGTCGCGGCCGGCGCGGCCCTCGGCGCCCTCACGGCCCGGCTCGGCGCCCGCTGGATGAAGGGCGGCGCCCACCA
The DNA here is from genome assembly GCF_053592115.1 of Streptomyces sp. NPDC002788. NCBI lineage: Bacteria > Bacillati > Actinomycetota > Actinomycetes > Kitasatosporales > Streptomycetaceae > Streptomyces > Streptomyces sp. NPDC002788. The sequence continues at coordinate 100,259 of NZ_JBSFVB010000011.1, read as the reverse complement.
TGACTGAGACGGCGATCCTGCGGCAGCGCACCCCCCAGGAGCGGCCCGCACCGCCCCGCAAGGGCGGTCTCCTGGCCGGTCTCGTCAGGACCGCCCGCCCCCGGCAGTGGGTCAAGAACGTCCTCGTCATCGCCGCCCCGGCGGCCGCCGGTGAGCTCTTCTCCCGGCACGCCCTGGTCCAACTCGTCCTGATCTTCGCCCTCTTCACTGCCTGCGCCGCCGCCGTCTACCTCGTCAACGACGCCCGGGACGCCGCCGCCGACCGCGCCCATCCCACCAAGCGGCACCGGCCGGTCGCCGCCGGGCAGGTCCCCGTGCGCGTCGCCTACGCCGTCGGAAGCTGCCTCGGCCTGCTCGCGCCCGTCGCCGCGGCCTGGCTGTGCGGGCCGGCCGTCGCCGCCCTGCTGACCGCGTACCTCGGCATGCAAGTGGCCTACTGCATCAGCCTCAAGCACGTCCTCGTCGTCGACCTCGCCGTCGTCACGACCGGGTTCCTGATGCGGGCCATGGTCGGCGGACTCGCCTTCGGCATCCCGCTGTCGCGCTGGTTCCTGATCACGACCGGGTTCGGCGCGCTGTTCATGGTGTCGGCCAAGCGCTACTCCGAAGCCGTGCAGATGGCCGGACAGGCCGGTGCCACACGCGCGTTGCTCACCGAGTACACCACCGGCTACCTCCGTTTCGTATGGCAGCTCGCGGCCGGTGTCGCCGTCCTCGGTTACTGCCTGTGGGCGATGGAGGAGGGCGGCGTGCCGCACACCAGCGTGCTGCCCTGGCGGCAGCTGTCCATGGTCGCCTTCATCCTCGCCGTTCTGAGGTACGCCGTCTTCGCCGACCGCGGCACGGCCGGCGAGCCCGAGGACGTCGTCCTGCGCGACCGGGCCCTCGCCCTCATCGGCGTGGTGTGGGTGGCGATGTACGGCCTAGCGGTGGCGAATTGGTGACCGAGCGCGCCTGGTCCGGCCCCAGGGCCCCGCTCCGCCGGGAACTCCTGGGCTTCGCCACGGTCGGACTCCTCGCCTACGCCGTCGACCTCGCCCTCTTCACGTACCTGCGCGGCCCCGCCGGACTCGGCCCGCTCACCGCCAAGGCCCTGTCCTTCGTGGCCGCCTGCACGGTCGCCTACGCGGGCAACGCCCTCGGCACCTACCGGGACAGGCGGACCGGGGGTCTGCGTCCGTACGCCGTCTTCTGCGCGGTGAACCTCGCCGGGGCCGCCGTACAGCTGCTCTGCCTCGCCGTCAGTCACTACGGCCTCGGGCTCACCTCGCAGCGCGCGGACACCGTCTCCGGCGCGGTCGTCGGCATGACGCTGGCCACAGTCCTGCGGTTCTGGGGTACCCGTACATGGGTGTTCCGGGCGGAGGGCAGAGTCGGATCATGGACTGGCTGAAAAAGCTCCCGGTGGTCGGGCCGCGGGCGGAGCGGCTGATGATCACTCACGCGTGGCGGTCGTACGAGCGGCTGGACCGCGTGAGGTGGACGCGACTGGCCGCCGCGATGACCTTCACGAGTTTCGTCGCGCTGTTCCCGCTGCTGACGGTGTCCGCCACCATCGCCGCCGCCACGCTCAGCACCGGGCAGCAGGACAGGCTGCAGGACAAGATCGCCGAGCAGGTGCCCGGCATCTCCGACCAGCTGGACATCGCCGGCCTCGTGGACAACGCCGGCACGATCGGCCTCATCGCGGGTGCCCTGCTGCTCTTCACCGGCATCAGCTGGGCCGGCTCGATGCGCGAGTGCCTGCGGGCGGTGTGGGAGCTGCCCGAGGGGGAGGAGAACCCGGTCCTGCGCTACGCCAAGGACGCGGGCGTCCTGATCGGCCTCGGCGGCGCGCTCCTGGCCACCATCGCCGCCTCCGCCGTGGCCTCCGCGATGATCGGCTGGATCACCCGGCACCTGGGCATCGACGAGGGCGGCTGGAGCGGAGTCCTGCTGCACATCGCCGCGTTCCTGCTCGCCGTCCTCGCCGACTTCCTGCTGCTGCTCTACGTCCTGACGCTGCTGCCCGGCGTGGAGCCCACCCGTCACCGCCTGTTCGTGGCGGCGCTGACCGGCGCGGTCGGCTTCGAGCTGCTCAAGCTGCTGCTCAGCGGCTACCTGCAGGGCGTGGCGGCGAAGAGCATGTACGGCGCGTTCGGCGTGCCCGTCGCACTGCTGCTGTGGATCAACTTCACCTCGAAGCTGGTCCTGTTCTGCGCCTCCTGGACGGCGACGCAGAGCAAGGAGGCCGAAGCCCCGGGCCTCATGGGCGAGTCCGGCGGCGCACCAGATCCGGCAGCGGCCAGCGGCGGTTGACCAGGAACGCGCCGCCCGCGAGCAGCACCAGCACACCGCCGGTGATGCCGAACGCGGTCCCGATGCCGCTGGAGCCGTCCGCGGCCGGGGCGCCGGCCACCGGCTCGGCGCCTGACCGGGTCGTGCCGCTGACGCCGTCCCCGGAACCGCCGGCCTCACCGGAGGGGTTCGCGCCGGGCTGGGCGCCGGCCTGCGCGGCGCTCTTCGGCGGCACCAGCTCGCCCACCGGCTGCACCTTCCCGGCCGCCTTGAAGCCCCAGTCGAACAGCCGGGCCGTCTCCTTGTAGACCTCGTTGTGCTCGGCCTTCTCCGGGTTCATCACCGTGACCAGCAGCACCCTGCCGTTCCGCTCGGCGACACCGGTGAAGGTGGCGCCGGCGTTGGTGGTGTTGCCGTTCTTGACGCCCGCGATGCCCTGGTAGACGGGCACGTCCAAGTCGCCGGCCAGCAGCCGGTTGGTGTTCCGGATCTCGAAGGGCTCGCGGACCGGCTTGCCCTTCTTGTCCTTCTTCGTCTCGCCGGGGAACTTCGCGGTGACCGTCGAGCAGTACTCCCGGAAGTCCTTCTTCTGCAGCCCCGACCGGGCGATCAGCGTCAGGTCGTACGCGGAGGAGACCTGCCCCTCGGCGTCGTAGCCGTCCGGGCTGACGACGTGCGTGTCGAGGGCCTGGAGCTCCTCGGCGTGCTCGTTCATCTCCTTGACGGTGTTCTCGACGCCCTTGTTCATCGCGGACAGCACGTGCACGGCGTCGTTGCCCGACTGAAGGAAGACGCCCAGCCACAGGTCGTGGACGGTGTACGTCTCGTCCTCCTTTATCCCGACCATGCTGGAGCCCGAGCCGATCCCGGCCAGGTCGGACGGCACGACCTTGTGCTTGGTGGTCCTCGGGAACTTCGGCAGCAGCGTGTCCGCGAACAGCATCTTCAGGGTGCTGGCCGGGGCGAGGCGCCAGTGCGCGTTGTGCGCGGCCAGCACGTCCCCGGTCTCGGCGTCGGCGACGATCCAGGAGCGGGCGCTCAGGTCCTTCGGCAGCACCGGCACGCCGCTCGCCAGGTTCACCTGCGTGCCCGGCTGCCCGAGCCGGGCGCCACCCACGGTCGACATCGACGCCGGGGGAGTGGCCGACGGGCTCGCCGACGGACTGCCCGAGGGCCTCGGGGCGGCGACGGCGGCTGGTGCGGTCAGCGCGAGGGACGACAGGACGGCGGAGGTGACCAGCAGGGATCGCCTGGCGGTCTTCTTCGGTGCGGGCACGGTCGGAAACGTACATGCCGTACGGAGGGAAGTCCCGCCTGCGGCCCCACCCCGGGGACGGAACCGGACACGCGGTGGCGATACTGGGTGCATGAAGCTCAGCCGCCCCGTCTCCTGGTTCCTGCTCGCCTTCGGGGTATGGAGCTGGGTCATCTGGATCACTTTCGTCAAGAACCTGGTCAAGGACGGCAGCGGGCTCGCCTTCGACGACGGTCGTCCCACGGCCTACTTCTGGGTGCACCTGCTGCTCGCCGTCGTTTCCTTCGTATTGGGGACGGTCATCGGGGCCATCGGGTTGCGTGGTCTGCGCGCACTGCGCCGGACGCCATAGTTCAATCGGGAGACACGACACCGTGGCCATCGTCTTCGTCCTCGTCGCACTGCTGGTCCTGGCCGTCGTGGTGACGGCCAACTGGTACGTGTGGCGCCGCCTGTTCCGCGACACGACCCGCGGACCGGGCCCCACTCGCCGCGCGGGCGCGGTCCTGATCGCCGGCGGGTGGATCCTCGCGATCGCGGCCCTGGTCGCCGAACGCTCGGGCGCCCCCTTCCGGCTCCAGCAGGTCCTCGCCTGGCCGGGCTTCCTGTGGCTGGCCCTGTCGATCTACCTGTTCCTGGCGGTGCTGGCGGGGGAGGCCGTACGACCACTGCTGCGGTGGTTCCTGGCCCGGCGGGCGGCGGGCGCGCAGTCCGGTGCACCCGGCACGGCAGCCGACTCGCGGGGGGACGGCGGCGCGGGCGCGCCCGTCGGCGCGAGGGCAGCCACGGCGCGGGCGGACCGGGGCGGAGCGGCGACTGCTGCCAGGGCGACCGCCGGCCCACAGGCGGGCGGCGGCGCGGGCGCGTCCGGCTCCACGACGGCAGCCACCCCGCAGGGAGGCAGCGTCACCGCAACGCCCGCCGGCGCACCCGTGTCCGCGGTGGCGGCCACCTCGCGGGCCGACCGGGGCGACGGGGTGGCCGCTGCCGGGACCGCCGGGCCGCAGGCGGACGGCGGTGCCGGCGCGTCCGGCGGCGCGTCTGCCTCCGCGGCGGCGGCCGGTCCGCAGACGGACGGCGTCGCGCCCGCGCCCGCCCCCTCCCGCCGCCTCTTCGTCTCCCGGGTCGTGGCCGGGGCCGCCGCCGCCGCTGCCGTCGGGACCGTCGGGTACGGGACGTACGGCGTGCTGAGCGGTCCGAAGGTGAAGCGCGTCACCGTCCCCCTGGCCAAGCTGCCGCGCGCCGCACACGGGTATCGGATCGCCGTGGTCAGTGACGTGCACCTCGGGCCGGTCCTGGGGCGCGGCTTCGCACAGAAGGTCGTCGACACGATCAACGCGACCCAGCCCGACCTGATCGCGGTCGTCGGGGACCTGGTCGACGGCAGCGTGAAGGACCTCGGCCGCGCGGTCGCACCACTCGCGCAGTTGAGAGCCCGTCACGGGTCCTACTTCGTCACCGGCAACCACGAGTACTTCTCCGGCGCCCAGCAGTGGGTCGAGGAGGTCCGGCGGCTCGGCCTGAACCCCCTGGAGAACGCCCGCAGGGAGATGCCGTACTTCGACCTGGCCGGAGTCAACGACATCGCCGGCGAGGACGAGGGCCAGGGCCCCGACTTCGCGAAGGCGCTCGGCGACCGGGACACGGCCCGCGCCTGCGTGCTGCTCGCCCACCAGCCCGTGCAGATTCACGACGCCGTCGAGCACGGCGTCGACCTCCAGCTCTCCGGCCACACCCACGGCGGCCAGCTCTGGCCCGGCAACCTCATCGCCTCCGGCGCCAACCCCACCCTCGCCGGCCTGGACCGGTACGGCGACACCCAGCTCTACGTCTCGCGCGGCGCCGGCGCCTGGGGCCCGCCCACCCGGGTGGGCGCACCGTCGGACATCACGCTGATCGAGCTGGCGTCGCAGCGGGCCTGACGCCCGCACCACCTTGTGAGGGCGCCGTGAAACCGGTCCGAAACGCCCATCGGTAAGTTCTTTCCCAACTCGTCAGATCTTCCTTCCCCCTGGTCAAACACCTGTGATTGGGTGAACCCGCCACGAAGGGGCGTGGCACTCGCACATGGGGGCGCAAGGGCCCCAAGGGGCCTGGGGAGGCAAAGCCGATGCGATCGGTTCGCATACGGATACTCGCGGGACTGCTCGTGCTGGCGGCCGTGGGCGTCGGCGCCTGGCGGCTCCTGCCGTCGAAGAGCGACGGCAGGACGATCACCGTCGGCACGACCGACGCCGCCACCTCGCTCGACCCGGCCGGCGGCTACGACGCGGGCTCCTGGGCGCTGTACAGCAGCGTCTTCCAGTCGCTGCTCACCTTCCCGCCGGGCGGCACCACCCCCGTGCCGGACGCGGCCAGGAGTTGCGCGTTCGTCCGGGGCGACCTGACCACGTACCGCTGCGAGCTGCGTTCGGGCCTCACCTTCCCGAGCGGCCGGACGATGACCGCCGAGGACGTGAAGTTCTCCTTCGACCGCATCCTGAAGATCAAGTCACCGGTCGGCCCGGCGCCCCTGTTCAGCACCCTGGCTTCCGTGGACGCCGACGGGACGACCGTCCTCTTCCACCTGACCTCGCCCGACGCGACCTTCCCGTTCAAGGTGGCCACCGGCGCCGGCTCGATCGTCGACCGCACCGCGTACCCGGCGGACAAGCTGCGCACCGGCGACGGGGTGGACGGCACCGGCCCGTACACCCTCGCCTCGTACACGAAGAACCATGAGGCGGTCCTCGCGCCCAACGGGCACTACCGGGGCGCCGTCAAGGGCGGTGCGGGCCGGAGGGTGGACCTGCGCTACTACGCCAGTCCCGACGCCCTGGAGACCGCCTGGAAGGACCGGCGCGTCGAGGTCGCGACCGACCAGCTGCCGCCCGACGTCCTCGCCGGCCTGAACCCCAGCGACCCCGACCAGCGCGTTTTCGAGGCGGACACCGCCGAGACCCGGAACCTGTACTTCAACACCCGCGCGGGCAAGCCCCTGCACGACCCGAAGGTCCGGCAGGCCATAGCCTGGCTGATCGACCGCGAGCGGCTGGCCGCCACGGTGTACGACGGCACGGTCGAGCCGTTGTACTCGCTGATCCCGGCGGGCCTCACCGGGCACACCGCCTCGTTCTTCGACGACTACCCCCGGCAGGACCCGAAGAAGGCGCGGCAGCTGCTCACCGAGGCCGGCGTGACCCTGCCGGTGCGCTTCACCTACGGCTACGCCGAGGGCCGCGGCGCCGATGCGCAGGAGGCCGCCGAGATCAAACGGGAGCTGGAGGCGAGCGGCCTGTTCAAGGTCACCCTCAAGGGCTATGAGTGGACCGCCTTCCAGAAGCGCTGGGCGGCCGGCGAGCTCGACGCGTACGCCGTCGGCTGGGCCGCCGACTATCCCGACCCGGACACCTTCGGCACCGCGCTCGTCGGCACGGACAGCGTCATGAACACCGGCTACAGCAGCAAGACCGTCGACCGGTTCATCGCGGACAGCCGGCGTTACCCCGACCGCTCCGAGACCGACCAGGACTTCCGCGCGGTGCAGCAGACCGTCGCTCAGGACGTGCCGGTGCTGCCGCTGTGGCAGGCGGAGGAGTACGTCGTCACCACCGAGGACATCGGCGGCGGCCAGTACCTGTCGGACGGCACGGGCGTGTTCCGCCTCTGGAGCCTCACGCAGCTTTAGGGGTCCTTGCACTGTGCCCGCCCGGGTCGCGTGGTCCGGCACCGCGCCTCGCCGCGTGGCCGAAGCGCCCGGGTAGCTCCGCTACCAGGGCACTTAGGCGCCTTGCGATGCACGGCGCCGGACCACGCGACCTGATCGGACGCTCACAGTGCAAGGACCCCTTAGGGTCCTTGCACTGTGCCCGCCCGGGGCGCCGGTGTCCTAGGAGTCGGTCCGGCGCGCCGCCGGGTCCGGGATCGCCCGTGTCATGCCCGGCAGGAAGTCCGTGAACAGCTCGTGCACCTCGCGCACGAGCGGCCGCAGCACGCGGAAGCGGGCCAGGGCCACGCCCCGCGAGGTGAGCCGGGCGCCGCGCTCGGCCAGCCGGTAGCTGCGTTCCCGCCCCTCGGTCCGGTCGAAGATCCAGTACAGGACGAGCCCCATCTGGGACAGCCACATCAACTCGGGCAGGATGTCCCGCAGTTCCTCGGGCACCTTCGTCTTCGTCGCCCCGGCCAGCACCTCCCGGTGGACGCTGATGGCCTCCAGGCGCGCGTGCTCCGACTCCGGGGAGAAGGGGCTGAGCGGGCTGTCCGGGTCGGCGGCGTTCTTGAAGAACTGCACCGCGAACTCGTGGTAGGGCGCGGCGATGTCCAGCCACGCCCGCAGGACGCCCGCGAGCCGGGCCTCCAGATCGGCCTCCCGCTCCAGGATCTCCCGGACCGCCACCTGGTGCTCGGCGGCGATCCGGTCGTAGAAGCCCTGGATCAGGTGCTCCTTGCCCGCGAAGTAGTAGTACGCGTTACCGACGGAGACCCCGGCCTCCTTGGCGATGGCCCGCATCGTCGTCTTGTCGTAGCCGCGCTCCTGGAACAGCCGCATGGCCGTCTCGAGGATCAGGGCGCGGGTCTGCTCGGACTTGGTCGGGGTGGCGCCGTCGTCGGGGCCGTCGTTCTTCGCGGACACGGGAAGAGAGCCTAACGTCAGCGCCCGGGCGCCCGACGAGGGGCGCAGGCACCGTCGGCGCAGCCCGGCGTGGTGTAGGTCCAGCCACCGTCCGGGTCGTACGCCCATCCGTCCGCCCGCCGGTACACCCGGCCGCCCCACTGTGCCCCGCCCCGCTGCCCCCGGTTCCACTGCGCCCCGCGCCACTTGGCGGCGGCGAGCACCGCGCCCTTGGCGAGCCGGGCGCCGGACGGGGTGCTGAGCCGGTGGGCCAGCGGCCGGTGCTCGCGCAGCGCCCACAGGGTGACGATCCAGGCGGCGGGGCCCCGGTAGACCTGCCCGGCGTCGCCGACGACGGTGATCTCGTCGAGGGTGGCGCCGTGGTCGAGTCCGGGAAAGCGCCGCCGGGCCTCCTCGGAGGCGGCCGGGACCAGCTCCAGCGGCACCAACTGCGGCTGCCGCAGGAGCCAGTCGCGCAGGAACGCGCACAGGGAGCACTCGGCGTCGTAGAGGACGGTGAGCCGGCGGACCGGTGCCGTGGCGTTCATGCCGGTCTCCGTTCAGGCCTGGGCCTGCGGGGCGGCCCAGCCCTGCGGCGGTACCGGCGGCACCTGCTCGCGCTCCATGGCGCCGCGTCGGCGGATCCGGTTGAGCACGTAGACGTTGGCCAGGTGCATCACGCCGAGCACGAGCAGCACCACGCCGAGCTTGGTCGACAGAGCCTCGAAGACGCCGCGTGTGTCGGTGATGGTCTCGTCCCCGCTCAGGTACAGCGCGACGAACCCGAGGTTGACGAGGTAGAAGCCGACCACCAGGAGGTGGTTGACGGCGTCGGCGAGCTTCTCGTTGCCGTGCAGCACGTCGGCGAGGAAGACCCTGCCGTTCGTGCTGAGCGTGCGGGCCACCCAGACGGTCAAACTGATGCTGACCAACAGGTAGATGACGTAGGCGATGACCGTGCGGTCCATTGCCCCACCCTTCTTGAACACGTTCAAAACGCTGTCGGGGATGACTCTAGACTTCTTTTTGAACATGTTCAACACGTGCGTTCGGGTGATGGTCGGTGGCGCCTCGTACGGTCGGCGGCATGGTCGTCGTGACGTTCGTCGACGAGACGACGGCGGGGGAGCGTGCGGGCGGCCTGGGGGCTGGAGATCGCCGAGGAACGGCTGAGCGTGGGGGAGTTGATCCGGCGCCGGGTGTTCCGGGAGGTCGCCGAGTTCGACGCCCGGACGCGGGAGGTGTTCCGGGGACCGTGCTCCATGAGTCGCTCGCAGCCGCGTTCACCCGACGGTGTGGCATATGCCAGAGGGCCCCGTCTCCAGGGGAGACAGGGCCCTCATGAGCAAGCGGTCGACCTCAGTAGCGGCGCGTGATCAGCGCCCGCTTCACCTCTGCGATCGCCTTCGTGACCTCGATACCGCGCGGGCAGGCGTCCGTGCAGTTGAAGGTCGTGCGGCAGCGCCAGACGCCGTCGCGGTCGTTGAGGATCTCCAGACGCTGCTCGCCCGCCTCGTCACGCGAGTCGAAGATGAAGCGGTGCGCGTTGACGATGGCGGCCGGGCCGAAGTACTGGCCGTCGTTCCAGAAGACCGGGCACGACGTGGTGCAGGCCGCGCAGAGGATGCACTTCGTCGTGTCGTCGAAGCGCTCGCGGTCCTCGGCGGACTGGAGACGCTCGCGCGTGGGCTCGTTCGTGTCCTTCGTGATGAGGAAGGGCATGACGTCCCGGTACGCCTGGAAGAACGGCTCCATGTCGACCACGAGGTCCTTCAGCACCGTCAGGCCCTTTATGGCCTCGACCGTGATCGGCTTCTCCGGGTTGATGTCCTTGATCAGCGTCTTGCACGCCAGGCGGTTCTTGCCGTTGATCCGCATGGCGTCCGAGCCGCAGATGCCGTGCGCGCAGGAGCGGCGGAACGTCAGCGTGCCGTCGAGCTCCCACTTGATCTTGTGGAGGGCGTCGAGAACGCGCTCCTTCGGGTCGATCTCGACCTGGAAGTCCTCCCAGGTCGCGTCCGCCGCGACCTCCGGGTTGAAGCGGCGGACCCGGAAGGTGACCGTGATGTAGGGGGAGTCGGCGAACCCGGGCTCGGGCTTGCCGGCCGCGTCTTCCTTGTCCAGAACAGGGGTAGCCATCAGTACTTACGCTCCATCGGCTGGTAGCGGGTCTGGACGACCGGCTTGTAGTCGAGACGGACGGTTTCGGAGCCGTCGGCGCCGACCTCGCGGTACGCCATGGTGTGCCGCATGAAGTTGACGTCGTCGCGGTTCGGGTAGTCCTCGCGGTAGTGACCGCCGCGGGACTCCTTGCGGGCGAGCGCGGAGACCGCCATGACCTCGGCGAGGTCGAGCAGGTTGCCCAGCTCGACGGCCTCCAGCAGGTCCGTGTTGAACCGCCTGCCCTTGTCCTGGATCGCCACGTTCTTGTAGCGCTCGCGCAGCTCCGCGATCTTCTCGACCGCCGTCTTGATGGTCTGCTCGGTGCGGAACACCATGACGTTGGCGTCCATGGTCTCCTGCAGCTCACGGCGCAGGACCGACACCCGCTCGGCGCCGGTGGAGTTGCGCAGACGCTCCACCTGTTCGAGAACGAGCTCCGCGGGGTTCTCCGGCAGCTCGACGAAGTCCGCCTTCTGGGCGTACTCCGCGGCGGCGATGCCCGCGCGCTTGCCGAAGACGTTGATGTCCAGCAGCGAGTTGGTGCCGAGGCGGTTGGCGCCGTGCACGGACACGCAGGCGACCTCGCCGGCCGCGTACAGGCCCGGGACGACCGTGGTGTTGTCCGCCAGGACCTCACCCTCGACGTTCGTCGGGATGCCGCCCATCGCGTAGTGCGCGGTGGGCTGGATCGGGATCGGGTCCGTGTAGGGCTCGATGCCCAGGTACGTACGCGCGAACTCCGTGATGTCGGGCAGCTTGGCGTCCAGCTGCTCCGGCGGGAGGTGCGTGAGGTCGAGGTAGACGTGGTCGCCCTCGGGGCCGCAGCCGCGGCCCTCACGGATCTCCGTGTAGATGGAGCGGGACACGACGTCACGGGACGCGAGGTCCTTCATGACCGGCGCGTACTTCTCCATGAAGCGCTCGCCGTCCTTGTTGCGGAGGATGCCGCCCTCACCACGGGCGCCCTCCGTCAGCAGGATGCCCATGCGCCAGATGCCGGTCGGGTGGAACTGGAAGAACTCCATGTCCTCCAGCGGCAGACCCCGGCGGTAGACCGCCGCCTGGCCGTCACCGGTCAGGGTGTGCGCGTTGGACGTCACCTTGAAGAACTTGCCGCAGCCGCCGGAGGCGTAGATCACGGACTTCGCGTGGAAGACGTGGATCTCACCGGTGGCCAGCTCGTACGCCACGACACCGGCCGACTTCTTGACGCCGTCGACCTCGGTGATCAGCTGGTCCAGGACGTAGAACTCGTTGTAGAACTCCACGCCCTCCTTGACGCAGTTCTGGTACAGCGTCTGGAGGATCATGTGGCCGGTGCGGTCGGCCGCATAGCAGGAGCGGCGGACCGGGGCCTCGCCGTGGTTGCGGCTGTGACCGCCGAAGCGGCGCTGGTCGATGGTGCCGTTCGGGGTGCGGTTGAACGGCAGGCCCATCTTCTCCAGGTCGAGGACGGAGTCGATGGCCTCCTTCGCGAGGATCTCGGCGGCGTCCTGGTCGACCAGGTAGTCACCGCCCTTGACCGTGTCGAAGGTGTGCCACTCCCAGTTGTCCTCCTCCACGTTGGCCAGCGCGGCGGCCATGCCGCCCTGCGCGGCGCCCGTGTGGGAGCGGGTGGGGTAGAGCTTGGTGAGCACGGCGGTGCGGCTGCGCTTCGTCGACTCGATGGCCGCGCGCATGCCCGCGCCACCGGCGCCGACGATGACGGTGTCGTACTTGTGGATCTTCATGATTCTCGCAGCCCCGTGCCTAGCGGATGTTCGGGTCGAAGGTGAAGATCACCAGCGTGCCCAGCAGGATGGTGAACACCGTGGCGGTGTAGAGCAGAGCCTTCAGCCACAGCCGGGTGTTCGCGCGCTCCGCGTAGTCGTTGATGACCGTGCGCAGGCCGTTGGCGCCGTGCAGCATCGCCAGCCACAGCATCAGCAGGTCCCAGACCTGCCAGAACGGGGACGCCCAGCGGCCGGCCACGAAGGCGAAGCCGATCTTGGAGACGCCGCCGTCCAGCACGAGCTGGATCAGCAGGTGGCCGAGGACCAGCACGACCAGCACGATGCCCGACAGGCGCATGAAGAGCCAGGCGGCGAGCTCGAAGTTGCCCCGGGTGGTCTTCGGGGTCTTCTTGGTGCGCTTGCGCGGGGCCTCGATGAAGGGCGCAGGGTTGTCGACGGTGTAGACGGTGCCGCCCTCGACGGGGCCCACGCCGGCTGCGGTCTTCTCAGTCGTGGACATTGGCGTCAGCTCCCGAACAGTTCACGAGCGGCGTGGCCGAGGACGGGGTAGATCGCCCCGAGCATCAGCACGACCCACAGGGCGACGACGGTCCAGAGCATCTGCTTCTGGTAGCGGGCACCCTTGATCCAGAAGTCGACGGCGATGACACGCAGGCCGTTGAGCGCGTGGAAGAGGATGGCGGCGACGAGGCCGTACTCCAGCAGCGCGACGATCGGCGTCTTGTACGTGGCCACGACCTTGTCGTAGGCCTCCGGGGACACACGGACGAGGGCGGTGTCCAGCACGTGAACGAACAGGAAGAAGAAGATGAGGACGCCGGTGACTCGGTGAGCCACCCAGGACCACATTCCTTCCCGGCCGCGGTACAGCGTTCCAGCCGGCACGGAAGTTTCCTCCGGGAGCGGTGATTGGGGCCGCGCCGGCTTTCCTTGTCGGTCGGGCCCGGCCGGGTACGGTCCACCGGCCCCCAGCATCGTAGCGATGTGCTGCCGCTGGGCTGAGCGGGGGTCCCATGGTGTGATCAAACTGGCACGCAAAGAGGTACGGGTGGGCTAGTGCGGCTGAGGGGGTTGACGGTGTCCGTGGGGTGCCGAGCGCGGGTCGTCAGTGGCTGATCGCGCGGTTCCCCGCGTCCCTCAGGGCCTTCAGCAGACGCCCCCTCGCAAGGCGGCGCAGTTCGTCCGCCGCCACCACCCGCTCCTCCTCCGGATCGTTGGCCAATCGTGATCGGATGGCTTCCAGAAGGCGGTCCAGGGTCTCCGCCGGCGCCACTCCGGCCAGACAGATGACGAACGCGTGTCCGAAGCGGGCCTCATAGGCGGCGTGAGCCGCGTTCAGGGCGGTGTGGGCCGCCGCGTACGTGTCCGCGGGGAGGGGCGGCAGGGACTCGGCCGCCAGGGCCTCGGTCAGGTCGGCCCAGGTCAGGTCGTAGGCCGCCTCGTCCGCGGCGGCCAGCAGGGAGTCCAGGTCCGGGTAGGGGCGGTGAGCCGCGACCCGCCGGGACCAGCGGAGGCTGCGCAGGCACGAGAGGAGGGTCTGCTGCAGATCCTCGGCGGAGGCTGCGTTGAAGTGCTCCACCGGTATGGCGAGCCGACCGGGGAGATCTGGGAGACGGTGCGCGGGCAGCGTGGGTCCTTGTGGGCGTCACGTGTGTCGGCAGGGCATGTTGTGAGAGTTGTGACCTCAGGCTATCGAGTACGACCAAGACGTGTCCGACGGATGCACGAATATCACCCGGGAGAGAGAGTTTCGGAACGCGTGGTGGACGCGCGCCCCACGCCAGGGGGTTTTAGGTTGGCCGTGTGAGTCAGCACAGGCGCCGGGCCTCGGCGAAGAAGGAAAAACAGCGGCAGGCGCTGGTCGTGACCATGGCGGTAGCCCTGGTCGTGATCGCGGCCGGCGTGAGTCTCGGGCTCTGGGCGGCCTCGGGCGACGACGGCGGGTCCACCGGGCCGGCGGCGAGATCCTCGCAGGGCGGGGCGGCCGCACCCACCACCTCGCCGGACGCGAGTCCGAGCCGCTCCTACGCCCTGTCCGAGGCGCCCCGCACGATCCCAGCCGTACGTGACCACACCCCGGCGCGCGGGCCGGGCTGGCGGCCCGAGAAGGGCAACCGCGTGGTCGTGGACGACCCGGCGCTGGCCGACGAGGGGCGACTGGTCGCCGGTGAGCTGGGGCTGTCGTACGCGGGCGAGAAGGATGACAAGCGGGCCGGGGACCTGCGGCTGACGCTGAACGACGACAAGGGCGCGAACCCGGAGTCGTACGTGATGACCGTGCGCGACGGGCGCGTGGAGATCAGCGGGCCCGCCGACGCCGGAGTCTTCTACGGCACCCGCACGCTCAAGCAGGAGACGCACGACGGCGGCACGGCCCCGGAGGGCGTGGTGAAGGACGAACCGGCCAAGGCGCAGCGGGGGTTCATGCTGGACATCGCGCGCAAGAACTTCACGGCCGGCTGGATCGAGGACCGCATCCGGGAGCTGGGCGATCTGAAGTTCAACCAGTTGGGGCTGCACTTCTCCGACGACCAGGGCTTCCGGATCCAGTCCGACACGCATCCCGAGATCGTGTCCCGGCAGCACCTGACCAAGGCGCAGGTGCGGAAGATCATCGACCTCGCGGAGAGCCGGCACATCACGGTCGTGCCCGAGATCGACTCGCCCGGGCACCTCGGCGCGGTCATCGACGCACACCCCGACCTCCAGCTGCGCACCGCGCAGGGGTCGGCGGTGCAGGGGGCCATCGACATCTCCGAGCCCGAGAGCGCCGACATCGTCGACGACCTGCTGAACGAGTACGCGGACCTCTTCCCGGGCAAGCCCTGGCACCTGGGCGGCGACGAGTACCAGGCGCTGGTCCGCTCCGACCCCGAGGCGTCGTTCCCGCAGCTGGCCGCCGCCGCGCGGGAGAAGTACGGCTCCGGGGCGACCGTCGCCGACCTCGCCACCGGCTGGCTGAACGACCGGGCCGCCACCGTCCGCGAGCATCAGCGCACCCCGCGCGCGTGGAACGACGGCTTCTTCCGGGACACCTCCGTCGAGGCGGACGAGGACATCCAGGTCGCCTACTGGACGGGCAAGGAGATCGGCGCCCGGCCGCCGGCCGAGTATCTGAGCGCCGGCCGCAAGGTGATCAACTACAACGACGAGTTCCTGTACTACGTGCTCGGCGAGCCGCAGACCTTCGTCTACCCGACGGGGCAGCGGATCTACGAGCAGTGGACGCCACGGGTGCTGCGCGGCACCGAGGCCGTGCCGGAGCGCTACGACGGGCAGATCCTCGGCGGGTCCTTCGCCGTCTGGTGCGACCTCGCGAACTCGCAGACGCAAGCCCAGGTGGCGGCCGGGATCCGGATGCCGCTGCGGGCGACCGTGCAAAAGCTGTGGGACCCGGACAAGCCCGATCTGTCCTGGGCGCAGTTCCGGGCGCTGGCGGACAGGCTCGACTGACTCGGCGCGAACGGGACCTACGGCTGCGAACGCCGGTACGGCTGTGGTGGTTCTGAGGCGGGCCGAATCGAAGACCGGGTACGAGGTGAACGCCGACGCTCTTGCGGACGTACTGACTTCAGACCCTGACCCACTGGCCGAAAATCTCTTCTTCCGCTTCCTCGACCGACTGGGCGTGCTGCCGCTGTGACACTGCGGGGCCGTTGCACGCAGTAAGGGGAAGTGCGGGTTCCGTGAGGGGTGGGGCCGGAAGCGGCCTGGTAGGGCCCCTGGAAGGCCCGCGGAGGGAGACGTGGATGAGCCTGGTGGAGTTGATCGCACAGGCCGACGAGCGCGGGCTGGCCGCGAGCGGGCTGGCTTGTTTGGATCGGTGCGTGCCCCTGTTGGGCGGCGACGACGAGACCCTGCGGCCGGTGTGGGCGAGCCTCGCCGACGCCGCCGCAGCCGGTGAGTGGGGCGAGCGACTGGAGCGGACGCGCGGCAAGCTGGACGCCCCGGGCGCCGGGGACGAGGCGGCCCTGCTCGCCCACCGGATGCTCGAGGCCGCCCCCGCCGAGCCGTCCGCCCGCCAGGTCCGGGTGTGGGCCGACGCCTGCTCGGTCGCCTCCCTCCAGATCCACCGCCTCCTCGACACCGCCGAGGACGAGGCCTCGTCGGTGCACGTACGCCGTGAGGGCCGCACGGACGGCATGTCGCCGCTCGTCGCCGCCGAACTGCGCCGCCAGGTCGTCGTACTGGAGGTCCTCGCCGGACACGGCCCGGCCGGGCTGCGCCGCGTCCTGGAGGTGTCGACGGAGGGCCGCCGGGTGCTGCGCGCGGTGGTGTCGCGCCGGAACCGGCACCAGGGCTGACGGGTCGCCGGCGCTTCCGACCGACCTAAACCCCCGTTCCTGGGAGAGTCCTGTGACCGTCCGTTGGGCGAGGTGGGGCGGTCCTGCGCCGCTTCGGCGAAGCCGCCGATTCCGGGTGACGAAACGCTTCGCCGCAGCGCTTTTCCGGATGTGACGACTCAAGCGGAGACCAGGCCGTCCGCGGCGGCCAAGCCGGTGCGGTGGGCTGCGGACACAGTGGCGACGATGCGCGAGGGAGCACGGCTGCGCCTCGACTACTCGGCGCAGAGCCTGTGGAGCATCGACCGGATGATCGAGGGGATACGGCGGGAAGGGGCGCCCTACGCCGCCGTCCAGGAGGTGCTGCGCGGCTTCGGCGCCTACGCCGGCGAGGTGATGGCGCGTCAGACAGGTGCCGAGTGGTGGGCGACCGGCGGTGACCACTGGATCCGCACGCCCGACGGGCGCCTGTGGGACCCGATCGACGAGGCCCGGCGCTGCTACGCCGGGCACGGTTCGCTGCGCCTGCTGTGCCGGGACGCGGTGACCGCCGAGCCCCGTGGGTAGGTTCAGCGGCCGGGCACGACACCCGCCCCGGGCCCGGCCGGTTCCGGTGCCGGCTCCTTGAGCTGGCGGGCGTCCGCGGCCAGGGTGCGGATCTCGGGCAGGTCGTCGTACAGGTTCTGCCCCGGGCACTCGGTCGGGTAGCCGTCGCGGTGCCCGGAGACGCGATGCATCGTGACCTTCTCGCCCAGCTTGTACTTGCCGTTGTCCGCCCCGGCGGTCAGCACGACCGTCCCGGTCGGGGCGATGCCGTACAGACCGAGCTTCCAGGCCGCGACCTTGGCGACCGACGCGCGCACCGCGGCGTTGGCGGCCGCCGTCGAGTAGTCGCCGAGGACCGAGACGCTGCTGGTGGCGGTGTTGAAACCGTAGGTGTGCGCGCCGAGGACGGGCTTGTCGATGCCGCCCGCGCGGCCCTCGAAGACGGTGCCGCACTTGTCGACCAGGAAGTGGTAGCCGATGTCGTTCCAGCCGTTGCTCTTCACGTGGTAGAGGAACACGCCGCGCACGATCGACGCCGACTCGGAGCACCTGTAGTCGTTGGTGCCCGCCGTGTGGTGGACGAACATCGCCTTGGTGCCGGAGGTGTGGGTGGGCGGGTCCTTCACCAGGGACTCGTCGGCGCCCCAGGCGGAGCGGGACGTCACGGCGGGACGCTGGGCCGAGGGCGCTTGGACGGCCGGCCCGACGACGACCGGGTCGACGACCGCGGTGTGCACGGCGTCCGACCCGCCCTCGGGGTCGACCAGTTCGACGCGCAGCCCCTCGGGCAGCCGTGCTCCCCAGACCCGCACCTGGACGCCGTCCGCGGGCCCGGTCCACAGCGGCTGGGTGCCGCCGCGCATCCCGCCACGGTGGCGTTCGGGTCCGGCCTCGGGCGTACGGATGTCGGAGTCCAGCGAGCGCCACACGCTCCACTCGCCGCTCTCGCGGGAGCGGGTGCGCACCCGCACGGAGCCGTACAGGGCCTGGTCCGGGTCGTCCCAGGTGACACCGAGCAGACTGAACGGCTCAGTGGTGCGCGGGGCGAGGGACCGCTCGTGCGCGTCCCCGTCGGGCACCCGGACGGTGTGCACGCCGTCCGAGGAGTCGGCCTGGGCGGGCTGGGTCAGGCCGACGGCACCGAGGGCCAGGACGGTGGCGACGGCGGTGCGCAGGAGGCGGGGTGTCATACGGCGCTCGCCTTTCGTCGGGCGGTTGCATCGCGAGCAGCACTCCCCGGTGCGTCACTCGGACCAAACCTGCCTGGGCTCGCACTCCTGAGGACGGCCGGTCGGGTTGACCCGAACGGTCGCCGACGGCCGGGCTCCTGACGCGCTGTGACACTTCCGCGCGCGACGGCGCTGATCACCGTGAGGGCGCGCACTCGGCACGGACGAGGACGGTACTTGGGTCAGGGAGCGGAACCCCGGCGCGTGCAGGCGTACGACGGGGAACTGGGCGCGGCCGTCGCGCGGGCCCAGCAGGGTGACGAGGCGGCGTTCGCGGTCGCCTACCGGATCGTGCAGCCGGGGCTGCTCGGGTATCTGCGCGGTCTGGTCGGGGACGACGCGGAGGACGTGGCGTCCGACGCCTGGCTGGAGATCGCCCGGGACCTCGGGCGGTTCCGGGGCGACGGGGCCGGCTTCCGCGGCTGGACGGCGACCATCGCCCGGCACCGGGCCCTGGACCATCTGCGCCGGCAGCGGGTAAGGCCCCGGTCGTCCGCGCTGGAGCAGGACGTCCTGGACCTGCCCGGGTCGCAGAGCACCCACGACCAGGCGCTGGAGGCCATGTCCACCGAGCGGGCCCTGGAGCTGGTCCGCGGGCTGCCGCGCGACCAGGCCGAGGCCGTGCTGCTGCGCGTGGTGGTCGGCCTTGACGGCCCGGCCGCCGCACGCGTCCTGGGCAAGCGGCCGGGCGCCGTACGCACGGCCGCCCATCGGGGACTGAAACGCCTCGCCGGGCAGTTGGGCGCGGCGAGTGTGACGGATGAGGCGCCACGGACGCTGGGTGAGTCGACGTGACCGGAGCCGGCGGCTCCGGCGGCCGGCCGGCGGGGCCACACCGGCCCGACGCCGCTGAACACGGCGGACCGGCGGAACGTACTGGTGGGACCCGGCGGGCCGGGACGAGCGGATCGAGCAGAGGCGGAAACGGACATGGGTGAACGGCAGAGCGACGGCGGACTTCCCGGCCGTGGTTTCCGTCACCCCCGCCTCGACGCCGACATCGAGGCGCTGATCGTCGCCTGTCTCGTCCGGGACGGGGTCGACGCCGAGGCCGAGCAGCGGGCCGTGGCCGCCTTCCGGGCCGCCCGGGCCGCCGGGGCCCTGCACAGGCGCGGCCACCACCGGGACGACTGGCGTCCCCGCGAGCGGCGTTTCCTCGGGCGGTCCCTGAAGACGACGCTCTCCGTGCTGCTCGCCAGTCTCACGCTGGGCGGCGTCGCCGTGGCGGCGATCGGCGCGGCCGGTTCGTCGACGGACGGCGGCACCGAGGACGTCCCCGAGCAGCCGCCCGCGTCGAGCGGCGCCCCGCGCGAACCGGGGACGAAGCCGCCCCACGGCACCCCCACCCCGGGCACCGGCGAGGGCTCGGCCCCTGCTCGCCCGGCCCCCACTCAGGACGCCCAGGACACCGAGGCGTACTGCCGCGCCTACGAGCAGGTCGACGGGCGCGGCCGGGCCATGGACGCCACGGCCTGGCAGCGTCTCGTGAGCGCCGCGGGCGGTGAGAGGAACGTCACGGCGTACTGCGCCGAGGAACTGGCCGAATCGAAGCAGGGCCAGGGCGGGGGCGCGGAGCAGGGGCGTCCCGCCGGGAACGAAGGCTCCTCGGCCACGAACAAGGGCGCGGACCAGGGCAAGGACGAGAGCACCGGCAAGAGCCGGTCCGACGGCAAGCGCTCACAGCCCAACGGCCGTAACCCGTAGGGGACTCCGCGAACCCGCCGGTGCCGCCATGGCAACGGCCGGGGCCGCCACCCCCCACAGGAGAGGCCCCGGCCGTCGCGCGGTACGGGCCGCGCGGCGGCCCGTACTCCCTACAGCGCCCTGAGTGCGTTTTCTGTCACACCCCCCCGTGTCACGGCTTAGTTGAATCTCGGGCGGACATGGACGGGGAGCGGTTTCAGGTCGTAACGTGCCTTTCGCGCCGACGCGGAGGCGGCAAGACCACCGCAACCACCTGCGGTCTTGATACCGCGACCAACAATCGAGGAACCACGACGGCGAGAACCCGGTCCGCGAGAGCGGCGCCGGTTTAGGCGCATAAGGGGTGCGGTGCTGGGGGACGACGCGGAGCTGACCGCCGCGGTGCGCGCGGCACAGGACGGAGATGAGACCGCGTTCCGGACTGTGTACCGCGCCGTGCACCCGCGGTTGCTCGGATACGTACGGACGCTGGTCGGCGACCCCGACGCCGAGGACGTGACGTCCGAGGCGTGGCTGCAGATAGCCCGTGACCTGGAGCGGTTCACCGGCGACGCGGACCGGTTCCGCGGCTGGGCCGCACGCATCGCCCGCAATCGCGCGCTGGACCACATACGCATGCGCGGGCGCCGGCCCGCGATCGGCGGGGACGAGACCGAACTGACCGGTCGGGCCGCCGAGTCCGACACGGCCGGCGAGGCCATCGAGGCGCTCGCCACCGACGGAACGTTCTCCCTGATATCCCGGCTGCCGCAGGACCAGGCCGAGGCGGTCGTGCTGCGCGTGGTCGTGGGCCTCGACGCCAAGAGCGCCGCCGAGACGCTCGGCAAGCGCCCGGGCGCCGTCCGCACGGCGGCGCACCGGGGCCTGAAGCGGCTCGCCGAGCTGCTCGGCGACGCCCCGCAGGGCGATCCGGAATCGGCCGGGGTGCTCGACGCCCTGCCGCCCCAGCGAGAACCGCGCGGCGGCGCGGTGACGTCCGCAGGTGTGACGCACGGCGTCGCGCGGACGCAGAAGGATGTGTGATGGCCGACGAGCAGTACAGGTGGCTGGACCGCGAAACGGCGGAGCGTTTGCTGAGCGGAGAGCCACTGGAAGCTGTCGACGGCGATGGCCGGGGCCAGGCCGAACGGCTTGCCAGGACACTCGGCGCGCTGTCCGCCTCACCCCCGCCGACCAGTGAGGAACTCCCCGGTGAGGCCGCGGCGGTGGCCGCTTTCCGTAAGGCCCGCGCGGAGGGCGCCGACACCGTTGCCACCCGTGCGGTCATCGGCGGCGAGGACGTGTCCGAGGCCGGCGACGCCGGGCTGGTCCGGATCGGAACGCCACGCGGCAGCGGCTCCGCGGTTGTCGGCAAGTCCCGCTGGGCCCGTCCCGCCCGCCTCGCTCTGGCCGCCGCGGTCGCCGTCGGCATGGTCGGCGGCGTCGCCGTCGCGGCCGGAACCGGAGTCCTGGGAGCACCGTTCGGCGGTGACGAGCCCGACCCCGGCGCCTCGGTCTCGGCAGCCGTCACTCCTACCGAGCGCCCGCTGGTGTCGCCCTCACCGAGCGACGCCGTGCCGGGCGGGCGCGCTCCCGGCGACGACACCGAGGGCGACACCTCGGCGGGCGGAACCGGTGGCGCGGGACGCGACGAGGCGCGCGGCGACACGACGCCGAAGCCCGACTCCACCGGCCGGCCCGACGACGACCGCGAGAAGATCGTCTCCGCCTGCCGCGACCTGCGCGAGGGCAAGCGGCTGGACGACGACCGCAGGCGCGCTCTGCGGGACGCGGCGGGCGGCACCCGCGTGTGGAAGTACTGCAAGGGCGTCCGGTCCGGGACCGACCCCCGCTCCGCGGAGCGGAACGGCGAGAGCTCGGGCAACGCCAGGCACAAGAACTGGGACCGGACGCAGGGCAGCAAGCAGGACAAGGCCGGCCGGAATGCCGGGAAGCGGGCGGGTAAGACGGACGACGACGAGGACCGTGGCTGGTCCCGGCAGTCGCTCGTACCCCTGCGACCTGCGGTTTCGCACTCCGTGAAAAATTTCTGGCCGAGGGTGTGACGTTTTCGGCCGCCCCGGCGCAGTAATGAGTGAGCCGACTGGTCATCGGCTGTCGCACGGAGCCGGGGTTCCCCCCGTACCTACGGCTCGTGCACCTGTGCGCGGGCGGGACACGTTCCCCCGGTCCCGCCCGCGCCCCATCTTCCTCTCCCCGCCGCTCACCAGGACACGACGACCTTGTCGCCGTCGCGGACCTGTGCGTACAGCTCGGAGATCGCCGACTCGTCCCGTACGTTGACGCAGCCGTGCGAGGCGCCCGCGTAGCCCCGGGCGGCGAAGTCCGCCGAGTAGTGCACGGCCTGGCCGCCGCTGAAGAACATGGCGTAGGGCATGGGGGAGTCGTAGAGCGTCGACACATGGTCGCGGGACTTCCAGTAGACGGAGAACACACCTTCCCGGGTCGGGGTGTACTCCGAGCCGAAGCGGACGGCCATCGTCGACAGCGTCCGCCCGTCGATCATCCAGCGCAGTGTCCGGCTGGTCTTGTCGATGCACAGCACCCGGCCGGTCGTGCAGCGCGGGTCCGGCGGGTCGGCGGGCTGGCCGCCCATCAGGTACAGGTCCCACCGGCCCGGCTCGCGGGTCATCCGCAGCAGCCGCTGCCAGGTGACGGTGTCGGTCTTCCCGGTGCGCGGCAACCCGCGCTTGCCCTGGAAGCCGCCGACCGCCTTCTCCGTCCGCTCGTCGTATCTCCCGGTCGGCCCGTCGAACAGCCAGGCGACCTGCCGCAGCCGCGCCTGGAGTTCACGGACGTCCCGGCCATGGTCGCCGCGGGACCAGAGCACGCGGGGTGCGGCGCGCGGCTTGTCGCCACCGGGCGGGGCCGCCGGCGAGTCCGGTCCGCCGTCGCCGCCGGTGGGCGTGCGGGCCGGGGACGGGGTGCCGCTGGGCAGCTCGATGCGCACCGGCGGGCGGCGCTTCCCGTCGCCGTCGGGCGGCTGCACGGTGCAGCCGGTGAGTGCGGTCAGCGCGACGAGTGCCGCCGCCATCGCTCGTCCCATGCCCGTGGTACGCACACGGCCCCCCGTCGTCTCACCGGTGTGCCCGGATGTCACCTGAGATGTTCCCCGGACGTGACCCGTCGCGAACCAGGGGGCATGGTGGTGAGCGAGGTCACTGCTCTGCGGGAGGCAATGCACCATGGCGCGCGAGTCGGAGTCCGGACTGCCCATCGAGCCGGTCTACGGGCCGGGGGCCATCGAGGGCTGGGATCCGGTGGAGAGGCTGGGGGAGCCGGGGGCGTTCCCGTTCACACGGGGTGTGTATCCGTCGATGTACACGGGCCGTGCGTGGACGATGCGCCAGTACGCCGGTTTCGGTACGGCGGCGGAGTCCAACGCCCGCTACCGGCAGCTGATCGCCCACGGCACGACCGGCCTGTCGGTGGCGTTCGATCTGCCGACACAGATGGGTCATGACTCCGATGCGGTGATCGCGCACGGTGAGGTCGGCAAGGTGGGGGTGGCGGTCGATTCCGTCGAGGACATGCGGGTGCTGTTCGGCGGGATTCCGCTGGACCAGGTCTCGACGTCGATGACGATCAACGCCCCGGCGGCCCTGCTGCTGCTGATGTACCAGCTGGTCGCCGAGGAGCAGGGCGTCAGCGCGGACCAGCTGACCGGGACGATCCAGAACGATGTGCTGAAGGAGTACATCGCTCGCGGGACGTACATCTTCCCGCCCAAGCCGTCGCTGCGGCTGACCGCGGACATCTTCAAGTACTGCCGGGCCGAGATCCCGAAGTGGAACACCATCTCGATCTCCGGCTATCACATGGCCGAGGCGGGGGCCTCGCCCGTGCAGGAGATCGCTTTCACCCTCGCCGACGGCATCGAGTACGTGCGCACGGCGGTCGCGGCCGGCATGGACGTCGACGACTTCGCGCCGCGGTTGTCGTTCTTCTTCGTGGCCCGCACCACGATCCTGGAGGAGGTCGCCAAGTTCCGTGCCGCGCGCCGTATCTGGGCGCGGGTGATGCGCGAGGAGTTCGGCGCGACGAACCCGAAGTCGCTGATGCTGCGTTTCCACACGCAGACGGCCGGGGTGCAGCTGACGGCCCAGCAGCCGGAGGTCAATCTGGTCCGGGTGGCGGTGCAGGGCCTGGCGGCGGTGCTGGGCGGCACGCAGTCGCTGCACACCAACTCCTTCGACGAGGCCATCGCCCTGCCCACCGACAAGTCCGCCCGCCTGGCCCTGCGCACCCAGCAGGTCCTCGCCCACGAGACGGACGTCACCGCCACCGTCGACCCGTTCGCCGGGTCCTACGCCGTCGAGAAGATGACCGACGACGTCGAGGCCGCCGCCGTGGAGCTGATGACGAAGGTCGAGGAACTGGGCGGCGCCGTCGAGGCCATCGAGCGGGGCTTCCAGAAGAACGAGATCGAACGCAACGCCTACCGCATCGCCCAGCAGACCGACTCCGGCGAGCGGGTCGTGGTCGGCGTCAACCGCTTCCGCCTCGACGAGGCAGAACCCTACGAACCCCTGCGCGTCGACCCCGCCATCGAAGCCCGCCAGGCCGAACGCCTGGCCACACTGCGCGCTCAACGCGACCAGCCGGCCGTCGACACCGCACTGGCCGCGATGAAGAAAGCCGCCGAAGGCGCCGACAACGTCCTCTACCCGATGAAAGACGCCCTGCGCGCCCGGGCCACCGTCGGCGAGGTCTGCGACGCGCTGCGGGAGGTGTGGGGGACGCACGTTCCGTCGGACGCCTTCTGACCGGCGGGGAGCGTGCCGCACGTCCTACCCGACCGTCGGACCCGCGTGCGACACTCCTTCGCATGTTCGGTGTCGTCGATCTGCCCACCTACCTGGCGGGCCTCGTCCTGATCATTCTGCTGCCCGGGCCCAACTCGCTGTACGTGCTGTCCGTGGCCGCGCGGCGCGGCGTGCGTGCCGGGTACACCGCCTCCGCCGGGGTCTGGTGCGGTGACGCGGTGCTGATGACGCTGTCCGCGGCCGGAGTCGCCTCGCTGTTGCAGGCGAACGCCGTGCTGTTCGCCGTGGTGAAGTACGCGGGGGCCGGATATCTGACGTGGCTGGCCATCGGCATGCTGCGGGCCGCGTGGGGCATGTGGCGGACGCGTGCCGAGCGGACCGCCGACGGTGAGGCTCCCGCGCCCGCCGAGGAGCGGCCCTTCCGCCGCGCCTTCGTCGTCAGCCTGTTCAACCCCAAGGCGATCCTGTTCTTCGTCGCCTTCTTCGTGCAGTTCGTGGATCCGCAGTACGCCTATCCCGCCTTGTCGTTCGTCGTCCTCGGCACTCTCGCCCAGCTGGCCAGCGTGCTCTACCTGAGCGCGCTGATCTTCGGCGGCACCCGGCTGGCCGCCGCCTTCCGCCGCCGCAGGCGCCTGTCGGCGGGGGCGACCTCGGCGGCGGGCGCGCTGTTCCTGGGCTTCGCGGTGAAGTTGTCCCTGGCGAGTTCGTAGGGCGGACTCGCCGGTACCGGCCGAAGCGGGCCAGGGCGTGCATCCCCTGCCGGGCGAGCGCCGCGAGGGCTACGACATGGACGAACGCGCCCGCCTGATGGCCGACTTCCCGCTGTCGGCCCAGGCGGGCGCGGAGATCTCCGAGGACTGCGAGCAGCACGTCGAGGAGGGGCCGGCCCTCGTGATCGAGGGGATCGCGACGCGCTACGGCGTCTTATGACGTCAGGCGTCAGGACCGGCTCGCGCGGGCCCGCCGTACGGCCCGGGTGACCAGGGGCGGCAGCAGGTCCTTGGCGAGCCGGCGCGCCCGGGACGGGGCGGGCCGGGCCGGGAGCGCGGCCCGGGACTCGGCGACCTCGGCGGCCGGGGCCTGCACCGGTACGGGTGCCACATAGTGCCGGGAGGTCGGGAACGCCGGCGGCTTCATGCCCCGGGACCGGGCCCGGACCAGCCGGTGCCCGGCCGCCTGCTGCACGCTCAGCCCGCAGTCCGTTCGCTGCCGGAGCATGTCGAGCAGCTCGTCCTGGAGCGGCTCGGGGTCGCCCCAGGTGCCGTACAGCTTCTGCGTGCTGAGGCAGATCGGGCGCAGGCCCCGGTTGAGGACGGCCTCCCAGGCGGCGACCGAGACGCCCGGCGTGTGCTCGGAGCGGAAGTCGTCGAGGACCACGACGCCCCCGGGCTGGAGGATGTCGCGGGCCGCGCCGATGTCGCCGTGCACATGCTCGTACAGGTGTGAGGCGTCGATGTGGACGAAGCGGCAGGAACCAGGGGCCACCTTCTCGGACACCACCGAGCTGGGGGCCGCGATCACCGTCGGCAGGGCGTCGTGGAAGGAGAGGTAGTTCCGCTCGAAGGCCTGCTGGGTGAGCGAGGCGTACGACTTCGTCGCCTCCGCCTGGTTGGCCCCGTCGGGGGCGTCACCCTCGAACAGGTCGCAGACCGTGAACGTCTCGCCGGCCTGGAGGTGGTGGCCGAGGAGGATCGCGCTCTTGCCCATGTAGACGCCGAGCTCCAGCAGGTCTCCGCGCATCCCCTGCTTCTGCTGCCGCTCCAGGAACCAGGTGAACAGCATCTGGTCCAGGGGCGGGAACCAGCCCGGGACGTCGGCGAGTTCGCCGGGATACGTGTCGGTCGCTTGTGCGTTGGTCATGAGACGAGCCTTCTCCCTGAGCGTTGCCCGAACCGACGGATGGTTGAACGTCCAGTGAACAGCTCAGCGTGCCTTGGCCAGCGCGGCCCGCAGCCGAGGTGTCAGCGGTTTCTCCACATACTTGTTGAGCAGCCAGGCCAGCAGCAGCATTGAGGCCACCGTCAGCGCGAAGGTCACCCCTGATGGCAGATGCAGGCCGCGGTGCAGGGCGTGGATCACCACCCAGCCGAGGTGTTCGTGGACCAGGTAGAACGGATACGTCAGTGCCCCCGCCACGGTCAGCCAGCGCCAGTTCACCCGGCTCAGCAGGCCCAGCGCTATCGCGGCGACCGCGAGGAAGCCGAAGGTGACGACGAGGACGATGCCGAGCGAGGAGCGGTACGAGAAGCCGCCCGCGTCGGGCGCGTGCCACAGCCCCTGCACGGCGTAGTGCTGCCCGATCAGCCAGCTCACGGCGACGATGGCCCAGCCGTAGACGTCCCGGCGGTCGAGGTGGACGAGGTAGAGGCCGACACCGCCGATGAAGAAGGGGGCGTACTCGGGCATCAGCACGATGTCGAGCAGCGGCATGTGCGCGTTCTCGGCGATCACCGCCGCCAGCGTCCAGCCGGCGCAGAACATGATGACCCGGCGGCGCGTGGCACCGGGCAGCACGACGCACAGCGCGAACAGGGCGTAGAAGCGGACCTCCGCCCACAGCGTCCAGCACACCCCGAGCACCCGGTCCACGCCCAGCGGCATCTGCAGCATGGTCAGGTTCACCAGCGCGTCGCTCGGCGACACCGCCTTGTAGGCGACCACCGGCAGCGCGAACACCGCCGTGACGATCAGGACCGCCACCCAGTAGGCGGGCAGCAGCCGGGAGGCGCGGGAGGCGAAGAACGACTTCAGCGGCCGGCCCCAGCCGCTCATGCAGATCACGAACCCGCTGATCACGAAGAAGACCTGGACGCCGAGGCAGCCGTAGGCGAAGAACTCGTGCAGGGTGGGGAACTGCTCCTTGGGCGAGGTGCCCCAGGCCTGGGAGACCTCGCCGTCGCGCCCGCCGTAGTGGTACGCCGCCACCATCAGCGCGGCCACCAGCCGCAGTCCGTCCAGGGCGCGCAGCCGGCCTCCGGGCTTCTCCCGGCGCCGTGGGACGGTCGTGGCGCCCGGGGGTTCGACCAGCACGGCGACACCGGGCCGGGGCTTGCGGGTGCTGACGACCGTCTCGGTCACGCTGAAAACCTCTGTGTGGCTCGAAATGTCCTTTACCTGAGCCGCCTGTGGGCGGGCAGGGCGCCTGTCACCCTAGGACGTGTATTGACGCAATTACGTTCGATGGCAACAGGCTTCGCCTGCCGGTTTCCATGGGTTCATCTCGATGTCGCCGAGACGGGCCGCCGGGCACACCTTCTTCAGCGGCGTACCGCCTTGCGCAGCGCCCGAGCCCGCCGGACCACCCGGCGTGCCGTGGAATTGCGGGGCAGGAATGCCAACCGCTGCGGAATACCGCCGGGCAGTCCGAGCGAGGTGAGCCGGCGCTTCTTGAAGTAGTGCCGGGTGCGCGGGCCGAGATGGCGGGAAAGGAACTGTTCGGCTTGCGAGCGCAGTTCCGGGTAGATCTGCGGCTGCATGGTGAAGCCGACGGCGGTGACCAGGTCGGACAGCCGCTCGGCCGGCAGTTCGTCGCGGTCCCTGCCGCTCTCCAGGTCGGGCAGCAGCGCGTCCGCCAGCGTGGTGGGGATCCGGTTGCTGTTCTGGTAGGGCGTCAGCCGCTCCAGGAGCAGCTCGGTGCCGATGCGCGCGACCGGCAGGTCGTAGAAGGCCGAGGCGGTGAACAGCGCGGTCGAGAAGCAGCCGACGACCAGCGCGGGCCGGGTGCGGTCGAACATCACCTCGGCTAGCACGGGGGTGTCCAGCACGGTGAGGTGCACGCCGAGTTTCTCGGCCTCGGTCTCCAGGGCGCGGCTGTAGCGGGCCGGCGCCGTCGGGTGCGGCTTGAAGACGACCGTGCGGTGGCCGCGGGCGACGGCACCCCGCATCATCCGCACGTGCAGGTCCTCTTCCTCCTCGGGGGAGAGGATGTTCAGCGCCGACAGGTACTGGCCGAGCAGCAGCGCCGATTCGCCGGGCAGATCGGGAAGTTCGGGCACGGTCTCGGTGACCTCGCCCAGCACCTTCAGGAACGCGGGCGTCGGCACCAGTCGCGCCGGCACGTCGAACTCGGTGAGCAGCATCGGCGTGAGCCCCGGCACCAGATCGAGGTGCAGCAGCCGCCGCACGCGCGTGCCGACCAGCGGGTCGAGCTTGTTGCGGGTGGGGCCGTAGCTCATCAGCCCGTCGGCGTAGACGTCGACGGGCGCGTCGGTGAACAGCTGGGCCACCGTGAGCGCGGGCGCGACCTGGAGGGACTCCAGGACCAGGCTGAGGCGGTCGTCGCCGAGGCCCCACAGCATCCGCAGATAGCGCTCGAAGAGGGGGACGTCGTCAGCGCGCGGCGTCCACGCCCCGGGGTGGAAGGGGCGGATGGCCTCGTTCCAGGACAGGACGTCGTCGAAGTACGAGCGCAGCGGCGCGAAGCCCGGCATCTCGTCGAGCGCCGGAGTGGTCTCCGGGGTCGCGGTGTTGTTGAACACCAGCAGCACGCGGCGGTCCGGCTCCTCGAAGAGGTCGGAGTCGATCGCGGCCGCCAGGGTGGCGACGCCGTACAGCGTCGAGGCGCAGAAGATCTGTGTGGTCCCGGGCATCAGGCGGCCGCTCCTGTCGTGGTGACCCGGCGCCGCAGCCGCCGCAGCTTGGCCGAGCGGTCCATGTCCATGGCCTCCAGTGCGTCACGGAGCGCGTCCTGCGGCATGCGCTTGATGGCCGCCGCGCTCATCGACCGCAGCTGCCTGGCCACGGCCGGTTCGAACCTGTCTTCGTTGGAGAGGTGGTGGGCGATGATCGCGCAGTAGGTCCGCACCGCCTTGGGCAGCAGCCGGTCGGCCTCGCGGTCCGCGGCCGTCTCCTCGATCACCTGGTCGAAGGCGCGGATGAAGTCGAGCTGGCGGACATCGCCGATCTGGGTCAGGGACGAGGCGACCCCGCGCCGGTAGAACACGCCCAGCAGGCTCACCACGGCGAACGACTCCGCCTCACGGTGCAACTTCCAGATCCACGGCCGGTCCTCGGCCGTGCGCAGCCCGTCGGTGAAGTGGAGCACGCCCTTGTCCACGAGGCGCCGGTGGTAGGCGCCGGCCCAGGCGTAGGCGTAGTCGACCGAGGTGGAGCGGTGGGCGGGCAGGATCGCCTCGCGCGGGTCGAAGGCCTCCCAGCGGCGGCCCACCGGGACCCGGTGCACCGACCGGGCGCGGGCCGTGGCCTGCACATGGTCGGTGCGCACGAAGTCGCAGCCCAACCGGTCCATCGCGGACACCAGTTCGCTGAGGTAACCGGGGGCGAGCCAGTCGTCGCCGTCCAGGAACGTCAGGTACTCGCCCTGGGCCGCGTCCAGGCCGGTGTTGCGGGCGGTGGCGAGACCGCCGTTCTGCTCGTGTCGGATGTAGCGCACCTGTGCGACATCCGAAAGCTCCTCGGCCGCCCGTTCGAGAATGGCCGGGGTTTCGTCCTTCGAATGGTCGTCGACCAGGATGAACTCAAAATCCCGGTCGGCGTTCAGCCGAAGACTTCTGAGGGTGTCCGGGGCATATTGCTGCACGTTGTAGAACGGCACGATCACGGAAAGCTTAGGCACCCGCAAAACGTTAGGAGGCCGCCCGGCAGCGGAACTTTCCGAGGAACGTACACCGGGTGAACTCAATGTGTCAGAACGGTGCACCCCGTGTACTTCCCGCCTTCCAGCGGGCCAGTTCGGCTCTCGGTGGGGTGTTGTTAACTTTTCGTTGAGTCGCGGTTCCGCCATACCTAGGATTCGCTTCCTAGCGTCTTCGACGTGCCAGCAAGTACACCGAAGCGCCCGCGAATCGCCGTCCTCGCGGACTCAGACACCCGATGGAAATGGGGTGCGCTGACCGCGAACCGCATCGCCCCGGGACCGTCCATGGAAACCGGGGCGGTCGAGGGCGCGCAAGTCGGCCCCGTCCTCGACGGATTCCTGCTGCGCGGCCGGGCCACGCCCACCCCGCGCCAGCTCCAGGAGGTGGGCGTACGCGCCGACTCGCTGCGGGAGGTCACCGCGGTCGAGTTCCTGCGCGCCATGACCGAGGAGTCCTACGACCTCCTGGTCCTCGCCCTGGTCGGCGGCGGTGTGCAGGCGATGCTGCACGGCCTCAAGCGTGTCTGGGAGGACCGCGCCTCGCGGCCCGTCGTCGTCACCGGCTACGTCGGTGTGGTCTACGAGAAGCTCGCCGACGGCCTGTTGCTGCGGCACGGCGCGGACCTGGTCCTCGCCAACTCCCGTCAGGACGCGGACCGTTTCCGGGCCGTCTACGAAGGGGTCGGCGCCGACTCCTCGTCGGTCACCGAGGTGGCCCTGCCGTTCCTCGGCGGTGCCCCCTACACCGGCGAGCACGACCCGTACACGGTCGTCTTCGCCGCCCAGCCCTCGGTCCCGGAGAGCCGTAAGGACCGTACGTACCTGCTGAACCGGCTGGTGCAGCACGCCCGCAAGCACCCCGAGCGCGAGGTGCTGCTGAAGCTGCGCTCCAAGCCGGGCGAACACACCACCCACATCGAGGAGTTGCCGTACCAGAAGCTGGTGCAGCGACTCGCTCCGCCGAGCAACTTCCGCCTGGTGTACGGAAACATGGGCGAGGTCCTCGACCGCACCGACCTGCTGGTGACGGTCAGCTCCACGGCCGCCCTGGAGTCCCTGCACCGCCGGATCCCCACGGTCGTGCTGACCGACCTCGGCGTCCGCGAGTCGCTCGGCAACCACCACTTCGTCGGCTCCGGCTGCCTCGCCTCCTGGGACCAGCTCGACGCCGGGCACCGGCCGGTACCCGACGAGGAGTGGGTCTCCCGACAGGGCGTCGCCGCGGATGGTTCCTACGCGTCCGCCTTCGACACGGCGCGCGAACGCATCGCGAAGCTGCTCGACCGGCCCGGCGGCCTGCCCCCGCTGACCCCGTACTACACACCCGTCACCGCGCCCGGCTATCTGCCCGGGATCCTCGCCCGCCACCACCTCGGCCCGGACGGCACCCCGCTGCCCGGGGCGCCCGCCGCCGACAGGGAACCCGGACCGGTCCGGCAGATCGTGCGCCGGGCGGCGCGCGGCGCCTACCGGCACGGCGTGCAGCGCGTGGCGCCCGTCATCCGGCGGATGGGGGAGCTGTGAGCCGCCCCGAGCCCTCCGCCCAAGGAGCCCAAGGAGTACACCCCATGTCCCAACCGGAAGCGGGCCGAGGCCCCTCGGTGCGCCGCGTGCTCGCGGTGATCCCCGCGCGCGGCGGCTCCAAGGGCGTGCCCGCCAAGAACCTCCTCCCCGTCGGCGGCGTCCCGCTGGTGGCACGGGCGGTGCGCGAGTGCCGGGGCGCCCGGCTCGTGACGGACGTCGTGGTCTCCACCGACGACCAGGCCATCGCGGCCGCCGCCCGCGAGGCCGGCGCCGAGGTCGTGCTGCGCCCCGCCGCCATCGCCGGCGACACGGCCACCTCCGAGGCCGCCGTCCTGCACGCCATGGACGCCCACGAGGCCCTGCACGGGGCGCCGGTGGACGTGGTCCTGCTCGTGCAGTGCACCAGCCCGTTCATCCTCCGCGAGGACATCGACGGGGTCGCCGGCGCGATCGCCGAGAACGGCGCCGACACCGCGGTGACCGTGGCGCCCTTCCACGGGTTCATCTGGCGGGACGCCGAGGACGAGGTCGCCGCCGGCACCGTCGCGGAGGCCGACGCGGCCGTCGGCGGCGGCTACGGCGTCAACCACGACAAGTCCTTCCGCCCCCGCCGCCAGGACCGCCCCCAGGACCTGCTGGAGACCGGCGCCGCCTACGCCATGGAGGCGGTCGGCTTCCGCAAGCACCAGCACCGCTTCTTCGGCCGCACCGAACTGGTCCGCACCGACCCCGCCCGCGTGCTGGAGATCGACGACCCGCACGACCTCGCCCGCGCCCGGGCCCTCGCTCCGCTCTTCGACGCGGACCGGCCCGGCGCGCTCCCGACCGCCGACGACATCGACGCGGTCGTCCTCGACTTC
The DNA here is from genome assembly GCF_053592115.1 of Streptomyces sp. NPDC002788. Taxonomy (NCBI): domain Bacteria; kingdom Bacillati; phylum Actinomycetota; class Actinomycetes; order Kitasatosporales; family Streptomycetaceae; genus Streptomyces; species Streptomyces sp. NPDC002788. The sequence continues at coordinate 67,732 of NZ_JBSFVB010000011.1, read as the reverse complement.
GACGGCACCCAGACCGATGACCGGGTGCTCGTCGACTCCGACGGACGGGAGTTCGTCTCCGTGCACCGCGGAGACGGACTCGGCATCGCGGCTCTCCGCAGGAGCGGCCTGAAGATGCTGATCCTGTCCACGGAACAGAACCCTGTGGTCGCCGCCCGAGCCCGGAAGCTCAAGCTCCCGGTGCTGCACGGCATCGACCGCAAGGACCTCGCGCTGAAGCAGTGGTGCGAGGAGCAGGGCATCGCGCCGGAGCGCGTGCTCTACGTCGGCAACGACGTCAATGACCTCCCGTGCTTCGCCCTCGTCGGCTGGCCCGTGGCGGTCGCGAGCGCCCACGACGTCGTGCGCGGCGCCGCACGCGCGGTCACCACCGTCCCCGGTGGCGACGGCGCGATCCGAGAGATCGCCAGCTGGATCCTCGGCCCCTCTCTCGATTCCCTCACCAAGTAAGGACATCTCTGCGATGAGCACCAACTCCCGTATCCGTCAGTTCGGTTCGCGCGAGGTCGGCCCGGGCAAGCCCGTCTACGTCTGCGGCGAGATCGGCATCAACCACAACGGCGAGCTCGAGAACGCCTTCAAGCTGATCGACGCGGCCGCCGAGGCCGGCTGCGACGCGGTCAAGTTCCAGAAGCGCACCCCGGAGATCTGCACCCCGCGCGACCAGTGGGACATCGAGCGCGACACGCCCTGGGGCCGGATGACCTACATCGACTACCGCCACCGCGTGGAGTTCGGTGAGGACGAGTACCGCCAGATCGACGAGTACTGCAAGACCAAGAACATCGACTGGTTCGCCTCCCCGTGGGACACCGAGGCCGTCGCCTTCCTGGAGAAGTTCGACGTCCCCGCCCACAAGGTCGCCTCCGCCTCCCTCACGGACGACGAACTGCTGCGCGCCCTGCGTGCCACCGGCCGCGCGGTGATCCTCTCCACCGGCATGTCGACGCCGAAGCAGATCCGCCACGCGGTCGAGGTCCTCGGTTCCGACAACATCCTGATGTGCCACGCCACGTCGACCTACCCGGCCAAGGCCGAGGAGCTCAACCTGCGCGTCATCAACACCCTGCAGCAGGAGTTCCCGAACGTCCCGATCGGCTACTCCGGCCACGAGACCGGCCTGCAGACCACCCTCGCCGCGGTCGCCCTGGGCGCCACCTTCGTCGAGCGCCACATCACCCTCGACCGCGCCATGTGGGGCTCGGACCAGGCCGCCTCCGTGGAGCCGCAGGGCCTCACCCGCCTCGTCCGCGACATCCGCACCATCGAGGCCTCCCTCGGCGACGGCGTCAAGAAGGTCTACGAGTCCGAGCTGGCCCCGATGAAGAAGCTGCGCCGCGTCGCCGGTGTGGTCGCCGAGGCGGAGATCGCCACGGCGGCGGGCGAGCCGGTCGGCGTCTGAGCGCACCACCCCCCACAACCCCCTTACGACGGGACGGTCGTACGTCGATGAGCCCCCGCGCCGGGAACGCCGGCCCCCACACCCTCGCCTTCGTCGAGAGTCCGGTACAGCTGTTGAACGTGCTGGAGTGGGCGCACGCGCACGCGCCCGGCGTGGGGCTCACCCTCGTGGTGCTGTCGCCCGTCGACCCGATGACGCGCGGCCAGCTGCGGCGGATGTCCGACCTGGCCCGCGACGAGGGGCACGAGGTCCGCTGGGAGGAAGCCCGCGGCGGGCCCCTGGCGCCCTTCCAGACCATCGGCGGCCTGGCCGGCCTGCTCCGCAGGGCGCGCCGGATCGTGCTGGGGGATCCCTTCTCCCGCTACGTCCAGCTGCTGCTGACGATCACCCGCGCCCGTGACCTGGTCGTCGTCGACGACGGCACGGCGACGATGGAGTTCGTCGGGCAGCTGGCCCGCGGCGAGCGGCTGGTGCGCTGGCACCGCAAGGGCGGCCGGATCGGCCCCCGGGACGTGATCTTCGCGCCGGTGTCGTCCTCGGCCCGCCGCCGCCTGACCCCCGGCGGTAAGCGCCGGGTCGAGATCTTCTCCTCCATGCCGATGGAGGAGACCCCCGCGGGCGTCACGGTCAGCGCCCACACCTTCGCCTGGACCCGCTCCCGCTTCGGCCCGCCCCGCATCACCAAGGGAGCGGACATGGTGGGCACGTCCCTGGTGGAGACCGGTGTGGTGGACGACGACCACTACCTCGAGGCCGTCCGAGCCCTGGCCAAGGCCCATGGAGCGGCGCGCTACTTCGCCCACCGCCGCGAGAGCACGGACAAGCTCCGCCGCCTGGCGGTCGAGACCGGCCTGGAGATCGTCCGCCCGGAGCTGCCTCTCGAACTGATCGCCCGCCGCGGCCCCATCGGCCGTACGATCCTCAGTTTCCCCTCCACGGTCGTCCACACCCTCCCCCTCGCCCTGTCGGGCACGGAGGTCCGTGTAGCGGTCTGCGACATCGATCCGGCCTGGCTGACCAGTACCGCGTCCCCGCGGGCACAGGGTTTCCTGTCCGGGGTGACGGGCACGGCCCGAGACGTCCACCGCCTGTCGACGGCGGATCCGACGGGTCCGGCGCCCCAGACGGCCCCGAAGGGCCCGGGCGACCCGGCCGACCCCGCCGAGACGAAGCCTCCGGCCGACCCCACGGACACGGACCCGGCCAGCTTCACGGCCACGCCGGCCCAGTCGGCCACACCGGCCACGACGGTCAAAACATCCACGACGACACAGGTCACACCGGTCATACCGGTCACACCAACACCGGTCACACCGATCACACCGACGCCGGTCGCACCGACCACACCGACCACACCGGGTTCCACGGGCCTGGTCGGCCCCGCCGGGGCGGCGGGTGCCGCGGGGGCGGTGGCTGCGGGGTAGAGCCCGTCGGGCCGACGGTCGCGTGGCTGCCGGGAAGGCCCCGCAGAGCTCACCGGTGAGCTGCCCGGGCAGTCATGCCGGCTGGGGAAAGTGCTTCGCAGAGCCTGGTGAGCTGCTCCGCGGTCACACCGGCGCGAAGGCGCGTCGCAGCCTCGCCGGACGGGCCGCCACAGAGCCGCGGCCACGGCCGCGGCGGACAGTCCAGGGGCACGCCCGGCCGCCTGGCGCCCCGTCGTGTGACACGGCCCGTTCAGACAGCCCGGGAGCCCGGCTCCCCGGCCGGTTCCGGCCTGCGTGCCAGCAGGAACGCGCGCGGCATCTTCTCCTCGCCCTGGGGCTCCCGCAGCACCCGGGCGCACACCTCCAGCCCAGCCTCCCTCAGCACGGCCGCGACGGACTCCGGTGTGCGCCAGTAGTAGTCGAGCGAGATCTCCTGGTCGTAGCGCTCGGACAGGCGCGCATGGCCGTTCTCCGCGCCGGACTGGAAGCCGAGCAGGACGGGCGCGCCCGGCAGCAGGACGCGGCGGAACTCGGCGAAGGCCGACGGCAGGTGATCGTCCGGGACGTGGATGATCGAGTAGAGCGCGACGATGCCGCCGAGCGCCTCGTCCGGCAGGTCCAGGGCGGTCATCGAACCGACGTGGAAGCGCAGCTCCGGATGCTCCCGGCGGGCCAGCGCCACCATGCGGGGCGAGACGTCGACCCCGAACACCGGCAGCCCGAGGCCGTACAGCCGTGCCGCCACGTACCCGGGGCCGCTGCCGAGGTCGGCGACCGGGGGCTGCGACGACCCACCGGGTGCCCGGGCCAGCTGCACGAAGGCCGTGAGCAGCGCACTCTCCAGCGGTCTCCCGGCCAGACTGTCGGGGTGCTCGGCCGCATAGGCCTCGGCGATGACGTCGTAGGAATCCTGCGTGCTCTGAAGGAACTCGGGGCCGGCCACGGGGCGCACACTAGCGGGGTGCGCGTCCGCCAGATGAACAAGCCCCGTGTCCGCGGAGCAAGGCGTGGTATCCGTGAAGAGGACGGATGGATACCGGAGGCGTGACACTGGTGTGATTGGAGTCACACTCCGTGAGACGAGGTGGCCGTCCCGGCCCAAAAGGCGTGGCAGCTTACCCGTCTCAGTTGATAGCTATGCGTCCGGCGGTCATATTTTCTTCCCCTAACGGGTTGAAGTTTTGTTGATCGAGGGTCAGCCGACCGCCCTGGCGCCCTACCCTTCAGAGGGTGAAGCAACTGATGTCACTGGAGTCCGAGGCCGATCTTCCCGGGGGAGCCGCGCTTCCCGGCGTGCTGCCCGACGCTCTGCGCGCCGAGCTCATCGCGTTCCGACGCGACCTGCACATGCACCCGGAGCTGGGCAACCAGGAGTTCCGCACGACGGCCGCGATCAAGGAGCGGCTCGAGCGGGCCGGCCTGAAGCCGCGTGTCCTCACCGTCGGGACCGGACTCGTCTGTGACATCGGTCTGGAGGCGGAGCAGTGGGAGGGCGGCCCCAGCATGCTCGCCATGCGGGCCGACATCGACGGCCTGCCCATCCCGGACACCAAGACGGAGTGCCCGTACCGTTCGACCGTGCCCGACCGTGCGCACGCCTGCGGCCACGACGTGCACACCACCGTCGTCCTCGGCGCCGGTCTCGTCCTCGCGGAACTGCACAGGCAGGGCCTGCTGCCCCGCCCGGTCCGGCTGATCTTCCAGCCCGCCGAGGAGGTGCTGCCCGGGGGTGCCGCCGATGCCATCAAGGGCGGGGCCCTGGAAGGGGTCGGCGCGATCATCGCCGTGCACTGCGACCCCCGGGTGGACGCGGGCAGGATCGGGCTCCGGGAGGGTCCCATCACGTCCGCCTGCGACCGGCTGGAGATCGGCCTCGAGGGCCCGGGCGGCCACACCGCACGTCCCCATCTGACGACCGACCTGGTCACCGCCGCCGCCCGCGTCGTCACCGACGTGCCCGCCCTGGTCGGCCGGCGCTTCGACAGCCGCAGCGGGCTCGCCATCACCTGGGGCCGCATCGAGTCGGGGCACGCGCCGAACGTGATCCCGCAGCACGCCGAGCTCTCCGGCACCGTCCGGTGCCTCGACATCGAGGCGTGGCGGCAGGCCCCCGACATCGTGGTCGGCGCGATCGACGAGATCGCCAATCTGCACCGGGCCAAGTCGGAGATCAACTACGTGCGCGGCGTCCCGCCCGTCGTCAACGAGCCCGGCGTCACCGAACTGCTGCGCGACGCCATGATCGCCCGGCGCGGAGTCGAGTCCGTCGAGGGCACCCAGCAGAGCCTCGGCGGCGAGGACTTCTCCTGGTACCTGGAGCACGTCCCCGGCGCGATGGCCCGTCTGGGCGTCCGCACGCCCGGCGAACGCCACGTCCGCGACCTCCATCAGGGCGACTTCGACGTCGACGAGTCGGCCATCACGGTCGGCGTGGAGCTCTTCACGGCCGCGGCCCTGGTCGACGGCCTGCGCTGACGCCGGCCGACCGCATCCCCGCTGAAGGTCCGGGTGGGCCGGCCCCCGTTCGGCTCGAAGAGCCGGCGCGGCGGCTGACCCGAAGGGCGTGAAAGCGCTTCGGGCCCCGGTGCCGGCCGTCACACGCCACACGCGCCGGGGCGGCGGGGCCTGCGGCATGCCGGGCGGCTGCCTCCGGGGCCACCCCCCTTGTCGCACTGCCCCCACGATCCGACGGCCGGGCCCGGCGCGGCCGCCAGGCTTGCCCACCCGGCCCCGAAGGCCGTGTCCGGCCCCGCTTCCAGGCCGCCCGTCGGTCCCGGAGGCCGCGTCCGACGCGCCCCCCACGAGGCCCGTCCGCCGCGGGCCGGCCTCCGCTCACGCCCGGTCTCATCTCCCGAGCGCCCCCTCCGGTTGCGCCCGGCCCGCCCCAGGGGCAGCCTGGTGCGCGTGACGAGCAGGCACGCGCCGTGTGCCCGAGTACACCTTTCGACCCCGTTCGATCCCGTGGTTCACAAGGGCGTAACCGGCCATCGGCACGAATGGATAACGGCCCCGCGGCGAACCGTTCCCAGGAGTGTCTACGCGCGTTAATGTGCGCCGAACCGAGCACCCGCTGCGGGGCTTTGGAGAATGGGGAACTTCAAGATGCGTCGGATTTCCAAACTGACCCGCGTCGCGGTGGGGGTCGCGTCGCTCGGGCTCGTCGCCACGGCGTGTGGCGGCACCAGCGGTGACAGCGGCGGCAGCGACAGCAGCGACCGCGGAGTCGCCATCGCGTACGACGTCGGCGGCAAGGGCGACCAGTCCTTCAACGACGCCGCCTTCGCCGGTCTGACGAAGGCCAAGGACGAGTACGGCTACAAGACGGCCGACATCGAGCCCACCGAGGGCGAGACGGACGCCGACAAGGAGCAGCGTCTGGAGTCGCTGGCCAAGCAGGGCTACAACCCGGTCATCGGCGTCGGTTTCGTCTACGGCCCGGCGATGAAGGCCGCGGCCGCCAAGTACCCGGACACCACCTTCGGCATCGTCGACTCCGTGGTCGAGGGCAAGAACGTCGCCTCCCTCGTCTTCGCCGAGGAGCAGGCCTCGTACCTCGCCGGTGTCGCCGCCGCCAAGGCCACGAAGTCCGATGTCGTCGGCTTCGTGGGCGGTGTGGACATCCCCCTGATCCACAAGTTCGAGGCCGGCTACAAGCAGGGTGTCGAGGACACCAAGCCCGGGGTGCAGGTCCTGTCGCAGTACCTCACCCAGACGGCCGAGGAGGGCGGTTTCTCCAGCCCCGACAAGGGCAAGGCCGCCGCTGAGGGCCAGATCGAGAAGAAGGCCGACGTGGTCTACGCGGCCGCCGGCCTGTCCGGCCAGGGCGTGATCGAGGCCGCAGCCAAGGCGAAGGTCTGGGCGATCGGCGTCGACTCCGACCAGTACAAGCAGGCGGCCCTCGCCCCGTACAAGAAGTACATCCTCACGTCCGCGCTCAAGGACGTCGGCGGCGCGGTCTACGCGCTGGCCAAGTCGGTCAAGGACGACAAGCCGCTGACCGGCACGCAGACCTTCGACCTCAAGGTCGACGGCGTCGGCCTCTCCGAGGCGAACCCCGAGTACGCCAAGGTCCCGGGCCTCAAGGAGGCCGTGGACAAGGCCAAGCAGGGTATCGACGACGGCTCCATCAAGGTGAAGACCGAGTAGAGCCGCGGTCGCAGGGCGACGGAGCGGGCGGACACCCCAGGTGTCCGCCCGCTCCGCGCTTCCCGGGGACCGGATCACCCAGCGCCACTCCCCGGTTCTGCACGCACCGGGCCCGGTGCCGGTGATGGCTTGGCCACGGGCGCATAACAAGGTGGACAGAAGGGGTTTTCAGGCAGGTCTACGCGCGTTAATCTGCGGCGAAGCCAGCGCCGAAGCTGAACGTCACGGCGTTGAGCGACCCCGGGGCAGTACGACACGCATCGAACGACGCGTGAACGCACTCGCGCTGCCGCGGCCCCGCCAGTACGACAGGAGCACCCACACATGCGCCGGATTTCCCGGATCACGGTCGCAGGCGCAGCGACCGCCTCCCTGGCCCTCGCCCTCTCCGCCTGCGGCAGCACCTCGACCTCCGGGTCGTCCGACTCGAAGGGTGACAAGGGCCTCGCCATCGCGTACGACGTCGGCGGCAAGGGCGACCAGTCCTTCAACGACGCGGCGTACGCGGGCCTGGAGCAGGCGAAGAAGGAGTTCGGGTACCAGACGGCTGACCTGGAGCCCACCGAGGGCGAGACGGACGCCGACAAGGAGCAGCGCCTCGCCTCGCTGGCGAAGCAGGGCTACAACCCGGTCATCGGCGTCGGCTACGCGTACGCCTCGGCCGTGAAGGGTGCCGCGGAGAAGTTCCCGAACACCACCTTCGGCATCGTCGACGACGCCACGATCAACACCAAGAACGTCGCCGACCTGGTCTTCAACGAGGAGCAGGCCTCCTACCTGGCCGGTGTCGCCGCCGCCAGGAGCACCAAGTCGAAGGTCGTCGGCTTCGTCGGCGGTGTGGACATTCCGCTGATCCACAAGTTCCAGGCGGGCTTCGAGCAGGGCGTCAAGGACACCGACCCGAAGGTCAAGGTCCTCTCCCAGTACCTCACCCAGACGGCCGAGGAGGGCGGTTTCTCCAGCCCCGACAAGGGCAAGACGGCCGCTGAGGGCCAGATCGAGAAGAAGGCCGACGTGGTCTACGCGGCCGCCGGCCTGTCCGGTCAGGGCGTGATCGAGGCCGCGGCCACCAAGAAGGTGTGGGCCATCGGTGTCGACTCCGACCAGTACAAGCAGGAAGCCCTCGCGAAGTACAAGGACCACATCCTCACCTCGGCGATGAAGGACGTCGCCAAGGCGGTGTACAACCTGGCGAAGTCGGTCGAGGGCGGCAAGCCCGAGACCGGTATCGTTCGTGGCGATCTGAAGACCGGCGAGGTCGGCCTGTCGAACTCCAACCCGAAGTTCGCGGATGACGCCGAGCTCCAGGCAGCCATCAAGACGGCCAAGGAGAAGATCATCAGCGGCGAGATCAAGGTCAAGAGCAGCTGACGAGCGACTGCCTCGAAGCAGGCGGTAACCCCCAGGGGTTGCCTCCGCTTGACGGGGTACGGGGAGCCGCTCCTCGTACCCCGTTGTCGCGGGGCGCCGGCCCCTTTGCATGCCGTAGGGGCGCTACGCGCGTAGACGACCCCCGTCCCCAGGAGAGTGCGCCATCAACGCGTCCAGCAGCCCTCCGGCCGGAGCGGCGGTCAACGAATCGGTGACCGCCGTCGAACTCGCCGGGATCACCAAGCGTTTCCCCGGTGTCGTGGCCAACCACGACATCCACCTCAGCGTCCGCAAGGGCACCGTGCACGCCCTCGTCGGTGAGAACGGTGCCGGCAAGTCGACGCTGATGAAAATCCTCTACGGCATGCAGAAGCCGGACGAGGGCACCATCGCCGTCGACGGGGAAAAGGTCAGCTTCTCCTCTCCGGCCGACGCCATCGCCCGCGGCATCGGCATGGTCCACCAGCACTTCATGCTCGCCGACAACCTCACGGTCCTCGAGAACGTCGTCCTCGGCAGCGAGAAGCTCTACGGCATCGGCGCCAAGGCCCGCCGCAAGATCAAGGAGCTCTCCGACCGCTATGGCCTCGGCGTCAGGCCCGACCTCCTCGTCGAGGAGCTCGGCGTCGCCGCCCGCCAGCGCGTGGAGATCCTCAAGGTCCTCTACCGCGGCGCCACCACCCTCATCCTGGACGAGCCGACCGCCGTGCTCGTGCCGCAGGAGGTCGACGCCCTCTTCGCCAACCTGCGCGAACTGAAGTCCGAGGGCCTCTCGGTCATCTTCATCTCGCACAAGCTCGGCGAGGTCCTCTCCGTCGCCGACGAGATCACGGTCATCCGCCGCGGCACCACCGTCGGCACGGCCGTCCCCGCCGAGACCACCCCGCGCCAGCTCGCGGAGATGATGGTCGGCAGCGAACTGCCCACGCCCGAGACGGCCGAGTCCACGGTCACCGACCGTCCGGTCATCAGCGTCGACAAGCTGCGCCTGGCGGCCCCCGGCGGCAGGGCCCTCCTCGACGACATCAGCTTCACCATCCACGCGGGCGAGGTCCTCGGCATCGCCGGCGTGGAGGGCAACGGCCAGACCGAGCTGGTCGACGCCCTCATCGGCCTGAGGTCCCCCGACACCGGCACCATCCGGCTCGCCGACGAGGAGATCACCGCCTGGCCCACGCGCAGGCGCCGCGAGCAGGGCATCGGCTACATCCCCGAGGACCGGCACCGCCACGGCCTTCTCCTGGAGGCACCCCTCTGGGAGAACCGCATCCTCGGCCACGTCACGGAGAAGCCCCTCGCCAAGGGCGTCTGGCTGGACCCGAAGGCGGCGCAGGAGGACACGCGCCGCATCGTCGAGGCGTACGACGTGCGCACCCCCGGCATCGACGTCACCGCCGCCTCCCTGTCCGGCGGCAACCAGCAGAAGCTGATCGTCGGCCGGGAGATGAGCCACAAGCCGCGCTTCCTCATCGCCGCCCACCCGACCCGCGGTGTGGACGTCGGCGCCCAGGCCGCCATCTGGGACCACATCCGCGAGGCCCGCCGCGAGGGTCTGGCCGTGCTGTTGATCTCGGCCGACCTGGACGAGCTGATCGGCCTGTCCGACACGCTGCGCGTGATCTACAACGGCAAGCTGGTCGCGGACGCCGACCCGGCCGCCATCACCCCCGAGGAGCTCGGCTCGGCCATGACCGGTGCCGTCACCGGGCACCTCGAGCACGACGAGACACCCGAGACCTCGAAGGCAGACGCCCCCGAGTCTCCGGAAGACGAGGCCCGCTGATGAAGAAGTTCGACAAGGAGCGCGTGCTCCTCGCGGTGGCCGGGCCGGTCATCGCGCTCGCCGTGGCCTTCGTCCTGAGCGCGATCGTGCTGATCGCGTCAGCGAAGAACCCCGTCGAGCCGTTCGCCCTGATGTTTGAGCAGATCGGCTTCTCCGACATCCAGGTCCTGATCATCAACCAGGCCTCGATGTACTACATCGCGGCCCTCGCGGTGGCCATCGGCTTCCGGATGAACCTGTTCAACATCGGCGTCGACGGCCAGTACCAGCTCGGCGCCATGATGGCCGCCGTCGTCGGCGCCCACATGAATCTGCCCGCCGCCCTGCAGATCCCGCTGCTGCTCCTGACGGCCGTCCTCACCGGCGCCTTCTGGTCCGGCATCGCCGGTGTCCTCAAGGTCACCCGCGGCGTCAGCGAGGTCGTCGCCACGATCATGCTCAACGCGATCGCCACCTCCGTGATCGCCTACCTGTGGCTGCCGAACGTCTTCGGCGTGAAGGTCGGCAACAACAACACCACCGGCGAGATGCACGAGTCCGGCTGGATCCCCGGCATCCCCATGGGCGCGGCCGGCGAGATCTACGGCCTGGTGCTGCTCGCCGTCCTGCTCGGCATCGGCTACTGGGTCGTCCTCAACCGCACCCGCTTCGGCTTCGACCTGCGCGCCTCCGGCGCGTCGCAGACCGCCGCCGCGGCCAGCGGCGTTGACCCCAAGCGCATGGTGCTCAGCGCCATGCTGATCTCCGGCGGCATCGCGGGCCTCGCCGGCCTGCCGATCCTTCTCGGCGACACCCACACCTACAGCCTGAACTTCCCCACCGGCATCGGCTTCCTCGGTATCGGCATCGCCCTGCTCGGCCGCAACAGCCCCGTCGGCATCGCCTTCGCCGCCCTGCTGTGGGCCTGGCTCGACAAGGCCTCGCCCGAGCTGGACTTCCACGGTTACGACAAGGAGATCGCGGTCATCATGCAGGGCCTGATCGTGCTCTCGGTCGTCGTCTCCTACGAGGCCGTCCGCGAATGGGGTCTGCGCCGCCAGCAGCGCCGCGTCGGCGCAGAACTCGCCGCGGGCCACGTCCTCGGCGCCCAGAACTCGAAGGAGGTGGCTGGCCGATGACCACCGCGACCGACGTCAACCAGCCCACGCTGCAGCCCGCGGCGCCGACCGGCCGCCGCCTGTCGTGGCCCGTCCTGCTGCTGATCATCGCCGGGGGACTGGCGCTCACCTCGATCGTCCGCCTCATCACCGGCGCCGACGGCATCACCAACGTCAGCCAGATGTCCACCGCGCTCCAGCTCGCCGTGCCGATCGGCCTCGCCGGTCTCGGCGGTCTGTGGGCCGAGCGGGCGGGCGTGGTCAACATCGGCCTCGAGGGCATGATGATCCTCGGCACCTGGTTCGGCGCCTGGGCCGGTTTCCAGTGGGGCCCGTGGACCGGCGTCCTCGTCGGCATCCTCGGCGGCGCGATCGGCGGCCTGCTGCACGCCTTCGTCACCGTCACCTTCAACGTCAACCACATCGTCTCCGGTGTGGCCATCAACATCCTCGCCCTCGGCGCCACCCGCTACCTCGCGCCCCTCGCCTTCGAGGGCCACACGGGCGGCTCGGCCAAGCAGTCCCCGGCGGTGGACTCCCTCGGCAACTTCACGGTGCCGGGACTGTCCGACGCCCTCAGGGACCTCAACGACAAGGGCTGGTTCCTGATCTCGGACATCGCCGGCCTGCTCGGCGGGCTGGTCACCAACGTCTCCTGGCTGACCCTGATCGCCGTCGCGCTGATCCCCGCCACCTGGTGGATCCTGTGGCGCACCGCGTTCGGCCTGCGGCTGCGCTCCTGCGGTGAGAACCCGGTCGCCGCCGAGTCCCTCGGCGTCAACGTCTACAAGTACAAGTACATCGCCGTCGTCATCTCCGGCGGTCTGGCCGGCCTCGGCGGTGTCTTCCTGTCCATCGTCGCCAACCCCTTCTACCTGGAGGGGCAGGTCAGCGGCCGCGGCTTCATCGGCCTCGCGGCGATGATCTTCGGTAACTGGATGCCGGGCGGTCTCGCCCTCGGCGCAGGCCTGTTCGGCTACACCGACAGCCTCAACCTGCGCGGCGGCTCCGCCAACGTCCACGCCCTGCTGCTGCTCGGCGCGCTGCTGCTGGTCATCGGCGCCATCTGGCTGGTGGTCCGCAAGAAGTACGTCCCGGCCGTGATCACCCTGATCGCCGGCGCCCTGGTGTTCGCCTGGTACGCGTCCACCGACGAGGTCCCGAACCAGGTCGTCTCCGCCACGCCGTACGTCATCACCCTCGTCGTCCTCGCACTCTCCGCCCAGCGGCTGCGCATGCCGAAGGCGGACGGGTTGCCGTACCGGAAGGGGCAGGGCAAGTGACCGACACCGGCCCGGCCGTCGACTGGGAGAAGCTGCGCGCGGTGGCCCGGGACGCCATGTCCCGGGCGTACGCCCCGTACTCCGGCTACCCGGTGGGGGTGGCGGCCCTGGTCGACGACGGCCGGGTCATCTCCGGCTGCAACGTCGAGAACGCCTCGTACGGCCTCGGCCTGTGCGCCGAGTGCGGTCTGGTCTCCGAGCTGCACAACACCGGCGGCGGCCGGCTGACGCACTTCACCTGCGTCGACCGCGACAGCGTCACGCTCGTGCCGTGCGGCCGCTGCCGCCAGCTGCTCTACGAGTTCGGCGGCCCGGACCTCCTGCTGGACACCCCGGCGGGCATCCTGCCGCTGTCGGAGATGCTGCCCCAGGCCTTCGGCCCGGACCACCTCAGCAAGTAACCCCCGTGCGGCCCCCCTGAGTTGCTCACGCGACCGGCTCAGGGGGGCCGTACGGCTTCTGGAACCCTCGGAAGGAAGCCAAGCCATGGCCATGGACGCCATCTCCGTCATCCGCACCAAGCGGGACCGCGGCGAGCTCAGCGACGAGCAGATCGACTGGGTCATCGACGCGTACACCCGCGGGGAGGTGGCCGACGAGCAGATGTCCTCCCTCGCGATGGCCATCCTGCTCAACGGCATGAACCGCCGTGAGATCGCCCGCTGGACCGCCGCGATGATCGCCTCCGGCGAGCGCATGGACTTCTCGTCACTGTCCCGCCCGACGGCCGACAAGCACTCCACGGGCGGTGTCGGCGACAAGATCACCCTCCCGCTGGCCCCCCTGGTCGCCGCCTGCGGCGCGGCCGTCCCCCAGCTGTCGGGCCGCGGCCTCGGCCACACCGGCGGCACCCTGGACAAGCTGGAGTCGATCCCCGGCTGGCGGGCCCTGCTGTCGAACGAGGAGATGCTGTCCGTACTGGACGGCACCGGCGCGGTGATCTGCGCGGCGGGTGACGGCCTCGCCCCCGCCGACAAGAAGCTGTACGCGCTGCGGGACGTGACGGGGACGGTCGAGGCGATCCCGCTGATCGCCTCCTCGATCATGTCGAAGAAGATCGCCGAGGGTACGGGCTCGCTGGTCCTGGACGTGAAGGTGGGCACGGGCGCCTTTATGAAGACCCTGGAGGACGCCCGCGAACTCGCGTCCACGATGGTCGGCCTGGGCACCGACCACGGCGTGAAGACGGTCGCGCTCCTCACCGACATGGCCACGCCCCTCGGCCTCACGGCCGGCAACGCCCTGGAGGTCCGCGAGTCGGTGGAGGTCCTGGCGGGCGGCGGCCCCGCGGACGTGGTCGAGCTGACGATCGCCCTGGCCCGCGAGATGCTCGACGCCGCCGGGATCAAGGACGCCGACCCGGCGAAGGCCCTGGCCGATGGCTCGGCGATGGACGTCTGGCGCCGCATGATCGCGGCCCAGGGCGGCGACCCGGACGCGGAGCTGCCGGTGGCGCGCGAGCAGCACGTGATCAAGGCCCCGGCCTCGGGCGTCCTCACCCGTCTCGATGCCTACGACATCGGCGTCGCCGCCTGGCGCCTCGGCGCGGGACGCGCCCGCAAGGAGGACCCGGTCCAGGCGGGCGCGGGCGTCGAGATGCACGCCAAGCCGGGCGACACGGTGACGGAGGGCCAGCCGCTCCTCACCCTCCACACGGACACCCCGGAGCGGTTCGAGTACGCGCTCCAGGCGGTCGAGGGCTCCTACGACATCGCGGCGACGGGCACTCACTTCACGCCGTCGCCGGTGGTGCTGGAACGTATCGCCTGACCAGGCGGTTTCCCTTTCAGGTGAACGGGATCGGTGGACCACCGCCGGTCCCGTTCGGCATGCTGCCCACTCGATGGACGACGGCGATGACCGCGAACCAGCTCAGCACCCCCTGTACGGCGCCGTCCGACCGGTGAAGACGGAGTCGCACGAGGCGGAGGGGCAGATGTATGGCATGCAGCCGGCCCTCCGGGGAAGGCCGTCCCGAGGTCGATGTGATCTTCGCGGTGCCGACGGGACGGGCTACCGCGATGAGTTACGCCAGCCCGCCCGGTCTACCGATCGTGGACGCCATGACACCGCCCGTGCTCGTACTGCCCGGCCCCGTCACCCGGGACGAGGTGAGAGGGCTGAGCGACGACGTACGGGCACTGCTGCAGACCGGCCGTGCCCAGGTCGTGGTGTGCGACGTCGGAGGCGTCGGGCCGCCGGGCCTCGCCACCGTCGACCTGCTGGCGCGGCTCCAGCTGGCCGCCCGGCGGGCCGGAGGACGGATACGGCTGCGCGACCCGGACCCGGCCCTATGCGCCCTGCTCGACCTGGTCGGTCTCCGCTTCGAGGTGGAGGGGCAGGTCGAAGAGCGGGAACCAGCGCTGGGTGTCGAGGAAGCAGTGGAAACCGGTGATCCGGCCGTCTGAGATCTCCAGCACCTGCACCGCCCACGGAGTGAAGCCGCCCTTCTCCGGGTCCGGCTTGTACTGGGCGAACCCCGGCAGGCCGTTGACCTGAACCGGCACCAGACGGGAGCCCGCGCAGGGCGCGCCGAGGGTGGTCATGAAGCCGGTGATGTCCTGCACACCGGTCAGCCACAGGTCGAACGGCGGCATCGTCATGACCGCGTCCTCGTGCAGCAGAGCCGTCAGCGCCGACATGTCGTACCCCTCGAAAGCGGCGACGTAGCGGTTGAGCAGCTTCTGCTGGTCCTCGTCCAGCGGGTCGGAGAGGGCCGCGTCGGCGCCCGGCTCCGGCCGCTCGGCGAGGGTGGCGCGGGCCCGCTGGAGGGCGCTGTTGACCGACGCCACGGACGTGTCCAGCAGCTCGGCGACCTCGCTCGCCTTCCAGGCCAGCACCTCGCGCAGGATCAGCACGGCCCGCTGCT
Source organism: Streptomyces sp. NPDC002788 (assembly GCF_053592115.1). Taxonomy (NCBI): domain Bacteria; kingdom Bacillati; phylum Actinomycetota; class Actinomycetes; order Kitasatosporales; family Streptomycetaceae; genus Streptomyces; species Streptomyces sp. NPDC002788. The sequence goes on along the minus strand of NZ_JBSFVB010000011.1, from coordinate 52,357 downwards.
TCGCCGGGAGCCGCTGCAGGGCGGCCATGAAGGCGAGCCGCACGGACTCCTTGGCGACGGCCGCCTCCGCCGGGTCGTCGGTCGTGGGCAGCACACGGGCGTCCGGCATGGGCTCCAGCCAGGTGTTGTCCGGGCGGGGGGAGAGGGCCGCCTGGGCCAGGGGGGTGGACTCGGTCAGATCCATGGGCCTGGCGCGCTTGTTGCCCGCGGTCAGCATGTCCAGGCACACGTTGGTCGCGATGCGGTAGAGCCAGGAGCGCAGGCTGGAGCGGCCCTCGAACTTGTCGTAGCTGCGCCAGGCGCGGATCATCGTGTCCTGCACCGCGTCCTCGGCCTCGAACGAGGAGCCGAGCATCCGATAGCAGTACCCCGTCAGCTCGGTCCGGTGTGCCTCCAACCTGGTGTCCAGGTCTGTCGGTGTCGCCGTGCCGTTCGCCATCTCCACCCACCCCTGTGGAAGTCCTGTTCACGCGCCATCGCGCCCCAGCACTTCGGAAGCTACCGCAGCCCACTGACAACGGCCCCCCGAGCACACAAAGGCGCAGGTCGAGGCAGGGGCTTCACACCAGTTGCTTCACGGACATGAGCAGATGCCGGTGCTCCGCGGCCACCCCGCTCGCCCCCGCCGCCCCGTCGTCCGGCACGGCGTGCAGCAGCGCCCGCTGCCCCGCCCCCAGCAGCTCCAGCCGTACGCGCGGGCTCTCGAAGGTCGTCAGCGCGTCCAGCAGATAGGCCGGGTTGAACGCCACCGGCACCTCCTCGGCACCGGTCAGCGCCGCCGGCAGCCGCTGGGCCGCCACGTCGTCCCCGAAGCCGGCACGCAGCAGCACGGATCCCTCGGGCGAGAAGTCCAGCCGTACGGGACTGTTCGCCTCGGCCACCACCGCGACCCGCCGCACCGCCTCCGCGAGCCCCTCGCGGTCCACCTCGGCCACCGCCGCCCCGCCCATGTCGAACAGCGACTTGTACGTGGGCAGCCGCCCGTCCAGCAGCCGCAGCGCGGTCCGTGTCCGCCCACCCTCGAACCCGATCAGCCCACCGCGACCACCCTGCTCCCACCCGATGACCACGTCCCCGCAGCGCCCCAGCGACCGCGCGAGGTCCAGCAGCCGCCTCGCGGGCAGCAGGGCCTCCACGGCACCGTCGGACGCCGCCGTCCCCGGCTTCCACTCCAGCCGCCGCACCGCATACCGGTAGCGGTCCGAGGCGGCCAGCGTGATCTCCCCGTCCTCGAGGCGAAGTTGGATGCCCGTCAGCAGGGGCAGCGTGTCGTCGCGGCCGGCGGCGACCGCGACCTGGGCGACGGCGGCCGCGAACGCGGTGGCGTCCACCGTGCCGTAGGGCGCGGGCGGCACCGGCAGGGCCGGGTACTCGGCGAGCGGCAGGGTCGACAGCCCGAACCGCGTACCGTCCGCCTCCACCGCGAACCGCGAGCCCTCCAGCGCGCAGCTCACCGGCCCCTCCGGCAGCACCTTGCACACGTCCAGCAACCGCCGCCCCGGGACGAGCACCCGCCCGGGCACCGCGACCTCCGCCTCGGCCTCCACCCGTACCGCCGCCTCGAAGTCGAACCCCGTCACGGTGAGCCGCCCCGCGTCCGCCTCCAGCAGCAGCCCGCCCAGCACCGGCACCGGCGTCCGCGCGGGCAAGGCGCGCACGGCCTGGCCCACGGCCTCGGCGAGCGCCGTACGGTCGACTCGGAAGTCCATGAGAAATCCCCCTGCTCGGTCCGGTGGTCAGCGGATGCGGACGTTATCCGCACCCACTGACAACCGGCCCCCGACCAGGGGGAACAGTACGGCTGCGAGGCTCAGGCGGCCGTGGCGAGCCTGCGCTGCGTCCGCGCCGCCCGCGTCCCGAACACGGTGATCGTCACCACGCCCAGGACCGCCAGCAGCCCGACACCGACCGTCCCGGCCCAGCCGCCCGCGTGGAAGGCGATCGCGCCGGCCGTGCTGCCCGCGCTGGAACCGACGTAGTACGCCGACTGGTAGAGCGCCGAAGCCTGGGCGCGGCCGTGGGAGGCCGTCTTGCTGACCGCCGAGGAGGCCACCGCGTGGCCCGCGAAGAAGCCCGCCGTGATGAGGACCAGGCCCAGCAGGACCGACGGGAGCGAGTCCGCCAGGGACAGCAGCAGGCCCGCCGCCGTCGTACCGCCGCCCGCGTACAGCGCGCCCCGGCGGCCCAGCCGGCCCACCAGGCGTCCGGCCGTCGACGCCGACGCCGTACCGACGAGGTACACGAGGAAGATCGAGCCGATGACGCCCTGGGGCAGCGAGAACGGGGCCTCGGTCAGGCGGTAGCCGATGACCGTGTACACACCGCCGAACACCGTCATGAACAGCGCGCCGATCGCGTACAGCCGGCACAGCAGCGGGTTCGACAGGTGGCCGCGCACCGTCCGGGCCAGGACACGCGGCCGCAGGGAGCCGGCCTTGAAGTTCCTGGGGGCGGGGAGCAGCAGCCGGAAGGCCACGGCACACGCCACCGCGATCGCGCCGATGACACCGACGGCGACCCGCCAGCCCCACTCCTGCGCGACCCATCCGGTGATGACCCGGCCGCTCATCCCGCCGACGCTGTTGCCCGCGACGAACAGCCCGATCGCGGTGACCAGCGCCTTGGGGCTGACCTCCTCCGCGAGGTACGCGGTCGCCGACGCCGGCAGCCCGGCCAGCGCCGCGCCCTGCAGGGCCCGCAGCGCGATCAGCGCACCGAGCGAGGGGGCGAGGGGAACCAGCACGCCGACGGTCACCGCCACGGCCAGGGAGGCCGTCATGACCGTACGCCGTCCGAAGTGCTCCGACAGGGCGCTCATCGGCAGTACGAACAGCGCAAGCCCGCCCGTCGCGGCGGCCACCGTCCAGCTCGCGTCGCTCGCCGCCACCCCGAACTCGCCGGAGATCAGCGGGAGCAGCGCCTGGGTGGAGTACAGCAGCGCGAAGGTCGCGACGCCCGCGAGGAAGAGGGCGAAGCTCATCCGGCGGTAGCCGGGCCCGCCCGGGGACATACGGGAGTCGGCGGCAGGGACAGAGGCATCGGCGCCCACGACGGTGGACGCCCCGGTACTGGCGGGAGACATGCCTCGAAACTACGTACGCTCCCACTGATCCGTCCAATGCATGGAACCGCCATAATCGTTCCCATGGTGCATCAACCGAGCTCAGAGTCTCGCCTGTCGCCGTCCGGTGACACACAAGACATGGCGGAGATGTCGAAGGTGCTGGCCCCCCGCCTCGCGTACTTCGCCGGCGTGGCCCGCACCGAGCACGTCACCCGCGCCGCCCAGGAGATGAACGTCCCCCAGTCGACCCTCTCCCGGTCCATGGTCCGCCTGGAGCAGGACCTGGGCGTCGACCTGTTCGCCCGGCACGGCCGCACGGTCTCGCTCACTCCGGCCGGCCGCACGTTCCTCACCTCCGTCGAACGCGCCCTGGCCGAGATCGAGCGCGCCGCCGAGGAGGTGCGCGCCGACGCCGACCCCACCACCGGCAAGGTCGCCTTCGGCTTCCTGCACACCATGGGCGCCGAGACCGTCCCCGGCCTCCTGCACGCCTTCCGCGCCGACCACCCGCGCGTCCGCTTCAGCCTCGTCCAGAACTACGGCGAGGCCATGCTCGAACGCCTCCGTGCCGGCGAACTCGACCTGTGCCTGACGTCCCCGGTCCCCGACGCCCCCGACCTGGTGGCCCGCCGTCTGGACGAGCAGAAGCTCCGCCTGGTCGTCCCCGCCGACCACTCCCTCGCCGGCCGCCGCCGCGTCCGCCTCGCCGAGGCGGCCGACGAGACCTTCGTCACCCTGGAGCCCGGCTACGGCCTGCGCCGCATCACCGACGATCTCTGCAAGGAGGCCGGCTTCAAGCCCCGCATCGCCTTCGAGGGAGAGGAGGCGGAAACCCTGCGCGGCCTGGTGGCCGCGGGCCTGGGAGTAGCCCTCCTGCCGCCGCCCGCCGTTCCCCGCCCCGGAGTGGTGGAACTGACGGTGACGGCCCCGCGGGCGGTACGCGAGATCGGCGTGGCCTGGCTGGAGGGGCACCCGGACACACCCCCGGTGGCAGCCTTCAAGAAGTTCCTGCTCTCGAGGAGAGGCAGCTTGCTGCCCACCTAGGCGTCTTGGTTCGGATCACCGAGCCCGACTGCATCAAGATGCCGTGTCACCGGTTGTGGCGGGTCATGTACCGCTCCTCGCTGTCGCGCTGCTGGTAGGCCGCAGCCGGGCACGAGTGGGTCCCCTGGATGATCCGGATGGCCGAGGCCGCCGAGAAGGACGGGCGACACCGATGAGTTTCTCCGTGATCCGCAGTCAGAGACCATGGTTGGTGCGCCGCAGCCGTGAATACGGTCAAGCCTGCACCGACTGAATCTGCTGAGAACCGGACACAAGACACCGAGGAACCTTAGATGCGTACCCTGATCAGCACCGCTTTCATCTCGCTCGACGGCGTCGTGGAGGCCCCGGGCGGCGAGCCCGGTTACCGGAACTCCGGGTGGACCTTCAAGGACATCGAGTTCCTCCCCGAGGCATTCGAGATCAAGGGCCGGGAGCAGAAGGAAGCCACCGCGATGCTGATGGGCCGGACCAGCTACGAGGCGTTCAGCGCGGTGTGGCCCGACATGGAGGACTTCGCCGACTACAAGGTCATGCCGAAGTTCGTCGTCTCCACCACGCTCACCGAGGAGAACCTGGTGTCGAACTGGGGCGAGACGACGATCCTGCGCTCGCTCGACGACGTCGCCGCGCTGAAGGAGACCGAGGGCGGTCCGATCATCGTCCACGGCAGCGCCTCCCTGAACCAGGCCCTTTCGGACGCCGGCCTGATCGACCGTTACCACCTGCTCGTCTTCCCGCTCCTGCTCGGGGCGGGCAAGCGTCTCTTCAGCGCCACGGACAAGGACACCCAGAAGCTGAAGCTCGTCGAGCACGAGGCCTACGCCAACGGTCTGCAGAAGAACGTCTTCGACGTCGTCCGCTGACAAGGCACCGCCCTCGCCCTGCCGCAAGCGCCCCCGCGGCGCTACCGCCTCGACGGACCGAACCCCGCAGCCAGCGGCATCCGCAACCCCAACGGCGGCGGCGCGGCAAGGGCATCCCGCACGGGCCGGGACACGTCCTTCTGGAACAAGGCCCCCATCACGAAGTCCTCGGTCAGCGCGAGCACTTCGTCCCGGTACTGACGCAACCCGTGTCCGTCCGCGTGCACTTCGAACCGGCACACATTCCGGTTCGCCTTCTTCATCCGCGCCGCCAGCCGGAACGACAACTCGGGGTCCGTCCGCCCGTCGTTCGTGCCGTGCACGACCAACACCTGGCGCCCCACCAGTTGCTTCACCGGTTCGGGTGGCGCCGCCACATCCTCCTCCGGCAGCCACGGAGCAAGCGCGACCACGGAGTTGACGGCCTCGTGCCCGCCTGCCCGCAGCCCGGCCCGCCCGCCCATGCCGAGCCCCACGAGACACACGGGGACGTCCCCGTACCGCCGTACGACCTCGTCCGCCGCCCACGTCGCGTCCTGCGCGAGGCCGGCCTCACTGCCGTTCCACCCGCGGCAGCGGTAGTGCACCACGTGCGCGGCGAGACCCTCCTCGCGCCCGGCGCGGGCCAGCCGGCGCCCCAGGGCGCGTACGGAGGCGGTCGCCAGCATGGACGACCGTCTGCGGCTGGAGACCTCGTCCCCGTCGGGCAGCAACAGCACCGCGCCGCTCACCGCCGTCGGCTCCGGCCCGAGTGCCCTGCCCAGCCGGGCCCTACGAGCCGGCGTCGCTTGGTGTGCCATGACAGAACAGTGTCAGAAGGGTAGGTGTACTCAACCCGTCCTCGGGGTCACCGTTACGTATCGACGGAAACGTAAAGCACCGAGCGCGCCATCTACGCGCGTAGGAGTTAGAGTGCGGAAATGACGAGCCAGACCATCGCGAACACCCCCACACCGGACCAGATCCGCCGGGCGCCCAAGGTCCTGCTGCACGATCACCTCGACGGGGGCCTGCGCCCCGCCACGATCGTCGAACTCGCCCGCGAGACCGGATACACCCAGCTGCCCGAAACCGACCCGGAGAAGCTCGGCGTCTGGTTCCGCGAGGCCGCCGACTCCGGTTCCCTGGAACGGTACCTGGAGACGTTCTCCCACACGGTCGGCGTCATGCAGACCCGCGACGCCCTGGTCCGGGTGGCCGCCGAGTGCGCCGAGGACCTCGCCGAGGACGGTGTCGTCTACGCCGAGGTGCGCTACGCCCCCGAGCAGCACCTGGAGGGCGGGCTGAGCCTCGAAGAGGTCGTCGAGGCCGTCAACGAGGGCTTCCGGGAAGGGGAGCGGCGCGCCCGGGAGGCGGGGCTGCGCATCCGCGTCGGCGCCCTGCTCACCGCCATGCGGCACGCGGCCCGTGCCCTGGAGATCGCCGAACTCGCCAACCGCCACCGCGACCTGGGAGTGGTGGGGTTCGACATCGCCGGGGCCGAGGCCGGCTACCCGCCCACCCGGCATCTGGACGCCTTCGAGTACCTCAAGCGCGAGAACAACCACTTCACCATCCACGCCGGCGAGGCCTTCGGGCTGCCCTCCATCTGGCAGGCCCTCCAGTGGTGCGGCGCCGACCGGCTCGGGCACGGGGTGCGGATCATCGACGACATCCAGGTCCACGAGGACGGCAGCGTCGAACTCGGGCGGCTCGCGTCGTACGTCCGGGACAAGCGGATCCCGCTGGAGCTGTGCCCGAGCTCCAACCTCCAGACCGGGGCCGCGTCCTCGTACGCCGAGCACCCCATCGGGCTGCTGCGCCGGCTGCATTTCCGTGCCACGGTCAACACGGACAACCGCCTCATGTCCCACACCAGCATGAGCCGGGAATTCGAGCATCTTGTCGAGGCATTCGGTTACACGCTCGACGACATGCAGTGGTTCTCCGTCAATGCGATGAAATCATCGTTCATTCCTTTCGATGAACGGCTGGCCATGATCAATGACGTGATCAAGCCCGGTTACGCCGAGCTGAAATCCGAATGGCTGTTCCGGCAGACCGCCTCCACCAGCGCTTCTTCGCCTTCTGGGAGCTGATCCGCGGTTATCGGCGCGCAACGGATGCGGGCGGCGTTCACCATCCGCCCGCATTTCGACGTTTGCGGCCGGTGGCGCCGGGTGTTTACGGTCGCTGAACCGCTCACACCCCGTCATCCCATTTCAAGGACGCATTTCATGAAGCAGTCTGCTGCCAAGTCTCTCGGTGTCGCCGCTCTCGGTGCCGCCTTCGCCGCCGCCGGTGCGGGCGCCGCCAACGCCGCCCCGGCCCTCCCGGACACCACCCAGACGCTGGAGACCGTCACCGCGGCGCTCCCGGCGGAGCAGCTCTCCCAGACGCTGCCGGGCTCGGGCGAGGCACTGGGCCAGGGGCAGACGGCGGCCGGTACCGGCCTCGCCGCCGCCCAGCCGGCTGCCGGGCAGCTGCTCGCCGAGGGGCCGACCGGCCCGGCCGCCAGCCTGCTGGGCGGGCTCCCGGTGCACGGCCTGCCGGTGAACGGCGTTCCGGTCGGCTGACCCCTCCCGAGGCGGACACCACACGCCGATGGGGCGCACCCCTGGACACAGGGTGCGCCCCATCGGCGTTCACATACGCGGCGTTACCAGGCCGTCTGCGCCTTGCTCTGCGCCTTGCTCTCCGAGGGCAGCAGGATCCACAGCGCGATGTAGAGCAGGAACTGCGGGCCCGGCAGCAGGCACGAGACGAGGAAGATCACCCGCATCGTCGTCGCGGACGTGCCGAAGCGCCGTGCCAGTGCGGCGCACACTCCGCCGATCATGCGGTCTTGGGTGGGGCGGGCGAGGCGGGACATGTGCGTCTCCTTCAGCGTCGGGGTGTGAGGCCTCTCGTCCGAGTACCCCATCTGCACTCCACACTACGGAGACGAAGGGGGCAAAGCGTCGCTCCACGGGGCGATCCCGACCCTGGGAATCGTCGGGGTCCGACCCCGAGCCGGCTCCTCCGCGGGGAGGGGCGTGAGGGACGGGCCGCCGACGGTGCGGCGGCGCAGCCAGGAGCGGCCGGCCGGAACCAGCACGAGATGCGCGAGGGCCACTCCCGCGGTGTTCAGGAACAGCGAGTCGACATCGACGACCTGACCGGGAACGCCGGTCTGCAGCAGCTCGACGCCCATCGACAGCAGCACGCCCGCCGCGACGGTGCGCAGCAGCGACGCCAGCGGCGAGACGACCAGCCTGCCGCCCGCTACCGGCAGCAGCACGCCCAGCGGGGCGAACAGAGCCAGCTTCTCGCCGATGTGCCGGGCCGCCTCGGGCCAGCCCAGCGCCAGATCGGCCCGGATGCCGGCGAGCGGCCGCAGATTGGGGGGCATCACCCAGGGCACGTCCAGCGGCCGCAGCGTGAGCCAGGCGACGAACGCGAGGTGTGCGACGAGGAGGACACCTCCCGTCACACGGATGCGGTACGCGGCGCTGCCGCCGATGGAGCCTTGACGCTGCACGACCCCCTAGACGCGGCCTTCGGCAGGATCGGTTCCGGAAGGGGCCCCGGTACGCCCGTGAGGCATGCGCCACAGCCCGGCGGAGCCCGGCCGTGCTACTCCCCGTCCGCGTTCTTGGACGGCGGTTCCTTGCTGCCCGGCCGGGCCCGCACCTCGTCCGTGCACTCGTAGCGGCGCGGGGAGCCGGCGCCGGGGCCGCCGAGGACCACGGAGCCGTCGCCCTGGGCGGCCGCCGAGTCGGAGAAGGTGCAGACGATCTGCGCGAGGGCGTACGAGGTGAGGCTGTCCGGCGCCGTGCTCAGCCGCAGTGTGTCCTCCGGGTCGCCGGGCCGGGGCCCGCCCACGGCGATGCCCTCGCGGACGTCCGTGCTGTAGCCGGCCTCCTTCTCGGCGGGCGACGGCGGCGTGGCGAGCTGGTCCAGCAGACCCTGCGCCACCAGCAGGCGCCGCTCGGAGTCGGCCGCGCCGTCCGGGACCCGTACGGTCCGGTCGACGGTCACCAGGGAGGACCCGCACAGCAGGAACACCTGAACCGGCAGCCCATGGGCGGCCTGCGTCGACACGTCCGGCTCGCTGAGTGAACACTGCACCCGCGAGGGCGCGGGCCCGAAGTTCGTCGGCACCTCGGTGGCCCGGATCCCGCAGCCGGCGAGCAGCAGGGCGAGTGCCGCGAGGGCGACCGTACGGGACACGGCCCTCGGACGCTTCCGCCGGCCGCTCGGCGCCATGCCTGCCGGCGAGGTCGCGGGGGCTTCGGCGCGGGGCGCGGGGCCGTCGCGGCGGAGGCGTGTGCCGGCCGCGGCCCGTGGGCGTCGTAGGTGCATCAGGCGTCCCCCTTGGAGTCCTCGCCCTTGGTACGGTCGGCGTCGTCCCCGGGCTGCTGCTCGCCCTCGGCCGGCTGTTCCCCCGCCTCGGACGTGTCGCGCGGGAGCCGCAGCGTGAACACCGCGCCCGAATCGGGAGAGTTGGCCGCGGTGATCTCGCCACCGTGGATGTGGGCGTTCTCCAGGGCGATGGACAGGCCCAGGCCGCTGCCCTCCGAGCGCGGCCGGGACGCGCTGGCCTTGTAGAAGCGGTCGAAGACGTGCGGCAGGACCTCCTCGGGGATGCCCGGCCCGTGGTCCTGCACCTGGATGACGAGCGAGTCGGCCTCCTCGCGGACGGAGACCCGCACCGGGGAGCCGCCGTGCTTGAGCGCGTTGCCGATGAGGTTGGCCAGGATGACGTCCAGGCGGCGGGGGTCCAGGCGGGCGTGGATGCCGCGCTCGGCGTCCAGCTCGACCGCGTCCAGCCAGGCGCGGGCGTCGATGCACGCGGTGATCTGGTCGGCGATGTCGACGTCGTCCAGGACGAGCCGGGCGGTGCCCGCGTCGAAGCGGGTGACCTCCATCAGGTTCTCGACCAGGTCGTTCAGCCGCCGCGTCTCGCTGACCACCAGCCGGACGGCCGGCTCGATCATCGGGTCCATGCTGCCGGTCTCCGCCTCCAGCTCCTCCTCCAGCACCTCCGTCACGGCGGTGATGGCGGTGAGCGGCGTCCGCAGCTCATGGCTCATGTCCGCCACGAACCGCCGGGAGGCCTCGTCCCGCGCGGCCATGTCGGCGACCCGTTTCTCCAGCGCCTCGGCCGCGTTGTTGAACGTCCGCGACAGGTCGGCGAGTTCGTCGGTCCCGGACACTCGCAGCCGGGTGTCCAGCCTGCCCTCGCCGAGCCGCCGCGCGGCCGCCCCGAGCCGCTGTACCGGCTTCAGCACGGTCGTCGCCGCGGCCTGCGCGAGCAGGGCCGAGCCGATCAGCGCGAGCCCGGTGGAGATCCCCAGCGACCAGGCCAGCGAGTTGAGGTCCTTGGCCTCCGGCTCCAGCGACTTGAGCATGTACCCGGTCGGGCCGCCGCCGATCACGCGGGTCCCGGCCACCAGGTACGGGGTGTCGTGATCGACGACCCGTTGCCAGTACAGGTGGTACGGGTGCTTGTTGGCCCCGTCGATCTTCTGCGTCTTGTTCACCGCCGTGCGCAGCGAGACCGGCACGTCCCGCAGCGAGAAGCCGCTCAGCCCGCCGGAGCTGCCGTAGACGGTCCGGCCGTCGGGGTTCTCGGCGACCAGCAGCACGCTGAAGCGCTGGTCGCTGCCCGCCATCTGGCCCGCGGTGTACTGCAGTTCGTCCTGCGTCGGACGCTCGGGCAGCGCGCCCGCCCGGTTCTGCATCTCCTGCTCGAAGTCGCGCAGCACGGCGTCCTGGGTGCGGGTCAGCACGGCCTCGCGGTTGAGCCAGTACGCGATGCCGGACGCGGACACGGCCGCCGTCAGGGCCACCAGGCCGAAGACGACGACCAGCCTCAGCCGCAGGCTGGTGAAGCGCAGCCGCGACAGAACTCCCTTGCGGGCCGCGGTCCAGGCGCGGTCCCCCCCTTGGTGCGGCTGTCTCACTGAGGCGGATCCAGCCGGTAGCCGACACCCCGGACGGTACGGATCAGCGTCGGGGACGACGGCACGTCCTCGACCTTGGCGCGCAGCCGCTGGACACAGGCGTCCACCAGCCGCGAGTCGCCGAGGTAGTCGTGCTCCCACACCAGCCGCAGCAACTGCTGCCGGGACAGCGCCTGCCCCGGCCGCCGGCTCAGCTCCAGCAGCAGCCGCAGCTCGGTCGGCGTCAGCTGGAGGTCCTCGCCGTTCTTCGTCACGGTCATCGCCGAGCGGTCGATGACGAGGCTGCCGAACGTCGCCGCGTCGTTGGACTCCCGCTCGCCGCGCCGCAGCACCGCCCGGATCCGGGCGTCGAGCACCCGCCCCTGCACCGGTTTCACCACGTAGTCGTCGGCTCCGGACTCCAGCCCGACGACCACGTCGATGTCATCGTTGCGCGCGGTCAGCAGGATGATCGGCAACTGGTCCGTGCGCCGGATGCGCCGGCACACCTCGAACCCGTCGATGCCGGGCAGCATCACGTCCAGCACGATCAGATCCGGCCGCTGCTCGCGCAGGAGCTTCAGACCGTCCTCACCGCTGGCAGCGGTCGCCACGCGGTGACCCTGGCGCGTCAGAGAGAGCTCCAGGGCCGTCCGGATGGCGTCGTCGTCCTCGATCAGCAACAGGGAAGGCACGGGCTCATTCTGGCCCATGGAGGGGTCGGGGTACGACCGGTAGGGGCGGAGACGATGGCGCCGGTACCGCCGACGCCTGTGAACGAGCCGTGCTCGTCCTGTGGCCGACCCCTGTGACAGGTCTGTGACAGTCGGCGGACACGGCCATGAAAGTGCCGCGGCAAGCTTCTCGGCACAGGCGAGGAAGCCCGCCCGAGCGGCGGGCCGCACATCGGAAGTCCACGACGGGGGGCGCGAGATGAACACGCTGCACGGCATCAGCACCAGCGCGGTTGTCACGCGTCTGCACGACGTGCACCGGGGTTCCGAGAAGTCCGGTGCTGTGAGCGGGCGGGGGTGCGCTCGCGGCACCGGGCGTCAGCACACCGCGTTCATGACGGTGGTCGACGCACCCACGGGGGAGATCCACAAGGGGTCCGCGGCGCCGGCCGCCGCGGGCTCCGTCGGGGGAGCCGCGCACAGGGAGGACTCGGGGGAGCGCCGCTCGCTGACGGAGGCGGAGTTCACCGCCTACGTCCGGGAGCGCCGCGCCTCCCTGTACGCCACCGCCTACCACCTCACCGGCGACCGCTTCGAGGCCGAGGACCTGCTGCAGAGCGCGCTGTTCTCCACCTACCGGGCGTGGGACCGGATCAGTGACAAGGCGGCCGTCGGCGGATACCTCCGCCGCACCATGACCAACCTGCACATCAGCGCCTGGCGGCGCCGCAAGCTCAACGAGTACCCGACCGAGGAACTGCCGGAGACGCCCGGCGACACGGACGCGATGCGCGGCACCGAGCTGCGCGCGGTCCTGTGGCAGGCGCTGGCCCGGCTGCCCGAGCTCCAGCGCACCATGCTGGTCCTGCGCTACTACGAGGGCCGCACGGACCCGGAGATCGCGGAGATCCTCGACATCAGTGTCGGCACGGTGAAGTCCAGCATCTGGCGGTCGCTCCGCCGGCTGCGCGAGGACGAGGTCCTCAGCTTCGGCCGTGACGAGGAGGACGCCTTCGGCGAGCTCGTCGCCTGAAGGTCCGGGGGGGAGCACCACAAAGGGGGCCCACGGGGGAACTGCGGAGACGCTGGGGGGCGTCTCCTCGGGAGTGGGAGACACGGGGGAGGACCACGGGGGAGGCACAGAAGCGGGACTGGAGGGCCGGGGGGTCCGTCCAGTCCCGCTTCGTGTGTGCCTCGCTGACTAGGCCGCAGTCCCCAGAGTCGTGCACCCGCCGGCCGCCGCGGCCGCCAGCCGGCCCAGCGCCTCGTCACGGTCGCAGGCGTGAGCGCCGAGCGCCGTCTGGCGGGCGACGATGGATCGCTCCTGCCGCATCAGGCGCCAGCCGCGACGCAGCAGGAACGGCACCGACTTGCGGCCCTCCTTCAGATCCCGCAGGAAGCGGCGGCGGAACGTCTTCACCGCGCCGCGGCTCAGGCACACCGCGTCGGCGAGGACACCGAGGTCCCGGCAGCGCGTGACGATCTCCGCGGCGAAGACGCCCTCCGCGATGAACAGCGGGGCCGGCCCGATCTCCACCGTCTCCGCGCCGGTACGGGCGCTCAGCGCGATGTCGTAGACGGGAACGTCCGTACGGCCCGTGCGGCACAGCTCGGTGATCGCGGCGACGGCCGTGTCGGCGTCCCAGGAGTCCGGATGGTCCCAGTCGATGTCGGAACTCCCCGCCACCAGGGGCAGAGTCGGGTCGTCGCCCTCCTTGTAGAAGTCGTCGAGCCGCAGCACCGGAAGGCCGGAGCGGGCCGCGAGGAGGGACTTGCCGGAGCCGGAGGGGCCGCAGAGCAGCACGACTCGCGTCGGTATGGGCACAGGGGAACTCACGGGACACCAGTGTGAGGCATCCACCGGGGACCGTACGACCCCTCGGGTCGCCTTTGATGCGCGCGTCACACCTCAACCACCCTTTGTGCCGGATCAATGACCCAGTGCTTCGGAAGGGCGCGGCAGCGATGGCCCGGCACGACTCTCCCGGGAAGCCGACCGCCCGGCGCGCCCTGGGCGTCCTCGCGGCCGGGGGAGCGGCACCGGCGGTGGGTACGACGACGGCCGCGGCGGCCACCGGTTCGGTCCTGGACGAACCGGGCCTGGGAATTCGTGTTCGGCCTCGACTGCGTGCTCGACGGCATCGCGCAGCGGCCCGGCATCTGACCGGGAGGTGTGAGCGTAAGAGAGAAGCCCCGGGCCTCCTGGACGGAGGAGGGCCGGGGCTTCGGCTCCGGGGGGCGCCTAGTACGAGGAACCCGACGCGCCCAGTGACCCCGTGGGGTGCCAGACCGTCTTGGTCTCCAGGAACGCCGTCATGCGGTCGATGCCGGGAGTCTCCGCGTAATCCACAGGCTGTGGACGCAGAACGCGCTTGAGGTTGTCGGCCGCCGCGATCTCCAGCTCCTTCGCCAGGACCTCGTCGGCGCCCGCGAGGTCGATCGCGTTGACGTCCTGGTGGGCTGCCAGCGGGGCCGCGATCTCCGCCGTGCGGCCCGACAGGACGTTGACCACGCCGCCCGGGACGTCCGAGGTGGCCAGCACCTCGGCCAGGGACAGGGCGGGAAGCGGGGACTTCTCACTCGCCACCACGACCGCCGTGTTGCCGGTGGCGATCACCGGGGCGAGCACCGACACCAGGCCCAGGAAGGACGACTCCTGGGGCGCCAGCACCGCGACCACGCCCGTGGGCTCGGGACTGGAGAGGTTGAAGAACGGGCCCGCGACCGGGTTGCCGCCGCCGACCACCTGGGCGATCTTGTCGGTCCAGCCCGCGTACCAGACCCAGCGGTCGATCGTGGCGTCCACGACCGCCGCCGCCCTGGACTTCGACAGGCCCTCCGCGTCGGCCACCTCACGCGTGAACTGGCCGCGGCGGCCCTCCAGCATCTCGGCCACGCGGTAGAGGACCTGGCCGCGGTTGTACGCCGTCGCGCCGGACCAGCCGCCGAACGCCTTGCGGGCGGCGACTACCGCGTCACGGGCGTCCTTGCGGCTCGCCAGCGGGGCGTTCGCCAGCCACTTGTCCTTCGAGTCGGTCACCTCGTACACCCGGCCGCTCTCGGAACGCGGGAACTTGCCGCCCACGTACAGCTTGTAGGTCTTGAGGACACTCAGTCGCGCGTCAGACATCGAGGTACGCCTCCAGGCCGTGGCGGCCGCCCTCGCGGCCGAAGCCCGACTCCTTGTATCCGCCGAACGGCGAGGTCGGGTCGAACTTGTTGAACGTGTTGGACCAGACGACGCCCGCGCGGAGCTTGTTCGCGACCGCCAGGATGCGCGAGCCCTTCTCCGTCCAGATGCCGGCGGACAGGCCGTACGGCGTGTTGTTGGCCTTGGCGACCGCCTCGTCCGGCGTGCGGAAGGTCAGCACGGACAGCACCGGGCCGAAGATCTCGTCCCGGGCGATGGTGTGCGCCTGGGTGACGTTCGTGAACAGCGTCGGAGCGAACCAGTAGCCGCTCTCCGGCAGTTCACACGCCGGGGACCAGCGCTCGGCGCCCTCCGCCTCGCCCTGCTCGACGAGGGAGGTGATGCGCGTGAGCTGCTCCTCGGAGTTGATCGCGCCGATGTCCGTGTTCTTGTCCAGCGGGTCGCCGAGGCGCAGCGTGGACAGCCGGCGCTTCAGGGACTCCAGGAGCTCCTCCTGGATCGACTCCTGGACCAGCAGGCGGCTGCCGGCGCAGCAGACCTGGCCCTGGTTGAAGAAGATGCCGTTGACGATGCCCTCGACGGCCTGGTCCACGGGTGCGTCGTCGAAGACGATGTTGGCGCCCTTGCCGCCCAGTTCGAGCGTGACCTTCTTACGGGTCCCGGCGATCGTGCGGGCGATCTCCTTGCCGACGGCGGTGGAGCCGGTGAAGGCGACCTTGTTCACGTCCGGGTGGGCGACCAGCGCCGCGCCCGCGTCGCCGTAGCCCGGGAGGATGTTGACGACGCCCCTCGGCAGGCCGGCCTGGCGGCAGATGTCCGCGAAGAACAGCGCCGAGAGCGGGGTGGTCTCGGCCGGCTTCAGCACGACCGTGTTACCGGTCGCGAGCGCCGGGGCGATCTTCCACGCCAGCATGAGCAGGGGGAAGTTCCAGGGGATGACCTGGCCCGCGACACCCAACGGCCGGGGGTTCGCGCCGAAGCCCGCGTGGTCGAGCTTGTCCGCCCAGCCCGCGTAGTAGAAGAAGTGCGCGGCGACCAGGGGGAGGTCGGCGTCGCGCGTCTCCTTGATCGGCTTGCCGTTGTCCAGCGTCTCCAGGACGGCGAGCTCCCGGCTGCGCTCCTGGACGATCCGCGCGATGCGGAACAGGTACTTGGCGCGCTCCGAGCCGGGCAGCGCCGACCACTTCTCGAACGCCCCGCGCGCGGCCTTCACCGCACGGTCGACGTCCTCGGAACCGGCCTGGGCGATCTCGGAGAGGACCTCCTCGGTCGCGGGCGAGACCGTCTTGAAGACCCGGCCGTCGGCCGACTCCGTGAACTCGCCGTCGATGAACAGGCCGTAGGAGGGCGCGATGTCGACGATCGCGCGCGACTCGGGGGCCGGGGCGTATTCGAATACCGATGCCATGGTGATCAGTCCACCGTCACGTAGTCGGGACCGGAGTAGCGGCCGGTGGCCAGCTTCTGGCGCTGCATCAACAGGTCGTTCAGCAGCGAGGAGGCGCCGAAGCGGAACCAGTGGTTGTCCAGCCAGTCCTCGCCCGCCGTCTCGTTGACCAGCACCAGGAACTTGATGGCGTCCTTGGAGGTGCGGATGCCGCCGGCCGGCTTCACACCGACCTGGATGCCGGTCTGCGCCCGGAAGTCACGTACCGCCTCCAGCATGAGGAGCGTGTTCGCCGGGGTCGCGTTGACGGCGACCTTTCCGGTGGACGTCTTGATGAAGTCCGCGCCCGCCAGCATGCCGAGCCAGCTCGCGCGGCGGATGTTGTCGTACGTCGAGAGCTCGCCCGTCTCGAAGATGACCTTCAGGCGCGCCGAGGTGCCGCAGGCCTCCTTCACGGCGGTGATCTCGTCGTACACCTTCAAGTATCGGCCCGCGAGGAACGCCCCGCGGTCGATGACCATGTCGATCTCGTCGGCGCCCGCGGCGACGGCCTCACGGACGTCGGCCAGCTTGACGTCGAGCGAGGCGCGGCCGGCCGGGAACGCCGTGGCCACCGAGGCGACCTTCACGCCGCTGCCGGCGACGGCATCCTTGGCCACGGCCACCATGTCGGGGTAGACACAGACCGCTGCCGTGCTGGGCGTCGTACGGTCGGTCGGGTCGGGCTTGACCGCCTTCGCGCCGAGCGCCCGGACCTTGCCCGGGGTGTCCGCGCCTTCCAGGGTCGTCAGGTCGACCATCGAGATGGCGAGGTCGATGGCGTACGCCTTCGCGGTCGTCTTGATCGAACGCGTGCCGAGAGAGGCCGCGCGCCCCTCGAGTCCGACCGCGTCGACGCCCGGGAGCCCGTGGAGGAAGCGGCGCAGCGCGCTGTCGGACGAGGTGACGTCCTTGAGGGGGTGAGCTGCGGTGAGTGCAGAACTGGGCATGGTCACCAGACGAGCATATCTACGCGCGTAGCGGCTGTACAGACCCCTGGTTGTCTTGCGGGCCTTCGGGAGGCGGCGGTGCGGTCTGTCGTACGCGGGAGGGTGCGGGGGGCCTGTCCCCGGGGTGTCCGGCAGAATCGAGGCATGACGAGCCCCGAGTCCCAGTCGCCCGCGCCGCAGCCCCCGGAGCCCCAGTCCAAGGACCGGGTCTACCGGTCGGTTCCGGCCATCGCCGGTGGCGTGATGCTGCTCGCCATCGCCGGGTGGTTCGGCATCGACGCGGTGGTCTCCGGGGAGGGGCGCACGCCGTGGCTGGCACTCGCCGTGCTGATCCTCGTCGTGCCGCTGGTCGTCGCCTTCACGCTGCGGCCCGCCGTGTACGCCGACGACGACCGACTGCGCGTCCGCAACCCCTTCCGCGTCATCGTGGTGCCCTGGGGACAGGTCGCCTCACTGAAGTCCGCCTACTCGAACGAGGTCCTCACCGAGTCCGGCGCGAAATACCAGCTGTGGGCCGTGCCCGTCTCGCTGCGCGCCCGCAAGAGGGCCGCGCGGCGCGAGATGCGGGCGACGGCGCAGGCACGGCGGGAGACGGGACGGGACGAGGGGCGCGGCAGCAGGCTCGGCATGCGGTCCGGGCCGATGGGCGGCCTCGGCCCGGGGCCCGTGCCCGACGGGCCCGTGCGGGCGGAGACCGACCGGATCGTGGACGAACTGCGCGGGCTGCACGAGGCGCGGCACGAGGCGCAGTCGGCACAGGGCGAGGTGACCGTGCGATGGGCCTACGAGATCATGGGGCCGGCGGCTGCCGGGGCCGTGCTGGTGCTGATTCTGCTGGTGGTGGGGTGACGGGAACGGCCGCGCACTGGCGGCTGGCGGCTGGACCGGCGCTTTCCGGGGCGGGATGCGGTGGGGTCGGGTCGGTGTGGATCCCGGCGTGAACGCTCCGCGTTGTGAGGGCGGTGGGGCGGGTGTGCTGCGCGTCGTGCGTGGCGGTGGTCCCTGCAAGAACTTCAGGTCCTCGGCTGAGGATCTCGTCTCCCGGGCGCCGCAGGGGAGCGGCAGCGGCGGGAGGCCGCGCGGGAGCGCGTGACGCGTCGTACCTCGTGGGGTGCCCGTGGGTGGGCACCCCTTCCTCGGTCCGGGGCGCGGCCCGTTGTCCTCAGATGCCCGCGGCCGTCGACAGGTCGCGTTTGATCGACTCCAGGACGTCCGTCGCCTTCGCGCGGGCCTCGGGGAGGTCGGTGTCGGTGGCGACCGGGACCACGACCTCCAGGTAGCACTTCAGCTTCGGCTCCGTCCCGCTCGGGCGGACGATCACCCGGGCGCCGTCGAGCGTGTAGCGCAACCCGTCCGTGGGCGGGAGGTCCTCCGTGCCCTGGGTGAGGTCGTCGGTGCGGGTGACCGGCAGGCCGGCGAGTTCGGTCGGGGGCTGCTCGCGCAGGCGGGTCATCGCGGCCGCGATGACGGAGAGGTCCTCGACCCGGACCGACAGCTGGTCCGTCGCGTGCAGGCCGTGCTCCACCGCCAGGTCGTCCAGGAGGTCCAGGAGGGTACGGCCCTCCTCCTTGAGCTGCGAAGCCAGTTCCGTGATCAGGAGCGCGGCCGTGATGCCGTCCTTGTCGCGTACGCCGTCGGGGTCCACGCAGTAGCCCAGCGCCTCCTCGTAGCCGTAGCGCAGGCCCTCGACGCGGGCGATCCACTTGAAGCCGGTGAGGGTCTCGACGTGCGGGAGGCCCGCCTTCCCGGCGATACGGCCGAGGAGGGAGGACGAGACGATCGACTCCGCGAAGACGCCGGTCGCTCCGCGGCGGACCAGGTGGGCGGCGAGCAGGGCGCCGACCTCGTCGCCGCGGAGCATGCGCCAGTCGGTGTCGTCCCGCACGGCGACGGCGCAGCGGTCCGCGTCCGGGTCGTTGGCGATGATCAGGTCGGGGCCGGTCTCGCGGGCCTTGGCGAACGCCAGGTCCATCGCGCCGGGCTCCTCCGGGTTGGGGAACGCGACGGTCGGGAAGTCCGGGTCGGGGTCCGCCTGCTCCTCCACCAGGACCGGTTCCGGGAAGCCGGCGCGGGCGAAGGCGGCCAGGAGGACGTCCTTGCCGACGCCGTGCATCGCCGTGTACACCGTGCGGGCGGTGCGGGGGGATCCCTCGGCCAGGACCGCGTCGGTGCGGGCGAGGTAGGCGTCGAGGACGCTGTCGTCGAGGGTGTCCCAGCCTTCGGTGGGGCGTCGGACGGTGGTGAGGGACGGGACGGCGGCGATCTCCGCCGCGATGTCGATGTCCGCCGGGGGGACGATCTGGGAGCCGTCGCCGAGGTACACCTTGTAGCCGTTGTCGCGGGGCGGGTTGTGGCTGGCGGTGACCTCCACGCCGGCGACCGCGCCGAGGTGCCTTATCGCGAAGGCGAGGACGGGGGTGGGGAGGGGGCGGGGGAGCACGGCCGCGCGGAGGCCGGCGCCCGTCATGACGGCGGCGGTGTCGCGGGCGAAGTCCTCCGACTTGTGGCGGGCGTCGTAGCCGATGACGACGAGGCCGTCGTGGTGGCCCTGCTTCTTCAGGTACGCGGCGAGGCCGGCGGCGGCGCGGATGACGACCGTGCGGTTCATGCGCATGGGGCCGGCACCGAGTTCGCCGCGGAGGCCGGCGGTGCCGAACTGGAGCGTGCCGGAGAAGCGGGCGGCGAGTTCGGTGTGGTCCTGGGCGTCGATGAGGCGGGCGAGCTCGGTGCGGGTGTCCGGGTCGGGGTCCTCGGTGAGCCACGCCTGGGCCTGTGCGATGAGTGCGTCGTGCACGGTCGGTGTCAGCCTCTCCGTTGTGGTGGGGTCGGGGGTGCCTGCGGCGGCCTGCGCGGGTGGGGTGGTGGTGCGCGCAGCGCCTGACGCCGGGTGGTGGGTCGGGGCCGTGCCTGGGGCGTCCTCGGAACGGCGCGATGGGTTGCTTACCGACTGACCGCCCGTCGACGCGCCGACCGCTGCGGGCGGACCGCCCCGGCGCGACCCCTTCTCGCCGTACGCGGGTGCGGGCGCGTCGGGTCCCGCTCAGCCGCGGCGGGCCGTCGGTCCCGCTCGGCCGCGGGCAATCCTGCCGCTCAAAGCCGGTGACTGGCGATCATGGGGCTCAGAGCCGACCGAGCACCTGCGCCAGCAGCGAGCCCATGCGCGTCGCCGAGTCACGGCCCGCCTGGAGAACCTCTTCGTGGTTCAGGGGCTCGCCCGTCATGCCCGCGGCCAGGTTCGTGACGAGGGAGATGCCGAGAACCTCGGCGCCCGCCTCACGCGCGGCGATCGCCTCGAGGACCGTCGACATGCCCACCAGGTCCGCACCGATGACCCGGGCCATGCGGATCTCGGCCGGAGTCTCGTAGTGCGGGCCGGGGAACTGGGCGTAGACGCCCTCCTCCAGCGTGGGGTCGACCTCCTTGCACAGGGCGCGCAGGCGCGGGGAGTAGAGGTCGGTGAGGTCGACGAAGTTCGCGCCGACGATGGGCGAGGTGGCCGTGAGGTTGATGTGGTCGCTGATCAGGACCGGCTGGCCGGGGCGCATGCCCTCGCGCAGGCCGCCGCAGCCGTTCGTGAGGACGACCGTCTTGACGCCGGCCGAGACGGCGGTGCGCACGCCGTGTGCGACCGCTGCCACGCCGCGACCCTCGTAGTAGTGCGTACGGCCGAGGAAGACCAGGGCGCGCTTGTCGCCGATCTTGTACGAGCGGATCTTGCCTCCGTGGCCCTCGACCGCCGGGGGCGGGAAGCCGGGCAGCTCGGTGACCTGGAACTCGGCGTCGGGAGCGCCGAGGGCGTCCACGGCCGGAGCCCAGCCGGAGCCCATCACGAGGGCGACGTCGTGGGTCTCGGCGCCCGTGAGTTCACGCAGGCGGGCCGCGGCGGCGTCGGCGGCGGCGTGAGGATCGCCCTGGATGTCGTCCGGAAGAAGAGATGCGTTCACGCCGATGAGGGTAACCGGTGAATGCCTACGCGCGTAGATGGCGGAGGTCACGGGGTGGCGATCGTTGTCTTGTCGTTTCCGACGAAGAGGGGCCCGGAGGCGGTCGTCAGCAGGGGCGTTTGCGGAGTTCCATGACGTAGTCGTGGGGGGCGCCGGCCGACTCCGCCGCGTCGGCGATCTCGCCCAGGTGGCGGGCGGAGGGCAGGCCCCCCTCGTACGCGTTCAGGGCGAAGGACCAGGCCGACTCCTCACCGTCGAGGGTGTGCACCCGTACGCGCGTCCGGCGGTAGATGTCGAGGCCCACGCCCTCCCAGCGGTCCAGCGACTCCTCGTCCATCGGGGCGATGTCGTACAGCGAGACGAAGACCTGGGAGAGCGGGTCCTCCACGATCGTCGGCAGCGCGCCCTCCCAGCCCAGGTGCTCGCCGCCGAAGGTCAGTCGCCACCCGTTCAGCCAGCCGGTGGCGCGCAGCGGCGAGTGCGGGGCGCGGCGGGACATCAGCCGCGCGTCGAGGTTGCCGGCGTACGCGGCGTAGAGCGACATGGGGGAAGGGTACGGCAGGTGGTCCGGCGTCACTCGCGTAACGGAGCGGCATCGGGCGGGCCCCGGGGCGGTGGCACGTTGAGGGGTGCGGGACAATGGAGTACGTGACTCGGATCGTGATCATCGGTGGCGGACCCGGCGGATACGAAGCGGCGCTGGTGGCCGCACAACTCGGTGCGGAGGTGACCGTCGTCGACTGCGACGGTCTGGGCGGGGCGTCGGTGCTGACCGACTGCGTGCCGTCGAAGACCCTGATCGCCACGGCCGAGGTGATGACCACCTTCGACTCCTCCTACGAGGAACTGGGCATCATCGTCGCCGACGACACCCCGCCCCTGGAGCAGTCCGCCCGGGTGGTGGGCGTCGACCTGGGCAAGGTCAACCGGCGTGTGAAGCGGCTCGCGCTCGCCCAGTCGCACGACATCACGGCCTCCGTGACGCGTGCCGGGGCGCGTGTGATGCGCGGGCGCGGGCGGCTGGAGGGCATGCAGGCGCTCGACGGGTCGCGCAAGGTCGTGGTGCGCACCGCCGACGGGAGCGAGGAGACTCTCACGGCCGACGCGGTGCTCATCGCCACCGGCGGACACCCCCGTGAGCTGGCCGACGCCCGGCCGGACGGCGAGCGGATCCTGAACTGGACCCAGGTCTACGACCTCGACGAACTCCCCGAGGAACTGATCGTGGTCGGGTCCGGTGTGACCGGTGCCGAGTTCGCCGGTGCCTACCAGGCGCTCGGCTCGAAGGTGACGCTCGTGTCCTCGCGGGACCGGGTGCTGCCCGGTGAGGACCCGGACGCGGCCGCCGTGCTGGAGGACGTCTTCCGGCGGCGCGGCATGAACGTCATGGCGCGCTCCCGCGCCCAGTCCGCAAAGCGGGTCGGCGACCGGGTCGAGGTGACCCTCGCCGACGGGCGCGTCATCACCGGCTCGCACTGCCTCATGGCCGTCGGCGCCGTGCCCAACAGCGCGGGCATGGGGCTGGAGGACGCGGGGGTCAGGCTGCGCGAGTCCGGCCACATCTGGACCGACAAGGTGTCCCGCACGACCGCTCCCGGCGTGTACGCGGCCGGTGACGTCACCGGCGTGTTCGCCCTCGCGTCCGTGGCCGCCATGCAGGGACGTATCGCCATGTACCACTTCCTGGGTGACGCGGTGGCCCCGCTGAACCTGAAGACCGTCTCGTCGAACGTCTTCACGGACCCCGAGATCGCCACGGTCGGCTACACCCAGTCCGACGTCGACGGCGGGAAGATCGACGCCCGGGTCGTGAAGCTGCCGCTGCTGCGCAACCCGCGCGCGAAGATGCAGGGCATCCGCGACGGCTTCGTCAAGATCTTCTGCCGGCCGGGCACGGGCATCGTGGTCGGCGGTGTCGTCGTCGCCCCGCGCGCCTCGGAACTGATCCACCCCATCTCGATCGCGGTCGACAACAATCTGACGGTCGAACAGATCGCGAACGCCTTCACCGTCTACCCCTCCCTGTCGGGCTCGATCGCCGAGGTGGCACGGCAGTTGCACACGCGCAAGGAGATGGGCGAGGGCTGAGGCCGATTTCGATTCCTCGCCGGTCACGGGGAGTGTTCGACCATTCGTACGGCATAGGCGGCGGGACTAGGCCTTATACCACTTCCCGCAGGTCCGTGCGAACATCTTCTGCTATTCAGCGCAAACTGCTGAAAGCAGACGGTCGCTGGCGTTACTGTCAGTTTCGTGTTCGCTGCAGAACGTCGCCAATTGATCCTCGAAATGGTGCGAGCGAACGGGGCCGTGTCGCTCCGTGAGCTCGCCCGCGTCGTCCAGACCTCCGAAGTGACCGTACGGCGGGACGTGCGCGCGCTGGAGGCAGAAGGACTCCTCGACCGCCGGCACGGCGGTGCGGTACTGCCGGGCGGTTTCACGCGGGAGTCCGGCTTTCCGCAAAAGTCTCATCTCGCGACCGCCGAGAAGACCGCCATCGCCGACCTCGCCGCGAACCTCGTGGAAGAGGGGGAGGCGATCGTGGTCGGGGCGGGTACGACGACCCAGGAGCTGGCCCGCCGGCTCGCCCGGGTGCCCGGTCTGACCGTCGTCACCAACTCACTTCTGGTGGCCCAGGCGCTGGCCCATGCCAACCGCGTCGAGGTCGTGATGACCGGCGGTACGCTCCGCGGTTCGAACTACGCCCTGGTCGGCAGCGGGGCCGAGCAGTCCCTGCACGGGCTGCGGGTGTCCCGGGCGTTCCTGTCCGGGAGCGGGCTCACCGCCGAGCGGGGGCTGTCCACGTCCAACATGCTGTCGGCGTCCGTCGACCGGGCGCTGGTGCAGGCCGCCGCGGAGGTCGTGGTCCTCGCGGACCACACCAAGCTCGGGACGGACACCATGTTCCAGACCGTGCCGACGGATCTCATCACGCGCCTCGTGACGGACGAGCCGCCCGCCCACGACGACCGCGCCGCGACGGAACTCCAGGCGCTCGCCGACCAGGGTGTGCAGATCGCCGTGGCCGGGGGGCAGGGGGGTTCTGCGGGGGCGGCCGGCCCCGGGGGTGATGCCGTCCCGGCGCGTCAGCAGCGCCGGGATGTGCCGTTGCCGGGGCCTCGGCGGCAGGTGCCGGGGGCCGGGGGTGGGTTGCGGCCCACCACGATGCTGGGAGAGCAGGGGCCCGGGGCTGAGCGGGCGCGGGTGGCGGATCTGCGGCGACGCTGAAAACCGGCGGCGGGTTCCGCCGCTGCCGGCTCCAGGACACCCGGCTTTGTCGCCCAGGCCGGGACGTTCCACAGCCCGGCGGAGCGGGGCGCCTCCCCGAGCACTCGGCTTCGCTCGACCAGGGGGACCCCCACGCCCGCCCGTGCTGCCCCAGGGGTGCGATGGCGCGCGGTCGGGGCCCGTCGGCGGCTGGGCCGGGGTTTCGCTGCCCGGCGTTGAGGGGTGCCGCTGCGCCCAACCTCCCGCAAGCTCTCGTGTTGCGCTCGACCAGGGGCCCCGTCGCCCCGGTGGCGCGATCGCCCGTACCCAGGACAGCTGCTGCGGCCCGCAGCCGCGCGCCTGTGGCAGCCGGGCGGACGGGTACGTGCAGCTGACCCGGCCACGACGTGCCCGTTGGTCCGGCGGACGGGCACGCGCAGCGAGATCAGCCGACGCGCCCGCAGCCGTCGGACGACGGAAGGGGGAGGTGCCGGGGGTTCCGTTCGCAGCGGTTGGCGCGTCAACCGACGGTCAGTCGGTACGGAACCCCATCGCGCCGTTCCGAAGCGCCGTTCCGAGGACGGACACCCCCGGCGCGGCCCGGCTCCGGGCCGCGCCGTAGGCGGCGTGCGGCGTGTCCTGCCGCCTCAGTCCTTGATCTCGCAGATCGCCGCGCCAGACGTCACCGACGCGCCGATCTCCGCGCTCAGGCCCTTGATCGTGCCGGACCGGTGGGCGTTGAGGGGCTGCTCCATCTTCATCGCCTCGAGGACGACGACCAGGTCGCCCTCCTTGACCTCCTGGCCCTCCTCGACCGCGACCTTGACGATCGTGCCCTGCATCGGGGAGGCGAGGGTGTCGCCCGAGGCGGTGGGGCCCGACTTCTTCGCCGCGCGGCGCTTCGGCTTGGCGCCCGCCGCCAGGCCCGTACGGGCCAGGGACATGCCCAGCGAGGACGGCAGGGAGACCTCAAGACGCTTGCCGCCGACCTCGACGACGACCGTCTCGCGCCCCGGCTCCTCGTCCGCCTCGGCATCGGCCGGCGCGGCGAACGGCTTGATCTCGTTGACGAACTCCGTCTCGATCCAGCGGGTGTGGACCGTGAACGGGTCGGACGAGCCGGTGAGCTCGGGCGCGAACGCCGGGTCCCTCACCACCGCGCGGTGGAACGGGATCGCCGTCGCCATGCCCTCGACCTGGAACTCCTCCAGCGCACGGGCGGCCCGCTGCAGCGCCTCCTTGCGGGTGCGGCCGGAGACGATCAGCTTGGCCAGCAGGGAGTCCCACGCCGGGCCGATGACCGACCCGGACTCCACGCCCGCGTCCAGACGCACACCCGGGCCGGACGGCGGCGCGAACGTCGTGACCGTGCCGGGGGCGGGCAGGAAGTTGCGGCCCGGGTCCTCGCCGTTGATGCGGAACTCGAAGGAGTGACCGCGCAGCACCGGGTCGCCGTAGCCGAGCTCCTCGCCGTCGGCGATGCGGAACATCTCCCGCACGAGGTCGATGCCCGCGACCTCCTCGGTGACCGGGTGCTCCACCTGGAGACGCGTGTTGACCTCCAGGAAGGAGATCGTGCCGTCGAGGCCGACGAGGAACTCGACCGTGCCGGCGCCGACGTAGCCGGCCTCCTTCAGGATGGCCTTCGACGCGCGGTACAGCTCCTCCACCTGCGCGTCGGACAGGAAGGGCGCGGGGGCCTCCTCGACCAGCTTCTGGTGCCGGCGCTGGAGGGAACAGTCACGGGTGGAGACGACGACCACGTTGCCGTGCTGGTCGGCCAGGCACTGCGTCTCGACGTGGCGGGGCTTGTCGAGGTAGCGCTCGACGAAGCACTCGCCGCGCCCGAAGGCGGCCACGGCCTCGCGCACCGCCGAGTCGTACAGCTCCGGGACCTCTTCCAGCGTCCGCGCGACCTTCAGACCGCGGCCACCGCCACCGAACGCCGCCTTGATGGCGATCGGCAGCCCGTGCTCCTCGGCGAAGGCGACGACCTCGTCGGCGCCGGAGACCGGGTCGGGCGTGCCGGCCACCAGCGGCGCCCCCGCGCGCTGGGCGATGTGCCGGGCGGCGACCTTGTCACCGAGGTCGCGGATCGCCTGCGGCGGCGGGCCGATCCAGATCAGGCCCGCGTCCAGGACCGCCTGGGCGAACTCGGCGTTCTCGGAAAGGAAGCCGTAGCCGGGGTGGATGGCGTCCGCGCCCGATTCGCGCGCGGCCTTCAACACCTTCTCGATGTCGAGGTAGCTGGTTCCCGGGGTGTCACCGCCCAGGGCGAACGCCTCATCCGCGACGCGGACATGCAGAGCGTCCCGGTCCGGGTCGGCGTAGACGGCCACGCTCGCGATCCCGGCGTCCCGGCAGGCCCGGGCCACGCGGACAGCGATTTCGCCACGGTTGGCGATGAGCACCTTGCGCACGATTGAGGCTCCCTCCTTGAAACAAGCCGAGTTTAGGGACTGCCGACACGGCACTTCGACCCGTCCCCAGTGGTGAGCTTGCCCACACGGAGCGTGATGCGAGGCTCGCTCGACCCGCGAAATCCCTTGTCGCACCGCGGTATGCAGTACTCCTTCGGCAAACCCTAGCCGTCCGCTGTGGTCAAGGTCTCTGTCATCACGTGCTGCGGGCCACTCCGTTTCTTTGTGGAGTCCCTACGAATGGCCCAATGATTCTTTGCCCACCGCCGAACGCTTGTCCCAGGGTTTACCTCCCCACCATCTGACGAGCGGGGAGGACCCCCATGTAGCGTTCATGACCTCTCGAACGTACTAGGGGTAAGTGGGTGGGCCCGGTGGTGCGCAGGCCGGTGGCGTGGGTCGTGGCGGTGGTGCTGTTCGCCGAGGCGACAGGAATCGCGGCGCTCAATTGGTTCCTGGGGGTCGTCGTCGACCGCCAGGACATGTCCCTTGCCGGGCTCGACCCGCACATGATGTCGGTGTCGTCGAAGATCGGCGGGATCGCCTTCGGCCTCTACTTCGCGCTCTGCGGCCTGGTCGCCCTGCTGGTGGCGCTGAGGGACCGGCCCCCGGCGGGCTTCGGCCGCGTGCTGCTGATCAGCGCGGCGGTCGTGCACGCGGTGCTGGGCGCGTTCACCTGGGGCCTGGTCGGCTGGCCGGCCTTCCTGTTCATGGTGCTGGTGCTCGCCCTGCTCGTGCTGCTGCTGATGACGTACGACCGTCCGGCCGCGCCCGCCGGCGCCGCGCCCGGGGTGGGTACGGGCGACGGCGGGCCCCCGGTCACGTCTCCGCCGGCGCCCACAACTCCGTGATGCCGACGCCCAGTTCGGCCAGCAGCCGCCGGACGAGGGGCAGACTGATGCCGATGACGTTGCCGTGGTCGCCGTCGATGCCGTCGATGAACGGGGCCGAGCGGCCGTCCAGCGTGAACGCCCCGGCGACGTAGAGGGGTTCGCCGGAGGCGACGTAGGCCGCGATCTCCTCGTCGGTGGGCTCGCCGAAGTGGACGACCGTGGACGCGGTGGCGGAGACATAGCGGCCGGTGAGCGTGTCGTAGACGCAGTGGCCCGTCTGGAGGGTGCCGGCCCGGCCGCGCATCGACTTCCAGCGGGCGGTGGCATCCTCGGCGTCGGCGGGCTTGCCCAGGGCCCGGCCGTCCAGGTCGAGCACGGAGTCGCAGCCGATCACGAGCGCGCCCTTGGCCTCCGGCCGGGCCGCCACGACGGAGGCCTTCGCCTCGGCGAGGGCGAGCGCCAGCTCGGCGGGGGTGGGGGCGGTGACGGCGTCCTCGTCGACGCCGCTCACGATCACCTCGGGGGCGAGGCCGGCCTGGCGGAGCAGGCCGAGCCGGGCGGGGGACTGGGAGGCGAGGACGAGTCGGCGGCGCGGCTGATCTGTCATGCGTTCAGCGTATCGGCGGCACCGGCTGTGTCTCGCCTCCGGCTCCTCACCACCGCACGCCGATCACGATCATCGCCAGCACCATGGCCGATGCCATGAGAACGCTCAGTCGCCGAAGCATGTCCTGCATGTCGCGCAGTTCTTTCGGCGGCTCGTTCTCAGGGTCGGACCACAGCATGCCTTCCATGGTCGGACGGGGGTGGAGACGGCGCCTGAGTACGCGTACTCAAGTCCTGCGGCCCGCAGCCGGTTCGTTGTCCGGCCGCGGGCCGGTGGGGGTCGTCCTCACCCCGGCCAGTAGGTGCGGCCCCATGCTGTCGGCCCCGGCTGGGGCAGGCGGTGGGTCGCGATGCGGGACGGGTCGGACCAGGAATCGCGGGGCGTCGGCGCGCCGGGCGGCGTTGCCGCTGCCGCCGCGGCGCGGGCTCTGACCACCGCCAGGGCGGCGGCCAGCTCCTCCGGGGTCGGGTTGCCCCGTACGACCTTGATCGTCATGTGGTCCTCCTGGGCTCGCCGGGACTAGAGGGGGATGTTGCCGTGCTTCTTCGGAGGCAGGGATTCCCGCTTCGTACGCAGTTGACGCAGGCCCCGTACGACGTGCCGGCGCGTTTCGGACGGCAGGATCACGGCGTCGACGTAACCGCGCTCGGCCGCGACGTAGGGGTTGAGGAGGGCGTCCTCGTACTCCTGGATCAGCCGGGCACGGACCGCCTCCAGGTCCTCCCCGTCGGCCTCGGCCTCGGCGATCGTGCGGCGGTGCAGGATGTTGACCGCTCCCTGGGCGCCCATGACGGCGATCTGGGCGGTGGGCCAGGCGAGGTTGAGGTCGGCGCCGAGGTGCTTGGAGCCCATGACGTCGTAGGCGCCGCCGAAGGCCTTGCGGGTGATGACCGTGATGAGCGGGACGGTCGCCTCGGCGTAGGCGTAGATCAGCTTGGCGCCGCGGCGGATGATGCCGTCGTGCTCCTGGTCGACGCCGGGCAGGAAGCCGGGGACGTCGACGAAGGTGAGCACCGGGACGTTGAAGGCGTCGCAGGTCCGCACGAAGCGGGCGGCCTTCTCGCTGGCCTTGATGTCCAGGCACCCGGCGAACTGCATCGGCTGATTGGCGACGATGCCGACCGGTCGGCCCTCGACGCGGCCGAAGCCGGTGACGATGTTCGGCGCGTACAGCGGCTGCGTCTCGAAGAACTCGGCGTCGTCCAGGACGTGCTCGATCACGGCGTGCATGTCGTACGGCTGGTTCGCGCTGTCCGGGACGATCGTGTCCAGCTCGCGGTCCTCGTCGGTGACCTCGAGGTCGGCCTCCTCCGGGAAGGCCGGCGGCTCGGACAGGTTGTTGGACGGCAGGTACGACAGCAGCTGCTTGATGTACTCGATCGCGTCCTTCTCGTCGCCCGCCATGTGGTGGGCGACTCCGGAGGTCGCGTTGTGGGTCCGGGCGCCGCCCAGCTCCTCGAAGCCGACGTCCTCGCCGGTGACGGTCTTGATGACGTCGGGGCCGGTGATGAACATGTGCGACGTCTGGTCGACCATGACCGTGAAGTCGGTGATGGCGGGTGAGTAGACAGCGCCGCCCGCGCACGGCCCGACGACCAGGCTGATCTGCGGGATCACGCCGGAGGCGTGGGTGTTGCGGCGGAAGATCTCGCCGTACGCGCCGAGCGAGGCCACGCCCTCCTGGATGCGGGCGCCGCCGGAGTCGTTGATGCCGATGACCGGGCAGCCGGTCTTCAGGGCGAAGTCCATCACCTTGACGATCTTCTGGCCGTAGACCTCGCCCAGCGCACCGCCGAAGACGGTGAAGTCCTGCGAGAACACCGCGACCGGGCGTCCGTCGACGGTGCCGTAGCCGGTGACGACCCCGTCGCCGTACGGGCGGTTCTTGTCGAGGCCGAAGTTGGTGGAGCGGTGCCGGGCGAACTCGTCGAGCTCGACGAAGGAGCCCTCGTCCAGCAGGAGTCCGATCCGCTCACGGGCCGTCAGTTTGCCCTTGGCGTGCTGCTTCTCGACCGCGCGGGCGGAGCCGGCGTGTGTCGCTTCCTCGATGCGGCGCTTCAGATCCGCGAGCTTGCCCGCGGTCGTGTGAATGTCGGGCTGCTGCTCTTCCGGCTCGGACATCGGGATGCGGCTCCCTGCCTGCTCAAAAGGGGGGACGGTTACTCATCCGTAGAGTAGTGGGGTGCCTCCGCATCGGCAGTGCGGCGTTTACCACACCTAGGGTGGCTTGCATGACGCCGCACGATGCACCAGAGCCGAACAGGAGCCGTTGGTCCGACCTGGACCGGCCGCCCCTCAATGTCACCGCCCTGCGCCGGGGGCTGGTACGCGAGGGAGGGCTGTGGTCGCAGGTGGACGTGGTGCAGCGCACCGGCTCCACCAACTCCGACCTGGTGACCCGGGCGGCCGAGGGGAAGGCCGTCGAGGGCGCGGTGCTGGTCGCCGAGGAGCAGACGGCCGGACGGGGCCGCCTCGACCGGGAGTGGACGGCGCCGCCGCGCTCCGGCCTCTTCTTCTCCGTGCTGCTCACGCCGGGCGAGGTGCCGGTGGCGCGGTGGGGGTGGCTGCCGCTGCTCACGGGTGTCGCGGTGGCGACGGGGTTGTCGCGGGCGGCGGGAGTCGACACGGCGCTGAAGTGGCCGAACGACGTGCTGGTCACGGTGGGGGAGGAGGAGCGCAAGGCCGGGGGCATTCTGGCCGAGCGGGCCGGTGACGGCGGGGTCGTCATCGGCGTCGGGATCAACGTGTCACTGAAGGCGGACGAGCTGCCCGTGCCCACGGCGGGGTCGCTGGGGCTGGCCGGCGCGGTGAGCACGGACCGGGATCCCTTGCTGCGAGGGGTGCTGCGTTCTCTGGAGGAGTGGTACGGGAAGTGGCGCGCTGCGGGCGGTGACCCGGGGGTGAGCGGGTTGCAGGAGGCGTATGCGGCCGGATGCGCGACGCTCGGGCGCGTGGTACGGGCCGAGCTGCCGGGGGACCGGGCGGTGGTCGGCGAAGCGGTGGCGGTGGACGGGGACGGGCGGTTGGTCCTGGCGACGGAGGAGGGGGTGCAGGAGCCTGTCGGCGCCGGCGACATCGTGCATCTGAGGCCTGCCTGAACCGCGGTCGGGTGGGTCCGCAGCCCGACGGCACTCTGGCCCGTAGCTCGGCCGGGAGGCCGGCGGCTGCGACGCCGCCGCACCAGCGGCAGCGACTGCGGGTTTCAGCCCGTCCGGCGATCGAGGACGAGACCGTTCAGGCCGATCGGGGGGCCAAGGGGCGGCGCCCCCTGGGGACGGTGGGACAGCACCGGGGGCCGGGCAAACGCCGGGCACCTCACCCCTCGGCCGACCTGACGGAGTGAGCTGGCGCACACCTGCCGTAGAGTTGAGGCCGGTCGATACATGACCGTGACAGATCGGAAGGGCAGCACGCGTGACCGTCGACGACTCGGGTTCCGGCGAGGACGCGCAGGGCGCCGACTCCGGCGAGGATCCGCTCGCCCTGCGCCTCGAAGGGCTCATCCTGGGCGCCGAGCGCCGCTACACCCCGTTCCAGGCGGCCCGCAGCGCCGGCGTCTCCATGGAGCTGGCCTCCCGCTTCTGGCGGGCCATGGGTTTCGCCGACATAGGGCAGGCCAAGGCCCTCACGGAGGCGGACGTCCTCGCGCTGCGGCGCCTCGCCGGTCTCGTCGAGGCGGGACTGCTGAGCGAGGCGATGGCCGTGCAGGTGGCCCGGTCCACCGGGCAGACCACGGCGCGGCTCGCCGAGTGGCAGATCGACTCCTTCCTGGAGGGGCTGACCGAGCCGCCCGAGCCGGGTATGACGCGCACCGAGGTGACGTACCCGATCGTCGAGCTGCTCCTGCCCGAGCTGGAGGAGTTCCTCGTCTACGTCTGGCGCCGCCAGCTCGCCGCCTCGGCCGGCCGGGTCGTGCAGGCCGCCGACGACGAGGAGATGGTCGACCGGCGGCTCGCCGTCGGCTTCGCCGACCTCGTCGGGTTCACGCGGCTGACCCGCCGGATGGAGGAGGAGGAGCTCGGCGAGCTGGTCGAGGCCTTCGAGACCACCGCCGCCGATCTGGTGGCCGCGAACGGCGGACGGCTGATCAAGACCCTCGGCGACGAGGTGCTGTACGCCGCCGACGACGCGGGCACCGCCGCCGAGATCGCCCTGCGCCTGATCGAGACGATGGCGCACGACGAGACGATGCCGGAGCTGCGCGTCGGCATGGCGTTCGGCACGGTCACCACCCGTATGGGCGATGTCTTCGGTACGACCGTGAATCTCGCCTCCCGGCTCACCTCGATAGCTCCCAAGGACGCCGTCCTCGTCGACACCGCCTTCGCGGAGGAGCTGATCCGTACGCAGGACGCCCCGACTTCCGAGGCGGAGGCGGCCGAGGAGGCCGCGGCGGCGGAGAAGGAGGGCGAGGAGCCGCCGGCGTACCGGTTCGGGCTGCAGCCGATGTGGCAGCGGCCGGTGCGCGGTCTGGGCGTCGTGGAGCCGTGGCTGCTCACGCGACGGGACGGGGCACCGTAGGGGCCCGGATCGTCAGCGGCGGTCGATCGGCGAGTCCACACACAGGCCGATGACCGGCACGCACAGGCGGGGGGCGTCCGGCTTCTTCGGCTCGTCCCGCTCGGGCGGCGGAGCAGGCGTGGTCCGGCTCGGTGGTGCGGCGGGCGCGGCCCGAGCCGGGGGCGGGGTGTCGTCCGAGGCCGTCGGTGCCGGGGTGTTCGGCGTGTCGGGGGTGGTCGTGGGCGCGGGAGCGGCGGCCTCGGGGGCGCCCGGGAGGGCCGAGACGCCGTGCGGGCCGGTCGTGGCGGGCAGGGCCGGTCGTGCGCCCTTGGTGACCGGTGACGGGGTCGGGCCGCCCAGGGCGGTCAGCGACGAGGGGCTCGCCTCGGGGACGGCCCGGGTGGTGGCGGCTGGGTCGGCGGCCTCGTCCGTGCCGGTGGTGACCGGGCCCGGGCGGGGGCGGGCCTCGACGGGGCCCACCCCGTCGGTGCCCGGGCCGGAGGACAGGCGCAGCAGACTCAGGGCGCCCGCGACCAGGGCGAGGCCGCCGGCGGCGAGCAGGGCCTTGCGGGGGCGGGGTCTGCGGTGGCGTCCGCGCAGGCGCGGGGCGAAGGGGCCGCTTTCGGCCGGGGCGGGCTCGTGGGGCGCGGTCGGTTCCGGGCGGCGGAGCGCCGTTCCAGCCCCCGTGCTCCGCCGTGGCTGCCCTGCCGCCGGTGTCCTCGTCGTCATGCGGTCCCTCCCCCGATGCGTCCAAGCCCCCTGTGCGCCGTGGCTGACGCACGTTATGCGCTGGCATGGGCGATCGGCCCGGGGTTCGGAGGACTTCACTCGAACGGGTGGGCGGGGCGGTGGTGCGTGAACCGGACGCGTCCGCCCTTTCGAAGGTGGGGTGGGGCTGCGATGATCTGAGCGGTGTCGTTGTTAACCCGCGTTAACCGGAGGGTGTCATGAGTGTGGAACGGTTCGGGGAGTTCGTGCTGGTGCGGCGGCATGGGCAGGGGCATGTCGCGGAGCTCGTCCTCGACCGGCCCAAGGCCATGAACGCCGTGTCGACCGAGATGGCGCGGTCCGTCGCCGGGGCGTGTGCGGCGCTGGGGGAGGACCGGGACGTCCGGGTGGTCGTACTGACCTCCACCCACGAGCGGGCGTTCTGTGTCGGGGCCGATTTGAAGGAGCGGAACTCGTTCAGTGACGCGGATCTGCTGCGGCAGCGGCCGGTGACGCGGGGGGCGTACACCGGGGTGCTGGAGCTGCCGGTGCCGACCGTGGCGGCGGTGCACGGCTTCGCGCTCGGGGGCGGGTTCGAGCTGGCCCTGGCGTGTGACGTGATCGTGGCGGACCGGACGGCGGTGGTGGGGCTGCCGGAGGTGTCCGTCGGGGTGATTCCGGGGGGCGGGGGCACGCAGCTGCTGCCGCGGCGGGTGGGGGCGGCCCGGGCGGCCGAGCTGATCTTCTCCGCGCGGCGGGTGGAGGCCGACGAGGCGGCGGAGCTGGGGCTGGTCGACCAGGTGGTGGAGGCCGGGCGGGACCGGGACGAGGCGTTGGCGCTGGCCGCGCGGATCGCCGGGAACTCGCCGGTGGGGTTGCGGGCGGCCAAGCGGGCGTTGCGGCTCGGGCAGGGACTGGATTTGCGGGCCGGGCTGGAGGTCGAGGACGCGGCGTGGCGGGCTGTGGCGTTCTCGGGAGACCGGGCGGAGGGTGTGGCTGCGTTCAATGAGCGACGCAAGCCGGAGTGGCCGGGGGAGTGAACGGCGCACGGCTTTGCTGCGGGGCCGGGGGTACTCCCCTGCTCTCGGCTCCGCGAGCGGGGCACGACGCCCAACCCTCCTCTTTCGCGCCATGAACAGGTCGGTTTGGCTGAAAACTCCCTAGCCTGGAGTGATGGGTGAGGACAGACGGCTGGTGGCCGTCGTCGCGTTGGCTCAGGGGATGGCGGCCGCGCACGGGTCGCGTGAGGCGTGGCGTGCCGCGGCTGCCGGGGCGTGCCGGGCGCTGGGCGGGAGTTTCGCCGCGCTGTCGGTGTGGGAGCGGGAGCTCGGGCGGCTGAGGGTCCTGGTGAACGTCGGGGAGCTCGCCGAGGGGGAGGAGGAGTTTCCCGAGGACGAGGCCTACCCGGTGCACCAGTTCGCGGAGATCACCGAGTTCCTGCACGAGCGGTGGGCCGGTGGCGGGGAGCCGGACGCCTGGGTGGAGACCGCCGAGGGGCCCGCCACCGGGCAGCCCGGGTACTGCCACCAGCGCGTCGCCGCCCTGCGGCGCCGCGGACGCGGCTGCTGCGTGGTCGCACCCATCGTGTTGCACGGGAGGGCCTGGGGAGAGCTGTACGTCGCCCGGCCGGTCGGCGAGCCCGTCTTCGAGCGGGCCGACGCCGACTTCGCCACCGTCCTGGCCTCCGTCGTGGCCGCCGGCATCGCCCAGACCGAGCGGCTGGAGGAGGCCCGGCGGCTGGCCTTCACCGACTCCCTCACCGGACTCGCCAACCGCCGGGCCGTGGACGTACGGCTGGAGCAGGCGATCGAGCGGCACCGTCGGGAGGGGGCCGTCGTCAGTCTCGTCGTCTGCGACCTGAACGGGCTCAAGCGGGTCAACGACACGCACGGGCACGCCGCCGGAGACCGGCTCCTGGAGCGGTTCGGCTCGGTGCTGTCGCTGTGCGGGGCGATGCTGCCGGGGGCGCTCGCGGCGCGGCTCGGCGGGGACGAGTTCTGCCTGCTGGCGGTCGGACCGCCCGCCGATCAGGTCGTGAAGGCGGCTGGTGAACTGTGCCGCCGGGCGGCGGAGTTGGAGCTCGGGGACGGGGTGGCCTGCGGGGTCGCGTCCACCGAGGATCCGATCGGGCCGGTGCGCTCCGCCCGGCGGCTCTTCCGGCTCGCCGACGCGGCCCAGTACCGGGCCAAGGCGGAGCGGGCGGCCCGGCCGGTCGTGGCCGGCCGGGCCGGGCCCGACGACCCCGTGCTGCGGCTCGCGGACGAGTCGTCCAGGGAGACGGACGGGGAGCGCCGGCGGTTCCGGGGCCGGCACGCGCCCTGAGCCACCGGGACGGTCCCGAACGGTGTGACGCACCGGTAAGGGGTGCACCCGGCCCCCAGTGGTGACATCGCCGAATTCACTGCGTACGCTCCTGAATATGGATATGCATACTGTGGTGGTGGGGACGTCCGGGGTGACCGTGTCCGACGTGCTCGCCGTGGCGCGCGCCGGAGCCCGCGTCGAGCTCTCCGAGGAGGCCGTGGCCGCCCTCGCCGCGGCCCGCGAGATCGTGGACGCGCTGGCGGCCAAACCGGACCCCGTGTACGGCGTGAGCACCGGCTTCGGAGCCCTGGCGACCCGGCACATCAGCCCGGAGCTGCGCGCACAACTGCAGCGCAACATCGTCCGCTCGCACGCCGCCGGCATGGGGCCCGGGGTGGAGCGGGAAGTCGTCCGGGCCCTGATGTTCCTGCGGCTGAAGACCGTCTGCTCCGGGCACACCGGCGTGCGGCCCGAGGTCGCGCAGACCATGGCCGACCTGCTCAACGCCGGTATCACCCCGGTCGTGCACGAGTACGGCTCCCTCGGCTGCTCCGGCGACCTCGCGCCGCTGTCCCACTGCGCGCTCGCGCTCATGGGCGAGGGGGACGCCGAGGGCCCCGACGGTGTCGTACGCCCGGCCGCCGAACTGCTCGCCGCGCACGGCGTCCAGCCGGTCGAACTGCGCGAGAAGGAGGGCCTCGCCCTCCTCAACGGCACCGACGGCATGCTCGGCATGCTGATCATGGCCCTGGCCGATCTGGAGACGCTCTACCGGTCCGCCGACGTCACGGCCGCCCTGTCGCTGGAGGCCCTGCTCGGCACCGACAAGGTCCTCGCGCCCGAGCTGCACGCCATCCGGCCGCACCCGGGCCAGGCCGCCAGCGCCGCCAACATGCTGGCCGTACTGAAGGGCTCGGGTCTGACCGGGCACCACCAGGACGACGCCCCGCGGGTCCAGGACGCCTACTCGGTGCGCTGCGCCCCGCAGGTCGCCGGGGCGGGGCGGGACACCATGGCCCACGCCCGGCTGGTCGCCGACCGCGAGCTGGCCTCAGCGGTGGACAACCCGGTCGTGCTGCCCGACGGCCGCGTGGAGTCCAACGGCAACTTCCACGGGGCACCGGTCGCCTACGTCCTGGACTTCCTCGCCGTCGCCGCCGCCGACCTCGGCTCCATCGCGGAGCGGCGCACCGACCGGCTGCTCGACAAGAACCGCAGCCACGGGCTGCCGCCGTTCCTCGCCGACGACGCCGGTGTGGACTCGGGCCTGATGATCGCTCAGTACACGCAGGCCGCGCTGGTGAGCGAGCTGAAGCGGCTCGCCGTGCCGGCGTCCGCCGACTCGATCCCGTCCTCCGCCATGCAGGAGGACCACGTCTCGATGGGCTGGTCGGCGGCGCGCAAGCTGCGCACGGCC
Source organism: Streptomyces sp. NPDC002788 (assembly GCF_053592115.1). Classification (NCBI taxonomy): domain Bacteria; kingdom Bacillati; phylum Actinomycetota; class Actinomycetes; order Kitasatosporales; family Streptomycetaceae; genus Streptomyces; species Streptomyces sp. NPDC002788. Next base: position 15,336 of record NZ_JBSFVB010000011.1, on the reverse strand, counting down.
GTCGACAACCTCACCCGCGTCCTCGCCATCGAGCTCTACGCCGCCACGCGCGCCGTCGAGCTGCGCGCTGGGCTGACCCCGGCGCCCGCGACGCAGGCGGTCATCGACGCCGTACGGGGGGCGGGAGTTCAGGGTCCCGGGCCGGACCGGTTCCTGGCGCCGGACCTGGCCGCGGCGGACGCGTTCGTGCGGGACGGGCGACTGTTGGCCGCGGTGGAGTCGGTCACCGGGCCGCTTCAGTAGACAGGTCCGAGAAACCTGGCGGACCGGTCCGCCAGGACGGGAGGGGGCTCCGCCGTCGGGCTGAGCCCCTCTCAAGTGCGGTCAGAGACCGAGCCGTTCCCGGCGGACCGAGTACACGACGAACCCGGCGCCCAGCGTGAGGCAGAAGGTCCCGCCGATCACGTACGGCGTGCTGTCGAAGCTGCCCGTGTCGGCGAGGCGGGTGCCCGGAACGGAGGCGTCCACGGCCGTGGCGGCGATCCGCGCCTGCTCCGTGACCTGCGGCGACGGACTCGTCGAGACCGCGTCTCTCACCGGGGAGTCCGACGTCGCGTTGGCGGACGGGACGAACCACAGGGCGCCCAGCAGGGAGGCCGCGGCGGTGGCGGTCAGCAACGGACGGCGAGCGGATGACACGGAATATCGATCCCCTTGTGACGTCGGCGAATTGGCCGTGTGGGGCGATGTTAGTGAAAGTCGCGGGTCACGGGAAAGTCACGGGAGGACCTCGTCGTACGCTCGCGCCATGAGCACTCCTGAGACATCACGTTTTGTACGGCTTCGGGTGGAACTCGTCCTCGAGGTCGACGACGCCGACGCGATCACCAAGTCCGCCATGCGCCGGATCGCCGACGACGCCGCCATGCCGGCGGCGGAGCGGGCCCACGCCGAGGGCGCTGTGACGGAAGACACCGCGGAGGCCCTCGCGTATCTCGTAGACCCGTTCGACCTGGTCAGCGAGGTGCCCGGGGTGGAGCTCCAGCAGGCCTCCTGGAGCGCCGAGCGGATCGACTACGACCCCGATTCGCCGGAGTGGGACCTCGACGAGGATGATGTCGAGGACGACAACGACGGCTGACCGCCCGGGAAGAGATGACCCCGGGTCGGCAACCGCCGCCCGGGGTCTTCACGTCTCAAGCGGCGCACCGATCGCACCGGTCTCGCCGGCACCGTCCGTCACGGACGTGGTGATCCCCACACCTGCGCCACCTGGGGAACCGGGAGAACCGGTCGTAGCGTGGAAGGTTCTTGGGGGACTCACGGGTCCTGACGGGGGCACTTGGTTGGCGACGGGGGCAACGGGGTTTTGGGGAAATCGGCAACGATGGAGAAGCGTGTGATGACGGTCAGTAAGCGGCGCAAGGGCCTGACGGTCGCGTCCGCACTGCTCGGCGGAGTGCTGATGCTCTCGGCCTGTTCCGGCGGTGGTGGCAGCGCCTCCGGGGGTGACGGCGGCGACACTTCCCAGTCGAAGGTCGACGAGGCCGCGGCGAAGAAGGCGTCCGAGGCCCAGATCAAGATCACACCCGAGGACGGCTCCGACAACGCCTCCATCAACAACTCCGCCGCCGTCACCGTGAGTAAGGGCACCCTCACGAGCGTCAAGATGACGACGTCCGACGGCACGGAGGTCAGCGGCCAGATATCCGCCGACAAGACCAGTTGGAAGCCCAGCACGCAGCTGGAGCGCTCCACCACCTACAAGCTGGCGGCGGAGGCGAAGGACTCCGAGGGCCGCGTCGCCCACGAGAACGCCTCGTTCACCACGGTCTCCCCGGCCAACAGCTTCATCGGCACCTACACCCCGGACGACGGCACCACCGTGGGCGTCGGCATGCCGGTCTCGATCAACTTCGACAAGGCGATCACCAACAAGGCCGCCGTCCAGAAGGGCATCAAGGTCAGCACGACCAGCGGCCAGGAGGTCGCCTGCCACTGGTTCAACGCCAACCGCATGGACTGCCGCCCCGAGGACTACTGGAAGGAAGGCTCCACCGTCACGCTGAAGCTCGCCCTCGACGGTGTCCAGGGTGCCGAGGGCGTCTACGGCGTCCAGCAGAAGACGGTCACCTTCAAGATCGGCCGCAACCAGGTCTCGTACGTCGACGCGAAGACCAAGCAGATGAAGATCACGCAGGACGGCAAGGTCGTCCGCACGATCCCGATCTCCGCCGGCTCGCCGGAGAACAAGACCTACGAGGGCATCATGGTGATGTCCGAGAAGTTCAAGGAGACGCGCATGAACGGCGCGACCGTGGGCTTCACGGACGACGACGGCAAGGGTGAGTACGACATCAAGGACGTGCCGCACGCCATCCGCCTCTCCAGCTCCGGCACGTTCATCCACGGCAACTACTGGGGCGCGAAGTCCATCTTCGGCAGTGTGAACACCAGCCACGGCTGCGTCGGCCTCCAGGACGCCAAGGGCGCGAACGACCCCAGCACGCCGGGCGCGTGGTTCTACAACAACTCGATGATCGGTGACGTGGTGGTCGTCGAGAACACCGGCGACAAGACCATCGCGCCGGACAACGGACTCAACGGCTGGAACATGAGCTGGGCCGACTGGAAGGCCGGTTCGGAGCTCTGACACCGCGGTAGCTTTCGCTTCAGGAAAGGCCGCCGCCCGCCCCGGAACAGGGGACGGGCGGCGGCTTTCGTCTTCCCCCCGGCGGCTCTTCACTCGTGACGAGATCACCGGGCGGGTCTTCTTGAGGCGCTCCAGCAGATGAGGCCGCAGGCCGGGGAGACGAGGGCGTCGTGCGGGTCGAGGCGTCGCTCCCCGCGGACGGCCAGGCGCTTGGAGCGGTGAAAGAGCGGGCGAAGAACGCAACTGTCGGCTTCTGTAACGGAGTTCCGACAGCCGTGTAACAGTCGTCCGACGGATCTCTCACCTTCTTCTCATCTATTGAGCACCTGATCACCCCTCGGCATACTGCCTCTTCCGGGGGGTGTACGGGCACGCATTCGAGAGCACCCCCGGCCGGGTGAACGGGGAATTCACCCGGTTCTTCTCAAGGGGGAAACTTGCACAGACAAGTCAAAAGGGCGTACGCGGCCACGGTCGCCACAGCGGCAGCCGTGGCTTTGGCGGCGGGCATGACCGGCCCGGCGTCGGCGAACGGCGAGCAGGCGGCCGCGGCCGCCAAGCCGGCCTCCCTGACCGCCAAGCACCGCATCACACTGATCACCGGCGACCGGGTCGTCCTCGACGCGAAGGGCCGTGTCATCGGCCTGGAGCGGGCCAAGGGCCGTGAGGACGTACCGGTCCAGATCCGCAAGCTCGACGGCCACACCCTCGTGATCCCGGCCGACGCGGCCCGTCTGGTCGCCACCGGCAAGCTCGACCAGCGGCTCTTCGACGTCACCGAGCTCAACAAGTCCGCGACCCGCAAGGCCCAGAAGAAGGGCCTGAAGGTCATCGTCGGCTACCGGGGCGGCGCCGCGGCCACCAAGGCCGACGTCCGCGACGCGGGCATCCTGCGCCACTCGCTGAAGTCCCTGAACGCGGACGCGGTGCAGACCCCGCGGGAGGACACGCCCGAACTCTGGGACGCGGTCACCAACGGCGACAAGACCGCCTCCGGCATCGCGCACGTCTGGCTCGACGGCATCCGCAAGGCCAGCCTCGACAAGTCCGTCCCGCAGATCGGCGCGCCCAAGGCCTGGTCCGCCGGATACGACGGCAAGGGCGTCAAGATCGCCGTCCTGGACACCGGTGTCGACGCCACCCATGACGACCTCAAGGGCCAGGTGATCGGCGCCAAGAACTTCAGCACCTCGCCCGACGCCTCCGACAAGGTCGGCCACGGCACTCACGTCGCCTCCATCGCGGCCGGCACCGGCAAGAAGTCCGGCGGCAAGTACAAGGGCGTGGCGCCCGGCGCCAAGATCCTCAACGGCAAGGTCCTCGACGACGGCGGATTCGGCAGCGACTCCGAGATCCTCGCAGGCATGGAGTGGGCCGTCGCCGAGGGCGCCGACGTCGTCAACATGAGCCTGGGCGGCGGCGACACGCCCGCGATCGACCCGCTGGAAGCGGCGGTGAACAAGCTCTCCGAGGAGAAGGGCGTCCTGTTCGCCATCGCGGCCGGCAACGAGGGCCACTTCGGCGAGCAGACCGTCGGTTCCCCGGGCAGCGCCGCCGCGGCCCTGACCGTCGGCGCGGTCGACGACAAGGACGCGCTGGCCGACTTCTCCAGCCGCGGACCCGGCACGGACGGCGCGCTCAAGCCCGACGTGACCGCGCCCGGCGTGGACATCACCGCGGCCTCCGCCGCGGGCAACCTGATAGCCGACGAGGTCGGCGAGAAGCCGGCCGGCTACATGACGATCTCCGGTACGTCGATGGCGACCCCACATGTCGCGGGCGCGGCGGCGATCCTCAAGCAGCAGCACCCCGAGTGGAAGTACGCGGAGCTGAAGGGCGCCCTGACCGGCTCCACCAAGGGCGGCAAGTACACGCCGTACCAGCAGGGTTCGGGCCGGATCCAGGTCGACAAGGCCATCGAGCAGTCCGTGATCGCCGAGCCGGTGTCGGTGAGCTTCGGCGTGCAGCAGTGGCCGCACGCCGACGACAAGCCGGTCACCAAGGAACTGACGTACCGCAACCTCGGTACGAAGGACGTCACGCTGAAGCTGACGTCGACCGCCACCAACCCCAAGGGCCAGGCCGCCCCGGCCGGCTTCTTCAAGCTCGGCGCCACCTCGGTGACGGTCCCGGCGGGCGGCAAGGCGTCCGTCCCGTTCACCGTCAACACCAAGCTGGGCGGCACGGTCGACGGCGCGTACTCGTCGTACGTGACGGCGACGGGCGGCGGCCAGACCGTCCGCACGGCCGCCGCCGTGCAGCGCGAGGTCGAGTCGTACGACGTCACGCTGAAGTTCCTCGACCGTGCCGGCAAGCCGACGAAGAACTACAGCGCCAACCTGAGCGGGATCGCGGGCCTGGGCAAGGGCAGGGACGCGATGCCGTACGACGAGGACGGCACCGTCACCGCCCGTGTCCCCAAGGGCACCTACATCCTCGACACGAACGTCTTCGTCGGCGACGACCCGGAGAAGTTCGAGGGCGTCGACTGGCTCGCGCAGCCCAAGCTGAACGTCACCAAGAACACGACGGTCACGCTGGACGCCCGCAAGGCCAAGCCGGTGGACATCACCGTCCCCGCCGAAGGCGTCAAGTCGGAGTTCGCCTCGCCCGGCTACACGGTGGAGGCCGGTAACAGCGGCTGGAGCTTCGGCTGGTGGCTGGACTCGTACGCCGACATCCGCACCGCCCACGTCGGCCCGCAGATCACCGACGGCTCGCTGACCCAGCAGTGGGACGGCCACTGGACCAAGGGTGACAAGGAGCAGTACGACGTCGTCGCCGGCGGTCCGGTCAAGCAGCTCGCCACGGGCTACACCAAGCACTACAAGGCGAGCGAGCTGGCCACGGTGAAGGCCGGTCTCGGTGCCGCGGCGAGCGGCAAGAAGGGCGTGATCGAAGCGGTGGGCTGGATGCCGTGGAGCAACAGCGCCTCCGCGATCGGCATCCGGCAGACCCTGCCCGGCACCCGGACGCTGCACCTGTCCGCCCAGGGCGGAGTGCAGTGGGACCTCCACTTCACCCAGGACGGTGATGTCGACGCGGACGGTTTCCCGGTCGACGAGGCCGCCTACACGCTGGCCACGCAGAAGTACGCGGCCGGCAAGAGCTACTCGAGGACTGTCAACACGGCCGTCTTCGGACCGCGTATCGGCGCCGGCTTCGGCGTCTTCCGTGAGGGGAACGAGATCTTCGGCTCCCTGCCGCTGTTCGCCGACGGCAAGGGCACGCCGGGCTACTCGAAGTTCTCCTCGGTCAACACGACCCTCTACCGCAACGGCACCAAGGTCGGCAGCAACGAGGACCCGCTGTTCGGTGAGAAGCAGTTCAAGGTGCCGGCCGGCGACGCCGAGTACAAGCTGACGACGTCGGTCAAGCGCAGCGTCAAGGTCGCGGCGGCCTCCACCCGCATCGACGCCAGCTGGACGTTCCGCTCCAAGCAGACCACCGGCATCAAGGAGCTGCCCGCCTCCACCGCCCGCTTCAACGCGGCCACGGGCCTGGACAGCAAGGTCCCGGCCGGCAAGACGGTCAGCATCCCGGTCACCGTCGAGGGCGCGGCCAAGGGCAGCAACCTGAAGTCGCTGACGGTGTACGTGTCCTACGACTACGGCAAGACCTGGAAGAAGCTCACCGTCACGCAGGGCAAGATCACCGTCAAGAACCCGGCGCAGGGGAAGGCCATCTCCTTCCACGCCAAGATCGCCGACAAGAAGGGCAACAAGTCGACGGTCTCGATCTACAACGCGTACTACGGCAAGTAGGCCGTAAGCACGTCGTTCGAGCGGCCCGTCGGAAGCCTCGGCTTCCGGCGGGCCCGCCGCGTCAGAAGGGTCCTCGCATGACCGCCGCAGTCACCGCCATGATCACTGCCGTCGTGGGTGTCCTCGGCACGCTCTTCGCACCGGTGCTCAGCCAGCGGCTGACGGCACGGCAGCGGGACGAGGAGACCTGGGCCGCCGAGGAGCGACGGCGGTTCGAGGAGCGCAGAGACGCGTGCACGGCGATGAACAGGTCCTCACGCCAGTTCCACACGCTCCTGAAGGACGCCCTGCACCGCCTGCGCGACGGGGTCTACGGCGACGCCGAACGAGACCAGCTGGAAGAGACGCGGCGCGACCACCGTGACCGGTACGCGGAGGCTCAGATGATCGTGCCCGAGCGCACTTCAGGGGTCCTTGCACTATGAGCGTCCGCGACCCGGGCGGGCATAGTGCAAGGACCCCTTAAAGGCCTCACGGTCCGTGAACGAGGTCATCGCGGGCATCGACGCGGCGGTGAAACGGCTCGATCGCGGCGTGGCCCGGGACGGCGAGAGCGCCGAGAGCGCCCTCCTCGGGCTGAAGGAGGCGGAGCCGCGGCTGTTCGCCATGCGCAGGCTGATGCGGGAGGATCTCGGCGTCGCCGAGTGAGGCGGAGGCGCGCTCACTCCGACCCCGTCGCAGCCCTGGTGCCCGAGCGGGTCGCGTCCGCCCCCCAGCTCGCCAGCAGACGCAGGGCCTCAGCCGACGGGGTATCCGGCTCCGCGTGGTACGTGATCAGGGACTGTTCGTCGTCGACCAGGCGGAACGTCTCGAAGGAGAGGGTCAGGTCGCCGACCAGGGGGTGGCGCAGGCGCTTGACGCCGTAGCTCTTCTCCTTGACGTCGTGGGCGGCCCAGAGACGGCGGAACTCCTCGCTCTTCACCGAGAGTTCGCCGACCAGGGCCGACAGCCGCGGGTCGTCCGGATGGCAGCCCGCGTCCATGCGCAGGATGCCGACCATGTCCTGGGCCTTCTGGTCCCACTCGACGAACAGGTCGCGGTAGTCGGGTCTGAGGAACACCAGCCGCGCCCAGTTCCGCTCCGACGCCGGCAGCTCCGCCCAGTCGCCGAAGAGGGCGGCGGCCATCCGGTTCCAGGCCAGGATGTCCGAACGGCGCCCGACGACGAACGCCGGGACGCTGTCGATCGAGTCCAGCAGATGCCGCAACGCCGGCCGCACCTGCCGGCTGCGCTCCATCGGCTTCTTCTTGTGCTGCTTCGGCTTCGCCAGGTGCATCAGGTGCGCTTGCTCGGCGTCGCTCAGCCGCAGGGCGCGCGCGATGGCGTCCAGCACCTCCGCCGAGACGTTGTGCCCGTTGCCCTGCTCCAGCCGCGTGTAGTACGCCACGGACACTCCGGCCAGCTGTGCCAACTCCTCACGGCGCAGTCCCGGCACCCGCCGCCGCCCGAAGTCGGGCAGTCCCACGTCCTCCGGCTTCAGCCGGGCACGCCGGGTGCGCAGGAACTCACTGAGCTCGGCACGCCGGTCCAGGCCCCCGCCGGCTGTCCGAGTGGGTTCGGGCTGTTCGTCCATGCCGTCCAGTATCCCCGGTCGTACGTCCATGAGCCTGACCCCGCCAGTGGTACGCACCGTGTGCGTACGCAAAACCGTGGTCTGGGTAGAGGCGCGTGGACCGGGCACGCTGGTGGTGTGCCCGGGCAAGATCAGAAGGCAGCCGGGCACATCACGTCGCTAGGAGAACCCCCGGCATGACCACTGTCGCCGCTTACGCCGCTCCCGCCCCCAAGGCTCCGCTGGAGCGCACCACCATCGAACGCCGCCCGGTCGGCGAGTACGACGTCCTGATCGACATCAAGTTCGCCGGCATCTGCCACTCCGACATCCACCAGGCCCGCGAGGGCTGGGGCGAGGCGATCTTCCCGATGGTCCCCGGCCACGAGATCGCCGGTGTCGTCTCCGAGGTCGGATCGGGCGTCACCGAGTTCGCCGTCGGCGACCGCGTGGGCGTCGGCTGCATGGTCGACTCCTGCCGCGAGTGCGAGAACTGCAAGGCCGGCCGTGAGCAGTACTGCGTCAAGGGCAACGTCCCGACGTACAACGGCATCGGCAAGGACGGCGAGCCCACCTACGGCGGCTACTCCGAGAAGGTCGTCGTCGACGAGAACTACGTCCTCCGTATCCCCGACGAGCTCGCCCTGGACGAGGCCGCGCCCCTCCTCTGCGCCGGCACCACCCTGTACTCCCCGCTGAAGCGCTTCGGCGCCGGCCCCGGCAAGAAGGTCGCGATCGTCGGCCTGGGCGGCCTCGGCCACATGGGCGTGAAGATCGCGCACGCGCTCGGCGCCGAGGTGACCGTGCTGTCGCAGTCGCTGCGCAAGCGGGAGGACGGTTTGAAGCTCGGCGCCGACCACTACTACGCCACCAGCGACCCGAAGACCTTCGAGGAACTGGCCGGCACGTTCGACCTGATCGTGTCCACGGTGTCGGCCCCGCTGGACTTCGGCGCCTACCTCTCGCTGCTGAGCACCGAGGGCACGCTGGCGAACGTCGGCGCCCCCGAGGAGCCCGTCTCCCTCAACCTCTTCTCGGTGATCGGCGGCGGCAAGTCCCTCGCCGGGTCCATGATCGGCGGCATCGCGGAGACCCAGGAGATGCTGGACTTCTGCGCCGAGCACGGCCTCGGCGCCGAGATCGAGCTGATCCGCGGCGAGCAGATCAACGACGCCTACGAGCGGGTGCTCGCCAGTGACGTGCGGTACCGCTTCGTGATCGACACGGCGACCATCTGAGACCGGACGGTTTCGCATCTGCTCACGGAGGGCCCCGGCCGCGCGCCGGAGCCCTCCGGGCATTTCGTGGTGCACGAGGGGTCGCATGCGGGGTACACAAGGGGGAGTGCATCAGGAGGGCGCCGTTCGTCAGGGGAGGCCCACCATGACCGTGCAGCTGAACCACACCATCGTCGCCTCGCACGACAAGCGCGCCTCGGCCCGGTTCCTCGCCGACATCCTGGGACTCGAGGTCAGCCCGCCCTACGGTCCGTTCCTCCCGGTCGAGATATCCAACGACGTGACGCTCGACTTCATGGACAGTCCCGGCGCCATCACACCGCAGCACTACGCCTTCCTCGTCTCGGAGGAGGAGTTCGACGAGATCTTCGGCCGCATCCGGGAGGCCGGCCTGACGTACTGGGCGGATCCGTTCCACAGCCGTCCCGGCGAGATCAACCACCACGACGGCGGACGGGGCGTGTACTTCGACGACCCGGACGGCCACCGCCTGGAGATCATCACGAGGCCGTACGGCACCGGCGGCTGAATCCTGGCATCCCACTCGATGGTTGTAGAGCAGCAGCAGCTGCCGTCCGGCCGCCGGTGCGGGCTCCGCGGCGTGCGCCGTGCCCTGGACCGTCCCCGCGAGGGCCAGGGCGACGACCGAGATCACCCGTAACGCTCGTCCGAGAAACCATGCGAGGGAGCGTGGGGCGGGAGGAATCGCTTCCGCTCAGGTCTTCGCGGGTTCCGGCACGCCTTGGACTCAGGCCTTGCTCAGCGGGGACGTCGGCGGGGACGTCGGCGGGGACGGCGGTGGGGTCGCCGGTGGCGAGGCCGGTGGGGCCTCCTGCCCGCCCATGTCGAGCCGGAACGGCGGGTACTGGTCGGTCATCAGCGCGGCGTAGGCCGTCACCCGTGCCGCCCAGCGGGCGAGGCCGATCAGGAGGTCGAAGAGGTGCCGTGGGTATCGGGCGGTGAACAGCAGGACGACCACGGCGACCAGGGTGAGATAGGGCAGCAGCCCGCCGCCCCGCCAGTCGTCTCCTCCGCCCCCGCCCCAACCGCCACCGGCGATGATCGCGACGGCGATGTACTGCGGGATCGCCAGCAGCCACCACTTCACCAGGACCAGTCCGCGCGACAGCCGCTCCGGATAGGCGACGTCGAATCGGGCCGGGTAGTCGGGCACGTCGGCGAGGGTGAAGGGCGGGTACCGGTCGGTGCCGAGCGCGGTGTGGGCGTAGTAGCTCACCCGCCAGTTCCAGCGCAGCACGCCGACGTTGAAGCCGAAGAGGGACCGTGGATACCGGCCGGTGAACAGAATGGCGAAGAAGGCGATCAAGGTCACGACGACGAAGGCGACCCAGAGGAACACCAGCACGATGTAGTGCGGGATGGCGAGCAGCCATTTCACCAGCCACATCCACCGGGACAGCCGGGCGTCGAGGGACGCCTCGAGGCGCACGGGCGACACGGTGACGGGGACCATGGGGTGAACTCCTTTCGCACACCCCCCGGCCGCGCGTTCAGGCTCACACGCCGAGTGGAGCTCCGCGACCTCGGCGCGTCCGTTGGCGCGGGGCCGGCCGCCCGCCGCGCGCACGGTGCGGGGGTGGCGGCCTGCCGGGCGCACCCCGTGGTGTCGGCGGCCTGCTGGGTGCACGGCGGTGTGCCCGACGGCGGCGGCTGCTACGACGGGGCGGGGCCGGTGGTGTCGGAGTCGCCTGGGTCCGGTCCGCCCACCGGCTCGACGAGTTGCTCGCGGACGTAGTTCCACACCACCGCGATCAGCGCGGCGGCGGGCACGGCGAGCAGGCTGCCGACGATGCCGGCGAGGCTGCCGCCCAGCGTCACCGCCAGCAGCACTGCTGCCGCGTGCAGACCGAGTCCCCGGCTCTGGATCATGGGCTGGAAGACGTTGCCCTCGAGCTGCTGCACCACGACGATGATGGCCAGCACGATCAGCGCGTCCGCCAGTCCGTTGTAGACCAGCGCGATGAGGACCGCTACGAAACCGGCGAACAGCGCGCCGATGATCGGCACGAACGCGGAGACGAAGGTCAGCACGGCCAAGGGCAGCACCAGCGGCACGCCCAGGATCCACAGGCCCAGGCCGATCAGGACGGCGTCGAGCAGGCCGACGGCCGCCTGGGAGCGCACGAAGGCACCGAGGGTGGCCCAACCGCGCGCGAAGACGGTCGGGACGTCGGTGGCGAGCCGCCCGGGCAGCTGACGGCCGAGCCACGGCAGGAACCGCGGCCCGTCCTTGAGGAAGAAGAACATCAAGAACAGCGCCAGCACCGCGGTGACGACGCCGTTCACGACGGTGCTCACGCCCGTGACGACAGCTCCCACCATGCTGCCGAGACCCTCCTGGGCGCGGGCGACGGCACTGTCGAAGGCCTTGTTGATCTGCGCGTCGCCGATGTTCAGAGGCGGCCCGGCGGCCCACTCCCGCAGCCGCTGGATCCCCTCCACCACACCGTCGGTCAGCTCCCCGGACTGCGACGCCACCGGCACGGCGATCAACGCCACGACCCCCGCGGCGACCAGCAGGAACAACACGGTCACCACGGACGCGGCGAGCGCGGGCGGCCACCCGCGCCGACGCAGGAACCGGGCCGCGGGCCAGGTGAGCGTGGTCAGCAACAACCCGACGACGAGCGGCCACACGACGGCCCACATCCGGCCCAGCAGCCACAGAGCCACGGCGGACGCGGCGAACACCAGCAGCAACTCGGCGGAAACCCGCGCCGATATACGCAACGCGGCACGGGACTTGTCGGAACTCAGGGACGCGGTCACGGAGGCACCCTATTAGGTGCCCGCCCCACCGCGGGCCCTCGCACCGCCACCGGTCCTCAGCGGTCGGCCTGTGCCGCACCGTCGGGCAGGACGCGCCCGTCCCGCCGAGCCTGTTGTGGCATGTGATCGTGCTCTGTCAGTGCTCGGGCGCAAGTTGCCCAGTGCCCCGCCGGCATGCTCGTTCCTGGAGGATTCACACCGTGCCCCGAAAGCTTGCCCCGCCACCCTTCGACATGGCGGAGCTGATACCGGAGTTTGCAAGCTTCGCCAGGGAGACGATCCTGCTGTATCCGAGGAGTGGGGAGCTCGGCCTCCGTCACAGCTCCATGGGCGGTCCCTTGCACTGGCCGGTTGACGAACCATGGCCGTACTGTGCGCAGGCCGGGCATTGGGCCTACGGCACAGGCAGTGCCTCCTGGGAGCAGTCAAAGCCTGGTGCGGTGCCCATGGTGCCGGTGATCCAGCTCTTCGCCCGTGACGTTCCCTGGTTGGAATTTCCTCAGGGAAAGGATGTGGTGCAGTTGCTCTGGTGCGCCCTCATCCATGAGGAGGATCGAGCCGGAGCGGTACTGCCGAACCTGTACTGGCGCAACGAGGCCGAGACGGTTGCAGCGGGGTTGCTGCATGACGTCCCCGCGCCTGGCGAGGGTGAGTACGAAGACGACCTCGTGCCTCGCCCTGCACGGTCTGTCCCACTCCTCCGCCCCCACCGCTGTCCTGAGCCGCCGAGCCGACTGCTCCGTATCCCGGAAGGCGCCATGTCTCCGCACTGGCAGACCTACTGTTCCGCAAGTCTCCGGTGCGGGCGCGACTCGGACCCGCCTCGGCGCCCGCGGACCCGCCTCCGTGCCGCGGACCCGTCTCAGTGCGGCAGGCTCGCCGGGCTGCCGCCGTTCGCCTCGTAGCCCGCCACCGCCAGCGCCCGGTACACCGCGAACTCCGCCGCCGGGTCGGCGGACAGCGTCCAGGGCAGGGCGCCCACATGACCGTCGATGTGCACCAGCTGGTTCATGGCCTCCGACCAGCGCTCGCTGCGGACCAGGAAGAACACCAGCATGTGCCGCACATGCGCCAGCATCGGGTCGTCGGGGCGGGCCGAGTGCACCGCGTGCAGCGCACCGTGGACCGCCTTCGTGACGACCTCGCTCTGCCAGAAGCTGCTGACCAGGGTCACCTCGGGAAGGTGCTCGAAGACCGCGAAGAGGGGCATGGCCGCCAGGAGGGAGCCCTGCGGGGCCCTGGCCGCCGCGGCCTCCGCGAACGAGTACGCCTCTGTCCGCGAGCCGTGCCACTTCTCGCACCAGTAGTGCAGCGCGGCCAGATGCGCCCCCATGTGGACCGGGGCGCGGTCCAGGATCTTCAGCCACAGCTGCTCGAAGTCCTTCTGGGAGTAGCCCAGACCACGGGCCACCGACAACTCGACGATGTACGGGATCGGATCGCCGGGGGCCAGCAGCGCCGCGTCGCCGCACGCCGCCTTCGCCTCCTCCATGATGATCCGGAACTCGTCCGTCCCGGGCGTCGCCGTCCGCCACGCCTGCTGCACCAGGAACTCGGCGTGCACCGCCGCGCCGCCCGCGTCCTTGGGCGCCTCGGCCCGCCACACCCGCAGCCACTGCCCGCCCGGAGCCTCGCTCACCCCGCCGGGCAGCTGCGCGAGCTCCAGCGAGGCCGCGCCCGCGAAGGCCTGCACGCGCTGCCAGCGCCGCTCGCCCTCCGTCTCCGTGCCCGCGAGGAGCTGCTGGGCCGCGCGGTAGTCCTGCGTGCGCTGCACCACGTCCAGGACGTCCAGCAGGTCCGTGTCGGGGCCGGGCATGCGGATGTCGAGCTCCTCCTCGCGGACGAAGCCGTAGTTCGCCGGGTCCGCCGCGTCCGGGTGGCCCGGTGAGACCAGCCCGACCGCACCGCGCCCGCGCCGCAGGAAGGGGAGCAGCACGAAGCCCAGCATGACCAGTGCGATCAGGACCCAGAGAATCTCCATGCAACAAGCGAACCAGACCACGCCGACAATTGGCCAACCTGCTCCCCGAACCTGTGGAAAACCCGGCCGCGCGGCCCCCTCAACCCTGTGGAAACCCGCCGGAAGCCCGGTCCGTGGCCCGCGTCGTCCCGTCCCCCGGCACTCTTCGCTTCGGCGCACTACCCTCGGTGCCCATGAGCGACAGGCACATCAGTGAGCACTTCGAGACGCGCGCGATCCACGCGGGCAACACCGCCGACCCCCTGACGGGCGCGGTCGTCCCGCCGATCTACCAGGTCTCCACCTACAAGCAGGACGGCGTCGGCGGCCTGCGCGGCGGCTACGAGTACAGTCGCAGCGCCAATCCGACCAGGACCGCGCTGGAGGAGAACCTCGCCGCCCTGGAGGGCGGCCGCCGCGGTCTCGCGTTCGCGTCCGGACTGGCGGCCGAGGACTGCCTGCTGCGTGCGCTGCTCAGCCCCGGCGACCACGTGGTCATCCCCAACGACGCCTACGGCGGCACGTTCCGCCTGTTCGCCAAGGTCGTCGCCCGCTGGGGCGTGGAGTGGTCGGTCGCCGACACGAGCGACCCGGCCGCCGTACGGGCCGCCCTCACCCCGAAGACCAAGGTCGTCTGGGTGGAGACCCCCTCCAACCCGCTCCTCGGCATCACCGACATCGCCGCCGTGGCCCAGGTCGCCCGGGACGCGGGCGCCCGCCTCGTCGTCGACAACACCTTCGCCACGCCCTACCTCCAGCAGCCGCTGTCCCTGGGCGCGGACGTCGTCGTGCACTCGCTGACCAAGTACATGGGCGGCCACTCCGACGTCGTCGGCGGCGCCCTGATCACCGGCGACGCCGACCTGGGCGAGGAGCTGGCCTTCCACCAGAACGCGATGGGCGCGGTCGCCGGGCCCTTCGACTCCTGGCTGGTGCTGCGCGGCACCAAGACGCTCGCCGTGCGCATGGACCGGCACAGCGAGAACGCCGCCAAGGTCGCCGACATGCTCACGCGGCACGCGCGCGTGACGAGCGTGCTCTACCCGGGCCTGCCCGAGCACCCCGGCCACGAGGTCGCCGCCAAGCAGATGAAGTCGTTCGGAGGCATGGTCTCCTTCCGGGTCGAGGGCGGCGAGGGGGCGGCCGTCGAGGTCTGCAACCGCGCGAAGGTGTTCACGCTCGGCGAGTCCCTGGGCGGCGTCGAGTCGCTGATCGAGCACCCCGGCCGCATGACGCACGCCTCCGCGGCCGGCTCGGCCCTCGAGGTCCCCGCCGACCTGGTGCGGCTGTCCGTCGGCATCGAGAACGCCGACGACCTGCTGGAGGACCTGCAGCAGGCGCTCGGCTAGACCCGTATTTCGCGGGTCGCTGATTCGTATGGTGTGACCGGCCCGGGGGTGTCCCGGGCCGGGGTGGCGGCGTTAGGCCGGGTGTGTCGA
>NZ_JBSFVB010000010.1:0-291305 GCF_053592115.1 Streptomyces sp. NPDC002788 | reverse complement strand
TCCCGACCACACAACGGCACCTGCGGAGACCGCCACCGCCACCGTCTACCAGCGCATCGTGACCACGTTCAACGAGCACCCCGGGAAGGTGTTCCACGTCCGCGATCTGCACGAACACCTCAGCCTGCCCACCGACGAGCCCTCGATCAACGTCACCCGCTCCCGCCTGGGACGACTCGTCCGCCAAAAACTCCTCGAACAACCCGGACGCGGCCGCTACCAGAAACGGACTTAACGCCCTCTCAACGGCTCATGTTCGAGTGCGGTAGCTCACTGCAGCCGTGCTCAATGATCACGCCATTGACTTCGCTCGCGCAGTTCCAATCAGCGAACGACCACATCACCAACCACGTCACCACTACCAGAGCGGCACCGCCGCAGAACGCCGCGACGAGCCACGGCGTCTTTGGCAGCAGCAGGATGAAGGAGCCGGCGAACGCAGCCGCTACAAACCAAGCCGGCAGCAACTGATCGGCCAGAACGAACACCATGGCAACGCCGAGGATCGCTGCGATGCCATGCCGAAGGGCCGAGCGAATGCGGCTCACGAGCTCTCCTACAAGCTCATCCCAACCTGTGTACAGCAGGAAAGTACAGCAACCACCGCGACCACAGCCGACCGCTACCGGCCCCAGGTGACCGGCTGACCTGCCCGGCGGACCTCAGCGACCGCCCCGCCCGTGGTTCGCATCGAGGGGTTGTGGCACGGTGCACAGGCCGTGCCACTCTCGTGCCAGAACGCACGGGGACTCACGGGGAATCGGGGTGCGCAGAGGTGGGCACGGCCAGCCTCCGCCCGAGCTAGGGAATCGGCAGGTCACGCCCATGATCGTCCAACCTCGCTCCTAAAACGGGTGTCGGGGACCGACCTCATTTCTCGCGGTGCTGAGCGAACACCTGCTGCTGCTCGTCCTGCCAACTCCAGTTGGCCGGCCGGGAGAAGGGCATACTTCGGGCAAGGTCGGCGAACTGGTCGGATGGCTCCCGGCTGGCCTTGTTCACCACGATCGCCGAGAGCATCGGTGCTCGTCCGTCCTCGTTACGGTGGAGGCAGACATCCTTGAGCAGGTAGGTCATGACTCCGCGGTGAGGCGGAATGGAGTCGAAGCCCTGTGCTGCCAACTCGGCGCTTAGCTCCCCGTACGTGACGGTCAGTCCCTGCTGGGCCCGCTTCCGCAGGATTTCCACAGCCGCTTCGACCGCTGCCGGGTATTCCGGGTCCTTGATCCTCATTGGCCCTCCCCCATCGCGTGGACACTGCCCAGCCTGCGTATCGTACCGGCCAAGCGCCGCCCCGTTCCGCTAGGAGCGGACGAAGAGGTCGTGCCAGATCGTGCAGGGAACCACGGGGGATGTCGGGACCAGGGCACCAGCCGTTCATGCCCCAGGACGGCTGCGCCGCAGGTCAGGCCAGCAGCCAACCATAGAGAATCCAAGCTTGCCAAGCTGAGAATCCAGGGAGACGCCGTGGTCGGAGAGTGGCGATACCAAGCTCCCGCGCGCGCGTCCTCTCTGTATGTTGCCTCTGCGCTCGGCATGCCCCTAACTGGTTGGCACAGGTGCAACCGGACGGACCGCGGTGAAGTCTTGGAACTCGTCGCGGGTGGCGGAGAGCAACAGCAACCACTCGTCGCAGCCCTGCCACGGATAGAGGTCGCCGGCCCCTCCGCGCACCACCTGCGGTCCGTCCCCGGTGCGGCAGCGTGCGTCCACCGGCGCGTCCGTGAAATGCGGGATCCACACGTCAGCGCAGATTTCATTTGCCGACCCCATCGCCGCCAGCCCGAAGGCATTCTCAGCTGCGGCAGTGAGCTCCTCGTCGGCGAAGTCGTCGAGCATCTGGTCCTCGTCCGGTCTCCCGTTCCCGCGGAAGGTCAGAGTGGTCGTGCCCGCCCGGGCCGCATATTCCCACTCCGCCTCGCTGGGCAGCCGGAAGGGCAACGTCACCAGCAGGTCGTCCAAGTCATCCTCGAGCCGGGCCGTGCTCGAGTCTGAGTCGGCGAAGCTGTCCTCGTACTCAGACAACCAGTGCCGTACTTGTGCCACCGTAAGGGGATGCCGAGCGATCAGGAATGGCTCGACCCGCACTTCTCGCACCGGCCGGGCCCGGACAGCACCAGCGAAGAACGCTTTGAGATCGTCATCGGCGTCGTCGGCCCGCTCGATGGCACGAACGGCCTCCAGTTCCTCGTCGGACAAGCCCATCCGGAACGTCCCACCGGGAATGGCCCGGAAGACCACTCCGGAGGGGATGTGCCGCCAAGCCGGTCGGCCGGCCACGATCTCTTGAGCCCACATGGTGCCGGACGCTAGCAGCTAGGCATTCCGGATGAAGGAGGGGCTCTCGATCCCATCGCACGGCCATGAAGCTACGGGCCGGAAAACGGCTGACATCCACGGCTGACATCAACGACGCCGGACGGGGCGCACACCAGCACTTCCGTCTGGCCGCCGAACCAGTCGATGACGGTACCCGGAGCGAACTCGGATCGAACTCCTATAGCGGGTGTCGCAGGTTCGAATGCTTCCGGGGTACCAGCCAAAAGGCCCCATCGATCATGGTCCGGGCCTTTGACGGCACACTCGCCGGTGCGGCGGCCCGACGTTACGGAGGCGGCCGCAGGACGCAGGTTGATGAGCTGCTCCTCAACGCGATCGCGAAGCTTGAGCCACTCGGCGATCGCGTCCTGTCCGCGGGGGTCCCAGGCTTGCGTGCTGCTCTCCGGATGACGCGGTGGCACTGAGCGCATGGCTCATCGAGGTGCGTATGCCACCCGCTCGAAGGGCCACTCTCGGTCCAGCCAATCGCTGACGACGTCATAGAGCTCGGCGTCGAGGGAGGCGTGGTCCGCGCGGACCCAGGAGCGGACGTCAATGAGACCAGGCTCGTGGCGTGAGCCGTATATGTAGACACAGCCGACGACGTCGCCGTCCGGGACCGACAGGACGGTGTACGTGAAGCCGACGCGCCGGTCGAAGTCCTCCGCGTGCCGACGCAGGTCGTCGAGGTTGGCCTCCAGGGTCATGCCCTCTGGCGGCGGCCAGGAGCGGCCGGCGAAGTCTGGGGTGGCCCGAATGTGGGCGATGCTGGAGGTCCAGGCGGCGTGGTCGGCGGCATTGTGCTGAGGGCCGAGGGGCTCCAAGCGGAAGCGGTCGGTGGTAGGTGGCTGCGGCACAGCGAAGCCAGGGGCGACGAGGGGCTGATCGGCTGAGGTCACGGCGGGAGACTAGCTCGAGGCGCTACCGGGTTCTTGCGATATAGGTCCGACTCATGGTGACGGCTCGGTGCAACGTCCGTCCGGGCCGTCCCTGGGCCGTGCGAGGGTGCCCGACGCCAACCAACAACAACAGAAGCCCACGCCATCTGAGCTGGTCAGAGCAGTGGGCTTTAGCAGGACGTGGAAGGGCGCTCAACGATGACCGACGCCGACAACTGCCGACAGCTCGGCAGTTGGTCAGGGCGTTGACCGATAGGGCGGCAGCAGGTCACGGCCGCCGATGACCAGTTGTGGCTGTGCGGCACCAGAGCGTGTGCATCGTGAAGCATGGGGATTGATCTGGAGCTGCGCTCATCACGGCCTGCCTACAACAACTGGCGCAAGTCCCGCGCAACGCTCTTGCGGAGCTCCTACGGGCACGGCGACGCGCTGGCCGATGCGCTCAGCTCGCTCCAACTCCTTGGAGAACGGGGAGTCTCACTGCCGTCGATCCGTACGGGGATACGTTGATGAACGAGCAGGAGTCCGCCGCCGCCCTCCGAGAGATCCACGGCCTGAGGCAGAGATGCGGTGATGAGCATCACCTCGCCGCACTGGACAACCTCGCAACGATGCTGGAACAGTGCGCGGCTACCCCAGGCAGTGACCTGTGGTTCGCGGGCGACTGAAGCTCGAGGGCCCGGCCCGAGCAGGTCTTCCGGCCGCTGGGCGACGTGGCGCGGTGCGGCCGCTGCCGCCAGGCCGCCGGCCGGGAAACGGCCGTACTGGCCGCGTACGTGATCCTCCCTGGGGGACGCTCCTGGCGGAAGCCGGTTGTCAGCGCACGTCGACGTAGTCGCCTGCGGTGTTGACCGCCGAGGTGGTGGACGTGCCCGCGAAGGCCCAGCGCCAGTAGCCGTCGGTCGCTGCCGTGGCCGTCGTCGACAGGTTGCCCGTTGAATTGGTGTAGACCGTCTTGAGGGTCGTGTAGGTGGTGGTGCCCGCCTTGCGGAACTGCAACTTCACGGGCTGGTTGGTGTAGCCCGCGTAGATGCGCTTGTCCCAGTTGGCGCGGGCCAGCTTGCCCGTGATCGTGATCGGCTTGCCCTTGGCGACCGGCTCGGGCGCGGCGTTGACGTTGAGCGTGCCGCGCCGCAGGACCGAGTGCTTGGTGGCGCCGCCGTTGTTGTAGAGGTCGCCGTCCTTGGATTGCAGTTGGACGGTCACGTCCAAACGCGTCGCCTATGGCCTGCCGTCAAGCTGCGGGCGACGGCGCTCAAGCAGCCGATCCACGTGGTTGATCGCACTCACATGGGAAGCCCCCGGCTTCCCCGTAGGGGTCCTTGCACTATGCCCGCCCGGGTCGCGCGGCCGCTCACAGTGCAGGGACCCCGTAGCCGTTTCAGGCGCCGTGCCACGTGCGAAGGCCCGGCCGCGCACGGGCGCGGGCCGGGCCGGTCAGCGGCCGGGGTACGTCAGCAGCTCTCCCCGATCTTCACGGTGTCGAAGTTGACCGTGGTGGACGTGGAGTGCTCACCCGGGTCCGGTGTCTGGGAACAGACCGTCCAGTTGCGGTCGAAGACCTGCATGCGGCCGGCGCCTGTGGCGTCGGACGACGTGAGGATGTAGAAGCCTGCGGCCTGGGCGGCGTCTTGCGCGGCCTGGAGGCCTTGGCCGGTCAGGTCGGGCAAGGTGGCGGTGTCGGACTCGGCGGCGTCGGCGCTGTCCGACGTCTCCGTGTCTGTGCCGGTGTCCGCGTCTGCGCCGGTGTCCGTCTCTGTGCCCGTGTCCGTCTCTGTGCCCGTGTCCGTCTCTGTGCCGGTGTCCGTGTCGGTCTTCGGCTGGTCGTTGGTGTCCTGGACAGTGGTGTCCGGCTTGCTGGAGCTGCTGGTGTCGGCGCTCTCGCAGGCAGTGAGCGTGAGCAGGGCTGCGGCGGCGAGTGCGGCCGCGATGGTGTGAGTGCGCATGGTGTCCCCCGGGGATGGTGCGTGAGCTGAGGGCCCATCATGCGCTGCGTGCGGAGCCTGTGGAGGCGGAGTGACGTTCCTGTGACACGAATAAGTGCCGGGCCCGACGAAGGCCCACGCTCGCGCTGTGGTGGCCTTCGGTGACGCGGTCGTGTCCGTGCACGCCGGGCGTGAGGTCAGGATGCGACATGATCGCCTGCTGTACCGGTCGGCGACCCGCGAGGCTCAGGGCGAGGAACTGCTGCATGTATACGGGCCCAGATGCGAAGCGTCCTCACAGGAGGAGATGGACGAACGCCTCCACCAGGTCCTCACCGCCAAGACGCACAGCGAGCTCGTGCCGACAGCGGCCTTGCTCCCGGAGAAGAATGCGGGCACCACGTCCACGATTGCCGCCGCCGGCGGACGGATCAAGCGGCGAGGCGCATGGCGGGTACCTCGCATCCTCAAGGTCGAGTCCGCATACGGAAGGGTGCACCTCGACCTGTCCCGGGCGGTCATCGAGCATCCGGTAGTCGACATCGAGCTGCAACTCGGCACCGGCAGGGCGAAGATCACGGTGCCTCAGGACGCGATCGTCGACTTCGAGGAGCTGCGCACCGGGTGGAAGGACACGCTCTACAAGCCCCCACGCTGCTCCCCGTCCGGCGGGTTGACGATCCGGATCTCCGGGACCATGGGGTTCGGACGGTTGAAGATCCGCCACGCGCGGCGTTGAGGCCCCATCCGGCACCGGCACCACCTGTCCGTCACTTCTTCGCCCCGCTCGACCGCTGATGCTGTGACCTCAGTCGGTCGCCGGTTGGCTGAGTGTCAGGCGACCGTGTGAGTGGTCATGGCTCCCCACCCCTCTGGTGGGGAGCAGAGGGGTGGGGAAAAGGGCCGTCAGCCCTGGGTGCCGTCCTGGTTGACGGGGTACAGGCCGAGCACGCCCTTCGGGTCGGAGGGGTTCACGCCCTTGACGTCGCCGACATAGAGGTTGATGCGGGCCTTGTAGCGGTCGAGGGCGGTGCGGTCGCTCATGAACTCGCCGAGACCGAGCGGGTTCATGTTCGCGTAGTCGAAGATGCCCTTGCGGCCCGCCGGCGCGGTGACGTCGGTGCGGGCGCTCCAGGTGTCGATGGAGTCGCGCTGGGCATCCTTGGACAGCAGCCAGCTGAGGTAGAGCTTGGCGGCGGCCTTGTGCGGGGCGTTCTTGAGGATGGCACCGGTCTGCGGCCAGGCGACCCACGGCGACTTCTTCGGCAGGGTGGTCTCGGCGACGCCCGGGGCGCCTCCGCTCGTGCCGAAGCTCGCCACGTAGTCACCGGAGCCGACCAGGTCGGCGGAGTCCTGGGTGCCGCGGACGAACTTCGGGTTCTGGGCGAGCAGCTTCTTCAGGTAGTCGAAGCCGTACTTGTCGGTGAGCTGTTTGAAGTAGTAGAGGACGGCGTCGTCGTCGTTCGGGTAGGTGAGGACGAGCTTGTTCTTGAACTCGGGCTTGAGGAAGTCCTTGGCCTCGACGGGCGCGTCGTCGCCGAGCTTGGTGGCCGTGACGTTGGAGAAGGCGAAGAAGAACAGGCCGGTGTAGTAGCCGTCCTTGTCCTTGATCTGGTCGAAGACCTTGTCCCAGCCGACCGGCTTGTACTTCTGCAGCACTCCTTCCTTCTTCCAGCGCGGGAAGTCGTCGACGGTCTGGAGGTGGACGACGTCGGCGACCACGTGGTGCTCGGCGATCTGGTTGTCGACGCGGGCGTCGTGGTTCTTGCTGAAGTCGACGACGATGTCGACCTTCATCTTGGGGAACTTCTTGACGAACGCGTCCTTGAGGTAGTCCGCCTGGCCCGGCTTGTCACCGCCGGCGTAGACGACCAGGCGGCCGCCCTCGGCTACGGCCTCCTTGTACAGCTTCTGCAGCTGGTCTTCTTCGCTCGTGTGCCGGGGGGCGGACTTCGGGGAGGGGGTGGCGGCGGCGATGGTGGCACCGCTGGCGGCCAGGATGCCCAGGGCGGCGGCGACGGCCCATGCCTTGTGGGGGGACTTCACATTCGGCTCCTTCGTGGTGGGGCAAGAAGGGAAAGCTTGATACTTCAAGCATCTGCGTTCACTCTAGAACCGGTATTGCAAATCTGCAAGATACTGCGGTGGGCGCCCGGGTGATCATGCAGAGTAATCAGCAAGGGAGGTGCGCGAGTTCGGCAGGCTCGCCGCTGCCTCTGGAGGGAGGTCAGCGGCGCCAGGGGAGGTCGGCGGGGAAGGCCGGGCGGTCCGGGCCCGTGAGGCCGGAGAGGATGATCTCGCACGCTTCACCGAAGGCGCGCGCCTGTTCAGGCGTCAGCCGGTCGAAGACGGCAGCCCGGACGGTGGCGACATGACCGGGGGCGGCCTGCTCAAGGGCGGTCAGCCCCTCGTCCGTCAGCACGGCGAGCTGAGCCCGTCCGTCCCCCGGCGCGTCCTCGCGGCGCACCCAGCCGCGCTCCTCCATGCGGCTGACGGTGTAGGAGAGCCGTGTCCGGGCGATCTTCAGCTGTTCGGCGAGGTCTGTCATGCGCAGCCGTCGCTCGGGGGCCTCCGAGAGGAACACCATCACCGAGTAGTACAGGTGGCTGAGGTCGGCCTGGTGTCGCAGTTGCTGGTCGAGAGCGTCCTCCAGCACCAGGCTGAGGTCGCGGTAGGCGCGCCAGGCGCGCTGCTCCTCGGGGGAGAGCCAACGGAGTTCCATGGATCGCACTCTAATGAGAGCTTCTTCGGGGGCCGTCTCTCCGACGGGGTTCCGGGGGGCCTGCCGGCGCCGGCATTCAGGTGGTCATCCGCACGGGGTGAGGCGAGTCGGCGACCAGCGTGCGGCCTTGAGAGGCAGCGGTGCGCGCGGTGAGCGCCTGCTCACCGGGCCTGCGGGCGGCCGGGGCGCCTACTGAGTGCTGCTGCCATCACCCGGCAAGGGGCCGGCCCCTTACGCGGGAATCTCGAAGCACTACCGATATACGGCCCAGCCCCCTCTGAGCGACAGGTCCCCGGATGCTCACGAGTGCCGTGTCACACCTGTGTGCGACTATCGCCCCGACACCTTGATCCAGGGGGGATCCCTTGTCCGACACCAACTCGTGTCCACCCTCAAGACGCCGAAGAACGGCCGTCTTCGCCGCTGTCGTCTCGCTGTTCGCCTCGCTGCTGACCCTGACCGGGGCGAGTCCCGCCGTCGCCGCCGACGAGGAGTGCGCGCCGCTCACGCTCGCGTCCTTCGGCGATCCGGGAAACGCGGTCACCAAGACCACCGTCCCGGCCGAGAGCAGCACCTGCTTCACCGTGACCGCTCCCGCGGCCGGTCTGTATCTGGTGACGATGGACCACATCGACCTGTACGCGCAGATGTTCGCCGCCGACGGCACCGAAGTCGACTGCTACGAGGAGCGGTTCTCCCAGAAGGGCCTGTGCCAGGTGCCCGCCGCGGGCACCTACACGCTCAAGGTGGTCAACGGCAGATGGCTGGACGGGGAGACCTCGTTCACCGTCGTTCCGCTCGGCGCGGACACCCCGGGCTGCTTCGAGTCCGTCGGCACGGGCTGGGACCAGGAACCGGTGAGCCGGACCTCGACGGGTGAACTGGAGGTCGACTGCCAGAAGTTCGAGGGCAAGCCGGGCGAACGCGTCCGCCTCACCCACGGGACGAAGGTCTACGGCGACACCCTGGCGTGGATCACCGACGAGAGCGGCGCCTGGATCTGCCCGCGCATTACCGAGGACGACGAGGACACCCGCAGCTGTGTGCTGCCCGGTGACGGCCCCTACCGGGTGCTGTCCAAGGTGACGAACGCCGGGAGTGGCTACCCGGCCGGGTACGCGGTCAAGGTGCGGTCGCTGTCCGACCCGCGGGGCTGCCGTACCGCGACCGTCCGCCCGTTCGGCCCTCCCGAGGGACTGGACTACGGCAACAACCCCTGCTTCACCTTCACCGTCGACAAGGCGGGCCGGTACCTGGTGCACTCCGTGGACACCTACTCCGCGAGCGCGGTACGGGTGTTCGACACGGACGGGAAGATCGCCTGCCGCGAGAGCGACCCGTGCCGTCTGCCGGCCGCGGGCACGTACACCGCGGTCCTCGACGGCGCGTACCCCTTCCTCTACCCGGAGAGCGACCCGGACGATTTGCTCCTGTTGGACCGCGCCTCCGACGCCGGGTGCGTGGCCACCGAGACCGGTTCCCACAAGGGCGAGTTGAGCACGGTCGGGCAGTACGACTGCCTGGCGCTGAACGTCCCGCAGGACTCCAGCATCGCCGCACTCACCCCGATCGGCGCCACCGGTGTGGACGCCGAGCTCGGGGTCTACGACCGGGACGGCATCGCACAGTGCACCGCGACGGAGCTGGCGGACGGCGACTGCGCGCTGACCGGCCCGGCCCCCTACCGGGCGCTGGTGCACACCGATGACATCGGCGACGACGCGACGGGCCCCTACACGATCGCCTTCCACCGCACCGACGCCGCGAACGACTGCCCGGTCCTGCCGGCCGGCAGCTTCACCGCCGATGGCGCCAAGGCCACGCTGACCACCGGGGACGGCGTCTTCTCGCGGTGCCTGAACATCCCGGCCGACGCGCACGCGAACGCGGAGGCCCTCCAACTGGTCAACACCTCCGGCGGCGTGCCGGCGAAGTTCTCCGTGCTGGACGCAACCGGCAGGAAGGTCTGCGACCGCACCGCCACGACCAACGGCTGGACGCTGTGCCCGCTGACTCCGGGCCAGGCCCACACCGTGCTGCTCACCGGCCGGGACATGACCGCCACGTACACCCTCGCCCGGCGCGACGTCACCGCGAGCGCCTCCTCGGCGGGCTGCGTGAAGACCGCCGCGACGAAGGTCGGCGGCCCGTCCCTGGCCGCCACGTACGGCGAACCCGGCACCCTGACCTGCCACCAGGTCACCACCGACGCGCCCACCGACGTCCTGCACCTGGACGTGCGGGACGCGCTGGGCACCGCCAACATCATCGCCTTCGGCGGTGACGGCACCGCCGAGTGCTCCTTCCGCAACCGCTCCTGCGCGGTCACCGGGTCCACCACCCACCAGGTCCTCGTGCAGACCCCGGCCAACCTCAAGGCGGCGCCCGAGTACCGACTGGACGCCCTGCGCATCGCGACGGCGGACGGACCGGCGGCGGAGTGCGCCAAGGTGCCGTCGGTGTCGTACGGCTACGGGCCCATCACCGGCACGCTCGACGAGCAGCACACCGCGGTGTGCGCGGTCCTGCCCACCGCCGGGTACGACCGCTTCGACGCCGAGATCACCGACACCACCGGCGCCAGCACCACCGCGGTGCCCGCGCTCTACAACAGCGCCTGGAACAACGGCTGCACGCTGTCGACCTCCGGGCCCCAGTGCTCGGCCGGCGGTTCGTCCTCGGCGGCCGGCCCGAGCCTGTTCCTGCTCGGCCTGCCGGAGAAGGCGTCCAGCACCTCCTACAGCGCCAAGCTGACGTGCTTGTCGACGCTGTGCGGCACGGACAAGGTCAGCGTCACCGCCGTGAGTCCCGACACCGGGGTCGCCGGCGGCAAGGTCACGCTCACGGTCACCGGCACCGCACTGCCCCCGAACGCCACGGTACGACTGACCCGGAGCGGCAAGACGCTGACCGCCACGACGAACTCGGTCTCCGCGGACAACAAGACGCTGACCGCGACCCTCGACCTGACGGACGCGGCGCCGGGCACCTGGAACGTCAGCGTCCTCACCAACTGCTGCGAGTACCCGCGCGGCACCTTCACCGTGACCCAGCCCCAGCTGAAGAACACGGCCGCCCCCAAGGTGACCGGCACGGCCAAGGTCGGCGCCAAGGTCACGGCCGTGCCCGGCAGTTGGTCGGCTACCCCCACCTCGTACACGTACCAGTGGCAGGCGGACGGCAAGGCGATCTCCGGGGCCACCGCGGCCTCATACACCATCCCCGCGTCGGTAGTCGGCAAGAAGCTCGGCGTGACCGTCACCGCCGTCAAGAGCGGCTGGCAGAGCGGAGCGGCCACCTCGGCGGCCGTCACCGTCGCCAAGGGTGACGCGCCCAAGGCGACCAAGCTGCCGGTGATCAGCGGTACGGCCCAGGTCGGCAGGACGCTGAAGACGACCAACGGGACGTGGAGCCCGGCGGCGTCGTCGTACAAGTACCAGTGGTATGCAAACGGCACTGCCATCACCGGCGCCACCAAGTCGTCGCTGGTGCTGAAGTCGGCACAGAAGGGCAAGAAGATCACCGTGAAGGTGATCGCACTCCGCACCGGCCACAAGGACGGCTCGGCGGTGAGCAAGCCGACCGGCACGGTCAAGAGCTGACCTGTCGCGGTCGACCGAGAAGTGAGCCGAGGGGGGCGGCCGGGTGGCCGCCCCCCTCCGTCATGGCTCCGGCACCACTTCCCCGTCGTCCCCGCGTCTCCAGCGCCCGGTGCACGACCGCCGCGCCGTTTGGCGTGAGCGGTGTGTGACATCGACGCCGGCACGAGCCTTGTCGGGCGCTCGGTCGCTCCCGCATTCATCAAGACGCCGACGATGGGAGTGGTGAGGAAGGGCGCCTTCACCCGTCCGGGCCCATCACCCCGGTCCGCCACCGGCCGGACGCGATAATCAGGACATGCCCACCCCATTCCCCGCCGCCCCCGAATCCTGCCTGCGGCTTCTCGGCGATCTCCTCGCGGTGGGTGAGGCCTACTCCCTCGTCCTGGCCGGCGGATACGCCGCGCTGGCGCACGGGCTGGTGGAGCGGGCCGGGCGGGACGTGGACGTCGCCACCGAGCATCCCGCCGGGATGGACGTCATCGCCGACACCGTCCGGGCCGGACTCGTGGCGCGCGGCTGGCTCGTGCGGACGCTGGATACCGAGCCGCTGTCGGCCCAGTTCCTCGTCACGGACGCGGCGACCGGTGAGGAGTGCGAGGCCGGACTCCGCAAGGAGGTGCTGTGGCGTCCCCCCGTGGAGACCGGGCTCGGACCGGCGCTCTCCCTGGACGACCTCGTCGGTACCCGGGTGCGGGATCTGGCCGACCGCGGGCTCGCCCGCGACCTGGTCCGCGTCCACGCCGCCTCCGCCCGCTGGAGCCACCCCGAACTCGAGGAACTCGGCCGCCGCCACGCCCCCGACACCTTCGATCTGACCGACCTCCAGGCCCGGCTGACCGGCATGGACTGGCTCGACGACAGGGCCTTCACCGCCCAGGGACTCGCCCCCGAGGCCGTCGCCGGACTGCGCCGCTGGGCCCAGGAGTGGGCCGACGACATCGCCGAACGCCTCATCGAGGGCGAGGCCCCGGACGAGAGCGCCCCGGACGAGGAGTGACCGGCTGATACCGCAGCCGTACGGGGTGGGCGAGTTCAGCGAGAGGCTCGGTCCTGGTGGAGGCTCGGAACCGGCCCGGCACCCGCCGGAGCTAGCATCCGCTCATGACGAATACCCATGGTCCCTCTCCCCTCGACGTCGAGATCGGTGCGCTGCAGGGCGGTTCCGCCGGCCTGTCCCAGTACGCGGGCAAGGCCGTGCTCGTGGTGAACGTCGCCTCCAAGTGCGGCCTGACCCCGCAGTACGCGGGGCTCGAGAAGCTCCAGGAGCAGTACGCGGAGCGCGGCTTCACCGTCCTCGGCGTGCCGTGCAACCAGTTCCTCGGGCAGGAGCCCGGCAGCTCCGAGGAGATCGCCGAGTTCTGCTCGGCGACGTACGGGGTGACGTTCCCGATGACCGAGAAGGTCGAGGTCAACGGTGAGAACCGGCACCCGCTGTACCAGCGCCTGACCGGCCACACCGACGCGGAGGGGCACAGCGGGGACATCCGCTGGAACTTCGAGAAGTTCCTGATCGGCCGCGACGGCGAGGTCGTCGCCCGCTTCTCCCCGCAGACCGAGCCGGAGTCGGCTGAGGTCGTCGCGGCGATAGAGGCCCAGCTGGCCTGACGCCCCGCCGCTTTGACCTTCCCCCTGGGGCAGGCCCGAGCGTCCTCGTCGTCGGGCGGAACAGCCGCCCGGTGACGGAGGATGCCGTGGTGGACGTACCGGACAGGGATCTGCTCACCATCGGGGCGCTCGCCGCGCGTGCCCGGCTGTCGCCCAAGGCCCTGCGGTTGTACGACCGGCTGGGCCTGCCGGCCCCGGCGCATGTCGACGAGGCCACCGGCTACCGCTACTACCGGGCCGGCCAGGTCGAGCGGGCCCGGCTCGTGGCCATGCTGCGGCAGTTGGACATGCCGCTCGCCGAGGTGGTCGCGGCGGGCGACGGACCCGCGGCGGCCGAGTTGCTCGGCTCGTACTGGGCGGACGTCGAGGCGGTGGAGCCGACCGGTCGGCCGGCCTACACAAGGATCACCAAGGCGCAGGTGGCGCACCCTCAGATCCTGGCCGTCTTCGAGGCGGTGGAGGAGTGGATGGCGGCTGAAGGGCTGACCCCGGCCGGTCCCTGCCGGGAGCTGTACTTCGCGGACTGGGCGGCGACGGGACCCGAGGATCCCGTGTGTGACGTGGCGTTCCCCGTGCGCTGACCCGTGCGCTGATCCGCTTCCGGCGCACGTGGGCACAAGCGGAGCCCCCTCGGCAAGGACGGCGATACTGGTCGAGAGGGCTCTGTCGGTGGTGCTTGTGCTGTTGTCGTGCCGCGGCTCAGGCCTTGACCGAGGCCACGAAGGCGTTCCACGCGTCGGCGGGGAACGCCAGCTTGGGGCCCTCGGGGATCTTGGTGTCCCCGAGCTCCAGGGCCTCCTCGACGGTCGACCTGACCATCACGCAGGCGCCGTTGTTGTTGGTGTAGGAGGACGTCGTCCACGTTTCCGTGGCGCCCAGACGAATAGCCATGTTCGCTCCGTAGCCAGTTGCGTTTACGCCAACCCGTGCTGGTGGTTGGCGTGATCGACGCTACTCGCCCACATCCTCGTTCGGAGGAGTCATTCACTCGACTGGATGGCATATTCCAGGGGACACTGCAGTCAGGCTTGTCAGGGGTGTAGCATCCCGCGCTTCGCTGACCGGAAGGTCATCCTCCGGCGGCTGATCAGCGCGCGTAATCCTTCGCCAGGCGCTCGATGAGCTGCCGCGACTGGTCCACGTTCAGCGACTGGGCGCGCAGGTGCTCGTACATCACCGTGTACTTCTGCACGTCGAGCGGCTTCTCCAGGTACAGGTCGCTGGTGACGCCCTCGATGTACACCACGCTGGAGTCGGCCGCGTCGGCGAACTCCAGGATCGAGTACTGGCCGTTGATACCGGCGTGCGCACCGACCTCGAACGGCAGGACCTGCACGGTGATGTGGGGCAGCTGCGCCATCTCGATGAGGTGCTCCAGCTGCTCGCGCATCACCTGCCGGCTGCCCACGACCCGGTGCAGGGCCGCCTCGTCCAGCACCACCCACAGCCGCAGCGGCTCCGTCTCGGCGGTGATACGGCCCTGCCGGCGCAGCCGGACCTCGACGCGCTTGTCGTGGTCCGCCTCCGAGGCCTCGGGCGAACCGCCCCGGATGATGGCCTCGGCGTACGCACGGGTCTGCAACAGGCCGGTGATGATCTGGGGTTCGTAGACCCTGAGCGACTCGGCGTCCGTCTCCAGGCCGATGTAGACGCTGTACGGAATGTCCCCGAAGGCGTGCCACCAGCCCTGCTGCCGCGAGTCCTTGGCCATCTGCATCAGCGATTCGACGATCCGCTGGTCCTCGACCTCGTAGACTCCGCACAGGTCGCGCACGTCACGCTGGCTGATGCTGCGCCGCCCGTTCTCCAGACGGCTGATCTTCGACTGCGACACCAGCAGCCGCTCGGCGACCTCTTCGGCCGTCATGCCCTTGAGCTCGCGGAGCCTGCGGAGCTCCTGGCCCAGACGGCGCCGCCTGACGGTGGGATTGACATTGGACGCCACGGGACGTGCACCTCCGGCTGCGTGCCTCTACTTTGCGTATCTGCTGTTGAGCAGACTGCCACCAAGGCGCTTCCTACCGCTGGGAAACGGTGGATATGCGGCGGGTACACGCCAGTTCGGCCACGGCACGCCGAGCGGGGCGGAGAGAGTCTGCGCTCTCTCCGCCCCGCTCGGACAGCGGCTCCCGTGACCGGGCTCGTGGGGTCCCGTGATGCGTGTACCGGCCGTGGGTCGTACAGGTCCGGTGCGGTCCGGCTCAGTGGACCGCGGCGCGCGCCATGGTTCCGTGGCGCGGCTGCATCGGAACGCCTCGGGCGGGTTCCGCTGCGGGCCTGGCTCCGCCGGTGGCCTGACGGCCGGACGGGGCCTGGCTGCGGCGCGGCTGTGCGCCCACGCCGTTCTGAACGTCCATCACCGCGTGCGCGACGAGGCCGCCCATGGGGTCGTGCCTGATCAGGTCCCTGAGCCGGGAGCGAGAGGAACGTCCCTCGTTGCCCGGGTACAGGTGCTTGCCGAGGCCGACCGCGTGTGCGAGGGCGGCGAGCGCCGCGGTCCGCGGGTCCGGCGGTACGCCGGTGCGGATCGCGGAGTCCAGCCGGGCCCTGATCTCCCGGCTGATCTCGGTGTCCGTCGCCTGGTAGCGAGTCGTCGGCAGCACTCCGCACATCTGTCCCGCCACGGCATGCACCATGCCGCACCGCTCCAGATGCGAGAGGTAGGTCTGGCGGAGCCCGAGACGCGGCCCGCCTATCCAGTGGACCGCCCGTACGGGAGCGCCACGCCTTCGCAGCAACTCCAACGCGCAGTCCAGAGTCGGATCTCCAGTCGGCCGTGGTACCACCACGGCGATACGATCCCCGTCTGGGGCTATCCGTCCGGCCAGCGCCAGCTCCACTAGCTGTGCTCCGGCCAGACCAAGGTCGAGCGACTGCGGCTGTGCAGTGGTACCCGTGGCCGGGTCCAGTGCCAGCAGCAGAAGCTCCTCCGGAATGGTTCTGCGGCTCCTGCCCATCCATGCCTCCCCGCGTGGATGAATGACAGGGTGACCCCTCTCACATTGGTCTGTCGAGGGTGCGTGACCGGTTCGTAGTGGAACCAGTAGGTATGTCGTTCTCGTCTACCGGACGGGTTCGATCCGCGCGCAGGACACTGGTACATGGTTCGGACAGCGCCGGGGAGCGGTGTCAGGGCGGCGGTTCACGGTTCGGTACGCGCACGCGGGTGGTGCGGCGCGAGGAGGAGGCATCGGTGGCGGGCGAGTCCCCCGACAGGTCGAAGCAGCGCGAGTCGTCGGCAGAACCGACGTCGGGGAGCGCGGGTCCGGTTCCCGAGGCCAGGAGCGAGTCCGCCGACCCGCGACTCGCGGTGGCCCGGGACGCGAAGAGTTCCTCGACGGCGGCGCGCGGCGGCGTCGATACGGCGACGCGGGTGCTGTCCGTCCGGACGGCCGAGGAGCCGGAGGACGCCGAGCGGGACGCCGAGCGGGACACCCAGCGGAACACGGATGCGGCGGCTGACGCGGAGCGGGGCGACAGCGACTCGGGCACGGAGGACGCGGTCGCGGACGCCGAGGGCGTGTCGGCCGGCGCCGGGCGGGGCGCGAGCGACTCGGGCGAGGTGCCCGAGGCTCGACGGGCGGACGCGGAGCGGGACGAGGACGCCCCGGGGGCCGAGGAGGCGGTGGCGGACGCCGAGCAGGGTGAGGAGCCCTCGGGTGCGGCTGACCCCGAGCAGGGTGAGAGCGCCTCGGTTGCGGCCGGTGAAGGGGGCCAGGAGCCCGCGGAGGCGTCCGTGAAGGGCTCCGGCAAGTCCCCCGGTTCCGGCGGGCAGGGCGACGACGCCGCCGCCGGTGACGGGCGGCTCCGTGACGCCGTGGCCGCGTGGGTCGTGTCGGCGGACGAGGACGTGAAGCCTGCCGATGCCGAGGGCCGGGCCGAGGCCGCCGAGGGTGCCGACAAGGCCTCCGCGGACGGCCGGCA
Source organism: Streptomyces sp. NPDC002788 (assembly GCF_053592115.1). Classification (NCBI taxonomy): domain Bacteria; kingdom Bacillati; phylum Actinomycetota; class Actinomycetes; order Kitasatosporales; family Streptomycetaceae; genus Streptomyces; species Streptomyces sp. NPDC002788. The sequence goes on along the minus strand of NZ_JBSFVB010000010.1, from coordinate 274,309 downwards.
GACCGACGGGAAGGCGTCCGAGCCCGCCCAGGGCGGCACGGCCGCGGTGGACGGCCAGGAGGCCGGGGACTCGGACCGGCCCTCCGGCACCGGCGACCGCGCCGAGGAAGGCCGGGAAGCCAAGGGCCCGGACAAGCCGGCCGACACCGGGAAGCGCACCGGGGACAACCAGGAAGCCAAGGCCGCGAACAAGCCCGCCGACACCGGCGAGGGCGCCCAGGACGGCCAGGCGGCCGCCGGCAGCGCCGGTGGCCCAGAGGGCGGCCAGGAGGGCGTAGGGGCGGCGTCCAAGGGCGCCCGGAGCCGGGACGAGGAGGCGGAGGCGGACCGTTCCGCCACCGCCGGCCTCCCGGGCACCGACGGCGAGATCGACACCGCCGCGTCCGAGACCGACACCGACACCGAAGGCGAGACCGACACCGCCGCTTCCGATGCCGGCGGCCCGGCACGTGACGCGAGCCGCACCGCGGACACCGGCGGCGAGGCCGCCGAGCCCGCGGACCCGCGGTCCGAAGACGCCGAGGCCGATTCGAAGGCCCGCGCCGGCACCACGGCCGCCGCCGAGGACAACGCCGCCGAGAGCGAGACCGAGGACGAGACCGAGGACGAGAACACCGGCGACGCCGGCAAGGACGACGACGGCGGCAAGCCCTCCTCGCCCCCCGTCGACCAGCCCACCGCCGTCTTCAAGGCGGTGCGGCCCCCGGTGGACCAGCCGACCACCATGCTGAAGCTCGGCGGCGCTCCCAAGGCCACTGCCAAGGCCACTTCCCAGGTCGCTCCCAAGGACGCCCCCGAGAAGGAATCCGAGCGGACCAGCAAGTTCGTCGCGCTCAAGCCGCTGGACGACCCGGCGACGCGGAAGCCGCCGTCCGACCCTCAGGCCGGACCGGCCGCACCCGCCGGGCGGACCCGGCCCGCCGACGCCACCGCCCCCGTCCCCACCGTCGGCCCCGAGCGGACCACGCAGCAGCCGTTGCCGCCGAAGCCGCCGCTGGATCTGCTGGCCGAGCTGACGAACACCCCGCCGCCCCCGGCGACCCCGCTGCGCACGGCCGTACGCCGGGTGAAGATCTGGACGCCGCTGGCGCTGCTGCTCGTGATCGTCTTCGCGGTCGTGCAGAGCGTGCGCCCGCTGCCGACGCCCACCCTCGACCTCACCGCGAAGGACAGCTACACCTTCGAGGGCGGCAAGGTCGACATCCCCTGGCCGACCGACGGCCAGGCCGCGCTGGACGTCCAGGGCATCGGCACGTTCGGCTCCTCCGGCGAGCAGAAGCCCGTGCCGATCGCCAGTGTCGCCAAGGTCATGACCGCCTACCTGATCCTGCGCGACCACCCGCTCAAGAGCGGTGAGAAAGGCCCGAAGATCGATATCGACCAGGCCGCCCAGGACCAGTCGGACGCGGGCCAGGAGTCCACCGTCGACGTGACCAAGGGCGACCAGATCACCGAGCGGGAGGCCCTGGAGAGCATCCTGATCGCGTCCGCGAACAACGTGGCGCGGCTGCTCGCCCGCTGGGACGCGGGGTCGGAGAAGGCGTTCGTGCAGAAGATGAACGACGCCGCCAAGGACCTCGGCATGAAGAACACGACGTACACCGACCCGTCGGGCCTGAACAACACGACCGTGTCCACGGCCGTGGACCAGGTGAAGCTCGCCAAGGCGGCCATGCAGCAGCCCGCGTTCCGCGAGGTCGCGGCGATGATGTCGTACGTCGACTACAAGGGCACCAAGCACGACAACTGGAACCGCCTGGTCGGCTACAACGACGTCACCGGCATCAAGACCGGCACCACCACCTCGGCGCTCGGCAACCTCGTCTTCTCGGCGAGGAAGGACGTCGACGGCGAGACCCGCCGGATCGTCGGCGCCGTCGTGCGCCAGCCCGCCGGCGGCCCGGACAACACCATCCTGGGTGCCGCGCTGCACGAGGGAGACAAGCTGATCAGGGCCGCGCAGGGCGCGCTGGAGTCGGCGACGATCCTGAAGAAGGGCGACATCGTCGGGTACGCCGACGACGGTCTCGGCGGCCGTACGCCGGTCGTCGCCACCGAGGACGTCACGGCCGTCGGCTGGGCGGGCCTGTCCGTCAAGCTGACGTTCGCCGCGGACGACCTGCCGCATCAGGCGAAGGCCGGCAGGAAGGTGGGTACGCTCACCGTCGGTGACGGCACGACCAGCGCCGTGAAGGTGCCGGTGGCTCTCCAGAAGGACCTGGTGGAACCGGGCTTCGCGGACAAGCTGACGCGCATCGGCTGAGCCGGACCGCGACCCCGCACCACCGCATCCCGCCGGTAACGGCCCGTCCGGGCGCTGCCCGGCGGGGTGCGTGCTAGCGTCACGAAACGGGGCAGGTCGCCGGGCGCGGCGGCGCGGCTGCGCACCGAGGGCGAACGGTACGCGGCGGGGGGAAGAAGCCGAGAACAGAAGACGGGACACGGGGAGTGCCTTCGAGTGGCCACTGCGGAGCCGAAACACGCAGACGACGCCGATCCGGGTTCGGTATCCGGCCCGCGAATACGCCTGCCCGCAAAGCCGGAAGGCCCCCCGCGGGAGGGCGCCGGTACGCCCGGACGTGACGGCCGATCCCGGCTCCACCCCGCCCTGTTGACGCTGCGTGAGCGCATGCTGCGCCACCCGGTCCTGTCGATCACCGGCCTGGCCGGAATCCTCCACGTCGTCTGGTTCTTCACGTTCGCGAACAGCGGCGGCGACCTGGCGGCGCAGGACGCGTGGGCCGAGTTCGTCGGCCGGCACCCGGACTCGGCGTACAACCTCGCCTGGTACGGCGGCATGCATCCGGTGTCGTACAGCATGGTGTCGCCGTATCTGATGTCGCTGCTCGGCGTGCGGACGACGATGATGATCGCGGGCACGGTCTCGGCCGGACTGCTGACGCTGCTCCTCCTGCGTTCCCGCTCGGTCCGCAACCCGCTCTGGGCGTCGCTGGCGGGCGTGTTCGGGCTGTTCTGCAACGCCGTGTCCGGCCGCGTGACCTTCGGCCTGGGCATGATGTTCGCGCTCGGCGCGGTCGCGGTCGTGTTCTGCTGGCCGTACAAGTGGCGTCACAAGCGCTGGGCGAAGGCCCTGTGCGCGGCGCCCCTGGCGGCGCTCGCCACCATGTCGTCGCCGGTGGCGGGCCTCTTCGTGGGCCTGGTGGCCGTGGCGCTGTTCCTGCAGAAGCGGCGTCCCGGCGCCTGGGCGCTGGGCCTGGCGCCGAGCGCGGTTGTCGCGGTCTCCGCGTGGCTGTTCCCGTTCTCGGGGACGCAGCCGATGATGATCGGGTCGGTGCTGCTGCCGCTCACGTTCTCGATCCTCGTCTTCGTCCTGGTGCCGCAGGACTGGAAGACGGTCCGGCTGACGGCCGCGGTGTACGGCCTGGGGGTCGTGCTGGTGTGGCTCATCAGCTCCCAGATCGGCTCGAACATCACGCGCCTGGCGATGCTCTTCGCCGGAGTCGCACTGGTCGCCGCGCTCCCCTTCACGGTGCCGCGCAGCCGCAAGTGGTACACCGCCGTCGTGGCACTCGTCGGATTCACCGTGTGGATCGGCTTCAAGACGGTCGACGACATCGTCCACACGGCCCCGGCGGCGTCCTGGTCCCGCGAGCTCGCGCCGCTGGTGAACGAACTGCAGGAGGTCGGCGCCGAGAAGGGCCGGGTCGAAATCGTCCCCGCCCGCTCCCACCGCGAGGCCTCCGCCCTCGCCCCCTACGTCAATCTGGCCCGCGGCTGGAACCGCCAGGCCGACATGGAGCGCAACCCCCTCTTCTACGACGACACCCTCAACTCGGCGAATTACCACGAGTGGCTGAAGCGCTGGGCAGTCCATTACGTCGTCCTGCCGAAGGACGAGCCGGACGGCGACGGCGGCGAGCGGGAACGCGCCCTGGTGCAGCGCGGTCTGCCCTACCTGAACCAGATCTGGGGCGACGCCAACTGGCAGCTGTTCAAGGTGACCGCCCCCACCCCCCTGGCCGAGCCGAACGCCGTGGTCGACCGCGCCGAGCAGGGCGAGATGATCCTCCAGGTGCGGAAGCCCGGCCGCATCCTGGTCCGTATCCCCTACTCCCCCTGGCTGAGCATCGTCGACGCGGAGGGCAAGAGCCTGGAGCCGCCCCAGGAGACGGAAGCCTCGAAGGACCGTCCCGAGGGCGAGCCCAAGTCGTACGTCAACGTCAACGGCTGCCTGACGGAGACGGAGGAGGACGCCCACGGCGACAAGTGGACGGAACTCCTGGCCCCGAAGGCGGGCACGTACCGCCTGGCGGCCCCGTACCAACTGCCCAGGGGAACACCGTGCCCGGAGGAGCTGCGCTGACCCTCAGCGCAGCCGCCCCGCGGTCAGGTCGGTACCCGGCACCGCGGGAACGAGCGGCGCCACCGGCTCCACCGTGCCCAGCCCCGACTGCGGTGAGGCCGATTCCCCACCCATTGCGTTCATGTGCGTGAACTGAGGTCACCTCAGCGAACTATTTTGCCCTCTCTTGACCTTCCCCTTCCTTGCCGTGCGCACGTCACCGAACCCAGAGTTCACATGCCTGACTGTGGCGGCAGCACCGTGGAAGGGGACTCATGAACGGTCTCGACTGGGCCGTGCTCATCGGCTACTTCGCCGTGATGGTCGCGATCGGCGTCTGGTCGCACAAACGCGTGGACAACGTCAGCGACTTCTTCACCGCCGGCGGCAGGATGCCGTGGTGGCTGTCCGGCATCTCGCACCACATGTCGGGCTACAGCGCGGTGATGTTCACCGGGTACGCGGGCATCGCCTACACCTACGGCGTCACGTCCTTCGTCACCTGGTCCTTCCCCATCGCCCTCGGCATCGCCATCGGGTCGAAGCTGTTCGCGCCGCGCATCAACCGGCTGCGCTCCCGGCTCCATGTGGCCTCCCCGCTGGAGTACCTGAAGAACCGCTACGACCTGAAGACGCAGCAGGCGCTGGCCTGGTCAGGAATGCTGCTGAAGATCGTGGACGTGGGCGCCAAGTGGGCGGCGATCGCGACGCTGCTGTCCGTCTTCACGGGCATCTCCCTCAACCAGGGCATCCTCATCACCGGCGGCATCACGGCGATCTACTGCACGATCGGCGGCCTCTGGGCGGACGCGCTGACCGAACTCGGCCAGTTCGTCATCCAGTTACTCGCCGGCGTGGCGATGTTCGTCGCGGTGTTCGTGCGGCTCGACGACCACGGCGGCTTCTTCGGCGTCTGGGACTCCCCCGAGCTCCAGGGCCACGAGAAACCGCTGGTCGGCCCGTACGGCACGGTCTTCCTGCTGGCGTTCCTCTTCATCAAGCTCTTCGAGTACAACGGCGGCATGCTCAACCAGGCCCAGCGCTACATGGCCACGCCGAACGCCAAGGAGGCCGAGCGGTCGGCCCGGCTGTCGGCGATCCTCTGGCTGGTCTGGCCGCTGGTGCTGTTCTTCCCCATGTGGATGTCCCCGCTGCTGGTCGAGTCGCAGAAGGGCGACGGCTCCGACTCGTACGCGCTGATGACCGAACAGCTCCTGCCGCACGGACTGTTGGGCCTGGTCATCGTCGGCTTCTTCTCGCACACCATGGCCATGTGCTCCTCGGACGCCAACGCCATCGCGGCCGTGTTCACCCGTGACTGCGCGCCGGTGATCTGGGCGCGGGCCCGGACCTGGAACCAGAGCCAGGGCCTGCGGGTCGCCCGTATCGCCACGGTCGTCTTCCTCGGGCTGTCCATGGCGGCGGCGACGCAGGTCAACTCCCCGGCGTTCAAGGACATCATCACGGTCGTCATCAAGTGGGTGGCCGGTCTGATGGGGCCGATGGCGATCCCGATGATGCTGGGCCTGCTGCGGGCGTTCCGCCGCTCCGGCCCGACGGCCGCCCTCACCAGCTGGTCCATGGGCCTGTTCGCCTTCTGGCTGGTCAACTACCCCATCCACTGGAGCGTCGAGGGCGGTGTCCCGCTCCAGTACCAGGTGTCGATCCCGCTGGCGGTCTCCCTGGTCCTCTACATCCTCATCGGCTACATCAAGCCGGAGGACACCCCGGAGCGGCTGGCGCTCATCGAGAAGATCAACACGGACGGGGACGGTGCGGCGGCGGCCGCGGTGCCGGCACCGGCCGGGCCTGCGGACGAGGTGGTGCGCACGACGGTCAAGGACTGAGGAGCACCTGCCGAAAGGCCGGCTCAGGCCCTCGGGTAGCGGGCGAGCCACCCCGGTGCGGACCCCCCGGGCCCGTGCAGTGCGGGGCCCTGGGTCATCTCCATGGCGAAGTCGTCGGCCAGCTCCAGAATCGTGGGGCGGCCCTCCAGCTCGGCCAGCCAGGCCGGGGGGAGGGCCGTCTCTCCGTGCAGGGCGCCGAGCAGACCGCCGGTCAGCGCGCCGACGGCGGCGGACGGGCCGTCGTGGTTGACGGCGAGGCACAGCCCGTGCCGGACGTCGGCGGCGACCAGCGCGCAGTACACGGCGGCCCCGACCAGCCCCTCCGCCGTCCCGGCCCCACTCAGCTCGGCCACCCGCTCCGGACCGGGCATGCCCTGCCGCACGGCGCCCAGCGCATGCTGCAACGCGTCCGAGACGGGCTGGTGCCCGGACCGGCCGGCGAGCAGCGTGAACGCCCGCTGGACGGCACCGTCGAGATTCTCCCCGAGCGCCAGCGCATGGACGATCACGGCGTACGCGCCCGCCGCGAGACAGGCCGTCGGATGCCCGTGGGTCTGGGCGGCGCACTCGACGGCGAGCTGCGCGACGAGCTGCGGCTCCCAGCCGACGAGCAGCCCGAAGGGAGCGGACCGCGCGGCGGCCTCGGGCCCGGCCTCACCGGGATTCTTGGGCGCGTCCGGGGTCCCCATCATCTCGTCCCCGAGCCCGAGGAGCAGCGCACGGCTGGGATCCCGCCGCGCGTACAGCCACTCCTCCCGGGCGAGCCACCCGTCCTCCTTGCGGCGCTCGTCCGGTCCCCAGTCCCGCTGGGTGGCGGCCCAGCGCAGATACGCCCGGTGCAGGTCGGTGGGCGGATGCCAGGCGCCGGTGTCCCGCCGCACCTGCGCGCGGATCAGCCCGTCGACGGAGAACAGGGTGAGCTGGGTGAGATGGGTGACGGCACCGCGTCTGCCGTAGGCGGGGGCGAGGTCCACAAGCCCCTCGGCCCCGTGGGCCTCCCTGATCGCGTCGATCCCCAGCCCGTCCACGGGCGCACCCAGTGCGTCCCCGACGGCCGATCCGAGCAGCGTCCCCCGCACCCGACTGCGAAAGTCCTGCTGCTCCGTACGGCCCCAGACGGCACCGGCAGTCGCACCCACCTTGACCTCCCAGGGACCGTCCACACGTACGACAGCTCAGCACTGTATTCGAAGGGGGACGGTGGGTTCAGGGGGTAGAAGGGGTGGAAGGTGTGGCCGGGGTGGTGCCGAGCGGTCGGTGGCAGCCCGCAATGCGCGACCGCTGAGGCAGCTCACCTCACATGACTTGTTCCCCGCACGCCTACTCCGCCTTCCGCTCGGTGGTCCGGCATTCGCGGCATCTGCCGGGCAGCGCCGCCCGGAAGGACCGTTCGCAGCCGTCGCAGGTCTGGAGCGGGTCGGGATGGAGGGCGGGCGCCGGACGAGGCGGAGCCTCGGGCAGGGGTGGGGGGAGGAGGGTGGTCAGGCGGTGGGACAGGAGGGCCGCCGGGTGCTTGATCGGGTCGTGGGGCAGGCCGGCCGTCAGGGTCCGCGTCACGGCCGAGGCGGGGACGCCCCGGTCCAGCCAGGCCGAAACCTCCGGAGCCAGGCATGTTGCGCCGTCAACTCGAACACCTTGCTACGGCATGATCCGGGCGCAGGCCCTCTCGCCCCGCGAGTCGCTGGGCTTCATCGAAAAAGTGCTGGGAGAAGAGACATGACGCCCACCGCGCTGACATGGATCAAGAACAGCTACAGCGGAAATGGCGGACCCGATTGCGTCGAGGTCGCCATATCCCCCGAGCATCACCCCGCCATCCACATCCGCGATTCCAAGAACAAGGACGGCGCCCGTCTGGCATTCACCGACGGCGCCTGGTCCGAGTTCCTGGAATTCACGGCGGGGCGCTGACTCTCAGTCCTGGGCGAGGGGCGTTTCAGGGGTCTCGTCCGCCTCCTCGCGCTCCTTCCTCAGGGCGAGTTCCCGGGCCAGCTTCTCCGAGTACAGCCTCATTTCCGCTTCTTTGCGCTCGTCGAACACCGATGCCTCCTTGAATGCAGGGGTGTTGAAAGGAAGAACAAGGGGGGGGTGGGGACGGTCAGGCAGATGTGCGCTGGGACCGGGGACGGCTGTGGTCCGGGAGTGAGCGTGCCGACCGGATCTGGGATTCGTCAGGAATCAGCCGCCGCACCATCGCACACCTCCCAGAAGTAACTCGACCAGACCACAAGCCTCTTGGCTCAAAGATTACCCCACCACGATCCATTGCGTCACGGTCGGATCACGTCCGTACACAGGTGATTCGCATGCTGTTCAACGGACCGCCTCCGTCGTCACTCCGGTCCAGCGGTTGGGGAGACACCGACGGCCGCGCCCGGGGAGAATGATCGTCATGGCCACCTCCACCACTTCACGCGGCGGGCTGTCCCTCGCCGCCACGCTGCTCACCGCATCCGTCGCCCTCTACATGGCGCTCGTCGCCTTCGGGAACATCACCGACTTCGGGACCAACCAGCAGTTCGTCCGCCATGTTCTGGCCATGGACACCACGTTCAAGGACGAGGACTTGATGTGGCGGGCCATCACCAGCGAGGGACTGCAGGACGCCGCCTACGTCGCGATCATCGCGTGGGAGACCGTCGCCGCCCTCGTCCTCATATACGGCAGCTGGCTGTGGGCCAGACGGGACGAGGCGCGTGCCCGGCGGATGTCGACGTACGGGCTGCTGATGGTGATGCTGCTGTTCGGGGCCGGGTTCATCGCGATCGGCGGTGAGTGGTTCTCGATGTGGCAGTCGAAGACCTGGAACGGGCTGGACGCCGCGATCCGGGTGTTCGTGTTCAGCGGGGTCGTGCTGATCGTCAACCAGCTGTCCGCCCCGCGGTCGGAGACGTCCGCTACTTGACCACGGCCACGGTCGTGCCGACCGTGCCGAACGCCCACAGTGCCGAGCCGTCCGCCTTCTTCATCCGGACACCGCCCGTCTTCGCGCCGGAGGCGGCGGGCGGCGGCGATGCCCCGTCGACCGCGTTGGAAAAGGCGACGGAAACGCCGGACTTCGCGGTGAAGTACATGATGTGCTCGATCCGGACGCCGTCCGAGCCGGTCGTCGCCGGGTTGCGGAACGATATCGCGTACGTGCCGGGGTCGGGGCTGACCGTGCCCGGCCAGACGGTGAAGGTACGGCGGGTCGCGTCGCTCGCGTCGACCAGCCAGACCCGCTTCTCGCCGAGGGAGTAGACGATGCGCCGGCCGCTGCCGGAGCCGTCGGGCACCCTCGCCGGGACCGACGCCGTGGGCGTGGGCTGCGCCGACGCCGTGGCGCTCGGCTTGGCGGAGCCGGCGGTGGGGTGCGCACCCCGGTCCGCCTGCACGCCCAGGACCGTCACCGCGGCTATCGCTCCCACGGTCAGCCCGGTCACCCAGGCCCACGAAGGAAGTCGGGCAGGCACCGGCACGCATCTCCTCAGTCACGGGACCCCGCACACCACCGGGGTTCCGATCATCGTACTGCGCGTCCGCCACTCCCCAGGCGGCCACGAGGGCACCGACCGCCTCAGGGCCCGTCGGCCGTCTCGCGGACCGGTACCGGCCCGGTGCCGGCGCCGCGGGCGGCGTGGCGCGGGGAGCGCACCGGGGCCGGGTACGAGAGGTGCACCAGCCGGGTCTGCTCCTGCCGCATGTGCGTGAGCGACTCGAGGATGTAGCCCACGAGCAGGACCAGGGCGGCGATCGTCATGATCGCGGCTGCGAGGATCGCCGTGGGAACGCGGGGCACGGTACCGGTCTCGATGAAGTCGGCGATGACGGGGATGCCGAGGATGACCGAGACCAGCGCCAGCACGCCCGCGATCACGGTGTGGACGAGCGAGGGGCGCTCGCGGCGCGCCAGGTCGAGGATGACCCGCAGGATGCGCCAGCCGTCCCGGTACGTGCGCAGCTTGCTCTCGCCGCCGGCGGGCCGGACCCGGTAGTCCACGACCACCTCCGCCGTGGGCAGCCGCAGGTGCAGCGCGTGGATGGTCATCTCGGTCTCGGTCTCGAACTCGCGGGCCAGCGCCGGGAAGGACTTCACGAAGCGCCGCGAGAAGACCCGGTAGCCGCTGAGCATGTCGCTCACGTCGTTGCCGAACAGCGACCGCACGGCCCCGGTGAGTACCTTGTTGCCCACCGCGTGCCCGGCCCGGTAGGCCCCGTCGACCGTCACCCGTCGGGCCCCCACGACCTGGTCGTACGGCCCATCGAAGAGCAGGTCCACCAGGTCCCGGGCGCGGGAGGCGTCGTAGGTGTCGTCGCCGTCGATGATGAGCAGCGCGTCCGCGTCCACGTCGGCGAAGGCCCGGCGGATCACGTTGCCCTTGCCCTTGCGGGACTCCTCCCGGACGATCGCGCCCGCCTCCCGGGCGAGCTCCACCGTGCGGTCGGTGGAGGCGTTGTCGTACACGTAGACGACGGCCTCGGGGAGGGTCGCTCGCAGGTCGCGGACCACCTTGCCGACGGCCGCCTCCTCGTTGTGACACGGCACGACACACGCGATCGTCGGTCGCACGACCACTCCTCACTCGAACCGATGCGTCATACGTACGAAATAATGCGATATGAGCGTGCCGGGGCGGTGAGGGCGCGCCGGGTGGTTACGCTCGCCGTGTGCCGGTCCTCGCATCTGTGACGCTGCGTGCGCGTGACGCCATCAAGGGCATCTGGCGCGAGGCCGCCAAGTTCGGCGTCATCGGGGCCCTGGCCTTCGTCGTCGACAACGGCGGCTACAACCTGCTCGTCTTCGGACTGCCGGGGGGTGCGGGGGGCGGGCCGATGAGCGCCTCCCCCGTCGAGGCGTCCGTCATCGCGACGGGTGTCGCCGCGCTCTTCAGCTGGGTCGGGAACCGCTACTGGACCTACCGCCACCAGCACCGCGAGAAGGTGACCCGCGAACTCGCCCTGTTCCTCGTCGCCAACGGCGTCGGGCTCGCCATCACCGCCGGCACCGTCTTCGCCTCCCGGGAGCTGCTCGGGCTCGACTCGGCGCTCAGCGACAACACCGCCCGCATCCTCGGCTGGGTGCTGGCGACGCTGTTCCGCTTCTACACCTATCGGCGCTACGTCTTCGTCGCACCCTGAGCGGCAGGCATCCGACGACCCGTTAGCATCCGGCACATGGGACAAAAGGGATGGATGCCGCGTACGCAGCACTGGGTCTGGGGGCTGGCCGCCGTCGCCGCGGGGTGCTGCCTGGCCACGATCCTCGTCTTCGCCCCCGGCTACCTGAGTCCCGACAGCCTCGACCAGCTCCGGCAGGCCAGGGGAACGACACCGCTGACCGACTGGCATCCGCCGGTGCTGAGTCTGGTGTGGCGTGCACTCATCGCCGTGACCGGCTCGATCGCGTCCATGCTCGTCCTGCAGTCCCTCGTCTTCTGGGGCGCGCTGTGGGTCATGGCCTGGTGCGTCTGGGCGCTGACCGCGAGCCGTGCGGGTTCGCTCGCGGTGCTCGGGCTCGGGCTGTTGCCCTTCGTGCTGACGTTCGTCGGGGTCGTGTGGAAGGACGTGCACGCGGCGTTCGCGCTGCTCGCGGCCGGCGCGGTCGCCTTCACCGGGCTGCGAATCCGGGACAGGCGGGTCCACCCCGCCGTACGGTGGGGCCTGCTCTGGCTGGGTGTGCTGTTCCTCGCCTACGCCATGCTCGTGCGCAAGAACGCCTTCCTCGCCGCGATCCCCGTCTTCGTCATGCTGGTCCTCGCGCTGTGGCGCGACCCCGGGCGCCGTACCTGGGTGATGTGCACGGCCGCCCTCGTGGCCGGGCTCGTCGTGCCCGCCGCCGCCATCTCGCTGTTCGCGAAGCCGCTGCAGACCGAACAGGGCGCGCAGATCATGCTCGACGACCTGGTGCATGTGCTGAGGGTGGACGAACTGCGGTCCGCCGACGTGTCACCCGACCTGCGGGACCGGCTCGTGGCCTCGGCGCGGGAGTGCGAACGGATCGGGGCCCTGTCTGACGCCTACTGGGCCTGCTACGAGCGCCCGGCGGACGGGCTGCGCGGGGACTCCGACGAGATCACGTCCCTGTGGCTGCGCGAGATGAGCGGGCATGTGCCGCAGTACCTCCAGTACCGGCTGCGGCTCTTCACGAGTCTGCTGTTCGAGACCGGCTACCCGTACAAAGCGGGGGTCAGCCGCAACGACCTGGGCATCGAGGTGGCGCATCCCCGGCTGGAGGACATGCTCGACACGTACGTCAACGGCATCGTGACGGACCTGCGGTGGCTGTTCCGCGGCTGGTTCTGGCTCGCGGCCGCGCTGATGCTCGCCGTCCGCCCCGGCAAGGGCACCTTCTCCATGCCGATCCGCGCGCTGGGCATCAGTTCGGCGGCGTACATCCTCGGCTATCTGCCGATCATGCCCGCGACGGACTTCCGCTACCTCTACTGGCCGGCGATCGCCTGCGCCCTCGGCCTGCTCCTGCTGTGGCTGGACCGAGCCCCGGCCACTCCCCCACCGGCGACCCCCGGCACCTCGGCCGATCACGCCCTGAGGGCACATCAGCCGGCGGACACCGGGGGCCAGTAGAGGGCCGGTCGCTCAGTCCAGCACCGGCAGCAGCTCCGGCAGGTGTCCGTCCGACGCCTGAGCCGCCCGCTGCCGCTCCTCGGGCACCTCCCCGTACAGGGTGTTCCGGGGCTTGGCCGGGCGGCCCGCGGCGTCCGCGACCGCGATCAGGTCCTTGACCGACTTGTAGGAGCCGTAGGACGAGCCCGCCATGCGGGAGATGGTCTCCTCCATGAGTGTCCCGCCGAGGTCGTTCGCGCCGGAGCGGAGCATCTCGGCCGCGCCCTCGGTGCCCAGCTTGACCCAGCTGGTCTGGATGTTGGGGATGTAGGGGTGCAACAGGAGCCGGGCCATGGCCGTGACCGCGCGGTTGTCCCGCATGGTCGGGCCCGGGCGGGCGATCCCCGCCAGGTACACGGGCGCGTTGGTGTGCACGAACGGCAGCGTCACGAACTCGGTGAAGCCGCCGGTGCGCTGCTGGATGCCGGCGAGGGTGCGCAGGTGCCCGAGCCAGTGGCGGGGCTGGTCGACGTGCCCGTACATCATCGTCGAGGACGACCGGATACCCAGCTCGTGGGCCGTCGTCACGACCTCGATCCAGTCCGCCGCGGGCAGCTTGCCCTTGGTCAGGATCCAGCGGACCTCGTCGTCGAGGATCTCGGCGGCGGTGCCCGGGATGGTGTCCAGGCCGGCTTCCTTGGCGGCGGTCAGCCACTCGCGGACCGACATCCCGGTGCGGGTCGCGCCGTTGACGACCTCCATCGGTGAGAAGGCGTGCACGTGCATGCCGGGGACGCGTTCCTTCACCGCCCGCGCGATGTCGAAGTAGGCCGTGCCGGGCAGGTCCGGGTGGATGCCGCCCTGCATGCACACCTCCACCGCGCCGACGTCCCAGGCCTGCTGCGCCCGGTCGGCGACCTGGTCCAGGGAGAGGGTGTAGGCGTCGGCGTCCGTGCGGCGCTGGGCGAAGGCGCAGAAGCGGCAGCCCGTGTAGCAGACGTTGGTGAAGTTGATGTTGCGGGTGACGATGTAGGTGACCTCGTCGCCCACGGCCGACTTCCGTACGTCGTCGGCGACGCGGGCGAGCGCGTCCAGCGCCGGGCCGTCCGCGTGCAGCAGGGCGAGCGCCTCGTCGTCGGTGAGTTTCGTGGGGTCGTCGGCCGCCGTGCGCAGTGCCTGCCGTACGTCGGTGTCGATGCGCTCCGGTGCCATGCCCGGGGCAGCCGCCTCACGCAGGGCGCCCCAGTCGCCGTACACCTCGTCGAAGTCGTCCCGGCGGTCGGAGGTGCGGCCCTCGGTGTCGATGGAGGTGTGCAGGTCGGTGCGGCCGGAGGACACGAAGACCTCCTCCGACTCCTGCCACGGCAGGCCCCGCGGCAGGGCTTCGGGGCGTGCGAGCCCGGTTTCCGGGTCGGCCAGCGCGGCCACGTGCGGGCGCAGCCGCGGGTCCAGCCAGGGCTCGCCGCGCCGTACGAACTCCGGGTACACGCAGAGGCGTTCGCGCAGTTCAAAACCGGCGGCGCGGGACTTCTCGGCGAGCTGGTCGATCTGCGGCCAGGGGCGTTCGGGGTTGACGTGGTCGATGGTGAGCGGCGAGACCCCGCCCCAGTCGTCGATGCCGGCGCCGATCAGCCGCTCGTACTCGTCGTCGACGAGGTTGGGCGGGGCCTGGATACAGCCCGAGGGGCCCATGAGCAGCCGGGCGACGGCCACCGTGGCGACCAGCTCGTCCAGTTCCGCGTCGGGCATGCCGCGCATCGCGGTGTCGGGCTTGGCGCGGAAGTTCTGGATGATCAGTTCCTGGATGCCGTGGTAGGCACGGGAGACCTTCCGCAGCGCGAACAGCGACTCGGCGCGCTCCTCGTAGGTCTCCCCGATGCCTATCAGCAGCCCGGAGGTGAAGGGCACGGAGGAACGCCCGGCGTCCTCCAGGACCCGCAGGCGCACGGCGGGCTCCTTGTCGGGAGAGCCGTGGTGGGGGCCGCCCGGCTCGGACCAGAGGCGGGTCGCGGTCGTCTCCAGCATCATGCCCATGCTGGGCGCGACCGGCTTCAGGCGCTGGAAGTCGGTCCAGCTCATGACGCCCGGGTTCAGGTGCGGGAGGAGGCCCGTCTCCTCCAGGATGCGGATGGAGATGGCACGGACGTAGGCGATGGTGTCGTCGTAGCCGTGCGCGTCGAGCCACTCGCGCGCCTCCGGCCAACGGTCCTCGGGCTTGTCGCCGAGGGTGATGAGGGCTTCCTTGCAGCCGAGCGCGGCGCCCTTGCGGGCGATGTCCAGGACCTCGTCGGGCGACATGAACATCCCGTGGCCCGCCCGGCGCAGCTTGCCGGGGACGGTGACGAACGTGCAGTAGTGGCACTTGTCCCGGCACAGTCGGGTCAGCGGGATGAAGACGCTCTTCGAGTACGTGATGACGCCCGGCCGGCCGGCCGCCTCCAGGCCCGCGTCCCGCACCCGGGCGGCCGAGGCCGACAGGTCCTCCAGATGCCCGCCCCGGGCCTGGAGCAGGACCGCCGCCTCGGCGACGTCGAGCGAGACGCCGTCCCTGGCCCGTTTCAGGGCGCGACGCAGGGAGTTCTCGGTGGGGCCGGTTCCGGAGGTCGCGGAGGTCGTCATCCTTCGAGCATACGAGTGCGCTGATCAGACGCGGGGAGACCCGTCAGTGGAAGGCCAGCCACCCGATGCCCAGGGCGGACACGAGACCGGCGGCGGCGACGGCGGCCGGGCGGTTGCGGTGCAGGGCGAACCACAGCAGCGCGGCGGTCACGAGGACCGCGGCCGTGCCGATCGCGCCGCGCAGCAGTCCTTGGCTGTAGCCGTACTCGCCGAAACGGCGCACGAGCCAGGAAAACCAGACAAACCTCACGACGCCCCCCCGTGGTGACTGCGAGCCGGGCCCTCGTCCCGTGCGGCGCGGCGGTCAGTCGCGCAGGGACGGGCACCCGCTCGGTTCTTGACCCGCAGTTTAGGGGTCTTTGCACTATGACCCGGGCGGGCACAGTGCAAGGACCCCTCAGCAGGGGAGGCGAACCGGTCTGCCTGGCCGGGCGGTTGTCAGAGGTACTGCGCGAGGCCGTCCAGCACCTTCAGCACCTCCGTCTCCCCCGCCGGGGGCAGCTGCGTCACGACCTCCTCGATGCCGAGGTCGGCGTAGTGGGCGAGCTTGCCCGGGGTCGGGTGGACGGCGTACGGGACGACCTGGAGGGCCTGGGGGTCGCGGCCCGCTTCCGTCCAGGCGGTGCGCAGCCGGGGCAGGGACTCGGACAGGCCGCGTCCGCCGATGGGCAGCCAGCCGTCGGCGTACTCGCAGATGTGGGCGAACAGCTTGGGCCCGGCGCCCCCGCCGACGAGCGTGCGCGGGCCGACGACCGGGCCGCGCGGCTCCTGCACGGGCTTGGGGTGGGCGTGACTGGCCCGGACGCCGCCGAACTCCCCCTCGTAGGCGACCGGCTCCTGCGACCACAGGGCACGCATCAGCGCCATCCGGTCCCGGACCAGCTCGCGCCGGGTGCTCCACCGCACGCCGTGGTCGGCGGCCTCCTCGACGTTCCAGCCGAATCCGAGCCCGAGCGTGAACCGGCCGCCGGAGAGGTGGTCCAGGGTCGCGATCTGCTTGGCCAGGTCGATCGGGTCGTGCTGGGCGACCAGGGTGATGCCCGTGCCCAGCCCGAGCCGCTCGGTGACGGCGGCGGCCTGGCCGAGCGCCACGAACGGGTCGAGGGTGCGGCCGTACTCGCCCGGCAGCTCGCCGCCCGCGGGGTACGGGGTGGTCCGCTCGACGGGGATGTGCGTGTGCTCGGGCAGATACAGCCCGGCGAAACCGCGGTCCTCCAACTCCCGGGCGAGCCGGGTCGGGGTGATCGTCTCGTCGGTGAGGAAGATCGTTACGGCGATGCGCATGACCCATCTCTACCCGAGGGGTGCCCGACTGTCCATACCGACCGGTCGGCATTTCATGCCCGCCGTGTCGGCGAAATCCGCCGATCCCCTTGCCGTGCACCGGAGTTCACGGCTGAAGTCAAGGGTTGCAGGCAGCACCCCCGCATCACCCATGCCCTGTCGCCGACGACACCTGGGAGCAGCAGCATGTGCGAGGACGACCATGTCGGGCTCGGCCGGCGCGCCCTGTTCGTGACGGGAGCGGCCGCCGCGCTTACGTTGGGAAGCGTGAGCTTCGCTTCAGCGGCCGACGGGGGCCGGGAGAGCAGAACGGTGCGCGGCACGCTGCCGCCCGGCTCCCCGGACTTCGTGTACGTGCCCGTCGAGGTCCCGGCCGGGGTCCGGGAGATCAAGGTCGCCTACACCTACGACCGGCCGTCCGTCCCGCCGGGCACGACCGGCAACGCCCTCGACATCGGGATCTTCGACGACCGCGGTACCGAGCTCGGCGGCCGGGGCTTCCGCGGCTGGTCGGGCGGGGCGCGCACCGAGTTCTTCCTCCGCGCCGACGACGCCACGCCCGGCTACCTGCCCGGCCCGGTGCGCGAGGGCACCTGGCACATCGCGCTCGGCCCGTACACGATCGCCCCGCAGGGCCTGTCGTACGAGATCACGATCACGCTGACCCACGGCGAGCCGGACGAGGCCGTCGAGCCGGTGTACCCGCCGGACCGGGCCAAGGGCCGGGGCCGGGCCTGGTACCGGGGCGACTGCCATCTGCACTCCTGGCACTCCGACGGCCGCCGCACCCCCGCCGAGATCGGGGAGCTGGCCCGCGCGGCCGGCCTGGACTTCATCAACTCCTCCGAGCACAACACGCACTCGGCGCACGCCCACTGGGCCGACGTGGCCGGGGACGACCTGCTGGTCATGCTGGGCGAGGAGATCACCACCCGCAACGGCCACGTCGTCGCGCTCGGCACCGACCCGGGCACCTTCGTCGACTGGCGCTACCGGGCCCGCGACAACCTCTTCGGCCGGTTCGCCCGGCAGATCCGCCGCGCCGGCGGCCTGGTCGTCCCGGCCCATCCGCACGCCACCTGCGTCGGCTGCAACTGGAAGTTCGGCTTCGGCGAGGCCGACGCGATCGAGGTCTGGAACGGCCCCTACACGCCCGACGACGAGGTCGCCCTGGCCGACTGGGACAGCATGCTGGTGGCGTCCGTGCGGGACGGCCGCGACTGGATCCCGGCGATGGGCAGCAGCGACGCCCACCGCGCCCCGGACGCCGTGGGTAGTCCGCAGACGGTCGTCCTGGCCGACGACCTGACCCGTGAGGCCATCCAAAGCGGCATCCGGGCGGGACGGTCGTACATCGCCGAGTCCGCCAGGGTCGCGCTGTCGTTCCGGGCGTCCGGCGGGCGCGGCGAACACGCGGGCATCGGCGAGCGGCTCACCGTCGGCCGCGACACCCCGGTCACCGTCCGCCTGGAGGTCACGGGCGCTCCGCGCTGCACGGTCCGCTTCGTCACCGACCAGGGTGTGCTGCACACCAGCGCGCCGCTGCCGGTGTCCGGCTCGGGTGCCGTCGAGTGGCGGACGACCCCGTCGTACGCGGCGTACGTGCGGGCAGAGTTGCGGCACGAGGCGGCGGCGGGGCCGCTGCCCGGGCCGTTGGCGGCGTTCACCAACCCGATCTTCCTGGGGCGCCGCACGGACTAGGGGTCAGGTCCGGTCCGCCAGGTCGGCCACGACCGCCGCGTGGTCGGAGGGCCACACCCCGTCGACCGGGCCGTGGCACGCCCGCCGCACGTCCCGGACATGGCCGAGTCCGCCGGGACCGGGCGGGCCCACGTGGATGTAGTCGATACGCACGCTGGGCTCCCGGGCCGCCGCCACGTACGGGTTGGCCGCGTCCCAGGTGGCGGCGGGCGCGGCCGGGTCGGCGTACTCCCAGGCGTCCAGCAGGACCTGGCCGGGCACCACCGGGGCGGTCTTGTAACCGCCGAGCAGGCGGACCTCGTCGGAGTCGGGCCAGGCGTTGAGGTCACCGGTGACGACGGGCGGGAACGGGGTGTCGCCGCGGTGCCGGGCCACGAACTCGGCGAGCGCGGCGACCTGGCCGCAGCGGACCGCCGAGGCGTGCTCCGCGGCGGCGAAGTGGGTGGTGAAGAAGGGCACCTCGTGGGCGGGTCCGGCCAGACGGGCGTACAGGGCCACCCGGCCGTCGTCCAGGTCCGCCGGGGCGGGCAGCGACAGCACGTCCCGGTCGACGATGGGCCATCTGCTGAGCACGGCGTTGCCTATGTCCACCGTGGGGTCCCCGATCCGCCGCCGCCAGCGCTGCGGGGCGGGCGAGGCGGCCCAGGCACAGTGCAGGCCCAGCTCACCGGCCAGCCACTCGGCGAGGTTCTCGCCGTCGGCGGCCCACACCTCCTGCAGGCCCACGACATCGGGCCGCAGCTCCCGCAGGGCCGTGAGAATCGCCTTCTGCCGCGCCTGCCACGGCCCGAAGCGCCACCACAGATTCCAGGTCACGATCCGCATCCGCAGCCACCCGCTCCCGTCGTTGCGGCGTCGGGGATCATTGAAGCAGGAACCATTGGAGAAACGGTGAGAGCTTCGTGCGAAGGCGACCCGCCGGCTCCGCCGCACCGACCTGAGGTTCCGCCAGGCTCCTCTGACGTCACCGCGCGGCCACGTCCTGCCGTGGGCGTCCATGGCATCACGGCAGCGTTGACATGACGAAGCGTCATCTCTGGCGGCAGGGGCCTGTTCAGGCCGCGATGGCGTGATCCGCACAGTCCGGCCGGGCCGCACGCGGAGAGAGTGTGCAGACCCGGTGGACTCCCGTGCGCCGCCCTGTGATCGGTGTCTCCCACGGCTGACGTATCCGCCGCGCACAAGGCAAACTGGCCTGGTTGCTCAGGATGTCTAGGGGGACTGCATGGACGGTGTACCGGTCGGTGTACCGCGCGTACCGGAGCAGCGGCGGCCCGACTCCACGGCGGAGTCACCGGAGTCGGCGAAAGCGGCGGAACCGGAGAAGCCGGCCGGGCTCGCGACGCCGACGGCTTCCGCAGCGCTGCGATTCAGTGTGCTCGGCCCCGTGCGCGCCTGGCGCGGTGACGAGTCGATCACCACCGGTTCCCCTCAGCAACGCGCCCTGCTCGCCGCCCTGCTCCTCCGCGAGGGCCGTACGGCCACCGCCGCGGAACTGATCGACGCCCTCTGGGGCGAGGAACCGCCCTCGCAGGCCCTGGCGGCGCTGCGGACGTACGCCTCCCGCCTGCGCAAGATCCTGGACCCGGGCGTCCTGGTGAGCGAGTCCGGTGGCTACGCGGTACGGGACCTCGCCGAGGGCGCCCTGGACCTCGCCGTCGCCCAGGACCTGGCCACCGAGGCGGAGAAGGCCCGCTCGGCCGGCGACCTCTGCCACGCCCGTGACGTGCTGCGGCGCGCCCTCGCCCACTGGGACGGGGAGACGTTGGCCGGCGTACCCGGCCCGTACGCGGAGGCCCAGCGGGTCCGCCTGGAGGAATGGCGGCTCCAGCTCCTCGAATCCCGCCTGGACATGGATCTGGAGCAGGGCTGCCACGCCGAGGCGGTGTCGGAGCTCACCGCCCTCACCGCCGCCCATCCGCTCCGTGAGCGGCTCCGCGAGCTGCTGATGCTGGCGCTCTACCGCAGCGGCCGCCAGGCCGAGGCCCTCGCGGTGTACGCCGACACCCGGCGCCTGCTCGCCGACGAACTGGGCGTGGACCCGCGCCCCGGCCTGAGCGAGCTGCAGCAGCGGATCCTTCAGGCGGACCCTGGACTGGCGGAGCCCTCCTCCCCGGCCCCCGAGCCGGCCGCCGTCCCGCTCCGGCCCGCGCAACTGCCCGCGACGGTTCCCGACTTCACGGGCCGCTCCGCCTTCGTGCGCGACCTCGGCGACCTCCTGGCCTCCGCGGAGGGCCGGGTCATGGCGGTCTCGGCCGTGGCCGGCATCGGCGGCGTCGGCAAGACGACCCTGGCCGTGCACGTGGCCCACCAGGCGCGCTCGGCGTTCCCGGACGGGCAGTTGTACGTCGACCTGCAGGGCGCGGGCGCCCGGGCGGCGGAGCCGGAGACGGTCCTGGGCTCCTTCCTCCGCGCGCTCGGCACGGCCGACTCGGCGATCCCCGACTCGCTGGAGGAACGCGCGGCGCTGTACCGCTCGGTCCTGGCCGGCCGCCGCGTCCTGGTCCTGCTGGACAACGCCCGGGACGCCGCCCAGGTGCGCCCCCTGTTGCCCGGCACGGACGGCTGCGCCGCGCTGGTCACCTCCCGGGTGCGGATGGTGGACCTGGCGGGCGCGCACCTGGTCGACCTGGACGTGATGTCCCCGGACGAGGCGCTGGCGCTGTTCACGAAGATCGTGGGCGAGGAGCGGGTGGCGTCCGAGCGGAAGGCCGCCCTGGACGTGGTCGCGGCCTGCGGTTTCCTGCCGCTGGCGATCCGTATCGCGGCGTCCCGCCTGGCGGCCCGCCGCACCTGGACGGTGTCGGTCCTCGCGGTGAAGCTCGCCGACGAACGCCGCCGCCTGGACGAACTCCAGGCCGGCGACCTGGCGGTGAAGGCCACGTTCGAGCTCGGCTACGGCCAGCTGGAGCCCACCCAGGCCCGCGCCTTCCGGCTGCTGGGCCTGGCGGACGGCCCCGACATCTCCCTCGCGGCGGCAGCAGCGGTCCTGGACCTCCCGGTCGAGGACACGGAGGACCTGCTCGAGTCCCTCGTCGACACCTCACTCCTCGAATCCGCGGCTCCCGGCCGCTACCGCTTCCACGACCTCGTCCGGCTCTACGCGCGTGCGTGCGCGGAAAGGGACGAACAGCCGCCGAGCGAGCGGGGGGCGGCGCTCTCGCGACTGCTGGACTTCTATCTGGCGTCGGCCGCGGGGGTGTACGCGATCGAGCGGCCGGGGGACCGGCTGGTGGACCACCTCGAACCGACCTCGTATCCGGGGCTGCGGTTCGAGAACCGGCACACGGCGCAGGACTGGCTGTACGCGGAGGCCATCTGCCTCCTCGCCTGCGTACGGCAGTCGGCTGGGCAGCCGGAGACGCTCCCCCGGGCGATCGACATGCTGTGGGCCGCGCACGACCTGTCCGAGTCGGGAGCCAACTCCAAGGAGTACGAGGCGACGGCCAAGGCGCTTGTCGACGCGGCCCGGCTGCACGGCCTCGACCGGGCGGAGGCGCGTGCACTGATGACCCTCGTCAACGTCCACCATGTGAGCGGCCGTTTCGAGCGGGCCGAGGAGGAGGCGGAACGGGCCATCGCCCTCGCCCAGGAGGCCGACGACCTGCTTCCCGTCTGCTGGGCCCGCAACGCGCGCGGCATCATCGCGCTGTACCAGAACCGGCACGAGGACGGCGAGGAGCACCTTTCCCGGGCCATCGAGCACTTCCGTGCTCTCGGCGACCGCCCCGGCGAGGCCGCCGCGCTCTGCAACCTGTCCCGGATCCACCTGGCGACCGGGCGGACCCGGAGTGCGGTCGCGCTGGCCCAGGAGGGCATCGACATCTACGACGCCATGGGCAACTCCATGCGCGGCGCGAACGCCCGTTACGCCCTCGGGCTCGCCCTCACCCAGAGCGGGGAGCTGGGCAACGCGGCCGGACGGCTCCAGGAAGCGCTGGAGGTGTTCCGCGACAGCAGGCAGCGCCTCTGGGAGGGCATGAGCCTGTTCCGGCTGGCCGAGGTGGATCTCGCCGCCCGCCGCCCCGCGCAGGCCGCCGCCAACGCCGAGATGGCCCTCACCGTGCTCCGCGGTATCGGCGGGGAGTGGCGGCGCGGCAACGTCCTCACGGTCCTGGGCCGCGCGCTCACCGGTATCGGCCAGTCGGGCCGGGCTCAGGTCTGCTGGCAGGAAGCGGCCGGGATCTACGAGGAACTGGGCTCGCCCGAGGCCGCCGAGGTGCGCGCCCTGCTGTCCCCGGTGCGGGTGGCCTGAGGGGTCCTTGCACTATGAGCGTCCGATCAGGTCGCGTGGTCCGGTGCCGTGCATCGCAAGGCGCCTAAGTGCCCTGGTAGCGGAGCTGCCTGGGCGCTTCGGCAACGCGGCGAGGCGCGGTGCCAGGCCGCGCGACCCGGGCGGGCACAGTGCAAGGACCCCTGAGGCCTGGTCGGCGCGTTCATCATTCGTTTATCGCTCCACGCCATGCTTGTCGTAGTCGATCCGTCGTGTCGGGGGGGGCAGACGGGTCACTGCATCGGGCCCAGCACCGGCGACAAACGGTGTGCGGCCCTGGTGGGCCCGTCCGGTCGTCCTCGGGGGAATGACCGGGCGGGCCCGCCGACCTCACTGCTCGATCCATTGCCAAGGGGAGATGACGATCATGGGGGACGAGCTCAAGCCGCAGGACCTGCACGCGACGGGCACCACGGACGGCGAGGCGTCCACGGAGGACCTGCACGCCACGGAAGAGGGCGCCGTCACGACGCAGGACCTGCACGCCACCGGCGAGCCGCTGGAGACCAAGGACCTGCACGCCACGTCGGAGCCCTTCAAGCCGACGAAGTAAGCGATCTCGACACGGGGTTCGGCCGCGGCGGCGCGGAGGGGGAGCCGTCGCGGCCGATGCGTGTCCGCACACGGATGCGGTCGCGGCCGATGCGTGTCCGCACACGGATGCCGTGGATGCCGTCGCGGCCGATGCGTGTCCGCGCGGATGCCGTCCCGCCACAGCGGAACGACCCTCACGACCTGCCCGCGCAGCTTCCCCGTGTCGCCCTCGCCGGACGCGAAGAGCACCACACCCCCGGGCCGCCGCCTCGCGATCACGGCCAAACCCGCGCCGATCGCGTGCTTGGCCGTGCAGGCCCGTCAGCGGGCGGAGTGCGCCGCCGGTCCGGGCCCGCCATAGTGGGTCCCGACGATCAGCAGTCGGCCAGAACCCGAGGTGACGGCATGCCCGGCGAGCAACCGCAGATGTACGAGACGCTCGATGAGCGCTTCCGGACGGGCCGGTGTCAGGCCGGGGACTCGCGGCTGGAGACGTTGTTCGAGGGGTGCCGGTGGGCCGAGGGGCCCGTGTACGTGCCCGCCGGGCGGTTCCTCCTGTGGAGCGACATCCCGAACGACCGGTTGCTGCGGTGGGACGAGACCACCGGGGCCGTCGGGGTCTTCCGCTCGCCCGCCGGGTTCCCGAACGGCAACACCCTCGACGGCCAGGGCCGTCTCATCACCTGTGAGCAGGGGAACCGGCGGGTGACCCGGACCGAGCACGACGGTTCCGTGACGGTGCTCGCCGAGCGGTTCCGGGGGAAGCGGCTCAACAGCCCGAACGACGCCGTCGTGAAGTCCGACGGGTCG
The DNA here is from genome assembly GCF_053592115.1 of Streptomyces sp. NPDC002788. NCBI lineage: Bacteria > Bacillati > Actinomycetota > Actinomycetes > Kitasatosporales > Streptomycetaceae > Streptomyces > Streptomyces sp. NPDC002788. The sequence goes on along the minus strand of NZ_JBSFVB010000010.1, from coordinate 250,395 downwards.
ATCTGGTTCTCCGACCCCGAGTTCGGAATCGCCACCGACTACGAGGGGCATCGCGGGGACAGTGAGATCGGCGCCCGGAACGTCTACCGCATCGACCCCACCGACGGGGAGGTGCGGCTGGTCGCCGACGGGTTCCAGGGGCCCAACGGGCTGGTGTTCTCGCCCGACGAGCGGCGGCTGTACGTGTCCGACAGCATCGCCGGCCACATCCGCGTCTTCGACGTCCGCGAGGACGGGAGCCTCGGTGGCGGTGACACCTTCGCGCAGTGCGAGAGCCAGAAGGGCAGCTTCGACAACATCCGGTGCGACGACGAGGGGCGGCTCTGGGCGGCCGCCATGCACGGGGGCGTGCACTGCTACGACCCCGACGGCACGCTCCTCGGGCGCATCCTGGTCCCCGGCACCGTCGCCAACGTCCGGTTCGGCGGCGCCCGCCGCAACCGCCTGTTCATCGCCGCCGACACCACCCTCTACTCCCTGATGATGTCCGTGACCGGGACCCCGCCCCTGCCGGTCGTCATCCGGTGAACCGGCCGTCCAGTGCCCCACAGGTGATGCGGGGTACGGCCCTCGACGACCGCCTCGGCCTCGGCGTACCGTTCGGCCGCCGTCCTGCCCAGGCCCGGAAGGCTCTCCCATTCCGTATCCGTATCCGCTCGCACAGCAATCCTTCCCAGCCGTCACACAGAAGCTGACTGACCGTCATATCGGTTGGCTCGTCGTGCCGGCAGCGGCGGGTCGCTCGGCGTCGGGCCGAAGTGCCCGGCTTCGCGGGGCGGCGGCGGGAGTACCGGCTGCGTCAGACAAATCGTTTACTCATACACACGTATGCTCGTGGCGTGATTGAGCATCGGATGATCGACGTGAACGGCATACGACTGCACATCGCGGAGCAGGGCGAGGGCCCGCTCGTGGTGCTGCTGCACGGATTCCCGGAGTCCTGGCACTCCTGGCGGCACCAGTTCGGGCCGCTGGCCGAGGCCGGTTTCCGGGTGGTCGCGCCCGACCAGCGCGGCTACGGCGGCAGCGATCACCCCGAGGACGTGGCCGCCTACAGCATCCTCCACCTGGTGGGGGACGTGGTCGGGCTGATCCACGCGCTCGGCGAGGAGCAGGCGTTCGTCGTCGGGCACGACTGGGGGGCGTCGGTCGCCTGGCACACCGCGCTGCTGCGGCCGGACGTGGTGCGCGCGGTGGCGGGGCTGAGCGTGCCGCCGCCGTTCCGCGGGAGCCGGCCTCCGCTGCAGAGCATGCGGGAGCGCTTCGAGGGACGGTTCTACTGGAACTACTTCGAGCAGCCCGGCGTCGCGGACGCCGAGTTCGCCGCCGACCCCCGGACCGCCCTGCGCAAGCTGCTCTACTCCACCTCCGGTGACGCGCCCGGTGCCGGGCGTCCCGAGCAGGCCCTGGTCGACCTGGAGCGCGGCTGGCTGGCGGACGCGCCGGACCCCGAGGTGCTGCCCCCGTGGCTCACCGAGAAAGACCTCGACCAGCTCACCGAGAGCTTCGCGCCGGGCTTCACCGGCGCGCTCAACTGGTACCGCAACCTGGACCGCAACTGGGAGCTGACCGCCCCCTGGCACGGCGCGGTGGTGTCCCCGCCCGCGCTGTACGTGTACGGCGACCGGGACCTGGTCCCCGCCTTCCCGGGCACGCGCGAACTGATCGAGAGGCTGCCCGAGTTGATGCCGAACCTGCGCCGCAAGCCGCTCGTGCTGCCGGGCTGCGGCCACTGGACGCAGCAGGAGCGGCCCGACGAGGTGAACGCGGCGCTGCTCGACTTCCTGAGCGAGCTGCGGGACTGACCTGCGTCAGCCCAGCTCCCGTTCAGTCGTCGACGAGGGCCTAGCAGTCCACCTCGCAGGGGTCGACCGAGTCCACCAGGCCCGAGCCCACCTCGACGTCGACGGTCGCCGTGCCCTGGACGGGGACCGTGACGTCCGCGCACCGGTCGACGACGGTGATGCCCCGGGCACCGGCCGCCGTCCGGCCCCCTTTCGCACGCCGGTACGACGGCAGCCCGGGGCGCGTCACGCGGTGCGCGCCGTGCCCGTGCCCTTCTCCGCGTCCAGGGCGTACACGCAGCGGTCCTTGCTGCACGCGTACACCACCCCGTCCCGGACGACCGGGGAGCCGGTGATCTCGCCGCCGGTGGCGAGCTTCCAGCGCAGCCGGCCGTCGTCGGCCTTCAGGGTGTAGAGCAGGTGGTCGGTGGAGCCGAAGTGGATACGGCCCTCGGCCACCGAGGGGGCGCCCACGATGTCGCCGCCCGCCTGGAAGCGCCACTTGGGCGTACCGGTGACCGCGTCGAGGGTGTAGAGGCCCTTGCCGCTGCCCACGTGGACGTGCCCGGCGGCGACGAGGACGGGCTCGACGGAGGCGCGGGACTCGGTGGCGATGCGCCAGCGGTCGCGGCCGTCGGTGGCGTCGAGGGCGTAGACCGTGCCGAGGTAGTCGGCCAGGTAGATGCCGCCGCCGGTGACGGCGGGGCCCGGGACGAAGGTGGGCGGGCAGAGGAAGACGGCCGGGGCCTCGAAGTGCCACTTCACCTGCCCCGCGGCCACGTCGAGTGCGAGGACGCGGGTGCCGGCGCTGACGTACACGTACCCGTCACTCGCCTGGGTGAGCCGGACCGGGACGCCGCCGCAGGAGGCCGCGTCGCCGATCGGGTACGACCAGCGCTCGTCGCCGGTGCGGGCGTCCAGGGCGCGCAGTCGGGCGTCCTGCCACACGTAGACCGTGCCGTCGTGCAGGGCGGGGCCGGCCTCGGGGGACTCGAAGTCGCTCTGGCAGCCGGTGATCTCCCAGAGCTTGTGGCCGTTGGACGCCTCCCAGCCCTGGACGCCGCCACCGCGGGTGCCGGTGACGACGGTGCCGCGGCCGGCCTTGAGCGAGTAGACCCAGGCGTCCGTCTGCAGGCGCCACAGGTCGGCGCCCTCGCGGGCGTCCAGGGCGAACAGCGTGGGCCCGTCGGAGGCGTGGATACGGCCGTCCGCGACCGCCATGGACCAGGCGACGTCACGGGTCTTGAAGCGGCGGCGGCCGGTGGCGACGTCCAGGGCGTGCACCTCGAAGGAGGTGACGTAGACGAGGTCGCCGGCGACGGAGGGGGTGCCCCAGACGTCGTTGGACATGCGGAAGCGCCAGGGTCGCCAGCCGCCGGCCTGCTCGGGCGGCACGGCGGGGGCCGGGGGCGCGGCGACGGCAGGGCCTACGGCGGGGTCCGTGCCGTTGACGCCGGGGCGGGGCTTGGACCAGGAGGCGGCGAGGGCGGCCTCCGGAGGGGGTGCCTTGACGGCGGCGGCACGGACGTCGGCGACGCGCGGGCCCGGGCCGATGGGCACCTGGGCGCCGGCCAGCCGGACGGGGCCGGTGTCGGGGCCGCCGACGGGAGCGGGCGAGGGCGCGGGGACGACGGGGTCGTGCGAGGGCGGGGGCGGGATGGGCGCGGGGCCCGGGGCGGGGCGCCCGCCGCCGCTGCGGCCGGTGCCGGGGGCGGGCTTGCCGGCCGGACGGCCGTTGCGGCGGGACTCGATCAGGCCGACGGCCCGCTCGGGCAGCCACGCGGAGGCCGTGCCGCTGTCGTCGGAGCCGGAACCGAAGAGGTGGGGGGCCAGCTGGGCCTGGAGGTCGGCCGGATTGGGGCGGGCCGTGGGGTCCATCTGCATACAGGACTCGATGAGCGGACGCAGCTCGTCCGGGAGCCCTTCGAGGTCCGGGCCCTCGCGGAGCAGCATGAAGACCGTCTCGACCGGGTTGGCGCCGTGGAAGGGCGGGTGTCCGGTGGCGGCGAAGACCAGCATGGAGCCGAGGGAGAAGACGTCGCTGGCGCCGGTGACGCTGCGGGAGTCCTTGGCCTGCTCGGGGGACATGTAGGCGGGGGTGCCGACGGCGACGTTCGTCATCGTCAAACGGGTGTTCGAGACGCCGGAGGCGATACCGAAGTCGATCACCCGGGGGCCGTCCTCGACGACGAGGACGTTCGACGGCTTGAGGTCCCGGTGCACCAGCCCGGCGCCGTGGATGGACTGGAGCGCCTCGGCCACGCCCGCGGCCAGCCAGCGCACCGCCTGGGCCGGGAGCGGCCCGCAGTCGTTCACTATCTCCTCGAGGGAGGGTGCGGGGACGTACGCGGTGGCCAGCCACGGCACGGCGGCGCGCGGGTCGGCGTCCACGACGGCGGCCGTGTAGAAGCCGGAGACGGCACGGGCCGCCTCCACCTCACGTGTGAAGCGGACCCGGAACAGCTGGTCCTCGGCCAGCTCCGTCCGGACGGTCTTGATCGCCACGCGCCGGCCGGACGCCGAGCGCGCGAGATAGACCAGCCCCATGCCGCCGGCACCCAGCCGTCCCAGCACCTCGAACGGCCCGATCCGCCGCGGATCGTGCTGCGTCAGCTGATCCACCACTCTGCCTGCCACCTCCCCGTACGAGCCGCGCCAAGCCACATGTTCCACGCGACCCCGTGCAGCGTCTCACCACCGCACCGCCCTGGCGGCACGCACCCTGATTCTTCCTGGCCGGAGCCGTGGTTGCGAACCCGGTGACAATTCGGATGTCTCACCACACAGTCGACCAAACACAGACCAAACAAAGAGCAAACAATGCCTGCTCAGCGGTGCAGCAGCGCGAAGGACGCCCCTTGATTGTCCGTGACGACGGCGACGGTTCCGTACGAGGCCGCGAAAGGCGGAGCCTGAATGCGGCCTCCGAGCCGGGTCACGTCCTCCAGCGCGGCCGGCAGGTCCTCGACGGCGAAGTGGACGAGGAAGTGCGGCGGCATCTCGGCCGGGAAGACGGAGGAGACCGGGGCGCGACCGAAATCGGGCTCGGCGTCCGGCCCGAACAGGGCCTCCTGGAAGAGATCGCCGTAGAAGGTGTTGGCCGCCGCGGTGTCCCGGGCGTACAGCTCGGCCCAGGCGAAGGTGCCCGGCTCGTGCCGCCTGCCGAAGCCAGGGTGCTCGTCCGGCTGCCACAGGGCGAAGACCGCCCCTTCCGGGTCGGTGACGAGCGCGGTGACGCCGAGTTCGCCGGCCGGCACCGGCGCCGAGACGACCTGCCCGCCGGCGTCCCGGATGCGCCGGGCCAGGGCCGTCGCGTCCGGGGTCGCGAAGTACACCGTCCAGACGGTGGGCAGCCGGCCGTCCATCTTGCGGACCAGCGCGGCCACGGGCTCGCCGTCCTTCAGCGCCTGCGCGAAGGGGCCGAACCAGTCCTCGAAGGTCCACCCGAAAAGTTCACCGTAGAACCGCTTGCCCGCTTCGACGTCGGGAAGCTGCGCGTCCACCCAGCAGGGGACGCCCTCTGCGTACACCGATGCCCTGTTTTCGGCCATGCCGCCAACGTAACCGCGACTGCCGCACCGCGCAGACCAGGCACACCAGCCTCCGGACTCCCTCACACCCCATTTGCAGTCGGCCGAATCGCGCCCAGATCACGCCTCGGTAAGCTGACGACATGACAGGACAAGTGCGTACCGTCGACGGCCGCGTGGCCGGTCGGCGTGGGCAGGCGACCCGGCAGAAGCTGCTCGACTGCCTCAGCGAGATGCTCAGCTCCTCCCCGTACCGGGACGTCAAAGTCATCGATGTCGCCCGGAGAGCGGGCACTTCGCCCGCGACCTTCTACCAGTACTTCCCGGACGTCGAAGGCGCCGTCCTGGAGATCGCCGAGCAAATGGCGACGGAGGGTGCCGCGTTGGCCGAGCTCCTTCAGGGCCGCTCCTGGGCCGGCAAGGCCGGCTGGCAGACGGCGCAGGAACTCGTCGACGGTTTCCTGGAGTTCTGGCGCAAGAACGACGCGATCCTCCGGGTCGTGGATCTCGGCGCCGCCGAGGGCGACAAGCGCTTCTCCAAGCTCCGCACGAAGATCCTCAACTCGGTGAACAACTCCCTCGCGGACGCCGTCGCCGAGCTCCAGTCCAAGGGCAGGGTCGACAAGGACGTGAACCCGGCGGCCGTCGCCGGTTCGCTGGTCGCGATGCTCGCGGCCGTCGCCTCCCACCAGAAGGGCTTCTCCTCCCTGGGCGTGAAGCAGGCCGAACTGAAGCCGAACCTCGCGCTGTTGGTACACCTGGGCGTCACCGGGAGGAAGCCGACGAAGTAGCCGGTCGCAGCGCCTTTTTCCTTTCCAGGTCCTGTCTGGCAGGCGGCGGTCCACCCGGGTGGACCGCCGCCTGCCGCGCTTTCCACCGCCGGTTCTACCGCCGCACGATCCGGAACAGCACCTTTCCGCGGGTGATCCGGTGCCGGCCCGGCCCAGGGCCGGGAAGACGTACGGCGCCTGCCGCGCGAACTCAAGGGTGCAGGATCCCTGGCGCACGAACCGCCCGCTCCGCGCCATCAGCCGGGCTCCTCGAAGACGTCTGCGTCGAGGTCGCCGAGTACCTGGGCCTGCGTCCCACCTGAGTCGACTCCGCCTTTGTGGGCGGTGCGACCTGGAAGGTCATGCGGCCGCGGCGGCCGCGATCACGGTCGGGCACGCGCGCGTGGTGCTGCTCGCCCACGGCTCGACGGTCCGCGCGCTCATCAGGGCGGGCCGCCGCACCGGGACGTCGTCCTTCGGCACGTGCGGACCCCTGCAGTTCGAGGTCCCCTTCCGCTCCTCGGGGACGGTGGTGCTCGGGGCTGGGCGACCCATATTCGGTTCCCGGGAACAGCCGGGCGGGGCAAGGGCGTTGGTCCGACACCGAGCTTCCGAGCTTCCTGCCGAAGGAAACCGCAATGGCCCTGACCCGCGCAGAGCGTGAACAGTTCCTGGCCGAGCCGCACGTCGCCGCGCTCGCGGTCGACGCGGGTGCGGGCAGGGCCCCGCTCACGGTGCCGATCTGGTACCAGTACGAGCCCGGTGGCGACATCTGGATCATGACGCGCCTGGACTCCCGCAAGTACGAACTGATCAGCGCGGCGGGCCGGTTCTCGTTGATGGTGGACCGGCTGGAGCCCACGATCCGGTACGTGTCGGTCGAGGGCCCGGTCGTCGAGACGGTCCCCGCCACCCTCGACCGGCTCCAGGAGATCTCGGCGCGCTACCTGCCGGCCGAGAAGGTCGACGGCTATGTGGACTTCGCCTGGAAGAACTACGGTGAGCAACTGGTGCTGCGGATGCGGCCGGAGCGGTGGCTCTCCTCGGACCTCGGACAGGTGTGACGAACCCGCCGGGGTGACAATCGGGGCATGGCAACCGATCTTCACGAGCTGCTGAGGTCTCTGCGGGTCTGGGACCCCGAGGTCACGGACCTGCCCTCCTTCGACCCGGCCGCCGCACCGGCCGCCCCGCTGCCGCTCTTCGCCGAGTGGTTCGCGGCGGCGGTGGCGGCCGGGCAGACCGAGCCGCACACCATGTCCCTGGCGACCTCGGACGACTCGGGCCTGCCCGACGTGCGGATCGTGATGCTGCACGGGGCGGACGCCGACGGCTGGTCCTTCGCCTCGCACGCCGGCAGCCGCAAGGGGCGCCACCTCGCCGCCCGGCCGTACGCCGCGCTCGGCTTCTACTGGCCCGTGCTGGGCCGCCAGGTCCGGGTGCGCGGCCCGGTGTCGCAGGCCCCGTCCGAGGAGTCCCAGGGCGACCTCCACGCCCGCTCGACGGGCGCGCTGGCTGCGGCGCTGACCGGGCGCCAGAGCGAGGTCCTGGAGTCGCCGGACGCCCTGGCGCGGGCCTCGGAGTCGGCATGGGAGCACGCCGCGGCGGAACCGGAGGCTCCCGTCCCGTCCTGGACTCTCTATCGGCTGCGGGCCGAGGAGGTCGAGTTCTTCCAGGGTGACGAGCGGCGACGGCACGTCCGGCTCCGCTACCGGCGCGAAGGGGAAGGGGAGGTGTGGTCGCGGGAGCTGCTGTGGCCGTGAGGGGCCCCGGCGCACTAGACGACCGACTCACCCTGACGCCCATGCCCATGCCTGCGCCTATGCCTACACCTACGCCTACGCCTACGCCTACGCCTACGAGAAGTCGTAGACCGTGAAGTCCGCGACCGGCCGGTACCCGATCCGCTGGTACAGGCCGTTGCTGGTCGGGTTCGCCAGGTCCGTGAAGAGCACCACCTCTTCCGCCCCGGCGGCCAGGGCGGCGCGGCTGACCTCGGCCGTCACGGCACCCGCGTAGCCCCGCCGGCGCAGGTGGGACGGGGTGTAGACCGGGGCGACCCGCACCTGCCCCGCGACCTGGGGACTGGTGCCGGCCATGGCGACGGGTGTGCCGTCGGGGGTCTCCCAGAAGGCGATGCCGCCGTTCTCGATCCGGGCGTCCGCCCACTCGGCGCCGTCCCGGACGGTACCGAGGCCGACGGCCGCGCTGAACTCGTCGTGCCAGCGCAGGAGTTGCTCTCGGTCCGCCTCGACGGCGACCCGGGGCCCGCCGGGCGGCAGGGGGCTGGGCGCGGTCAGGGTGCCGAGGCGGTAGAGCCGCTGGCGCTGACGGAGCGTGGCCGTGACGCCCGTGTGCCGCTGCCAGGCTTCGGTGAAGGCGGTGGCGGTGTCACGGTCGGCGTTCACCCCGGGCAGGCGCCGCCCGAGACCGGCCAGCCGCGCGGCGAGGGCACCGGCGTCCTCGGGGGTCACGGCGGTGAGGTTCAGCCAGTGGGGCGGCGTACGGAAGAAGGCCGCCCGGACCGCACCGTCGCGCTCCAGCACGCCGAACTCCGGCTGTCCGTCGCCGTACACGCGCGGTCCGCGTGTCCGCAGCGTCTCCGTGACGGTCAGCGGGACGGTGTGCAGCGCCGGCCGGGAGCGGAGGAAGGCGTCGGCCCGGGTGAGGAAGTCGTCGACCTCGTGGGTGAGGTACCAGGTGTCGGTGTCGGTGTCGGTGTCCATGCTCCAGAATGCCGCGGGAGCCACTCCCGGCACCTCCTCTTTCACGGTTCCACCGGCTTACTTGGCGCTGTCCTCGGCGAGGGTGTGGGCCACGAGCGCGTTGGCGTGGCCGTGCCCCAGACCGTGCTCGGTCTTGAGCCAGGTGACGAGCTCCATGTGCCGGGTCAGCGGCGAGGTGCGGATGAGCGCCTGCCAGTCGGCGATCGGCCGGCCGTACTTCTTCTCGATGGCGGGGAAGTAGCTCGCGGGGCCCTTCACGGGTGCGGTCATCTCGAACGGTCCCTTCTCTGTGGTCGCCGGATATGACCGGCGGGGCGGGACGGACTGATCGCCCGGCCGCAGTGACCTGCGTCACACACTTCCTCCCCGCGAAGCACTTCACGGACCCGTCGGTTCCGGATCCATGGCCAGCCGTGCGTGCAGATGAGCGTCCCGGAACGCGTCGTGGCGGCCCGCCTGGAAGATCGCCTCGCGCAGGGTGCCCTCGTATGCGAATCCGCACCGCTCCGCGATCCTGCACGACGCTTCGTGGCCGACCGCGTGGTCCAACTCCAGCCGGTTCAGTCCGAGTTCCGTGAACGCCCAGTGCGCGGCGAGCAGCAGGGCACGGGTGGCGACACCCCGGCCGCGAGCCTCGGGCAGGACCCAGTAACCGACGCGGGCGACCTTCAGGTGGTACTTGATCTCGTTGACGCCGATGTGCCCCAGCGCCGTGTCACTGCGCGCGTCCGCGACCCGGAACGCCAGCGAGGTGCCCTCCGCCGCGCTCTGCTCCCGCGCCAGCAGCGCGTCCCGGGCGCCCCTGCGGTCCGTGACCAGACGCAGCGGGGTGTTCCAGCGCCGGAACTCCGGGTCCCGCATCCCGCGCAGCCACGTGTCGACGTCAGAGCCGGAGCCCGGGTCCCAGAGGCGCAGGCGCAGGCCGTGGCCGTTCAGTTCCGGTTGGGGACCGGTCAGGGAGTGGTCACGTATGGAGGCCATGGGGTCATTGAAGCGCGTGGAGCCGTGCCGTTCACCTGTCGGCCGCGCCCGGCACGGGCCGGTCCGACGGCCGGCGGTTCCGTCACCGCCCGGCCACGTCCACTGATGCGAGCCGTACCAGGAGCGGCGGCGCGGAGAGACGGAAACGTGACGCGCAGGGCGCCAGGCGGCCGTCGGATGCCACGTCGGGAATGATCACCGGCCCGCCACAACCGGGCCCGCTGCGCCACGATCCCCGCCCTCTCCCCCTACAGCCGTGATCAATCCGGAACCAATTCCGGTCTTGACCGAGACCCATCAAGCTGGGTCGTGATTACGCTCCCGCTCATGGCCGACTCCACACCCCTCACACGCTCCTCCGCACAGCCCGCACCCGACCGCCCCGTCTACGTCATCGGCGGCGGCCCCGGCGGACTCTCCGCCGCGTACGCGCTGCGCGCCCGGGGCATACGGGCCGTCGTCCTGGAGAAGTCCGACCGGGTGGGAGCGTCCTGGCGCCGCCACTACGACCGGCTGCACCTGCACACCACCCGCCGCCTTTCCACCCTGCCCGGGCTGCCGATGCCCCGCCGATTCGGGCGATGGGTGTCCCGGGACGACGTGGTGCGTTACCTGGAGAAGTACGCCGAGCACCACCGCCTCGAGATCGTCACCGGCGTCGAGGTCTCCCGCATCGAGCGCGCCCCCGACGGCACGGGCTGGCTGCTGCACGCCACCGGCGGCCGTGAGCTGACCGGCGCCGCGGTGGTCGTCGCGACCGGCTACAACCACACCCCGCGCGTGCCGGACTGGCCCGGCCGCGACTCCTTCACCGGCGCGTTCCTGCACGCCGGGGAGTACCGCAACGGCACGCCCTACGCCGGCCGGGACGTCCTCGTCGTCGGCGTCGGCAACACCGGTGCCGAGATCGCCGTGGACCTGGTGGAGAGTGGCGCCTCCCGGGTCCGGCTGGCCGTGCGCACCGTCCCGCACATCGTGCGCCGGTCGACCGCCGGCTGGGCCGCCCAGTACAGCGGCGTCCTCGTGCGCCGGCTGCCGGTCGGCCTCGTCGACCGGATCAGCCGGGTGCAGGCCAGGGTGGCCGTGCCCGACCTGTCGGCGCACGGACTGCCGCGTCCCGGCACCGGGTTGTACAGCCGGGTGAAGCAGGGGGCGATCCCGGTGCAGGACGTCGGGCTGATCGACGCCGTGCGCCGGGGCAGGGTCGAGATCGTGGCCGCCGTGGACAGCTTCGAGGACGGCGACAAGGTCCTGCTGACGGACGGCACCCGGATCTCCCCGGACACCGTGATCGCCGCCACCGGCTACGCCCGCGCCCTGGAGGGCCTGGTCGGCCATCTCGACGTGCTGGACGCCCGTGGCCGACCGGTCGTCCACGGCCCCCGCACCCCGAAGACCGCCCCCGGCCTCTACTTCACCGGCTTCACCAACCCGATCAGCGGCAATCTCCGGGAGATGGCGATCGACGCGCTGAAGATCGCGAAGGCCATCGCCCGGGACGGCTCGGGGAAGGTGTCCCGGCTGCTGGGCTGAGCACCCGCCCGGGCACCTGGACCCCGCCCGGACCGGCCGGTCGGCGACACCGCGTCGCCCTCGGGCCGGACCCGGCAACTCCGCCCGCGTCCAGCCATTCCTGCCGCTCCGTCAGTTCAGTGATCTGATGAACGTCAGCCAATGGCTGCCTCCCAGGAGCGGGCTGAACGGTCCCTGGATCGACCCGCGTCCGCCTCACCACCGACACTCGCCGAGCCCTGATCGCTACGGATCAGACAACCGCCAGTCGCCACAGCGACGTGACCTCGGCGGCCCGGGCGGAGTGCAGCGGATCACCGGTGTCCCGCACCCGCGCGTGACGCGGACGCGTGTCCAGACGGTCCACCACCCGCAGTCCGGCCTCCTCCACGAGGGTCAGCAACTCACCCCGCGTCCGCAGCCCGAGCCGTTCGGCGAGGTCGGAGAGCACGAGCCAGCCCTCACCGCCGGGCTCCAGCCGACGGGCCAGCCCACCGAGGAACCCGTGCAGCATGCCGCCGCCCGAGTCGTAGACACCGAGGTCGAGGCCGGAGGCGGGCCTGGCCGGAATCCAGGGCGGGTTGCAGACGACGAGATGGGCACGCCCCTCCGGATACAGGCGGGGCCCGTCGACCCGGACAGCCGGGTCGAGCCCCAGCCGCCGTACGTTGTCCCGGGCACACGCCCGCGCCCGGGCACTGACATCCGTGGCCACCACCCGCCCGGCACCCCGCCGGGCCAGCACGGCGGCGAGCACCCCGGTGCCCGTCCCCAGGTCGAACGCCGTACGCACCTCACCACCGCACGGCAAGGGCGCCCGCGCGACGAGATCGACGTACTCGCTCCTGGTCGGCGCGAACACCCCGTAGTGCGGGTGGATCCGCTCCCCCAGCGCCGGTACGTACACACCCTTCTCCCGCCACTCCCGGGCGCCGACCACCCCCAGCAGCTCCGTGAGGGCGATGGCCACAGGCTCCTCGAACGACCCGTACGCCTCTTCGCACGCCCGGCGCACGTCGGGCGCCCGGCGCAACGCCAAGGTCTGGTCGCTTTCCAGCAGGACGACCACTTTGCCGAGCACGCGGGCGCGGTGGCCACGGAACCGGCGTTGCAGACGGAAGGTCTCGGCAGGGCTGCCCGCCGCACCGGGTGCGGTACGCCCGACGCGGCGATCCAACGCCCGCAGCAGCTGACGAGCGTTCTGGAAATCCCCGCGCCACAACAACGCGGTGCCCTCGCAGGCCAGCCGATGGGCGACGGAGGCCCTCATCCCGTCGTCGGCGACGACGACTCGGCGGGGCAGGGGCAGCCCGGACTCAGAATGCCAGCGTGCTGAACGGGGTTGAGTCTCGATCCAGCGGATCATGGACACGGCATACTCCTCGGAAGGTCGAACCTGAGCGAACGCGCGAGCACAGGACGACCACGTCACCGAGGACCATGCCGAGTGTCATCAACCGACCTTTCGAAGCAGTGGGTACAAGAGGCAGCGAAGGCCCCCGACTTCAGGATCCCACGCCGCCGTGCGGCTCAGGAGGGCACAGCCGCATGAGCCAGGAAGCCACCCCGCAGGAGCCGGCCGAGCACGCCCGTTTCACCGGCTACCTCGACGAGCTGCGGCAGGTCGCCGACGCGGACGAAATCGGCCTGGTCGGCGGCATCCTCACCGATCCGGACCCCACCATGGCCCGGTCCGCCGTGCTGCGGCACCTGGACCGCCGGGCCGGGGAGCTCTGCCTCGGGCCCGGGTGGGAGGAGTGGGCAGGGGCAATGGCCCGGACCGTGGTGCGGCATCCGTTCCTGACCCGGCGCCTGCGGGAGTGGTCCCTCTTCCGAGCCGTCACGCTCCGGCTGCCCTGGCACCCGGACGAGCTGCTCGCGTCGTCCGACTGGCATCAGCTCAGGACCGCGGCCGGGGCGAACGACGAGGCCCTGGGCGTCCTCGCCGAGCGCGGACGGACGAAGAGGATCCGCCGCACCGCCAGGGACGGCCTCGTCCGGCAGCGGGACCGGCACTGAGCCAACCGGGCACAAGCGACTGCCCCTCTTCGGAGAGGGAGGCCGGGTAGGTTGATCGTTTGTGCCACGAGGGACGAGGGACGTGGTCGGCACGGCGCGGCGGCGGACGCCTACCGCGATGCCGCCCGACGTGCCACCAGCGCACCGGAACGGCGCCACCTCACCTCCCGCGCAGCGCGACTCACACCAGCGTCGAGTTGAGCGGCAACGCCCGAACTGGCAATGGTCCGGGCCGCGTGCTCAGACCACCGGCACCGCGTCCCCGGCCCAATGCTGAGACGGGCATGCCGCAGGGCCAGGACCGGAATCCCGAAGAGTTGTCCACAGCCTGTGGAGAAGCGGGCCACTGCGCCTTCCTGCTCACGGCGATCCCCGGGCCGTTCGCCGGGGCGACCGGGTCTCCGGTGGCCCCCGTCGCCGGCTGCGGACCGGCACTCGCCCCTCTCGAGCTGGATGGCGGCGCCGCGCTGCTCGCCCCGAGCACGGCAGCGCGCGCCGCCACCCGACTCCGGCGCTCCCGCCCCGGCTCCCTGCCCCTGAAGGAAGCCGACGCCGAATCACGACTCACGCTCGCCGAGGGCCGCCGTCGCCGGAGCCCTCGCCGTCCCCTCACGGCGAATCGCTGCCCACAAGCGTGAGCAGCCCATCACGACGCGTCAACACCTGTTCCGCTATATGTGGCTTATGCGGCTTTTGCCGCAGGCGCGCACGGATGCACGTCCCGGCGCACTACCGCATGCCCTGACAGAACCAGCCGATCGGCCGTGCATCCGTGCCCCCTGCCCGCCGCACAACCGCGCGGCATGTGCCGCGCACCCCGCGCCCGGCGGGCGGTGCCACGGCCGGCGCGCTACACCGCCTCGTACGCCGCCAGACCCTCGAAGGCCGCCCCGCCGGTGTCGCCGTACGCCACCGCACCGCCTCCGCACGACGCCGTGACATCCCGTGACGCGGCGCACCGGTCCACCTCGCACCAGATGCGCTTGCCGGTGGCCTCGACGCTCCAGCCCCAGCGGTCGGCGAGGCCGTCGACGAGGGCGAGACCCCGGCCGCCGGTCGCCTCGTCACCCGCGCACCGGGGCACGGGGGCCCGGCCGCTGCGGTCGGCGACCTCGAGACGGACCGTGACCTCGTCCGTCACCGCGTGCGGCAGGGACAGCCGCAGGACGGCGGGGCGGCCGGTGTGCACCACAGCGTTGGTGACCAGTTCGGAGACGAGCAGGATCAGCGTCTCGGCGAGCGGCTCGTCGGCCTCTATGCCCGACCCGGCCAGGCGCGAGCGGGCCCACCGCCGGGCTCGTCCCACCTCTGCGGGGTCGGGCCGGATCTCCAGCTGCACTTGAAGCACCTGCACCGCTCACACCATCCGAACCGGCGGACACTTAGGCTCGCGCCTCACGAGGGCCACGATCGTAGCCATTTTCTGCATGGCCAGAACAACGGCCGGGACAAGGATCACGGAACGTGAATCCCTTGTGGGACAGCATGGTTGACGTACAGTCACCCCAACAAGCGCTTCGGGCATATTCCAGCGCGAAGGAGTACCCCTGCGGCATACTGTGCGACGCTCCCCACGGGCAGTCGAACAGGCGGCGCCACTGGTTCGCACTGCGCTCAGAGCCACTCGCATCTCACACAAGGTACCGGAGCGGGCAGCCGACTCCGGGCCGTGACGAGTCACGCGGACGACACAGGCCGACATCAACGCTGCGTGATTCCGCCGTGCCACGATCCGCGACATCCTCCGCGGGCCGCATCCCCGATACCGCAGCCAGTCGGCCCGTCAGGCCCTTCCGACCGCCGAAGCGACCGCAAGGAGTTACTCACTCTCCGTGACTCCGCCCGCACGTCGAGTTCGAACCCATGCGCGTTCGAGATGGAGACGGGCCTCGGACTCCCAGGTGAAGCCCATGCCGCCGTGCACCTGGAGACACTCGCGGGTGCCGCGCACGGCGGCCTCGTCGGCGAGCGGACGGGCGGCGGCGATGCCGGCCGGGTCGGACGTGACGGCCGCCGCGTGGGCGCGGCGCGGGGCCGTCTCCGCCCGGACCGGCATCCCCGGCGCACAGGTGTGCCACGGCCTGGAGGGGCCCGACGGGCCGTCCGAACTGCTCGCGGCCCCGGGCGTGTTGCGCCGCGGGTTCGCAGACGCGGATCGCCGTACCGAGTTGGCCGGCGGCGGTGAGGAGCACGGCGAGGGGGCCACGCACGGGCTGTTCGGCGGGCAACCGGGGGACGCCGCCGGAGGCGATCCGGCGACCTCGGGCGTCTCACCGCGAGCGGACGCCCGGTCTTCACCGGCCGGCTCAAGGACATGATCATCCGCAAGGGCGAGAACATCCGGCCCGGGAGGTCGAGGACCTGCTGCACCAGCACCCGGCGGTCGGGGACGTGACGGTGATCGGGCTGCCGGACGCGACGCGCGGCGAGTTGGTGTGCCCCGTGGTGGAACAGCCGCCGGGGGCCGAGGCGTTGCCGCTCCCGGCCGTGACCGCGCACCTGCGCGCCGAGGGACTGTCGGTGCACAAGCTGCCGGAGCGGCTGGAGGTGGTGGACCCCCTTCCTCGGGGCGAGACCCTGCGGAAGGTGCTGAAGTACAAGTTGCGCGAGCACTGCTCGGGGACGTGAGGCCCGGTGGCCGGTGTGCCTGCCGGAGCACGTGAACCCGACGCCCGGCGTTTACCCGAGCACGTGAACCCGGCGCCCGGCGCCCTGGCCGGAGTGCGCGACGCGCGGTGGCCGCTGTGCTTGCCGGAACATGTGACGCCCGGTGCCCGGTCCGCCCCGGGCGCGTCCGCCCGTCGCCCGGTGGGACTACTCGGGCACGGTGAAGTAGCGGGCGAAGGCGGGCACGATCTCGGCCTCGCCGACCTTGCCGTCGCCGTCGGCGTCGAGCGCTCCGGCGGCCGGGCCGGCCAGGTCCTCCGGGACGCCGAGGCACTTCAGTACGCGGGCGGCCTCCTCGACCGTCGCCGCGCCGTCGCCGTCGGTGTCGGCGACGTCCAGGGCCGCGTGCAGGAACGGGCGGGCGATCTCGGCGAACCGGTCGGGGTTGTCGCGCAGGCGCTTGACCGCGCCGTCGACGAACTCCTCGCGCGTGACGCGCTGGTCGCCGTCGCGGTCCGCCATCCCGGCCATGCCCTGCCAGAACGCCTCGGCGCCGCCGTACAGCGCCTGCCCCTTGTCGGAGCGGGCCGCCACGGCGAACTCCCCGAGGAGCGCCTTGGCCGCTCCGTAGAAGTCCTCGCGGTCGATGTAGCCGTTGCCGTCCTGGTCGAAGGTGGCGAACCGGGCGGCGATCCTGCGCTCGTACTCGCTGCTGACCATGTCTGTTTCGGGCCGCCTTACGTCGGGTGGGGTGCGTCTGGGTCGGAGCGTACGACGGAGGGGACTGTCCGGGCACGGGAAAACGTCAGTTGTGCCAAGACCGGGGGAATTCCGGGACAACGGCGTGTCCGAACGGACACACACGTTCCACGGTGTGTCACCGGCTCCTCACGCGGACAGCGGTTCGCCCTCGTCGCCCAGGGCCGCGTCCAGATCGCCGTACACGTCGAACAGCCTGCGCACGCCCAGCGCGCCGAGGACGCGGTTGACGTGGGACCCGTCGGCCGCGCCACGGGCGGGCAGCACCAGGCGCAGCCGACCCTGGCAGGAGCGGATCAGCCGGCGGGCGGCGATGAGCACGCCGACGCCGCTGGAGTCGCAGAAGAACACCTCGGACAGGTCGAGGACAAGACAGTGGTGCCCGTCGGCCACCACGTCGTGCACACGCTGACGCAGCACCGGTGACGTCACCAGATCCAGCTCGCCCGACACCTGGAGCACGGCCCATTCGCCCTGCTCGCCGCCGGCCACTTTGAAGGTCACCACCACGCCCCTCGCTCACCCGAACGGAAGCAGTCCCTACGCTTCCTTGCATGCGCGGCTGCCCAGCGGCCGTTCCCTGAAACGCAACCCGAAAAACGGATCCCCCGCAGAACAGGCTTGTTTTAGTCGACTTCGATCCTGTTCGATCCTCTTCGGTCAGGTCTGATCGGAGGGCGGGTGGGTAGGCGCGACCCCAAAGGCGTCCGGCGCAAGCGCCGGTGGTCCTCTACCATCCGCGGCCTGTCAGGGGGCGCGCATTGCCATAAAGGGGCGTGCGCGACGGGACGTGCCGACTACATTCGAGGAGACGTCAGGCACAGGCTGGAACACGGCACGGGCGCGGGACACGAGCAGGGGGGTGAGGGGGCCGCATGGCGAAAAGGGACGTACCGCCTCGCTGGGACCGCAAGATGCAGCAGCGGCTCGCCCGCGGTGAGGCCGCCGCCCTCGGTGAGCTCTACGACCGGTTCGCCTCCCTCGTGCACGGCCTCGCCCACCGCGTGCTCGGCGACGAGCGCGCCGCCGACGGCATCACCCGCGAGGTCTTCATCCACGTCTGGGAGCACCCCGACTCCTACGACCCCGGGCAGGGCCCGCTGCGCACCTGGGTCGCGACCCTGACCCAGCGGCTCGCGGTGCAGCGGCTGCGCGCCACCGAGACCGCCGCCTTCGCCCGCGACGGCTCCGGCACCGCCGAGGAACTGGAACTCAGGGTGCGCAGCGCCTCGGTCGCCGCCCGCGCCGACTACATCGTCCAGTCCATGCCGGTCCCGCTGCGCTCGGCCCTGGAACGGGCCTACTTCCAGCGCCGCGACTACCGCCAGACCGCCGCCGATCTCGGCATCACCGAGGACGAGGCCCGCCGCCGCCTGCGCCTGGGCCTGCAACTGCTGTCCACGGCCCACGACACGGAGGCGCCGGGCGCACCGCCCGGATACGGGGGTGCGGTGTGAACGGGCCGGACCGCTTCGAGGCGTACGACGGCCGTGAGGGGGACGACACCCGGGACGAACACGGCACTCGGGACGAGGGTCGCCATGTCGGGCACGACCCCGGCACCCCTGCCCCGCCCTCGGGCGCGGGCCGGCCGGCCGAAACCGACGGGCCCGGGTACGGCGGCCGGCGAGGGCCGGGCCGGCCGACCCGGATACCGATGCCCCGCGCCTCCGTCGAGGACGGCGGACTGCCGCTGCCCGCGCTGGAGGAGCTCGGCGACGCGACACCGCCCCGGCCACGGCCCGTGTTCGCGCACGCCGTGCTGAAGTCCCTGCTCGGCGCGTGGGCGCTGGCCGCCTGCTCGGCCGAGGAGGCCACGGTCGTCGAGGAGCACCTCGGCGAGTGCGGCGCGTGCGCCGACGAGGCGCGGCGGCTGCGCGAGGCGGTCGGACTGCTCCAACGCCCCGAGAGCCTCGACCTCGCCCCGGGCCTGCGCACCCGCGTCCTTCAGGCCTGCCTGGAGCGCCGCCCGCCGCGCATCCCGGTGCCGGACTGGACCGCCGCCTACGACGCCGAGACCGCGCGCCTTGACGCCCTGCTGCAGGACTTCGGCGACGCCGAGTGGCACGCGCCGGTACGGCTGCGCTGGTTCCGCTCCGACGGGCCGACGAGCCGCCGCACCACCGTCGCCGGTGTCATCGCGCATCTGCTCAGCGTGGACGGTCTGGTGGCGGTGGCGCTCGGCCTGGACGACCCGCTCGGCGACGTGCCGTCCCGGCGCCCGACCCCGGCAGCCCGCACCGAGGCGTACTGGCGCGCCTCCCACTTCCCGCCCACCCGGGCCGTACGCGCCCCCTGGCGGGAGCAGAGCCACAACCTGGTCCGCACGGCGTCCTTCACGAGCGGCGGCGCCGGGAAGACGCCCATCCCGTACGGGGAGTTCGCGCTGCCCCTGCACGACGCGATGCTCGACCGGGCCTTCGAGTGCTGGGTCCACGCCGAGGACATCGCGGGCGCGGTCGACTACCCCTACGACCCGCCCTCGCCGCGCCACCTGCACCGCATGATCGACCTGACGGCCCGCATGCTGCCCACGGCCCTGGCCGACCGCCGCCGCACGGGTCTCGCGGCCCCGGCCCACCACCGCCGTCTGGTCGCGGCGGGCGAACCGGGCCGCAGCCTCCGCCTGGAGATCGAGGGCTCCGGCGGCGGCGAGTGGCTGATTCCCCTCGACTCCCCCGCGGCCAGGGGCTCCGCCGAACACGAGGTGGCCCACGTGGCCCTGGACGGCGTCGAGTTCTGCCGCCTGGCAGCGGGCCACGTACCTCCCCAGGAGGCGGCAGCGGGACAGGTGGGGGACAGAGAGGCGATCAGGGACGTCCTGTTCGCGGCCGCTTCACTGAGCAGGATGTAGCACCCGACAGCGGGGACCCGTCCTCAGGGGCGCGGGGAACCGCGTGAGCAATCACGAACAACCGCGGCCGCCGCCCCGGGGAACGAACCGAGCTCCTAGGCGAAGATCACTGTCCGCCGCCCGTTCAGCAGAATCCTCCGCTCGGCATGCCACTTCACGGCCCGGGCCAGTGCCTGGCACTCCACGTCCCGCCCGATCGCCACCAGCTGATCCGGCGTGACGCCGTGCCCGACCCGCTCGACCTCCTGCTCGATGATCGGCCCTTCGTCGAGGTCGGCCGTCACGTAGTGCGCCGTCGCCCCGATCAGCTTCACACCCCGCGCATGCGCCTGGTGATACGGCTTCGCACCCTTGAAGCTCGGCAGGAAGGAGTGGTGGATGTTGATGATCCGCCCGCTCAGCTGCTTGCACAGGTCGTCCGAGAGGACCTGCATGTAGCGGGCCAGCACGACCAGCTCCACGCCCTCCTCGCGCACGAGCTCCAGCAACTGCGCCTCGGCCTCGGCCTTGTTCTCCTTCGTCACCGGAATGTGGTGGAAGGGGATGTTGTAAGACCCCACCAGCTCGGCAAAGTCCGTGTGGTTCGACACCACGCCCGCGATCTCCACCGGCAGCGCCCCGATCCGCGCCCGGAACAGCAGGTCGTTCAGGCAGTGCCCGAACTTGCTGACCATCAGCACGACCCGCATCTTGTCCTCGGCCCGATGGATCTGCCAGTCCATCTGGAAGGAATCACCGATCGCGGCGAAGCTGGCGCGCAGCTTGTCCACGGTCACCGGCGCATCCGCCGAGAAGTGGACCCGCATGAAGAACAGTCCCGTGTCGTGGTCGCCGAACTGCTGGCTGTCCTCGATGTTGCAACCGGTCATGAACAGGTAGCTCGACACGGCGTGGACGATGCCCTTCCTGTCCGGGCAGGAAAGGGTGAGGACGTACTGGTCGGCCGGGACCGCGGCGCTGGTGGACTGCTCGTTCATGCAGGACAGGGTCCCACAAGGAACGACAGCACCGGCAATCGTCCCGCTCCACGGACCACGGGGACGACCGCTAGGCGGACCTCGTCATGATCCGCAGCACCTCCAGGCTGCGCGGCGGCGCGTCCGGCTCCTCACCGTCGCTCGCGGCGAGCCGCACATGCGCGTCCCGGGCCGCCCGGACCGCCTCCGGCCACGCCTCGTGCTCGAGGTACGCGGCGACCGGGGCGTCCGGCCCCACCTGGTGGACGATCCGCAGCACCCGCAGCACGGCCGTGTCGACGAGGGCCGCCTCCTGCGAGTCGCGGAAGATCGTGCCGACGTACTTCTCGGCGGACCAGTGATCCAGCCAGGTGTCCTCCACCAGCCGGTACACCGCGTCGGTCACGTCGCCGTAGCCGTCCACGCCGGCCAGCCAGACGTCCCGCTGGAACACGGGATCGGAGAGCATGTGCAGCGCCGAGCGCACATTGCTGCGCCAGCGCCACCACGGCATGTCGTTGACAGGCATGCCGCCCATGGTGGATGAG
Source organism: Streptomyces sp. NPDC002788 (assembly GCF_053592115.1). Lineage (NCBI taxonomy): Bacteria > Bacillati > Actinomycetota > Actinomycetes > Kitasatosporales > Streptomycetaceae > Streptomyces > Streptomyces sp. NPDC002788. The sequence goes on along the minus strand of NZ_JBSFVB010000010.1, from coordinate 229,349 downwards.
CGACGGCCACGACGGGAAGAGTTCTCCGAAGCTTGCACGGTCATCGATCGTACGTTCCCCTCCACATCGGACACACCGACCCCCGCAATTCACCGGTACGTCACCAATCGTTGACCGTAGAGCACTCACGGGTTAGCCATGTGGCGGAATCGTGCGGACCCATGACCGGCAGGCGACGCAACCGCAGCACATTCCTCCCCGGCCTCTTCACCCGCCACGCCAGGAACGGCGTCCTCTTCGCGGGGGCGACGGTCGCGTGCGTGTCGCTCCTCGCCGGCTGCGGAGTCGTCCCCGGCACCACGGGTGGTGCCGGGGACGACTCCATCACCGTCATGACCTGGGCGCCGCAGCACACCAGGGCCACCAACAAGCCCGGCATGCCCGCCTTCGCCCTGGCCTACGCCCGCTGGATCAACGCCCGGGGCGGGATCAACGGCCGCAAGCTCAACGTGCTGACCTGCAACGATCACAACGACAGCGTGGCCGCCGCGAAGTGCGCGCGGCGCGCCGCCAAGGAGAACGTGGTCGCGGTCGTCGGATCTTACAGCCAGTACGCCGACTCCTTCTTCCCGTCCCTCGAGGGCGCGGGCATCCCGTACATCGGCGGCTACGGCATCACCAACGCCGAGTTCACCAGCCCCCTGTCCTACCCCGTCAACGGCGGCCAGCCCGCGCTGCTCGCCGGTCTCGGCCGCGCGCTCGCCGACTGCGGGCCCGTCGCGCTGATCCGGCCCGACACCATCGTGGGCGACCAGTTGCCCCCGCTGCTCGACTCCGGCCTGAGGACGGGCGGGCACGAGGGCGCGCGGGACCAGCGGGCGGCGGAGGACGCAACCGAGTACGACGGCCATGCCGAGCGGGCGCTGCGGACGACGACCGCCGATCCGGGGCACAAGGGGTGCGTGGTGCCGGCGCTCGGGGACCGCAACAGCACCTTCATGGACTCCTTCCGGCGGGCCCGCGAGGACTACCCCGACGTACGGACGGCCACCGTGCTCGGCAGCGTCGACCAGACGGTGATCGACGCGACCGGCGGGGCGTCGGGCCCGTACGAGGGGTCGTACGTCACCGGCTGGTACCCGGCCGCGAGCGATCCGCGCTGGGACGGGATGAAGCAGGTGATCCGGGAGGAGGCCTTCGGCGACAACCGCATCGACCCGGCGGACGCCGGAGTGCAGACCACGTTCCTCGCCTACACCGTGTTCCGGAAGGTCGTCGAGTCGCTCGGCGCGGGAGAGGTGACCGCCGACACGGTCTCGGAGGCCCTCGACGACGGTCTCAAGATCGGCACGGGCGGGCTCACGCCGACGCTGCAGTGGCAGTTCCAGGACAAGCTCGCCGCAGTCGGCTTCCCGCGCCTGGTCAACGCGAACGTGACGCTTCAGGTGGTGCGGCAGGGGCGGCTGGTGTCGGCGCGCAAGGGTTTCGTCGACACGACGAAGACGCTCCAGGACGCCGACGTGAACTACTGAGCACCCGGCTCGGCAGTCCACGTCCGGATCGTCTCGTTCACAGCTGCGTCGGCTGGCGCTCGGTCAGGCCGTACGTCTTCGCGATGCCGTTCCACAGCCTGGCCGCCTCGGCCTTCTCGGCGCTCGCGACGCCGCTGGCGCGGTTGCCGGCCTGGGTCTGGCCGGTGACCCGGGCCTGGCCCTTCCGGCAGCCCTTCTTGCCCGCGGTCTGGTCGGCCCAGGCCGCGTAGTGGTTGTCGGCCGAGGCCGAGGCCTGCCACGCCTTGGTGAGGGCGGTGGTCAGCGCGGCGTGGTCGGGCAGCCGGTCGACCTGGATGCCGCCGAGCCGGGTGACCAGCTGGTTGCGCTGCTTGGCCGCTTCACGCAGGTCCTTGGCGGCCTGGGGGAGGTTGTCGCAGCCCTTGACGTCGGCGACCGCGTTGATCACGGCACTGCGGCTGTTGCCGCTGTCGGCGAGCAGCTTGTCCAGCTCGACCGCCTGCGCCCGGGCCGGGTCGGCGGACGGCGAGGCGGACCGGTCCGTCGCGGGCGCGGAGGCGGCCACCGTCTTGCTGTTGCCGCCCCCGTCGCCGTCACCGCCTCCGCCGGCGAGCAGCGCGCCGGCGCCGACGCCGAGGACGGCTATGCCTATGCCGACGGCGGCGATGACGGGTACGCGCGAGCCGGATCGACCGCCGGGCGACCGGCCTCCGGCGGGCGGTGCGTAGGAGGGCTGGGGGGCGCCGTGCGAGCGCTGCTCGATGCGGGGCAGCTGCTGCGTGGCCCCGGCCGGGCTCTGTGCGCCCTGTCCACCGCGGAAGAGACTGTCGAACTCGGAGGGCGGCTGTTTCTCCCCGCCGCCGGGCACCGGCTCGATGAACCGCGTCGCCTCCGCGTCCGGGTTCGAGGCGGGCGGCAACGGCCCGGCTCCCGCACCGGCAAGCGGCCCGGTCCCGAGGAACCGCGTCGCCTCGGGGTCCTCCCCCGCGGGCCTCTCGGGCGGCAGCGCGCCGGGTCCCACCGGGGGTATGTACTGGGTCGCCCCCTCGTCGCCGGCCGCGGCCACGGGCGGCAGGTACTGCGTCGCCGCGGCCGCCGCGTCCCCCTGGACGGGAGGCAGGTACTGGGTGGCGCCCTCGTCGGACGCCGGGTGCTGGTGGCCGGCTCCGGCAGCGGGCGGCAGCGGGGCACCCGCCCCGGAGGCCCCGTAGGCGCCGCCGGCGGCTCCGTACGCCCCGGAGGCCGGGGAGCCGTACCCGGGGGCCGCCTGCGGCGGCCCGCCTGCCGCGGAGGAGCCGTACGCGTCAGCGGCCGGCGGCGGAAAGCCTCCCCCCGGAGCGGAGCCGTACGCGCCGGAGGCCGGCGGCAAGCCGCCCCCGGCCGGAGAGCCGTATCCCCCGGCCGGGCCGGCGCCCTCCACGGGCAGCCCGGCCGAGCCGCCGGGCTGCCCGTACGAGCCGGTGCCGTACGGCCCCGCGGGCGGCTGGGCGGCGTACGGGTTCGGCGTGCCCTGCGCCGGGAACGCTCCCGGTCCCTGTGCGCCGGGTGTCGCCTGCTGGGCGCCCCAGGCCTGCTGCTCCGGCGTCGTCCACTGCTGGGGCTGGGGGGACTGCCAGGTCTCGCCCGGCGGTGGGGGCGGGGTCTGCTGGTCGGGTCCCCACGGCTGCCCCCAGTCCTGGCCGCCCGCGGGGGCGGAGGCCGGGGGCCGGCCGGTGGAGGGCGGGGCGGGCCGGCCGCCGGAAGGGGCGTCGCCGGATCCGCCCGTCATGCCCGGCAGCAGGGGTGCCCCACCGTCCGAGGGCAGCACGATGCCTTCGCGCGCGGGGCGCGCCGAGGGCTCCTCGCCCTGTCCACTCTGCGTCACCGGGACTCCTACTAATGGGGGACCTTGTGAATCGTCGGCTCACGCTACCGGGTCCCCGTAGCCCGGTGCCACGCCGCACAGGGCCTGACCTCCAGCCCTGTGAGCGCGGTTACACCGCCGGGTCACGGCACGCCGTTCATGTCACCTCCTGCTCGCCCAGCGGCCGTCCCCACACGTTCACGCATCCGCAGACCTCGTGCTCACGCGGCCGCCTGCAGGTCCAGCCGCGCCCCGAACTCCCGCACCACCGCCTCGTCCCGGTACGGCTCCAGCCGCTGCTGGAAGTCCTCCAGGTACTCGGCGCCCCGGTTGGACCGCAGCCCCTCCAGCAGCTCCACGGCCTTCATGCCCGTGCCGCACGCCTCCTCGATCTCGCGCTGCTGCACCTGCGCCGTGGCGAGCAGCACATAGCCGATGGCCCGGCGGCGTGCCCGCGACTGGGGATGCCCGGCCAGAGACTCCTGCGCGCACCGCGCCGCCGCCTCGGCCTGCCCCAGGTCCCTGTGGCAGTGGGCCAACTCGTCGGCGAGATAGGCCTCGTCGAAGTGCGCGATCCACGCCGGGTCGTCCCCGGCGGCGGAATCGGCCGCCTCCAGGGCGCTCACCGCGCGTCCGGCGCAGGACTGGGCGGCGCGCGCGTCGCCCAGCAGAGCGTGCCCGCGCGCCTCCGCCGCGTGGAACATCGACTCCGCACGCGGCGTCACGCGCCCTCGCGCCCCCTCCTGCGCCGCCCGCGCCAACTGCGCGATCTCCCGCGGGTTTCCGAGCTGCGCGGCGAGGTGGCTCATGGAGGCGGCCAGGACATACCCGCCGTAGCCCCGGTCCCCGGCCGCCTGGGCCAGTCGCAGCGCCTGGATGTAGTAGCGCTGGGCGAGGCCCGGCTGCCCCGTGTCCACGGCCATGTACCCGGCGAGTTCGGTCAGCCGGGCCACCGCGGCGAAGAGGTCTCGCCCCACCGCCTCCCGGTACGACCCCGCCAGCAGCCCCGAGACCACGCTGTTGAGGTAGTGCACGACGACCGGCCGCACGTGCCCGCTGCCGTACTGGTGGTCCAGATCCACCAGCGCCTGCGTCATGGCCCGGACCGCCTGCACGTCGGACTGCCCCACCCGCGGCCCGGCCGACCGCGACACCTGCCCGTCGGGCACGGAGATCAGCCAGTCACGGCTGGGCTCGACCAGCGCGGACGCGGCGACGGAGGAGCCGGACAGGAAGTCCCGCCGCCCCACGTCGCTGCGCCACAGCTCGCAGACCTGCTCGATCGCCCCCAGCACCGTCGGCGAGAACTGGAGACCGACCCCCGAGGCGAGGTTCTTGCCGTTGGCCATGCCGATCTCGTCGATCGTGACCGTACGGCCGAGTTTGCGGCCCAGCGCCTCGGCGATGATCGCCGGGGCCCTGCCCCGCGGTTGCTGCCCGCGCAGCCAGCGTGCCACGGACGTCTTGTCGTAGCGCAGGTCGAGACCGTGCTCGGCTCCGCACATGTTGACCCGGCGGGCCAGGCCGGCGTTGGAGCATCCGGCTTCCTGGATGAGCGCCTGGAGCCGTTCGTTCGGCTGCCGGGCGACGAGCGGCCTTGCGGCCATGGCGTACCCCCTGTGGCTGCGGTGCCTGCCCACGCACCGAGTTGACGTGTCTTCCGCGGCCGGGTCCCTCGCGTCCCGGCGAAAGGATCCGGCCGTGAAGATCAATGCCCCGCCGACCAGGCGAAAATGCGAGGCATGTGAGGATTGCCGGGGTAACGGCTGGTGCCGGCCCCACTCCTGGCTACCCACCTCCGGCCACGGATCCTCGTGCGCGCCCCCGCACATGCCCCGATGCGCCCCGGCCGGGGAAGCGATGCTCCTCCCCGCGCACACGGGCGGGCGTAACCCCCGGTGACGACCAGAGTTGTGTTCATCGTGGAAGAGACGATCGCGGGCACCGAAGCCGCTCAGATCCCGAAGCAGCGCGGGGAATCGCTGCTGGAGACCGCCGTTCGCTACGCCGAGGAGCGCCACTGGGACGTGTTCCCCGGCGCCTGGCTGGAAGCCGTCGACGGAAGTCAGCGCTGCTCCTGCGGTGACGCGGCGTGTCCGGCGCCCGGCTCGCACCCGGCGCGCCCGGACTGGGCGACGCAGGCGACGGGCAGTGCGACCGTCGCGCGGCGGATGTGGCAGAAGCAGCCGGCGGCGTCGATCCTGCTGCCCACGGGGCGGACGTTCGATGCGATCTCCGTACCGGAGACGGCCGGGTTCCTGGCGCTCGCGCGGATGGAGCGGATGGGGCTGACCCTGGGGCCGGTGACGCTCACGCCGGACCGGCGGATGGAGTTCTTCGTGCTGCCGGGAGCTTCGGCGAAGGTGCCCGATCTGGTGTGCAAGCTGGGGTGGTCGTTGTCCTCGCTGGACCTGACCGTGCTGGGTGAGGGGGCGTATGTGGCCGCGCCGCCCACGCGGTTCGGGGCTCGGGGGGCTGTGCAGTGGGCCTGCCGGCCGACGCCCGCGAATCGGTGGCTGCCGGATGCGGAGGAGTTGATCTCGCCGTTGGCTTATGCGTGCGGCAGGGATCGCTGAGGGCGCCTTCTGTCCTGCCTGGTCCGTGTACGCCGGCGGCTGCGGGGCGTTCGTGGTCGCTCGCGCGGTTCCCCGCGCCCCTTCACGTTCCGCTTCTCCACCGTAGGGTTCAGGGTGACGGAGGGAGACGCGGTGGGAACCAGCGCTGTGCGTGTGCGGGGGCTCTGGAAGCGGTTCGGGCAGCAGGTCGCCGTTGCGGGGATCGATCTCGACTTGCCCGCGGGCAAGTTCATCGGGCTCGTCGGGCCGAACGGGGCCGGGAAGACCACCACCTTGTCGATGGTGACCGGGCTGCTCCGGCCCGACCACGGAACCGTCGAAGTGGTCGGGCACGACGTGTGGCAGGACCCCGTCGAGGTGAAGGCCCGCATCGGGGTGCTGCCGGAGGGGCTGCGGCTGTTCGAGCGGCTGTCGGGGCGGGAACTGCTGGCGTACACCGGGCGGTTGCGCGGGCTGCCCGGCACCGAGGTCGACAAACGGGCCACGCAGCTCCTCGACATCCTCGACCTGGCCGGCGCCCAGCACAAGCTCGTCGTCGACTACTCGACCGGCATGCGCAAGAAGATCGGGCTCGCCGCCGCCCTCCTCCACAATCCCGAAGTGCTGTTCCTGGACGAGCCGTTCGAGGGTGTCGACCCCGTCTCCGCCCAGACCATCCGGGGCGTCCTCGAGCGGTACACGGCCTCCGGCGCCACGGTCGTGTTCTCTTCCCACGTCATGGAGCTCGTCGAGTCGCTGTGCGACTGGGTCGCCGTGCTGGCCGGCGGGCGGATCCGCGCCACCGGCACCCTGGCCGAGGTGCGCGGCGACGCGCCCTCCCTGCAGCGGGCGTTCCTCGAACTCGTCGGCGCCCAGAGCCGGGACGCCGGGTCCGACCTCGACTGGCTGGGCGGCGGGTCCCGGTGAGCGCCCCCGCGATCACCCCCGTCTTCGTACGGCTGAAGCTGTCGCTGCTGCGCAACGGTCTGCGGCGGTCCGGTGGGCGCAAAGCCGCCTACATCGCCTCGGCCATCTGCGCCCTGCTGTTCGCCGCGTTGCAGCTGATCGGCCTGATCGCGCTGCGCGGGCACGCGCACGCCGAGTCGGTGGTCGTACTGGCGGTGGCGGTGCTGGGGCTCGGGTGGGCGGTGATGCCGCTGTTCTTCCCCGGCGGTGACGAGACCCTCGATCCGACCCGCCTGGTGATGCTGCCGCTGCGGCCCCGGCCGCTGGTACGGGCCCTGCTCACCTCCTCCCTGGTCGGCATCGGGCCGCTGTTCACGCTGTGCCTGCTGGTCGGTTCCGTGGTCGCGGTGGCCGAGGGCGGGGCGGCGTTCGTGGTGGGCGCGGTCGCCGTCGTGCTGGCGCTGCTGGTGTGCGTGGCGCTCGCCCGGGCCGTCGCCGCCGCCAACGTCCGGCTGCTCACCAGCCGCAAGGGCCGGGACCTCGCGGTGCTGAGCGGACTCGTCATCGCGGTCGGGGCGCAGGTCGTCAACTTCGGCGCGCAGCGGCTCGGGGCGTCGGGGCTGGGCGAGCTCGACCCGGCGGCGGAGGTGCTGCAGTGGGTGCCGCCCGCGTCGGCGATCGGCGCCGTGCACGCGGTGGGCGAGGGGTCGTACGGACTCGCCGCCGCCCAACTGGCGCTGAGTGCCGCCGCACTGGTGACGCTGCTCGCGGTGTGGTCGCGGCACCTGACCCGGCTGATGACCTCGCCCGACGGCTCCACCCTGGCCGCAGCGGAGACGGCCGCCCGCGAGCGGACCTCGACCGGGCTCGGGCGGCTGCTGCCCGGGGGCCGTACGGGCACGGTCATGGAGCGCAGCCTGCGGTACGTGTGGCGCGACCCGAAGACCAAGGCGGCCTGGGTGACCTCGCTGGCCATCGGGCTGATCGTGCCGGTGTTCAACGCCTGGCAGGGCACCGGGTCGGTGTACTTCGCGTGCTTCGCCGCCGGGATGCTCGGCATCCAGATGTACAACCAGTTCGGGCAGGACACCTCCGCGTTCTGGATCGTCGCGATGACGATCTCCTCGACCCGCGACGCCTACGTCGAGCTGCGCGCCCGCGCCTTCGCCCTGCTGCTGATCACCCTGCCGTACGCCACCCTCGTGACGGTCCTGACGACGGCCGTGCTCGGCGACTGGCGGCGGCTGCCCGAGGCGCTCGGCCTGTCCTTCGCGCTGCTCGGCGCGATGCTCGCGACCGGGGCGTGGACATCCGCCCGCTTCCCCTACTCCATCCCGCAGGAGGGCCACAAGAACGTCGCCCCCGGGCAGACCGGACTCGCCTGGATCTCCATCTTCGGCGGAATGATGGCCGCCGCCCTGCTGTGCGCGCCCGTCATCGCGCTCACGATCTGGCTGAACGTGAGCGCGGACGGCGACGACCTCACCTGGCTGCTGCTGCCGGCCGGCACGGTGTACGGGGCGGCGCTCTCGGCGGTGGGGCTGCGGCTGGCCGCGCCAAGGACGGCCCGGCGGCTGCCGGAGATCCTGGCGGCGGTCAGCAAGGGTTGACGCGTGGGCTGACAAGGCGGCGTGTGTCAGTTGTGGTTGAGCGAGTCCAGGAACGGCTCGATCGCGGCGCGCCAGGCCTCCGGCTGGTCGTAGTGCACCAGGTGGCCGGCGTCGGCGACCTCCGCGTACTGGCCGAGGGGCAGGACCCGCACCATCTCCTGGGCCTCCGCGCGGCCCAGTTCACCGTCCAGGCCACGCACGACCAGCGCCGGGCACCGCACCTGTGCCAGCTCCTCCCAGTGCGCGTCGTACACCCAGGTCTCCCGCGAGCGCAGCATCTGCTCCGGTTCGAAGACCGGGCGCCAGCCGTCCTGGGACTCCGCCATCACCTCGGCGTAGAACTCGCCGCGGGCCGGATTGGGCCGCTCCACCCAGGGGTCGTCCTCGCCGAACCACTTGCGGACGTCGGCGAGTGTGGCGAACGGCAGCGGCCAGGACTTGAACCACTGGTCCCACTCGCGCTGTGAGGCGGCACCGAGGGCGGAGGCCCGCATGTCGCAGATGATCAGGCCGCGGACCAGGTCAGGACGCCGCGCGGCGAGCTGCCAGGCGGTCAGCGCGCCCATGGCGTGGCCGATGAGGACGACCGGGTCGAGGCCCAGCTGCTCGAGCGCGGCCTCCGCGTCGTCGACGTAGGCGTCACGGGTGAAGGACCCCTCCGGGGGCTTGTCGCTGCGGCCGTGGCCGCGCTGGTCGAGGGCGACGGCCCGGTACCGCTCGGAGAGCCAGCGGGCGGTGGGCGCCCAGTGCGAGGCGCGGCCCATCAGACCGTGCAGTAACAGCACGCCCGGGGAACCGTCCGGGGCGGGATCCGCGCCCCGGGCGTCCTGTGCCTCGTGGGCCGGATCGGGCTTGGGCGGGTCGCCGAACTCCCAGGCCGCGAGGCGTACGCCGCCCGTCCCGCTCACGTCGATGCGTCGCGCCATGTCCTGGCACCCCCCAAGCTTCGCGCGGACCGCGGCCCGGTCGGCCGGTTCGGTCCTGGAGCCGTGTTCTGCCTGCTGTGCCTGTTGTCGTGCGTGCTGCCGTGCTTGTCGCCGTGCGTCGCCGGTGCACGGGTGCCGTGCCGAGTGCCGTGCGCCGCTCGCAGACTATCGAATGGACATTCGAAGATGGCGTTTGGGCGGGCAACACCCCTCATTCGAGTGACCGCCCTCGGGGATTGATCGCCGCTGCCGAGGGGAGATCTTCAACGGGAGGCGGACCGCTCGGGGAAAAACGGTCCGAGGGGATGACCCTGAGAGCTCGGGGCTCCGGGTCAGCACAGGGGAGGACAGGCCCCGGCGCCATGCGGCGCCGGGGCTTTCCCACGTCTGCACGGCACATCCTCCCGGCCCCCTCCCCGGCCGGGCGACATCGCTGTCAGGCCGCGGCCAAGAACCCCTCAGGTCATATGCCTCACGCGACAGCGTCGCACGGGAAGCGGACGAGCGCTGCCATTCGGCGGACTGAATACAGGATTCGGTAGGGATCACGCCAACGCCGCAAGGGCTCCGCCCGCGGCGGGAGTTGCGCCGCTGCGGGCACGCGGCCGGGCACGTGGCCGGGCCCGCGCCGCGGCTCGCGACCAGGATCGCGGCCGGGCGCGCGGCCGGGCTGTGGGCCGGGCGCGCGACCGGGATCATGGCCGGGCGCGCGGCCGGATCGCGACCCGGCTCGGGCCAGGCCCGCGGCCGGGCTCGGCGAACGGAATCGTGGCCAGGCCCGCCTCAGGGCCAGGCACGCGGCCGGGGCTCAGGGCTTGGCGACGAAGACGTGGGAGGCCACGTCCGACTCCAGCTCGGCCGCCTCGCCGCCGCTGCCGACCAGCACACCGCCCGGAGATTCCGTCACGCTCACCACCGAGCCGGGCTGAACGCCCGCCCGCCGCAGCGTGTACATCAGCTGCGCGTCCGTCTGGATCGGCTCGCCGATCCGGCGCACCACGACCGTCTTGCCCTCGGCGCCCGGGTCCAGGCTGGCCAGCGACACCATGCCCTCGTCCAGGAACGGGTCGGCGCCGTCCTTCTCGCCGAGCTCCTCCAGCCCCGGGATCGGGTTGCCGTACGGCGACTCCGTCGGGTGCCGCAGCAGCTCCAGGACACGGCGCTCCACGGCCTCGCTCATCACGTGCTCCCAGCGGCACGCCTCCGCGTGGACCTGCTCCCACTCCAGACCGATCACGTCGACGAGCAGACACTCGGCGAGGCGGTGCTTGCGCATCACGCGCGTGGCGAGGCGGCGGCCCTCGTCCGTGAGCTCCAGGTGCCGGTCGCTCGCGACGGACACCAGACCGTCGCGCTCCATCCGCGCCACCGTCTGGCTGACCGTCGGCCCGCTCTGGTCGAGCCGTTCGGCGATACGGGCGCGCATGGGGACCACACCCTCTTCCTCCAGCTCGAGGATGGTGCGGAGATACATCTCCGTGGTGTCGATCAGTCCGGACATACGTGCCCCTCGAATGAGATCTGCCGGAGGCTGGACGGCTCACCGGCGTGTGCGCTGGCCCTGCACCCAATTCTGCCGGATACCACCGACAACCGTGCCGCGGGAGCGGAAGCAGGGGTTACACGCGCTGGAGGGAGGGTACGGCCTTCCCCTTCAGGCACGTCCCCGCTGCCCGTCGGCTCCCGGGAGCACGCGCTCACGGCCGTGTTGACACCACGCTGGTCCAGACCGCACCGTGATGCGCGACACAGCCCACCAAGGCCCAGCCTGAAGGGATCCGCATGAGCGACCGCGCGCCGGCCGGCCAGTTCCTCGACGCCGCGATCGACCTGCTGCGGCGGGTCCGCGACGAGGAGGCCGACAGCATCACGGCGGCCGGGACGCTCCTCGCCGACACGGTCCAGAGCGGCGGCCGGCTCTTCGCCTTCGGCGCCGGGCACTCCTCCCTCGCCGCGCAGGACCTCGTCTACCGCGCCGGCGGTCTCGCCCTGATGAACCTGCTCGCCGTCCCGGGTGTCGTCGGCGTCGACGTGAGGCCCGCCCCGCTCGGCTCCGCCCTCGAACGCGTCGACGGCCTCGCCGCCGCCGTCCTCGACAGCTCCCCCCTCCGCGAGGGCGACGCCCTGCTGATCGTCTCCCTGTCGGGGCGCAACGCCCTCCCCGTCGAGATGGCCGTGAACGCGCGCGCCCGCGGCGTGAAGGTCATCGGCGTGACCTCCGTGGCCTACGCCTGCGAGACCACGTCCCGGCACTCCTCCGGGACGTACCTCAAGGACCACTGCGACCTCGTCCTCGACTCCAAGATCGCGGTCGGCGACGCGGAACTCAGCCACGACGACATCCCGGCCCCCTTCGCCCCCGCCTCCACGGTCGTCACCTCGGCCCTCCTCCAGTCCGTCATGGCGACGACCGCCACGGCCCTCGCCGACCGCGGCATCGAACCACCACTGCTGCGGTCCGGGAACGTCGACGGGGGGCACGAGTGGAACGCCCGGGTGATGGACCAGTACGGGGACCGGATCTTCTACCGCCACTGAAGGAGGCCGTGGCGGGCGCGCCTCGCCGGGCCCGCGGGCGACCCGGCGTCCGGGCGCACCACGCGTGTCACCCACCGCCGGTCACTCGCGCCGAACACCTCTCCGCCGCACCCCGGACCAAGACACCCCGGACCAAGCCCGCACCCCACCCCGCCGCCAGGGGCCGATCAGCTCGGCTCCGCCCTCCCAGGGCCCTCCGCCCATCACCCCGAGCGCCCCGCCCGGGCGGGCCCCACCAGCCGCTCACCCCTCCCCCGACAGCCCCGCCAGATCCAGCGCCGCGGCGATCCGCACCGCCACGTCCTCCGCGTACATGGCGTCCGAACGATCGAAGGCGCTGCGGCCGGCACCGCGCAGGAACGTCACGACGCCCAGGGCCCGGCCCCGGCTGCGCAGCACCGCGCACAGGGCGTGCACCGCGTCCGGCGGCCACTGACGGGCCAGGGCCCAGGCACGGGCCTCCTCGGGCGAGGCGGCACCCGCACTCGCCCGCAGTGCACCGGCCCGCTCCACGCACTGCAGGGCCGGATGCCCCTCGGCGTAGCGCACGGGCAGACCGGCCCGGCCGGCGAGTGTGCTCGGGCCCGGAGCACCGGAAGGTGTGGCGGCGACCCGGACCAGACGCACCGGCCCACCGGCCTCCGGATCGGCCGACGCCCCGCCGGCGACCCGGTCGATCAGCGCGTGATCGGCGAACCCGGCCAGAGCGAAATCCAGATGGACGGTGGCCGCCTCCACCGGGTCCTCGCACTCGGCGGCAGCCCGCGACGCCCGGTGCAGCTGCTGCGCACGGAACCGCAGCAGCGACGCCTCCTGCTCGGCCTGCTTGGCCTCCGTCACGTCCTGGAACAACCAGCCAACACCCAGCGGAACCGGCTCCTCCGCGAGCGGCGACGCCAGCCGCAGGAAGCCACTGCGCCAGCACCGCCGCTCCTCCCCCTCCGACGCGCGCACACTCACCCACACCTCGGCCGGCGCGGGCGGCGCACCCTCCGCCAGCACGTGCTGCAGCGCGCTCTCCAGCTCCTCCACACCCTGCGACAGCAGCTCCCCGAGCGGCCGCCCCAGCACCGACGTACGCCCCGTGCCCAGCGCCCGGGCCGCGTGCGCGTTCACCACGGCGGGCCGCAGGTCGACGTCCACCAACACGACACCCCAGCTGGCGTCCTCGAACAACGCCTCGCTCAACGCGATCGACCGCTCCAGATCGATCTGCGCGTGCACCTCGCTGAACGCGCAGTACACGCCCGCCGGCTTCCCGTCGGTCCCGCGCACCCCCGCCGACTGCGTCCGCACGAGCACCCGCCCGCCGTCCTTCGTCAGCAGCGCGAACTCGTGCACCTGCCGCCCCGGCGCGTGCATCGCCGACAGCAGCCGCCCCTCGACCTCCTCGGCGTCCGCACTGCGCACGGCCCACCCGGCCAGCCCCCGCCGCCCCACGGCCTCGTCCGCGCTCCAGCCGAGAATCCGCTCGGCCTCACGATTCCAGTGCGTCACGACCCCGTCGGCGTCGAACGCGCACAGCGCCGCGTCCATCCCGTCCAGCAGCGCGGCAAGCAGATCAGAACCATCCGAACCGTCGCGCTCGGGCTCGTCCGGCCCCAGCTCGTCGGTGATCCCACTACGCCGGGAAGCACTCACCTGGACCCCCTGCAGGCTGCGTCCGCACGTCCGGCACGCCGGTTCGCTCCTTGCAACCATTCAACTGGAACGTGATCCAGCGCACACCGAGTTCCCAGAACATTGAAGGAATCGTTGTACGGCGGCAATCCCCACGTCAACGCCCCCGGCACCGCCCCCGCCGACCGCGTCGCCAGCCGGTCGCCACGCTCAGTCGATCAACGGAACGGCCCCGCCACCGCTCCCCCGCCGCGCGTACACCTCCATCTCGATCCTCATCCGCGGATCGGCGAGCCCGCACACCAGCATCGTCGCGGCCGGCCGCACCTCGCCGAAGTACTTCCGCAGCACCGGCCAGCACGGCTCGAAGTCCTCCCGCACCGGCAGCATGTACCGCACCCGCACGACGTCCGCGAACGAAGCCCCCGCTTCCGCCAGCGCCGCCCCGATGTTCCGCAGACACTGCTCCGCCTGCTCCACCACGTCCTCGGAGATCGTCATCTCCGCGTAGTCGAACCCGGTCGTCCCCGACACATGAACCCGGTCCCCGTCCACGACGGCCCGGGCATACCCGATCCGCTCCTCGAACACCGAACCACTGAGAATCGCCTGCCGCCGCGTCATGGGGTCAAGGTCTCAGAAAAACGGTTGATCCGAGGCCGAACGGTTTCTTAGGGTTCCAGGCACACGAGAAGGGAGGTGGTTCGGCAAATGTACAAGAACCGGACGCGTGAGGTGGCTGCGGGCTAGCGGCCCGACACCACACTCGGTGCGGTGCCGGACCAGCGCGTGAGCGAGACGTGCAGCCGGCCCAATCTCAAGCAGTCACCCGACCCGCGAGTCGCCGGTACGTCCGGCCGGCTCCTCCTGCGGAGGAACCAGACTCGCGGGTCGTCTGGGTTTTCGGGGGTGTGAGCGTGACGGGTGCGTGGCGCGAGGAGCGGTACGCGCTCGGACCGCGGCACGGCCCGTTGCGCGAGGCGATCGGTGCGGAGCTGGACCGGTCCGCGGGCGTGAGACGCGCTCACGGCCCCACCCGGAACCGGATGAGGCCGTGTGCGGGTCGGGCTCAGTCGACGATGTCCTCGTAGCCCTCGATCTCGCGGGGGTCGCGGGTGCCCGGGCCGACGTAGCGGGCCGAGGGGCGGACCAGGCGGCCGGTGCGCTTCTGCTCGAGGATGTGGGCGGACCAGCCGGCCGTGCGGGCGCAGGTGAACATGGACGTGAACATGTGCGCCGGGACCTCGGCGAAGTCCAGGACGATGGCCGCCCAGAACTCGACATTGGTGGCGAGGACGCGATCGGGGCGGCGAGCGTGCAGTTCCGCCAGGGCCGCCCTCTCCAGGGCCTCGGCGACCTCGAAGCGGGGGGCGCCCAGCTCGCGGGCCGTGCGGCGCAGGACCCTCGCCCTCGGGTCCTCGGCACGGTAGACGCGGTGGCCGAAGCCCATGAGGCGTTCGCCCTTGTCGAGGGTCTGCTTGACGTACGCCTCGGCGTCGCCCGTCCGCTCGATCTCCTCGATCATGTGCAGGACCCGGGAGGGGGCGCCGCCGTGCAGCGGACCTGACATGGCGCCCACCGCGCCGGACAGCGCGGCCGCGACGTCCGCGCCGGTCGACGCGATGACCCGGGCCGTGAACGTGGAGGCGTTCATGCCGTGCTCGGCGGCGCTCGTCCAGTAGGCGTCCACCGCCGCCACGTGCTTGGGGTCCGGCTCGCCGCGCCAGCGGATCATGAAGCGTTCGACGACGGACCGGGCCTTGTCGATCTCGCGCTGCGGCACCATGGGCAGGCCCTGGCCGCGGGCCGACTGGGCGACGTAGGAGAGGGCCGTGACGGCCGCTCGGGCCAGGTCCTCGCGGGCCTGTTCGGCGTCGATGTCCAGGAGGGGTTTCAGGCCCCAGACCGGCGCCAGCATGGCCAGGGCCGACTGGACGTCGACGCGGATGTCGCCGGAGTGGACGGGGATGGGGAACGGTTCGGCGGGCGGCAGGCCGGGGTTGAAGGCGCCGTCGACGAGCAGACCCCAGACGTTGCCGAAGGAGACGTGGCCGACGAGGTCCTCGATGTCGACGCCCCGGTACCGGAGTGCGCCGCCCTCCTTATCCGGTTCGGCGATCTCCGTCTCGAACGCGACGACTCCCTCGAGCCCGGGTACGAAGTCGGACATCAGGCGGCTCCTCGTGGTGTAAGTGACAGATGGTGTGGCGTGGGGCGGGGCGAACGAACCATGTGTCAGTCAGTGGCGCAGCGGGCGACCGTCCGACGGATCCACGGTCGTCTACGGCGACTCGTGGTCCTGGCCGGTCCCCCTGTGATGCCCCGTGCGGCTGGCGGTCACCCAACCGGAACGGCACGGAAACGATATCCCCGAGTGTCACCTTTGGGGAGGGGTCACGGCACTCAGTGCCATGCAGTGACGAAGGACACCGTCCGTACGGCAAGATGACCGGGTGACCGACCGCGACGCCGCCCCCTTCGATCTGGCCTCGATGCGCAAGCAGTACCGGGCCGAGGGGCTCTCCGAGACCGAGCTGGCCGCCTCCCCCGTGGAGCAGTTCGCGCGCTGGTTCAAACAGGCCGCGACGGACGGCGGGCTGTTCGAGCCGAACGCCATGGTCGTCTCGACGGCCGACGCCGAGGGGCGGCCCAGCGCCCGTACGGTGCTGCTGAAGCACTTCGACGAGCGGGGCTTCGTCTTCTACACGAACTACGACTCCCGCAAGGCGCGTGACCTGGCGGAGAACCCGTACGTCTCGCTGCTGTTCCCCTGGCATCCGATGGCCCGGCAGGTCATCGTGTCCGGGGTGGCGCGGCGCACCGGCCGGGACGAGACGGCGGCGTACTTCCGGACCCGCCCGCACGGATCGCAGCTGGGGGCGTGGGCCAGTGCCCAGTCCTCGGTGATCTCCACCCGGGCCGACGTCGACGGCGCGTACGCCGAGCTGGCAGCCCGCTACCCGGAGGGCGAGCGGGTCCCCGTGCCCCCGCACTGGGGCGGTTTCCGGGTGGCCCCCAAGACGGTGGAGTTCTGGCAGGGCCGCGAGAACCGGCTGCACGACCGGTTGCGGTACGTGGAGCTGGCGGACGGGAGCTGGCGGGTGGAGCGGCTCAGCCCGTGAGGTTCTGGGCTTCCCTCAGACCCGGGACGATGCCCTCGGTCACGAGCCGGTCGACCACGCGCTCTGCGAGGCGCGGCGCGCTCCGGGGCCCGCGTCGCGGTCCGCGGCCGTCTGAACTCGGTGCCCGGCAGTGCGGACCCGGGCGGGCCGGCGGCTCAGCCCGCTTCGCCCGCCTCGCGCGCCACACGCTCCAGCCGGAGCCGGTGAGTCTCCCACCATGCCCGGTCGCCCGGGGGCATGTGGCCCTTGCCCGGCGTCAACCCGACCGCCCCGTCGACGAGTTCCCGCACGATGTCGGCGTGGCCCGCGTGCCGGCTGGTGTCGGCGACGACGCGCACCAGGATGTGGTGCAGCGTGGTCTCGCGCCGCTCCTCCGGCCACCAGGGGACGCGACCGATCGCGTCCAGCGGCAGCGTCGCGATCGTGGTGTTCGCGTGCTCCCAGGCCCGGCGGTAGAGCCCGGTGATCTCCTCGCGTGACTCGTCCGCGGTGGCCCACATGTCGGCGTTGGGTTCGGCGTCCTGCGTGTACCACCAGGACGGCGGGTCCTCGTCGAAGAACGGCCGGCCGAACGTGTCACCGAAGTAGCCCAGCTCCACCCCGGCGGCGTGCTTGACCAGCCCCAGCAGATTCGTGCCGGTCGGGGTCAGGGGTCGGCGGACGTCGTACTCCGGGAGCCCGTCGAGCTTCCACAGCAGGGCGTCACGAGCCTCTTGGAGGTAGCGGAGAAGGTCCGACTTCGGGTCCGGTGCGGTCATGCCGGGCAGTCTTCCACCCGGCACTGACAACCGGGCCGGCCCGCGCTCCGGCCCGCGCTCACCGGCTAGCCCTCCAGGCCCGTGCTCTCCAGCGCCGCCCTCTTCTTCCGGCCGCGGCCCACCTGGGTGCGTACCGCGCCCATGCTCGCCGCGATGACGAGGGCGATCGCGGCGGCCTCCATGGCGGTGAGGGCCTGGTCGAGGACGAGGAAGCCGGCCGTCGCGGCGAGGCCCGGTTCCAGGCTCATCAGGATCGCGAAGGTGGAGGCGGGCAGGCGGCGCAGCGCGAGGAGTTCGAGGGTGTAGGGCAGGACGGAGGAGAGCAGGGCCACCGCCGCGCCCAGGCCCAGCGTCACCGGGTCGAGCAGCTTGGTCCCCGACTCGGCGAGGCCCAGGGGCAGGAAGAGCACCGCTCCGACCGCCATCGCCAGGGCGAGGCCGTCCGCCTGCGGGAAGCGGCGGCCCGTACGGGCGCTGAAGACGATGTAGGCCGCCCACATGGCGCCGGCGGCCAGGGCGAAGGCCGCTCCGGTGGGGTCGAGGCCGCTGAACCCTCCCCCGCCGAGGAGGAAGACACCGGCGAGGGCGAGTACCGCCCAGACGACGTTGATCGCGCGGCGGGACGCCACGACCGACAGCGCGAGCGGGCCGAGGACCTCCAGGGTGACGGCGGGACCCAGCGGGATACGGGCGACGGCCTGGTAGAAGAGGCCGTTCATCGCGGCCATGGTGATGCCGAAGACGACGACCGTGCCCCAGTCGGCACGCGAGTGGCCGCGCAGGCGCGGACGGCAGACCAGCAGCAGGACGACCGCCGCGACCAGCAGGCGCAGCGCCACCACCCCGAGGGCACCGGCCCTCGGCATCAGCGTCACCGCCAGCGCGCCGCCGAACTGCACGGAGATCCCGCCCGCGAGCACCAGGCCCACGGGCCCGAGCGAGCCGAGACGGCCCGGGCCGGCGGACGGCGGTGCCGTGGCGGCGGTGGTCGTGGGCTGGGGTGTGGCGGCGGTCTCCGGCGGGGTCACGGGCGGGTCCTGGGCTCGAAGGTCTGGTCCGGGCGTGTGCGGTGCGTAGAGGAGGATGCACTCCATGTACACCCGGATGCACTATCCGGTCCAGGGTAATGGACCCTCGTCAGGTGTGTGAACCCCTTTTGCCTCTGTCTCGGGCTGTGAGATGTCAGCGGCGGGCGAGGTACAGGTTCAGCGCCTTGTACAACAGCCGGTTGAGCGGGTAGTCCCATTCGCCGAGGTACTCGACGGCCTCGCCGCCGGTGCCGACCTTGAAGCGGAGCAGGCCCAGCAGGTCGCTGGACTCCTCCAGGGTGTCGGTGATGCCTCGCAGGTCGTAGACGGCGGCGCCGAGTTCGTGGGCGTCGGCCATCATGCGCCACTGCACGGCGCTGCTCGGCTGGACCTCGCGGCGGCGGCTGGTGGAGGCGCCGTAGGAGTACCAGACGTGGTCGCCGACGGTCAGCATGGTGGCGGCGGCCAGCACCTCGCCGTCGTGGTAGGCGAGGTAGAGCCGCATCCGGTCCGGGTGCTCGGCGGTGAGCGCGTCCCACATGCGCTGGAAGTAGGGCAGCGGGCGCGGGAGGAACCCGTCCCGTTCGGCGGTCTCGGTGTACAGCTCGTGGAAGG
The DNA here is from genome assembly GCF_053592115.1 of Streptomyces sp. NPDC002788. NCBI lineage: Bacteria > Bacillati > Actinomycetota > Actinomycetes > Kitasatosporales > Streptomycetaceae > Streptomyces > Streptomyces sp. NPDC002788. Next base: position 210,377 of record NZ_JBSFVB010000010.1, on the reverse strand, counting down.
CCGGCAGGTCCGCCAGATCGCCGCGGACGACCTTCACCCCGGCCTTCTCCGCCTTCTTGATGTTGCGCCGCCACTGCTGGTTCAGGCCGTTGTGGATGTCCTGCAGAGAGCGTCCGGCGAACGGCACCTGGAAGACGTACCGGGGCTGGCCCGCGGCGAAGCCGTCCTCGCCGCCGGGCGCGGCCTGCCGCCAGCCCATGCGGCGGAGGCCGGCGGCGACCTGGCCGGCCCGGGGTTCGTACGACGTCGCCCGTACGTCGCGCAGCCGCCGGGCGGCCGGGTCCGCGATCGCCGCCTTGACCGTCTCGGCGCTCCAGCGGCGCACCACGACCGGCGGGCCCATCCGCACCGCGAAGGCGCCCTGCCGCCTCAGGTGCGCGAGCATCGGTTCCAGCAGACGCTCCAGACCTGGCTCGTGCCAGTCGAGGAGCGGGCCCTCGGGCAGGTACGCGAGGTACCGCGGCAGGCCGGGCAGCCGTGGCCCGGGCAGCGGGCGCAGCAGCACCAGTCCCGCGCCGACGAGCTGTCCGCCCTGGTCGAACCAGCCGAGGCTCTCGGCCCTCCAGTCGGGCTTCACCCCGCCCCAGGACGGGACCTGGGTGTGGCTGGCGGAGGGGCGGGCCGTGACGAACGCGAGATGCTCGTCTCGGGTGATCGGCTGGACGCGGACGCTCATGCGCGGGCTCCTTCGAGCAGCGGCCCTCGACGGGCAGTGGCTGGTCCCGAGAGCCTAGGAGCGGCTCCCGCCCAGCCCGGCTCAGACACTCGGGTCGGCTCGTCCGGTGGCCCGAACGCCTCACGCGCCCGCGCGCCGGTGCCGCGGTGCCCGTTCCTCGTCCAGCGCCTCGGCCAGCACCTCCGCCAGATGCCTCCCCCGCACGCCCGCCAGCTGCTCCAGCTGGGTGCGGCAGGAGAAGCCGTCCGCCAGGACCACCGCTGCCTGCGGAGCGTCCCGTACCGAGGGCAGGAGCTGTTCCTCCGCGCAGGCCGCGGACACCTCGTAGTGGCCCTTCTCGAAGCCGAAGTTCCCGGCGAGACCGCAGCATCCGCCGCTCAGCTCCCCGGCGAGCAGGGCCGCCTCCCGCAGCCGGCGGTCGGCGGCGTCGCCCAGCACCGCGTGCTGGTGGCAGTGGGTCTGCCCGGCCACCGGGCGGTCCACGCGCGGCGGGGTCCAGCCGGGGGCGTGGCGCTCCAGCGTCTCCGCGAAGGTGAGGACCTTCGTGGCGAGGCGGGCCGCGCGCGGGTCGTCGTGCAGCAGCTCCGGGACGTCCGTGCGCAGGGCGGCGGCGCAGCTCGGCTCCAGGACCACGACCGGGGCGTCGGTCTCCAGCACCGGTTCCATCAGGTCGAGCGTGCGGCGCAGGACGGCCCGGGCGCGGTCCAACTGGCCCGTCGACACGTACGTCAGCCCGCAGCAGACCCGGCCCCGGCCGCGCAGCAGGGACAGCGGGTCGAGGGCGACCGTCCTGCCGTCGCCCACGGGCGGCTTCGCCAGGTGCACGGTCGGTGGCAGCGCCACCCGCAGCCCGGCCGCCTCCAGCACGCGAACGGCGGCCTGCCCGACGGCGGGTGAGAGGTGCTCGGTGAAGGTGTCGGGCCAGAGGACGACGAGATCACCCTGCCCGGCGCGCGCGCCGCCCCCGCCGTCCCCCTCCCTCCTTCGCCGCTCCCACCACCGGCTGAACGTCCGCGGCGCCACCCGGGGAATCGCCCGCTCGGGCGCGATCCCGCCCAGCCGCTTCGCCGCCCAGGCGAAGGGCCGTAGCCCGGACAGCGCGTTGACCAGCCACGCCGTGCGGGTGCGCGAGACCACCCGGAGCCACACCGGCAGCCGGCCCATCGCGTAGTGCGCGGCCGGGCGGCGCCGCCCGGCGTAGTGGTGGTGGAGGAACTCCGCCTTGTACGTGGCCATGTCGACCTCTACCGGGCAGTCCGAGCGGCAGCCCTTGCAGGACAGGCACAGATCCAGCGCGTCCCGTACCTCGGTCGAGCGCCAGCCGTCGGTCACCAGCTCACCGGCGAGCATCTCGTGCAGCAGCCGGGCCCGCCCGCGCGTGGAGTGCTCCTCCGCGCCGGTCGCCCGGAAGGACGGGCACATGACGGCGGAGCCGGACACCGACGCCGTACGGCACTTGGCGACGCCCACGCAGCGCCGCACCGCTGCCGAGAAGTCACCGCCGTCGGCGGGGTAGCCGAAGGCGACCTCGACGGGCTCCCGCGGCAGGACGGAGAAGCGGAGGCCGGAGTCCAGGGGCGCGGGGCGGACGAGCATCTGGGGGTTCAGCAGGTCGTCCGGGTCCCACACCCCCTTCACCCTCTCGAACAGGCCCACCATCTCCTGCCCGTACATCCTGGGCAGCAGCTCCGCCCGCGCCTGCCCGTCCCCGTGCTCCCCGGACAGCGAACCCCCGTGCGCCACCACCAGCTCCGCGAGCTCCTCCGAGAAGCGTCGGAAACGCGCGACTCCGGCCTCCGTCAGCAGGTCGAAGTCGATCCGGACGTGGACGCACCCGTCCCCGAAGTGCCCGTACGGCGTGCCGTGCAGGTCGTGGGCGGCCAGCAGCGCCCGGAAGTCCCGCAGATACGGCCCCAGCCGGCCGGGCGGCACCGCGCAGTCCTCCCAGCCGGGCCACGCCTCCCTCCCGTCCGGCATCCGGGTCGCCGTACCGCTCGCGTCCTCCCGGATCCGCCACAGCGCACGCTGCCCCGCCGGGTCCGTGACGACCATCGCGTCCACGGCATCGGCCGCCCGCACGATCGCCTCCGCACGCGCGCGTGACTCCGCCGCCGACTCCCCGCCGGTCTCCACGAACAGCCAGGCCCCGCCCCGGGGCAGTGCGGCCGCCGGCGGTACCAGGTCCGCCGCCATGCCCTCCACCGTCAGGGGGCCGAACGGCAGCAGCCCGGCCGCGGCCTCGGCCGCCGCGCTCTCGTCGGCGTACGCCAGCACGGCCAGCGCACGCGTGCGTGGCGCCTCGACCAGCCGTACGACCGCCTCCGTCAGCACGCCGAGGGTGCCCTCCGAACCGCAGAAGGAGCGGGCCACGTCGGCGCCCCGCTCAGGCAGCAGGGCGTCCAGCGCGTACCCGGAGATACGGCGGGGCAGCTCCGGGAATCCGGTGCGCAGCCGGGCCAGTTCGCCGTCCACCAGGGCCCGCAGCCCGTCCGGTGCCCCGGCCCAGTCCCGCCCGAGCCGCAGCCGCTCCCCGCGCACGGTGACGACATCCAGCTCCCGCACACTGTCCGCGGTCGTCCCCCACGCCACGGAGTGCGAGCCGCACGAGTTGTTGCCGATCATGCCGCCGAGCGTGCACCGGCTGTGCGTGGACGGATCCGGTCCGAAGCGCAGCCCGTGCGGGGCGGCGGCCTCCTGGAGCCGGTCGAGCACCAGCCCCGGCTGCACGACGGCCGTACGCGCCTCGGGGTCCAGGGACACGAGCCGGTTCATGTACCGCGTGAAATCCAGCACCAGGCCCGTACCCGTCGCCTGCCCGGCGATGGACGTCCCCCCGCCCCGCGGCACCACCGGCACACCGCGCCCCCGGCACACCTCCAGCACCGCCGCCACGTCCTCGGCGTCTCTCGGCGCCACGACCCCGTAGGGCACGCGCCGGTAGTTGGACGCGTCCATGGTGACCAGCGCGCGGTCCATGACACCGAACCCCACGTCACCGCGGACGGCGGCGCGCAGCTCCGCTTCGAGATCCGTCATGCCTTCCAGGATGCCCGTGGCCACTGACAGTGACGACGCCTGGTCAGTGCGAACCCCCGCCCGCGGCTGTCGCGTGGGCGCGCCGCAGGGGCAGCATCGTCGGGACCGGATCGTTCGCGAGGAAGTCGAGAACGAGCCGGTTGACCTGGTCGGGCTTCTCCATGAACAGCGCGTGGGAGGTGCCTGGTACGACGGCCAGCTCCGCGTCGGGGACCGCGCGGTACAGGGCGACGGTGTGTTCGAGTGCCGGCAGGTCGTCGTCCCCGGCGAGGACCAGTGTGGGCACGCGGATGCGCCCCAGGTCGTCGGTGGAGAGGGCGGGCTGGGTGCGGATCATGTCCAGGATCTTCTCCGCGACGACAGGCCAGTGGTCGGCGCCGTCGGGCGACACGGCCGCGTACATCTCCCGGAACACCGCCATGCCGGGATCGTCGGGCGTCATGTGGTCGAAGATCTCGGGCGCCGCGACGCTCTGCGGCCCGGGGAGGAAGTTGGCACCCGCGGCCACCACCTTGCGCACCAGGTCGGGGCGGGCGAGGGCGACGAGCAGGGCGACGATCCCGCCGTCGCTCCAGCCGACGAGGTGGGCCGGGGCGCCGACGACGGTCTCGACGAAGGCGATCGTGTCGTCGGCCATGTCCTGATAGGAGAGCGGTCCGTCGACGTCGGGCGTGCGGCCGTGCCCGCGGCGTTCGGGGAGGAACACGTGAAAACGCTCCGCGAACGCGGAACGCTGGGCCTGCCACGTCTCGTTGGTACAGAAGCCGCCGTGGAGCAGGAGCAGCGGGTCACCGGCCCCCTCGGACTCGTACCACGTCCTGGCACCGGGGAGCTCGACGTATCCGCCCGTGGTTCCAGACATGTGTCCGCCCATCGCTGAAGGCCTCTCCGAGTGTGAGCGCTCGCCGCCAGTGTCCGCCGCCGTTCCGGCGGCCCGCAACACGACCACGGGGCCGGCCACCGCGGGCCGGAACGGCCCGCGGCGCCGTCTCACCCGACGGACGACGTTTCGCCCAGGTTTCCGTGAACGGCTACGCTCCCCTCCGTGGCTGAGATCCAGATTCCCTCTGACATCAAGCCCGCGGACGGACGTTTCGGCGCGGGTCCCTCCAAGGTGCGGACGGAGGCGCTGGACGCCCTCGCCGCCACCGGCACCTCCCTCCTGGGCACCTCTCACCGCCAGGCCCCCGTCAAGAACCTGGTGGGCCAGGTACGCGAGGGCATCAGTGAGCTGTTCCAGCTCCCCGACGGTTACGAGGTGGTCCTCGGCAACGGCGGCTCCACCGCCTTCTGGGACATCGCGACGCACGGCCTGATCGAGAACAGGTCGCAGCACCTCAGCTTCGGCGAGTTCTCCTCCAAGTTCGCCAAGGCCGCCAAGCTCGCCCCGTGGCTCGCCGAGCCGCACGTCATCTCCGCCGACCCGGGCACCCACCCCGAGGCGGTCGCCGAGGCGGGCGTGGACGTGTACGCGTTCACCCACAACGAGACCTCCACCGGTGTGGCCATGCCGATCAAGCGCGTGGACGGTGCCGACGAGGGCGCCCTGGTGCTCGTGGACGCCACCTCCGGCGCCGGCGGCCTGCCCGTCGACATCAGCGAGACCGACGTCTACTACTTCGCCCCGCAGAAGTCCTTCGCCTCCGACGGCGGCCTGTGGATCGGCGTCTTCTCCCCGGCCGCGATCGAGCGCGCCGAGCGCGTCCACGCGTCCGGCCGCCACGTCCCGGAGTTCTTCAGCCTCCCCACGGCGATCGACAACTCCCGCAAGAACCAGACGTACAACACCCCGGCGCTGGCCACCCTCTTCCTGCTGAACCAGCAGCTGGAGTGGATCAACGGCCAGGGCGGCCTGGACTGGTCGGTGCGCCGCACGGCCACGTCCGCGCGGACGCTGTACGGCTGGGCCGAGGACGTGAAGTTCGCGAACCCGTTCGTCACCGACCCGGCCAAGCGCTCGCAGGTCATCGGCACGATCGACTTCACCGACGAGGTCGACGCCGCCGCCGTCGCCAAGGTGCTGCGCGCGAACGGCATCGTCGACACCGAGCCGTACCGCAAGCTCGGCCGCAACCAGCTGCGCGTCGCGATGTTCCCGGCGATCGACCCGGCGGACGTCGAGGCGCTCACCAAGTGCGTCGACTACGTGATCGAGAAGCTCTGACCTTCTCCCCCGCGTGAGAGAGGGCGCCCCGCCCGTGCGGGGCGCCCTCGGTCACAGCGTGCCGCGCTGCCCGCCGGTGCCGGCGCCGCGGTCCCTGCCCGGTACGCGACGGGCGACCCGGAACCCCACGTCGTCGATCCGGAACGTCGGATGGCTCCGGCGCCGCACCGAGGCCCGGCAGCTCCAGTGCTCGTCCGACCAGCCGCCGCCGCGCAGCACCCGGTAGCTGCCGTAGACCTCGGCGTCGTAGAGGTCCCAGCACCAGTCCCAGACGTTGCCCAGCATGTCGTACAGGCCCCAGGCGTTGGGCTGTCTGCCGCCCACGGGGTGGACGCGGCCGTCCGCGGTGCCCCGGTACCAGGCGATGTCGTCGAGCGGTCCGTAGCGCGGGCCGGTGGTGCCGGCCCGGCAGGCGTGCTCCCACTCGGCCTCGGTCGGCAGCCGGTAGCCGTCGGCGCTGGTGTCCCAGTCGGCCGTCTCGGCGCCGGACCGCAGGTCGTACGCGGGGGTCAGTCCCTCGTGACGCGACAGTGCGTTGCAGAACCGGACCGCGTCCCACCACGAGACGCCCTCGACCGGCAGCCGGTCGCCCCGGGCCGTGCTCGGCCACCGGCCGGTGACCTCGGCGTACCACGCCTGGGTGACCGGGAACGCCGACAGGCGGAACGCCGCGACCTCGACGGACCAGCTGCGCTGCGACCTCCGGTCCGACAGCGTCACCTGGCCGGACGGGACGGTGACGAACTCGTTTCCCCGATCCCCACCCATGATCGCCACCTTACGCGTGAGGGCGCCCGGCCGGGACCGGGCGCCCCCTCACACCGGCGTCACGTCGCCGTACAGCTCACCCTCGGCACACCCCCGCCCCCAGGCCTGCCCCCGAACCCGAAGCTCGCCGAGCCGCCCACGGCCACATTGCCGTTGTGCGCGGCGTTGACGGCCGTGACACTCGCGCCGAGCTGCGTGTGCGAGGCGTTCCACATGTTCGTGACCGTCTGGGGGCCGCTCCATGTCCACGTCACCTTCCAGGACTTCAGCGCAACGGTGCCCGTGTTGGTCACCTTCACCTCGGCGGTGAATCCGCCGCCCCACTCGCCGCCGAGGGTGTAGGCGGCACTGCACGCGGCCGTGCCGCCACCGGGGTCGCCGGGGCCGCCCGGGCCGGGGGCGCCGGGCTCGAAGCCCGGGGCCTTGATGGGCGCCAGGTAGGCGTCCTTCACCGTGTCCACGGTCTGCCAGTCGTCCTTGAGGATGCCGCCCGTGTCCCCGGAGTTGGGGTTCCAGGACCAGAACGTCCAGTGGAAGCTGTCGGCGCCGTACGCCGACGTCGAGCGCAGGTACTTCACCAGCTCGGACAGCCACTTCTGGTCCACCGCGGGCTGGAGCGTCGTACCGAACTCGCCGAGCCAGACCGGGGCGATGTTCTGCTTGAAGACGTAACCCCAGTACTTGTCCCAGATCCCGGGCAGGTTGGCGGGGAAGGACGGGTCCGAGAACCAGGGCTGCTGTGCCACCGAGGTCGCGTAGTCGTGGGCCGAGTACACCAGCCGGTTCGGCACGTCCAGCTGGACCGGGTGCTGGGCGACGCCCATCAGGTTGCCGCCCCACCAGCCGTTCACGCCGTTGTACGACTGCACGCCCTCCACCATGATCAGCAGCTCGGGGTTGACCGACAGCACCGCGTTGCCCGCGCGCTGGGCGGCCAGGCGCCAGTCGCGGGAGGTGTCACCGCAGCCCCAGCAGGCCGGGTCGCGGGGCTCGTTGTGCAGGTCGATGCCGATCACGGTGGAGTTGCCCTTGTAACGGGCCGCCAGGGACTTGAGGTTGGTGATCCAGGTCGACTCGGGGACCGAGGACGTGTACCAGAGCGCCGACTGCCCGGCCGCGTCCGGGCGGTGCCGGTCCAGGACGATCTTCAGGCCGGACTGACCGGCGTAGGCCACGATTCTGTCCAGGACCTGCAGCGAGGTCAGGCCCCGCAGGTCGGTGTTCTTGCCGTCGTGGTTGATGCTGTCGGGCATGGTGCCGGGCTTGAGGATGTCGTCGCTGTAGGGCATCCGGATGGTGTTGTAGCCCAGCGACTTCATCTGGTCGATCATGCTCTTGTAGTCGCGCGCCCACAGGCCGTGGACGACGTGGTTGGCGGTCTCGAAGCCGAACCAGTTGACGCCGGCGATACGGACCGGCTGTCCGGCCGCGTCCAGGATCTGGCGGCCGCTGGTGTGCCAGTAGCCGGCACCGGCGGCCTTCGCGTCCACGTCGGCGTGCGCCGACTGCACACCCGCCAGCGGCAACAGGAGCGCCGCGGCGGCACACAGCGCTCTGCGCAGAGTGCGGAACATGTGGCTGCTTCCTCTCGGAGGGGGACGCGCGGCACCCGGAACGGAATGGGAGCGCTCCCATAACGCCGCACACCTCCCAGAGAACTGACGCACCATAAGCACGTCAAGACTCCGGGAGGTGCGCGATCGCGCGCTACCGGCTGAGCTTCTGGAACCGCCGCACCGCCAGCGGGAGGAAGACGGCCGTGAGGACCACCGGCCACACTCCGGCCATCAGCAGTGCGTGCTGTTCGACCCAGGTGTCGCCGGTGACCGGCGTGCCGAACAGCTCACGGGTCGCTGCCGCCGTGGAGGAGATCGGGTTCCAGACGGCCACCCAGCCCAGCCAGTCGGGCATGAGCTGCGGGGCGACGAAGATGCTGGAGATCATCGTGAAGGGGAAGGCGATCGCGAAGAGGCCGCCCGCCGCCTCCGGGTTGGGCACGATCAGGCCGAGCCACACACCGATCCAGATCAGCGAGAAGCGCAGCCACAGCAGCAGCCCGAACGCGCCGAGGAATCCCAGGCCGCCGTCCGGTCGCCAGCCCATGGCCAGCGCGGTGAGCATCATGATCGCCAACTCGGCGCAGGCGACGATGAGATCGGTGATGCCGCGCCCGGCCACCACCGCGGATGAGGCCATCGGCATGGAGCGGAAGCGGTCGATGACGCCCTTGGTGGAGTCGTAGACCACGACGGTCGCGGTGTTGATGAAGCCGAACGCCATGGTCATCGCGAACATGCCCGGCATCAGGAAGTCCTTGTAGTCCCCGCCGCCCGGCACCTTCATCGCGCTGCCGAAGACATAGCCGTAGAGCAGCACGGAGAGGATGGGGAAGCCGAGCTGCCAGGCGATGTTGACGGGCTGGCGCTGGTAGTGGGTCAGGCCGCGGCGGACGATGTTCCAGCAGTCGGCGAGCAGCCAGTACGTACCGCTGCGGGTACCCGGCGTGCTCAGGTCGAGGGCACTCACGCGGCGGCCTCCTTCTCGGCCCGGTGTCCGGTCAGGCGCAGGAACACGTCGTCGAGGCTGGGCCTGCGCAGCCCGATGTCCTCGACGCGCACGCCCTCGTCCTGGAGGGTGCGCGCCACTTCGGTGAGCGCCGCGACCCGGTCGGCGACCGGGGCGTGCACCCGCAACTCGCCCTCGTCCGCCTCGGGTTCACCGTCCGCGACCCGGGCGACGCACTTCACCACCCGCGGGATCTCGGACCGCTCGGTGACCACGACCTCGATCCGGTCGCCGCCGACCAGGTTCTTCAGCCCGTCCGGGGTGTCGTCGGCGATGGACCGCCCCTGGTCGATGACGGTGATGCGCGAGGCCAGCTTGTCGGCCTCCTCCAGGTACTGCGTGGTCAGCAGCACGGTCGTGCCGCCCGCCACCAGCGCCCTTACGGAGTCCCAGACTTCGCCCCGGCTGCGGGGGTCCAGTCCGGTCGTCGGCTCGTCGAGGAAGAGGACGGCCGGGGCGAGGATCATCGACGCCGCGAGGTCGAGGCGGCGCCGCATGCCGCCGCTGTACTTGCCGACGCCCCGGTCGGCGGCGTCCGTCAGGTCGAACTGCTCCAGCAACTCGGTCGCCCGGAGCTTGGCGCGCCTGCCGCCCAGATGGAACAGGCGGCCGAACATCTCCAGGTTCTGCCGACCGGTGAGCACCTCGTCGACCGCCGCGTACTGGCCGGTGAGCCCGATGCGGGCCCGCACCTCGCGCGCCCGCCGGACCACGTCCAGCCCGGCGACCGTCGCGCTGCCGCCGTCCAGCCGGATCAGCGTGGACAGGATGCGGACGGCGGTGGTCTTGCCCGCCCCGTTCGGCCCGAGCAGGCCGTGCACCGTACCTTCGCGCACCGCCAGGTCGAAACCGTCGAGGGCACGCTTCTCGCCGTACCGCTTCTCCAACGCCTCGGCCCGCACCGCGTATCCGTCCATGCCGCCCCCTCCCGTGCGCCCGGGCCCCGTCGGCCCCGAACTGAGTACAGCGTACCCGATTACGCGTACGCCGTACTCAATTTTCCGGCGGGCACTTAAGCTGGGCTCCATGACGAGCGGTACGAGTGGCACGGGCGGTACGGAGACCAGTGGCAGCGGCGACATCGCCCGCACTCTCGAACTGCTGTGGGACACCGGCCACCGCCCCAGCCGCGGCCCCAAACCGACCCTGACGCTGGACCGGATCGTGGAAGCAGCCATCCAGGTGGCGGACACCGAGGGGCTGGAGGGCCTCTCCATGCGCCGCGTCGCGGCGGAGCTCGGCACCGGCACCATGTCGCTCTACCGGTACGTGCCCGGCAAGGGCGAGCTGCTCGACCTCATGCTGGACAGGGTGCAGCGCCCCTCCGAGAACCCGGCCGACTCCGGCGACGGCGGCTGGCGGGCCGCCCTGGAGGCACTGGCCCGCGCCACGCTCGCCCTCTATCAACGCCATCCCTGGCTGCTCCAGGTCAACCAGTCCCGGCCGATCCTCGGCCCCAGCGCCCTCGACGGCATGGAGAAGGTGATGACCCTGATCCGCCCCATGGGACTGAGCGACCCCGAGCTGGTCTCCGCGATCATCATGATCGACGGGTATGTCGTCGGGGCCGCGCGTACGCGGCTGTACCAGATCGAGGCCGAACGCCGGACGGGCCTGACGGACGCCGAGTTCTGGCAGGCGCAGGTGCCGGCCCTGGAGAAGGCCATGGCCACGGGCCGCTACCCGGTGATGGCGTCCCTCTCCGAGGACGCCTTCGGCTCGGAGTTCGACCACTTCGAGTTCGGATTGCAGCGGATCCTGGACGGGTTGGAGGTGCTGGTGGCGGCACGCACGGCCTAGGGAGGCGGAGCCGTCACGGTCGGGCCGGGCCGTTGGGACCGGAGGCCGCGTGGGACGCCCCCGGCAGCGCCTTCGCCGAACTTTTCGCCCAGTTCGGCGAGGAGGAACTCGTGGTGATCGAGCGCTACTTGCGCCGCGCCACGGAGGTGGGCTCCGCTCAGACGGCACGGCTGCGTGAGCGGTGGCCCGGGCGGTGTGCGGTAGCCCGGGCGGTGTGCGGTGACCAGGGCGGTGGGCGGTACTACCCGCGCCGCCGTCTCATCCCCCGCAGCGCCAGCACCGTCAGCAGCACGACACCCGCGGCGATCGCCCCCGTCTTCACGTTGCCGCTCAGTCCGTCACCGCCGTTCTCGGACGCGGCCGAACCGCCGCTGCCCGAGGAGGAGTCGGACTCCCCTCCCCCGGGGGCGTCCTGGGGCTCCACGGGACTGTCCGCCCCCTCGGCGCCGTACATGAGCTTCTTGCCGTCGGCGGTGTACGTGACGGACTCCCCCTGCCCGAGGAACGGCACTCCGAGCCGCTCCTTCCGCTTGATCCTGCCGCCGTTCCAGTCGTACGCGATCGCGCCGAAGTAGCTGCGTACGACGACGTGTTCGCCGTCCGGGGAGAGCGTGGCATCGGTGGCCTCCAGGTCGGGGACGGCCGCGATCGGCCGGAAGATGTTCGACCCGGTGGGCGAGAGCCGGGCCGGGCCCTCGTACAGGTGCCCGCCCTTCTCGTTCTTGTCGACGATGTAGACCCGGCCGGTCTTCGGGTGCACGACGAGGGACTCGGCGTCCCGCGCGCCGTCGGAGTACTTCACGACGTACTGCGTGGCCCGGATGGTCTGGTCGCGCAGGTTCTTCGGTTCGGGGAGGCGGTAGATCCAGACGTACGGCCAGGTGCCGCCGAGGTTGTCGCCGATGTCGCCGACGTAGATCTGGTCGTCCGGCCCGATGGAGATGGCCTCGACGTCGCGCGGGCTGCCCACACCGGACATGGTGATCGTGGCGACCGTCTCGCCCGTCGCGCTGTCGACGGCGTAGAGGTACGCCCCGTCGTCGCTGTCGTTGTGCGTCCAGTAGATGCCGGGGTGCTGCCGCGACGCCGCCAGGCCACTGGACTCGGTGATGCGCGGATCCTTGATCGTGAACTTCTCGTCGCCGTCGGCGGCGGACGCGGGCACGGCGAGGGCGCCCGTGAGAAGGGCCGCGGCGAGAAGGGCGAACGGTCTGCGCATGCCCCAAGCGTGCCATCCCGCCGCGGGGTTCATCCGACGGTTCACCAGGAGTGACGGGTCACTGGCGGTGCCCGGCGACCTTCGTGGCCCGACTCACACCCCGTCCGGCGCGCTGATCGTTCATGATGAGCGGATGCTCAGGTTCATGCCCGTCGGTGACTCCATGACGATCGGAAGCACGGGCGAACACACGTGGCGCTACCGGCTGTGGCAGCACCTGTGCCGTTCCTACGGCGGCCCCTTCACCCTCGTCGGCCCCCGCGAGACGCTCTACGACAAGCTCGACGAGGCCCCGACGTCGCACGCGTACGCCGAACCGGACTTCCCGCGCGCCCACCTGGCCGGCTGGGGCGAGGGCTGGCAGCACATGGCGCCGCTGATCGGCGAGGCGGTGCGGTCGTACCGCGCTGACGTGCTCCTGGTCTCCCTCGGCCTGATCGACCTGGGCTTCTACACGAACGCGGAGCAGACCGCCGAGAACGTCCGGGCCTTCACGGCCGAGGCGCGGGCGGCGAACCGGCGGGTGCGGATGGTGTGGTTGCCGGTGACCCCGAACGTACGGGCCGAGACGGACGCGGCCTTCGCCACCGACGTCACCCGCTTCAACGAACTGCTGGCGAAGACGGCCGCCGACCTCGACGAGCCCGGCTCGCCCATCCTCCTGGCCTCGCCCCCGCCGTCGTACGACGTCTCCGCCGACACCTACGACGGCACCCACCCCAACGCCCACGGCGAGCACAAGATCGCGGCTGCCTTCGCGGAGGCGATGTACCAGGCCTGGGACCTGGGCGCACCCTACGAGGAGTGACGCCTACGCCTCGCCGAAGTCCCCGTCCACCTCATCTCCGACCCGTACCAGGGCGTGCCCCCTGTACGCCCGGCCCAAGGACGGCGGCTGCCTCACGAAGACCACGGTCGTCTTCGGCGGGGGCGCCGGCCGCACCGTCACGGACCTCGGCCTCACCGTCGAGACCGACGAGTTCCCCGTGGCTGACGACGGTTCGTCAGAAACCCACGTCAGCAGGCCGACGACCCGGCGGCCGCCGCACCCCACTCGCCCGTTCATGCGCATAAGGGCGACCGGCAGTAGGCGTGCACCGAGGGTCGGAGGGTGCCCCGAACGAAGAGCAGGCACGAGCTTCGGTGATCATGGAGCTCTCTACGCTCAGTGATCACCGGAGGGCTCGTGCCTGTTCTGCCCTCGTGCCTGCTCGACCCCCTGTCGGACCAATTCGCGGTGCTGCTGCCCGAGCACGTGGACACCCACCCGCTGGGCTGCCACAACCCGCGCATCCCCGACCGGATCGTGTTCGAGCACATGATCGCCGCCCTGGTGCACGGGAGCGGCTACGAGCGCACGCCGGGCCCGGCTGTTCGGACCGCACCATCCGACGGCGCCTCACATACTGAGCTGAGCTGGGGATATCCGCGCAGGTCCACGCACTAGCTGTATGAGGCCATGACGTTGGTGACACGTCGATCGAGGGCTGCGGCGGGTGGTCGACCGGCGGCTGATCGTGACGCCAGTCTGGTTGAGTTCGAAGGACCCGCAACCACTAGCGCTGCGGGCGTACGACCGCATGATCGGCCTGGAGCTCGGCGAGCTGTCCGTGGACGGCTGCATCACCAAGGCGCCCAGCGGCGGCGAGGCCGCCGGACGCTCCCCGGTGGACCGGGGCAAGCAGGGCCTGAAGCGCTCGGTGGCCTCCGAGGCCCGCGGCGTCCCACTCGGCCTGGTCTCAGCCGGGGCCAACCGGCACGACTCGCCCCCTGCTGGTGCCGACCCTGGAAGCCGCGAGACCCAGGTTGGGCCGCCGCCCGAGCAGGTAAACGTCAACCTGGACCGCGGCTACGACAGCGACAAGACCTGTTGTGCACTGGCAGAACTCGGCTTCACCGGCGAGATCGCCCGCAAGGGCGTGTCCGCCCCAATCCAGGCCGGCACGAGGTGGGTGATCGAGCGGGCACTGCCACGCGGGCCCGAGGGCACCCTCACGCACCCCGTGTGAACGGGGCGCACGCGCCCGTGGCACGCGCACTCTTCCCGTGCGCCCCGGCAGGAGTGGACGGGGCCCCAGCCCCGCACAGGATGACGGTCCCCGTGCGGCAGCGGGTCGCCGGCCTCACCCAGCCCTTGTACGGCGGCCTATGGCGTACCCGTACGGACACGACACCCGCCCCCACGTCATATGTGCGGGACGCCACACCCGAAACCCGCACAACCACCCGCCCTTCCCGAAGGTCTGGGTCGGCGGTGGGAAGACACCGTCTTCCCACCGCCGACCCAGAACGAAGGAAGGCATGAACCGAGCCACTCGTGCGTCCGCCCTCGCCGCGACCACCGTCCTCGCGACGACCGGGGCCCTGCTCACATGCACGTCCGCCGCCGGTGCCGCCACGGCGACCGTGACCTGTAAGTCGCCCGTCTTCAAACGGCAGTTCTACGCGAACACGACCTTCTCCGGTACGCCGAAGAAGACCGACTGCGATTCGAAGATCGATCAGAACTGGGGCACCGGCGCCCCCGCCGCCGGGCTGCCCAGCAACTACTTCGGCGTGCGCTGGACGGTCACCCGGGACTTCGGCTCCGGCGGTCCGTTCTCGATCCCCGTCGCGACCCGCGACGGCCTGCGTGTCTACCTCGACGGCACGCGCAAGGTCGACATCTGGAAGAACGTCTCGACGACCCAGACGAAGACCGTCAACATCACCATCCCGTCCGGGACGCACACCCTCCGCTTCGACTTCGTCAACTGGACGGGCGCCGCGAACGTCAAGGCGGACTACCTGCCCCGCACGTCCGCCACCGTCGACACGGTCAAGCCCCTCGTGCCCACCGGCACCTCCCTCACGTACGACTCCTCGTACCAGGCCAACTTCAGATGGACGGCCAACAAGGAGATGGACCTCGCGGGCTACCGCGTGTACCGCCGGCTCCAGGGCACCTCGTACGGCACCAAGCCGCTGGCCACGACGACCTCCACCTCGTACACGGACACCACGCTGCCGAAGAACGGCGCGGTCTACTACTACGAGGTCCGCGCCTACGACAAGGCGGGCAACGAGTCCGCGGGTACGGCGGACAAGTCCGTCACCACCGTCGACAAGAGCGCTCCCGCGGCGCCGACGGGGCTCGACGGCGACTGGAAGCCCGACTACTCCGAGAAGGTCGGCCTCTCCTGGTACGCGAACACCGAGGCGGACCTCGCCGGGTACAACGTGTACCGCTCCACCACCGGCAGGCCGGTCGCACTCACCGCGGCGAACCGGCAGAACGGCGACAGTCCGCTCACCGGCACCTGGTTCGAGCAGCCGCTGCCGCAGACCGGGGACACGTACTACTACGTCGTCACGGCGGTCGACACGCACGGCAACGAGTCGGCGGCTTCCGGCACGGCGGAGTTCTACACGCGGGACAAGACGGGCCCCGTGGACACCGCGCACAACGCGACGGCGGTCGAGGACGAGCGCGGGGTCACGCTGACCTGGGACAAGTCGGAGGTCACCAGCGAGGACTTCGTCGGGTACACGGTCCTGCGCTACAACAAGCCGCGCACGGAGAGCGGGCGCACGGTCGTGCAGGTCGCCAAGGACATCCAGGGCACGTCCTTCACGGACGCGGCCCCGCCGCCGGGCGCCACGTACTACTACACGGTCGTGGCCGTGGACGACGCGGGGAACGGGGGCCCTCCCTCGGTCGAGATGCCGGTCGCCGTCGCGGGGAACAGCACCCCGCCGCCCCCGGTGACGGGCCTGACCGCCACCGCCCGGGAGAACGGCGTCTCGCTGAGCTGGGACGCCAGTGACGACCCCGGTCTCGACCACTACCGCATCATCCGGGGCACCCTCGTCGACGGCGAGTGGGTCCACAAGCCGCTCATCGACGCCTGGACCCTCAAGCCCAAGGAGTTCACGGAGACCCACCACCTCGACCGTATGGCCGCCGACGGTGAGCAGTTCCGCTACAGCGTCATCGCCGTCGACCAGTACGGCAACCAGCTCACCGTCGAGACCGGGGCCCCCGTCCAGGACGTCACCGAGCTCGACCTGCGCCCCGACGCCGACGCGGGCCCCGCCGTGGGCGACACCCCGATCGGCCACCTCTACGGCGACGTGAACGGCTGGGTCGCCTGGTGGCTGGGCAGCGACACGGGCGCCAACGGCAGCAAAGTGACCGGCTTCACCGTCTACCGCTGGAACCGGTCGACCCACGTCTTCGACAAGGTTGACGTCCAGACGCGCGGTGACAGCGCCACTTGGTCGTACGTGGACACCGCCCGGCCCAAGGGAACGACCACGTACTACCGCGTGACGGCCACCCTCGCGGACGGCACGGAGACGGCCGCCCGCGAGATGGCGTTCGCCTCGGAGAACTAGCTCCCGCCAGGGGAAGCAGTGGAGGCGCCCGGCCGGAGTTCCCGGCCGGGCGCCTCCCTGTTTTTGTGCCGCTGTATGCGCCAGAGCGAGCCGCGGGCCGCTGCCTCGACGAAGTCCGAGAACGCCTTCGGCGTCACCTCGAAGGCGGCCGCGCCCCCGCCGTGCGCGTCCCCGCGGTTCCGGTCGATCGTGGCGGGCGGCCCGGACGGCCGCATGGAGAACGTGAGCGCGCTCACTCGGGGTTCGTGCTTGCCTGGAGCGCACTTCAAGACGTTGGCTTGGACACCATGAAGTACACGCAGCTCGGACGCACGGGACTCAAGGTCAGCCGGCTCGTCCTCGGCACCATGAACTTCGGCCCGCAGACCGACGAGGCCGACAGCCACGCCATCATGGACGCGGCGCTGGACGCGGGCATCAACTTCTTCGACACGGCCAACGTCTACGGCTGGGGCGAGAACAAGGGCCGCACCGAAAGCATCATCGGCAACTGGTTCGCCAAGGGCGAGGGACGGCGCGACAAGGTCGTCCTCGCCACGAAGGTGTACGGCAACATGGGCGCCGACGGCCCGGCCTGGCCGAACCACGACAAGCTCTCCGCGCTCAACATCCGGCGCGCGGTCGACGCCAGCCTGAAGCGCCTGCAGACCGACTACATCGACGTCTACCAGTTCCACCACGTCGACCGGGACACGCCCTTCGAGGAGATCTGGCAGGCGATCGACGTCCTGGTCCAGCAGGGCAAGATCCTCTACGTCGGGTCGTCGAACTTCCCCGGCTACAAGATCGCCCAGGCCAACGAGATCGCCGCCCGGCGCGGCGGGACCATCGGGCTGGTCAGCGAGCAGTGCCTGTACAACCTCGCCGAGCGGCGCGCCGAGATGGAGGTCGTCCCGGCCGCGCAGGAGTACGGGCTCGGCGTCATCCCGTGGTCGCCGCTGCACGGCGGTCTGCTGGGCGGTGTCCTCAAGAAGGAGGTCGAGGGCAAGCGCCGCGCCTCGGGCCGCGCGGCCGACGCGCTCGCCGACGCCGACACCCGCGCGCAGATCCAGTCCTACGAGGATCTGCTCGACAAGCACGGCGTCGAGCCCGGCGAGGCCGCCCTGGCCTGGCTGCTCACCCGCCCCGGCGTGACCGGCCCGATCGTCGGCCCGCGCACCGCCGAGCAGCTCGCCTCCGCGGTCCGCGCCGCCGAGCTGGAGCTGTCCGATGAGCTCCTGACCGGCCTGGACGAGATCTTCCCGGGGCCGGGTCCGTCCCCGGAGGCCTTCGCCTGGTGACGCCCTGAAGGGGGCGGGGGGCTGTGTCGAGGTGCGGCTGTGCCACGAGGGGGTCCCCCTGTTCGAGCGAAGCCGAGAACGTGGGGGAGCGACTGGCCCCCACCGGCCGGCAGCCGGACAGCAGCGGGCAGTCCCCCCGCCCCTACCTGCCGAGTGCGGCGGCCAAGGCGACGACGAGGAACATCAGCACGAGCACACCGGCCATGATCCGGTTACGGGTTTTCGGGTCCACGGCACCGAGCCTAACCGGCGCCGCCGAGCGCCCACCGACCGACCGCCTCGTACCGGGGCTGCTCCCCCGCCACCCCCGACACCGGGAGATCGCTCCGCACCAGCGCCAGCTCGTCCACCGTCCAGGTCCGGCCCGTGAATCCGGCCAGGGCGTCCAGATACGCCCGCACGTCCCGCGCCTCGCGGCTCCGCGCCACCGTCAGGTGGGCCTTGTACCGGCGGTGCTCCCCCATCGGCACCCCCGCCTTCCGCGCCGCCGCCTCCGCCCGCTCGGCCAGCAGCCGCAGGGTCGCCAGATCACCTTCGGCCCCGGCCCACAGCGCCTTGCCGTGACCGAACTGGCCCCCGCCGCGCACGGCCAGCGAGAACGGATCGGTACGGTGCGCGGCGCGCTCCAGCCGGGCCGACAGCCCGGGGACCAGGCCGTCGTCGACCTCACCGTAGAAGGCGAGCGTGAAGTGCCAGCCGGGGCGCCCGGTCCAGCGCATCCCGTCGGCCCCGGGCAGTTCGCGCAACTCGTCGACCAGGGAAGCGAGTTCACGACGCACCTCGTCTGGGGGCAGTACGGCGGCGAAGAGTCTCATGGGTCCAGCCTGGCACCATGAGGGGACCAGGGTGTGTCCCGGTCACCGTGCGTACCGTTGTACTGCGCGGCCGAGTCCGGTCACGGGGAGCGGCCGGGGAGGAGCGCCACGATGACCGTCCTCGCACGACCGGCACCGTCGTCGGGCTCGTCCTGAAGACCGGCGGGTTTCGCCGCGGCTGAACCCCGCTACGCCGCCGGGGCCAGTTCCTCCCGCTGCTCCCGCGGCACGAACCGCACCTTCGGATGCCCGTGGTGCCAGCCCACCGACAGGCGGAGGTTGCCGACCCGGGCCAGGATCAGGCCGATCACGGCCGCGGCGATCGCCGCCACCGCGCCGCCGGTCGCGAGGCCGGCCCGCGCCCCGTACGTGTCCGTGATCCAGCCGACGATCGGGGCGCCGACCGGGGAGCCGCCGAGGAAGATCATCATGTAGAGGGCCATGACCCGTCCGCGCATGGCCGGGTCGGTGGCCATCTGGATGCTGGTGTTGGTGGTGACGTTGACCGTCATGCCGAACAGACCCAGCGGGACCATGAGCAGCGCGAACATCCACAGGGCCGGGGTCGTCGCCGCCAGGATCTCCAGGGCGCCGAAGGCCATGGCCGCCACGATCAGCAGCCGCAGCCGGGCCGTGCCGCGCCGCGCCGCGAGCAGCGCGCCCGCGACCGAGCCGACCGCCATCAGCGTGTTGAACATGCTGTAGGCGCCCGCGCCCGCGTGGAACACGTCGTCCGCGAAGGCCGAGAGGTAGACGGGGAAGTTGAAGGCGAACGTGCCGACGAAGCCGACCAGCACGATCGGCCAGATCAGCTCGGGGCGTCCGGTGACGTAGCGCACGCCCTCCCGCAGCTGCCCCTTGCCGCGCGGGGTGCGCTCGACGACGTGCAGCTCGCGGGCGCGCATCAGCAGCAGGCCGGTGAGCGGCGCGATGAAGGACAGGCCGTTGAAGAGGAAGGCGTAGCCGGTGCCGACGCCGGTGATCAGTAGGCCCGCGACGGCCGGGCCTACCAGGCGGGCGGACTGGAAGTTCGCCGAGTTCAGGCTGACCGCGTTCTGCAGCTGGCCAGGGCCGACCAGCTCGGAGACGAAGGACTGCCGGGCCGGGTTGTCGACGACCGTGGCGAGACCTACCACGAAGGCGGCGACGTACACGTGCCACAGCTGGACATGTCCGGTGAGTGTGAGGACGGCCAGGGCGATCGCCGTGAGCGCCATCGACGACTGCGTCACCAGCAGCGCGGGCCGCTTGCGCAGCCGGTCGACCAGGACACCGCCGTAGAGGCCGAAGAGCAGCATCGGCAGGAACTGCAGCGCGGTCGTGATGCCGACGGCGGCGGAGGAGCCGGTGAGGCTGAGCACCAGCCAGTCCTGGGCGATGCGCTGCATCCAGGTGCCGATGTTGGAGACGACCTGCCCCATGAAGAACAGGCGGTAATTCCGCACCCTCAGGGAGGAGAACATCGACGACTTGCGGGTCGGCCGGGCGCCATCGGAGGCGGGTGCGTCGGAGGTGGGTGCGTCGGAGGTGGGCGGGGAGTCGTGGGGGTCAGGTGCGGGGGCGGAAGCTGTTCCGGGTCCCGAACTCAAAGGGTTCGCCTCCTCTTTCATTGCTCGTTCGCCTTCGGGACGCCGGAGCCGATGTCGAGGGGC
Organism: Streptomyces sp. NPDC002788; assembly: GCF_053592115.1. Taxonomy (NCBI): domain Bacteria; kingdom Bacillati; phylum Actinomycetota; class Actinomycetes; order Kitasatosporales; family Streptomycetaceae; genus Streptomyces; species Streptomyces sp. NPDC002788. Next base: position 190,025 of record NZ_JBSFVB010000010.1, on the reverse strand, counting down.
CGACCGTGCTCACCCCTGCGGGCCGTTGCACGCTCGGCCCCTCGACATCGGCGCGGGCCCTAAGGCTCACTCGCGGCGACGTACGGCTTACAGATGCGCGAGCTTCTCCAGCACGGGGGCGGCGGCGCGCAGTTTCGCCCACTCGTCCTCGTCGAGGTTCTCCACCAGCGAGGCCAGGAACGCGTTCCGCTTGGCGCGGCTCTCCTCGAGCATCGCTTCGGCCTGCTCGGTGCGCGTGACGACCTTCTGGCGCCGGTCCTCGGGGTGCGGCTCCAGCCGGACCAGCCCCTTGGCCTCCAGCAGCGCCACGATGCGGGTCATCGACGGCGGCTGGACGTGCTCCTTGCGGGCGAGTTCGCCCGGGGTGGCCCGGCCGCAGAGAGACAGGGTGCCGAGCACCGACATCTCGGTCGGGCTGAGCGACTCGTCGACCCGCTGGTGCTTGAGCCGACGGGACAGCCGCATCACGGCGGAGCGGAGGGAGTTCACGGCGGCCACATCGTCGCCATGGTTGAGGTCCGGCATGTTCTTTAGCGTAACTCATTACTCTCGCTAAGGACCAGTCGGGACACACCGGAAGGTTCCGTGACGCCCGCCACTGAACCGTGACGTCACTCATATGAGTGATCCGGTGGCGGAACGCGACACACCGCACCGAATGCTGCCGCGACCCTCATGGTCATGGGGACCAGCGTGCTCAGCCTGCGAATAGACCACGTCCTGCTCGAACGGCTCCGGCACCATGCCGCGAAAAGAGGAATGAGCGTCCAGGACTATGTCGTCCGGACGCTCATCCGAGATGACTTCGACGAACGGTTCCAGACCGCCGTCGAGGAGACGGAGAGGTTCTACGGGGCGCCCGACTCCGGCGACGAGGATCAGGTCAGGCCCAGCGCCGGCATCAGGTAGTAGAAGCCGAACACCGCCGCCACCGCGTACATCGCCGTCGGCACTTCCCGGCCCCGTCCGGCCGCCAGGCGCAGCACCACGAAGGTGATGAAGCCCATGCCGATGCCGTTGGTGATCGAGTACGTGAACGGCATCATCAGCATCGTCACGAAGGCCGGGATGGCGATCGTGTGGTCCGCCCAGTCGATCTCCCTGACCGAGCCGGCCAGGATCAGGAAGCCGACCGCGACCAGGGCCGGGGTGGCCGCCTGGGAGGGCACCATCGTGGCGACCGGCGTCAGGAAGAGGGCAGCGGCGAAGAGACCGCCGGTGACGACGTTCGCGAGGCCGGTGCGCGCACCCTCGCCGACACCGGCCGTGGACTCGACGAAGGCGGTGGTCGCCGAGGAGGAACTGGCACCGCCGGCGGCGACCGCGAGGCCGTCGACGAACAGCACCTTGTTGATGCCGGGCATCTGGCCCTGCGCGTCGGTCAGCTTCGCCTCGTCGGAGACGCCCATGATCGTGCCCATCGCGTCGAAGAAGCACGACAGCAGCACGGTGAAGACGAACAGCACCCCGGTCAGCACGCCGACCTTGTCGAAGCCGCCGAACAGGCTGACCTGGCCGACCAGCCCGAAGTCGGGGGCGGCGACCGGGTTGCCGGGCCACTTCGGGGTGGTCAGACCCCAGCTCGGCACCTTGGCCACGGCCTCGATGACCACGGCCACGACGGTCATGGCGACGATCGAGATCAGGATCGCGCCGGAGACCTTGCGCACGATCAGGGCGAGCGTGAGCAGCACACCCAGGACGAACACCAGCACCGGCCAGCCGTTGAGGTGGCCGGTGCCGCCGAGCTGCAGCGGGACGGTGGTCTGGGCGACGTCCGGGATCCGGGAGACGAAGCCCGCGTCCACCAGCCCGATCAGCATGATGAACAGGCCGATGCCGATGGAGATGGCCTTGCGCAGCCCGTAGGGCACGGCGTTCATGACGCGCTCGCGCAGGCCCGTGGCGACCAGCAGCATCACCACGAAGCCGGCGAGGACCACCATGCCCATCGCGTCCGGCCAGGACATGCGCGGAGCGAGCTGGAGGGCGACGACCGAGTTCACGCCGAGGCCGGCGGCGAGCGCGATCGGGACGTTGCCGATGACGCCCATGAGGAGGGTGGTGAGCGCTGCGGTGAGGGCCGTCGCGGTGACCAGCTGACCGTTGTCGAGCTGGTGACCGTACATGTCCTTCGCGCTGCCGAGGATGATCGGGTTCAGCACGATGATGTAGGCCATCGCGAAGAAGGTGGCGAGACCGCCCCGGACCTCGCGGGACAGCGTGCTGCCCCGCTCGGAGATCCGGAAGAAGCGGTCAAGCGCGCCGTACGTGGGCCCGGCTCCCGGCTGTTCAGGGGCGGGGACCTTGGCGGGAGCCGAGGAGGACATGTGTTTGGTGTTTCCTACGAAGAGAAGCGGTCAGACACAAACCGTTTCAGTATGAACATATAAGGTCCCGATCGCACATCTCCGCGCGTAGACCCGATCGCCTCGTAAGCTGTCCCCATGGCGAAGTGGACCCCCCGACACGAGGCGCCGGAGCCCCTGGAGGGCCCCGTGGTCGCCACCATCACCGGCGGCACGATTGCGTGGTTCGTCCTCTTCCTGGTCCAGCTCCCCTTCTACGGCTGGTTCGACGACCACGGCCACACGTGGTGGCTGTGGACCTGCCTGGCCGGCGGCGGGCTCGGCTTCATCGGCATCTGGTACGTCCGCAGGCGCGATGCCGCGCTCAAGCGGGCCGCCGCCGCGTCGGACCCCACGGCCACCGGCTCCGCCCCCTGAGGTGCCGCGCCCGGCGAGACACCGCCCCGCCCCGTCCCTACGCTCGAGGGAGGCGGCGAAACGCTCGGAACCCGTCGCGCGTCACCGCCGCCCGACCGGTGAGGAGCGCAGCCATGACGATGCGGAACGACGCGGTCGAGGCCGACCGGGCGCTGAAGGCCAAGCACCGGGCGATGTGGGCCCAGGGCGACTACCCCTCCCTGGCCGCCGAGGTCATCCCCGAGCTGGGACCGGTCCTGGTCGAGGCGTGCGGGGTGCGCCCCGGCCTGCGCGTGCTGGACGTCGGCGCCGGCTCCGGCAACGCCGCGATCCCCGCGGCCCTGGCCGGTGCGGACGTCATCGCCTCCGACCTGACCCCCGAGCTGTTCGAGGCCGGCCGGCGGGTGGCCGAGAAGCAGGACGCGCGGCTCACCTGGCAGGAGGCCGACGCCGAGGCCCTGCCCTTCGATGACGCGGAATTCGACACCGTGCTGTCCTGCGTCGGCGTCATGTTCGCCCCGCACCACCAGCAGGCCGCCGACGAACTCGTCCGGGTCTGCCGACCGGGCGGCACCATCGGGCTGCTGAGCTGGACGCCCCAGGGGTTCATCGGCCGGATGTTCGCCGTGATGAAGCCCTACGCGCCCCCGCCCCCGCCGGGCGCCCAGCCGCCCCCGCTGTGGGGGGACGAGGAGCATGTGCGCACCCTCTTCGGCGACCGGGTCACGGACGTCAGCGCCGAGCGCCGCACGGTCAGGATCGACCGCTTCGAGACGCCCGAGGCGTTCCGCGACTACTTCAAGGAGCGCTACGGCCCGACCATCTCCGTCTACAAGAACATCGCCGGCGAGCCCGACCGCGCCGCCGCCCTGGACCGCGACCTGGTGGCCCTCGCCCGCGACGGCGACCTGGGAACGGGGCCGGGCGGGACGGTCCTGGAGTGGGAGTACCTGCTGTTCACCGCCCGCCGGGCCGGCTGACACCGGGCAGGGGCGGCACCGGGGTCCGACGGCGGACAACTGCCGTACGACCACGGCATGAAGTCGGTCCTCCCCGGGTCGGATCTTCCTCGCATTCGGCAGGTGAACCGGCAAAACCGCACGTACCGTCGAAGGCATGACGCATCTCGACGCGGGTGCCCGGCTCGACTCCGCGCGGCCGGCGACGGTCACCTCACGCGAGACCGGACTGACCAGCGCTCAGGTCGCCGAGCGGGTGGAGCGCGGCCAGGTCAACGACGTCCCGGTACGCAGCAGCCGGTCCACCGTCGACATCGTCCGCGCGAACGTCTTCACCCGCTTCAACGCGATCATCGGCGTGCTGTGGCTGATCATGCTGGTCGTCGCGCCGATCCAGGACAGCCTGTTCGGTTTCGTGATCCTCGCCAACACCGGCATCGGGATCGTCCAGGAGTGGCGGGCGAAGAAGACGCTGGACTCGCTCGCGCTGATCGGCGAGGTGCGGCCGACCGTGCGCCGGGACGGCGCCGCCGGGCAGGTCAGCACGTCCGAGATCGTCCTCGACGACCTGATCGAGATCGGGCCGGGCGACAAGGTCGTCGTCGACGGTGTCTGTGCCGAGGCCGACGGGCTGGAGATCGACGAGTCGCTGCTCACCGGCGAGGCCGACCCGGTCGTCAAACACCCCGGCGATCAGGTGATGTCGGGCAGCTTCGTGGTCGCGGGCGGCGGGGCGTTCCAGGCCACGAAGGTCGGGCGAGAGGCGTACGCCGCGCAGCTCGCCGAGGAGGCGTCGCGGTTCACGCTCGTCCAGTCCGAGCTGCGGTCGGGCATCTCCACGATCCTGAAGTACGTCACCTGGATGATGGTCCCGACCGCGATCGGCCTGATCATCAGCCAGCTGTTCGTGAAGGAGAACGCCTTCGACGACTCCGTCGCCCGCACGGTCGGCGGCATCGTCCCGATGGTCCCCGAGGGCCTGGTCCTGCTCACGTCCGTCGCCTTCGCCATCGGCGTCATCCGCCTCGGCCGCAAACAGTGCCTGGTGCAGGAGCTGCCCGCGATCGAGGGCCTCGCCCGCGTCGACACCGTCTGCCTCGACAAGACCGGCACCCTCACCGAGGGCGGCATGGACGTCACCGAGCTGCGGCCCCTGCAGGGCGCCGACGAGACGTACGTACGGAAGGTCCTCGGCGCCCTCGGTGAGTCGGACCCGCGGCCGAACGCCTCCCTGAAGGCGATCATCGACGCCTACCCGGCCGTCGAGGGCTGGCGCTGCACCGAGGCGCTGCCGTTCTCCTCCGCCCGCAAGTACAGCGGCGCCGCGTTCAGCGAGGACGACGGGCAGGCCGGCAGGTGGCTGCTGGGCGCGCCCGACGTGCTGCTGCCCGACGACGACCCGGCCCTGGCCGAGACCGGGCGGCTGAACGAGCAGGGTCTGCGGGTGCTGCTGCTCGTCCGGGTGGCGCGGGACTTCGACGATCCCGAGGTGACGAAGGGCGCGGAGCCCACCGCCCTGGTCGTACTGGAGCAGCGGCTGCGGCCGGACGCGGCCGACACGCTGCGCTATTTCGCCGACCAGAACGTCCAGGCGAAGGTCATCTCCGGTGACAACGCCGTGTCGGTCGGGGCGGTCGCCGCCAAGCTGGGGCTGTCCGGGGCCACCGTGGACGCGCGGCGGCTGCCCGCCGATCAGGACGAGATGGCCGACGCCCTCGACGACGGCACGGTGTTCGGGCGAGTCACACCGCAGCAGAAGCGGAACATGGTGGGCGCGCTCCAGTCCCGCGGGCACACCGTCGCGATGACCGGTGACGGGGTGAACGACGTGCTCGCCCTGAAGGACGCCGACATCGGCGTCGCGATGGGCTCCGGCTCGGAGGCGACCCGGGCGGTCGCGCAGATCGTGCTGCTGAACAACAGCTTCGCCACGCTGCCGTCGGTGGTCGCCGAGGGCCGCCGGGTCATCGGCAACATCACGCGCGTGGCGACCCTGTTCCTCGTCAAGACGGTCTACTCGGTGCTGCTGGCCGTCCTGGTGGTGTGCTCGCAGGTGGAGTACCCGTTCCTGCCCCGCCACCTGACGCTGCTCTCCACGCTGACCATCGGCGTCCCGGCGTTCTTCCTGGCGCTCGCGCCCAACAAGGAGCGCGCGAAGCCGAACTTCGTACGGCGGGTCATGCGGTACGCGATCCCGGGCGGGGTCGTGGCCGCGGTGGCGACCTTCGCGACGTACCTCGCCGCCCGGGGGCACTACACCGGGGCGGGCGCGCTGGACGCGGAGACCAGTGCCGCGACGCTCACATTGTTCCTCATCTCGATATGGGTCCTGGCGATCATCGCCCGCCCCTACACCTGGTGGCGCGTCGCGCTGGTCGCCTCGATGGCCGGCACGTTCCTGCTCGTCCTGGTCGTGCCGTGGCTGCAGCACTTCTTCGCGCTGAAGCTGGTCGGGATGACGATGCCGTGGATCGCGGTCGGCATCGCGGTGGTGGCGGCGGCCACCCTGGAACTCCTGTGGAGGTGGGTGGACCGCCGCCTGCCCGCTTGACGCGGGTTTCCTTACCGCACGTCGACGTAGTCGCCCGTGGCGTTGACCGCCGGGGTGGTCGTGGTGCCGGCGAAGCTGAAGCGCCAGTAGCCGTCGTACTGGGCGGTCGCGGTGGCCTTCAGGTTGCCGTACCGGTCGCTGTACACCGTCTTGACCGTGGTGTACGTGCTGGTGCCCGCCTTGCGGAACTGGAGCTTGACCGGCTGGTTGGTGTAGCCGTGGTAAGCGTTGTCCTCCCAGTTGGCGCGGGACAGCTTGCCGGTGGACGTGACGGTCTTGCCCTTGGTGACGGGCTCGGGACCGGCGTTGACGGTCAGCTTGGAGTAGCGCTGCACCTTGGTGCTGCCCAGGCCGCCCTGCATCTTCTTGTCGCCGTTGCTGGTGACGGCGAGGGCGCCGGCGCCCCAGGTGCCGGCGTCGGAGTTGAACAGGTCGCCGTCGGCCGGGCGGATGCTGATGACGCCCTTGCAGTTGAGGACGGTCGACGAGGCGGCGGTGCAGGTGGCCGGGTCGTCGCTGATGAGGACGTTGTCCGCGGTGTCCAACGAGGAGCCGTGGTAGATCAGCGGGCCGGTGGCGAAGTTGTCCGAGCTGGTGTCGAGGTCCGCGGCGTGGGTCACGGTGTAGGTGACCGGGACGCTGACCACGTTCGTGGTGCCGACGACGATGTTCTTGCCGCTGTTGACCTTCACGTTGGAGAAGGTGACGTCGAGGGTCGACGCGGTGGTGGTGCTGCCCGAGTCGGCACCGGCCGAGGCGGAGCCGAAGGCCGTCTTGCCGGACGGTGCGTCGGCGGCCTGGGCGGCCGGCACGGCAAGGGCGGAGAGGGCCAGGGCGCCGGCGACGGCGGCCACGGTGGCTCGCATGTGCATGTGTTCCCCAGGGGGAGAAGTGATCGTGGAGTCTGTTGACTCACGCGATCAGATCCGCGAGCCCGTCGGCAGGTTGTAGGACCGGGTCCGGGTTTTGCCGCCTCATCCGCAACGTTTGACACATTCATGGGACACGCGACACCGCCGGCCCCGGGACGGGTCCCGTGACCGGCGGTGTCGTCCCTGCGGGGACGGTGTCAGCGCACGTCGACGAAGTCGCCCGTGGCGTTGACGGCCGGGGTGGTCGTCGTGCCCGCGAAGGAGTAGCGGAAGTAGCCGTCGACGGAGGCCGTGACGGTGGTCTTCAGCTCACCCGTGCTGTTCGACTTGATGGTCTTCACCGTGGTGTAGGTGCTGGAGCTCTTCTTGCGGAACTGCAGCTTCACCGACTGGTTCGTGTAGCCGTGGTACTTGTTGTCGTCCCAGTTGGCGCGGGACAGCTTGCCGGTGACGGTGATGGTCTTGCCCTTGGTCACCGGCTCCGGCGAGGCGTTGACCGTCAGCCGGGAGGCGCGCTGGACCTTGGCGGTCTTGTAGGCGTCGCGGATGACGTAGTCGCCGTCGTTGCCGATGGCGCCGACCCACACCTTCCAGGTGCCGGCCAGGATGTTGCCGTAGATGTTCGTCTGCGGGTCGGCGACCAGCGTGACCTTGCAGGTCGCGGTGGTGGCGCTGGAGTGCGTGCAGGTGCCGACCTGCTCGTCGTCCAGGTTGTCCGGGACGATCGCGCCGTCGGCGGTGTCGGGGTCCGAACCGTGCCACAGGACCGGGAAGGCGTCGTAGATGCCCTCCGGGTCGGTGGCCGTGACGGAGACGGTGAAGGACTTCTTGACGGTCGTGCCGACCACGATGTTCTTGCCGCCGTTGACGGTCACGCCGGTGACCTTGGTGTCGCCGAAGGACTCGTCCGCCGGGGCGGCGGCTGCGAACGGCGTGGCCTTCGAGGTGGACGGGACCAGCGAAGCCAGGTTCGGCATCTGGTCGCCCGCCTGCGCGGCCGGCACGGCAAGGGCGGAGAGGGCCAGGGCGCCGGTGACGGCGGCCACAGTGGCTCGGATACGCATGCGTTCTCCAGGTGAGGGGCCCCAGTGCTCGTCGTCGGCTCTCGGGGCCCAAGTGATCGTGGAGTCTGTTGACTCACGTGATCAGATCCCTCAGCGGTACGCATGGTTGTACGGCTGGTGAAAAATATGTGCGGGAGTTTTCACCAACGGCCGTACGTCACCACCGGATCAGTCGAACCACCGGTCCCTCCCCAACTCCTCCGTCCGTGACGGGTCTTCCAGCAGCGCCGCCACCTCGAACCGCCGCGGCCACTGCCCCGCCGCCCACGCCAGCCCCGCGGCGACGCCCTCCAGGGTGGCGGCGTGCAGCACGCCGTCGTCCGTGAGCCGCCAGTCGATCTCCACGCCGTCGACGACGAGTTCGTCGTGCTCGACGTAGGTGGCCGGGGCCAGCCGGCCGAGCAGCACCCGCACCGGCTCCGGTACGTCGTGCTCGGCGCCCTCGGAGGTGACCTCCCCGGTGACGGACTCGCTCAGCCGCCGCACCTGGAACAGCTCGGCCAACTCGGCTGCTCCCGAGGGGCGTACGGGGAGCAGGGGAACACCGGACGTGAACGGCAGCAGGTCCGGTGAATCGCACACCACGGCGTCGGCCGCGTCCACGACCTCCACCCGGCCGTCGGTGACCGCCCGCAGCTCGTCCGGCAGGGTCACCTGCTCCGGGTCCAGCTCGGCCAGCGCGCTGTACAGGGCGTGCAGCTGAGCGTCCGTCACCTCCCGCTCGGGGTCGGCGAGCCGGTCGAGCAGCTCGGCGGCCCCGCCGGGTTCGTCCAGCAGCGCGGCGACGGACGTCCGTACGCCCAGCGCCCGCAGCACCTGCTCGTCCTCGAAGCCGGTGGCGTCGGCCTCGTCGTACAGCCCGCGCAGCAGCGGGTCACCGCCGGCGGCGCGCACACCGGCGGGGCGGCGGCCGTCCAGCACCGGGTTTCCGCGCAACCACCAGGCGGTGTACGGCCGGACGACCTCGTGCGTCCCGTCGTGCAGCAGGATCCGCACGGGCTGGACGATCGCGTCCCGCAGGGGCGGCTGGGACAACAGGGCCAGGGCCTGCGGCCACTTGTCCTCGTCGACCAGGTCCAGGTCCCGCACGGCGACGATCTCGGTCGCGACCGGCGGCACGGGGCTGTCCGGGAAACGGTCGAGGATGTCCTCACACCACACGTCCACGGCGTCCAGCAGGCCCGGGTCATCGGGCTCGGCGAAGTCCCCTTCGCGGGGCTCCAGTTCGTCCGGGTCGAGGACGACGTCGGTGGCGCGGACCAGCGCGAAGTTCACCAGCACCCCGCAGGCGGCCAGCGGCTGCTCGCCCCACTTCGCGGCCAGCTCGGGGTCCACGGTGGCGAGTTCGCCCTCGCGCATCACCCGGGCGAACGGACCGCCGGGGAAGACGAGTTCGCAGGCGGGGGCCGGTTCGCCGTCCTCGTCGGGCAGGGCGAGCGCGCCGAGCCAGGGCTCGTCACCGGGCTCCAGGCCGGCGTCCCGCACCAGCGCGAGCACGGTGTCGGCCAGCTCGTCGGCGTCGAGGGAGTCCTCCTCCCAGTTCACGCCGCCCTCGTCGTCCAGCGACGCGGCGACGGCGGACCGCACCTGCGGGGTGGTGAGGACGGCCCGCGGGGTCGCGGGCAGGGCGCCGAGCTTCTCCAGGATCGGGTGGGCGGCGTCCGGGTGGGCCACCTTCAGCCCGAGCCGGGCCAGCACCTCGGGGTCGATCCGGGCGGTTTCCGCGCCGGGCAGGAGGACCTGCCGGGGCCCGATGGTCGTACGGCTGTCCGCGAGCGGCACCGGCAGCCCCGACAGCCGGTCCGGATCCACACCCGCCAGGCTGTCGTAGAGGCGCCGCCACCAGCCCGGTTCCTTCTCCAGCCCGGCCAGCCGGTCGATCGCGTCGGTCAGCGGGACGCGGGCGACGCCCAGCGTGCGCAGCTCGGCGCGGCGTTCCAGTCCGGCGGGCAGCAGGGTGGGCAGCACCTCGGCGAGCACCCGCACGGTGTCCGCGCCCGCGCCCTCGACGACCTCGGCGTCCCGGGGCCGCAGGGACTCGGGCAGATCCGCACCGTCCTGGTCGCGGGGCTCGACGGCCGGCGGCAGGGAGGCCGGGTGGGCGGGCGGGAGGAATTCGGTGCGCGGCAGCCGCTCCAGGATCGCCCGGCGCAGGGCGCCGTCCAGCTCGCCCTTGCCGAGCGGACCGGGCACGAGGTCGATGATCCCGGCGGTCACCGGCCGCCAGTCGCCGAGGAGTTCGGCATACGCGTCGGCCGCGCGTTCGACCAGGAAGTCGGTCAGCGGGCCGGGGGCGGCGTGCCGGCGGGTGGAGTCCAGCGGGAACGAGGCGATGAGCAGCGCCGGGACGCCGAGCGGCTCGTCGCTCGGGGTGGGCGCGTGCACCACCGGGCTGGTGCGGGGCCGGGCCGGGCTGCCGTCGCTGTCGACCGGCACGGCCCAGGTGACCGACCAGTGCGGCCGCAGCCGCTCCTCGACGGGCCGGTCGGCGAGCAGGTCGGGCGTGAGGGGGCCGTGGGCGGCGGTGGTACGCCAGTGGGTGACGCCGTTGCCGGAGTCGTCGACGACGGTGAAGGGCCCGTCGGTACGCCGCGTGAGCGTCCGAGGACTCTCCCCGTTGATCTCGACGACGAGCTCTTCCAGCCCGGTGAGGGTGAGGAGGAGGGCGTCGTCGACGGCCCGCAGGAGCCGCTCGGCGAGATCGGCGGCGGCCGCGTCCCGCAACGGCAGGATGACGGCGGTGTCGTAGGGGTCGGGGGCGGTGCCCTCGGCGGCGAACGGCAGCCGCAGCAGCGGTACGTGCCCGTCGCGCCGGCGGACCTCGTCCCCCAGCCCGGGGCTGTGCCGGGCTGTCTCCGCCGCCAGTTCCCTGGCCTCGGCGAGGGACCACCGCACCCCTCCGTGCCGGCCGACCACGGCGGGCTCGTCGGTGACGGACAGCACGGCGGCGAACCCGACACCGAAGCGCCCGACGGAGGGCGTGTCCCGCTTCGCCGACGCCCGCAGCGTGGACAGCGACTCGACCCCAGCCGCGTCCAGCCGGGCGCCGGTGTTGGCGGCGACGAGCACCCCGTCCCGGAGCGTGAGCCGCAACCGCCCCGGCGCCCCGGCCCGGGCCGCCGCGTCGGCGGCGTTCTGGGCGAGCTCGACGACGAGCCGGTCCCGGTAGCCGCCGAGGACCAGATCCTCCTCGGCGTTGGCGTCCTCACGGAACCGGGCGGGGCTGGTGGCCCAGGCGTCGAGGACCCCGCGCCGCAGACGGGCCGTACCGAACGGGTCGGCACCCTCGGCGGCCGGGCGCACGAACTTGCTGCTCACGTTGCGGTTCCTTCTCCTCGTCGACGTGAGGACGAAGGTACCGCCTGGGGAGCGGGGGACGTGCGCCTGTCCGGCCCGGGCTGCCGGGCGCCCGGGTGGGCGCCGGAGACGACAGGGCAGCCGTCGGCTACGAGTGCCCCAGTTCCTCCGTGTCCTCGTCCGTCGTCGTCGGGACCGAGCCGGAGTCCGACGACGGGCGGAGGGGGAACGGGTCGACGCGGGTCTCGTCGATGACCGGCGGGGCCGGCTGGGGCGGACGGGGCATGACCGCGGCCTCCGAGTGGCCGCCGCAGCCGTAGGCGAGGGAGACCAGACGGCCGTCGGCCGGGGAGAACTCGTTGGCGCAGGCGCCGAAGGCCTGGCCGAGGGAGCCGCCGATGGGCACGAGGAAGCCGCAGGTGACGCAGGCCGCGGGGGCCGACTGGGCCATGGGGGTCTTGGCGCCGAACGCCTCCTCCCAGCGGTCGGCCGCGGTGTGCAGGCCGTAGCGGGACAGGACGCGGGCCCGGCGCATGCCCAGTTCCTCCGCGACCGCCGCGATCGAACCGCGCGACGGGGTGAGCGGGAGGCGGGACGGCGGACCCTCGGTGACGTCCGCGTCCTCCGCCTCCACCAGGTCGGCCATCTCGTGGGAGACCGGGGAGTTGGGCAGCGGCTCGTCCTCGCCCGAGTAGCCGGGCTCCAGGCGGAGGTCCTCGGCGTCCGTGGGGAGCAGGTCGCCCGGGCCCATGTCGCCCGGCCGCAGCCGCTCGCTCCACGGCACCCACTCCGGCGCGAGGACCGCGTCCGGGCCGGGCAGCAGCACCGCCTCGTCCACCGTGACGATCTTCGCCCGGGACGCCCGGGCCACCGTCACGGCCCAGCGCCAGCCCCGGTACCCGAGCTCCCGGCACTCGAAGAAGTGCGTGACAACGCGGTCCCCCTCGGAGACCGTCCCCACATGCTCGCCGACGATCCCTGGCGCGGCGGCCTCCTCGGCTGCGGCGCGTGCGAGGTCGACGGCCTCGGCGCACAGACGGTCAGGGGTGCGGCTTCGCGTTGTCGCTGCGCTCACAGGTATCGCTTCTCTCCATACGCCGTCTCACGAGTGCGCCACTCCCAGCGCGGGGGCGGACGGAGCGGACCGGGGGACCGCGTCGACATCCTTCATCCATTTTGCGGGATGGCTGAGATATGCACGCTACCCTTCCGCCCCACTTCGCGTACACCGACGGTCCTGTTCCCCGCGGAACCGGTCATCCGCGATCGCCCCCGGACAGTCACCCCTCAGGCCCTATACAGGCGGTAATGGCACTACCCACAGCGTTATCGGGGCACTATGACGAAGTGGCAGCCGCGAAGACGCCCCAGGACGCCACCGGGACCGGTGGGTCGAAAGGGGTCAAGGGAAGCAGCCGACCGAACGGACCGGGCCGTCGGGGCGGCCCCCTCCGCGCGGTCGGCCGCGCCCTGCACTTCCCGGTGACCGGAACCGCCCGCGGCATCCGCAAGGCCACCCATGCGCACGGCGCCGGCGAGTCCGGCCTCGGCAAGCTGATCGAACTGCACGGCGTGAACGGCGCCGGTGACGTCATGATCACCGTCGCCCTCGCCTCCACCGTCTTCTTCTCCGTGCCCACCGACGAGGCCCGCGGGCGCGTCGCGCTGTACCTCGCCATCACCATGGCGCCCTTCACCCTCCTCGCCCCCGTCATCGGCCCCCTCCTCGACCGCGTCCCGCACGGCCGCCGCGCCGCGATGGCCTGCGCCATGCTGGCCCGGGCACTGCTCGCGATCGTCCTGTCCGGCGCGGTCGTCGGCGGCAGCCTGGAGCTGTACCCGGCCGCGCTCGGCGTCCTCGTCGCCTCGAAGGCGTACGGCGTGGTCAGAAGCGCCGTCGTGCCGCGGCTGCTGCCGCCCGGCTTCTCCCTCGTGAAGGCCAACTCGCGGGTCACCCTCGGCGGCCTCCTCGCCACCGGCATCGCCGCACCCATCGGCGCCGGGCTCCAGCAGATCGGCCCGCGCTGGCCGCTCTACGGCGCCTTCCTGATCTTCGTGGCAGGCACGTTCCTGTCGTTCACGCTGCCGCCGAAGGTCGACTCCGCCAAGGGTGAGGACCGGGCGCTGCTGGCGGCCGACGAGCAGCACCTGCACGGGCCGCACCGCCGGCCGGTCAAGCGCCCCGGGCTGCGCACGGTCGGCCCGGCCGTCACGCACGCCCTGGCCGTCAACGCCTCCATCCGCTGCCTCACCGGCTTCCTGATCTTCTTCCTGGCCTTCCTGCTGCGCGAGCACCCGGTCTCGGGCCAGAGCGCCGCCGTGTCCCTGGGGATAGTGGGCGTCTCGGCGGGCGCGGGCAACGCGCTCGGTACGGCAGTCGGGGCGTGGCTGCGCTCCCGGGCGCCGGAGATCATCATCGTGACGGTCGTGGCCTGCGTGCTGGGCGCGGCGATCACGGCCGCGGTGTTCTTCGGCGCGATCCTGGTGGCCTGTCTGGCCGCGGTGGCGGGCTTCGCCCAGGCCCTCGCGAAGCTGTCCCTCGACGCGCTGATCCAGCGGGACGTCCCCGAGCTCGTCCGCACGTCGGCCTTCGCCCGCTCCGAGACCCTCCTGCAGATGTCCTGGGTGCTCGGGGGGGCGGTCGGCATCGTCATGCCGCTCAACGGCACGCTCGGCCTCGCGGTGGGCGCCGCGATCATCGGCACCGGGTGGCTGACGACCGTGCGGGGGCTGATCGGCTCGGCACGACGCGGCGGCACGGGCCGGCCGAGGGTGGCGTAGGCGGGTACGGGACGCGCGGGCAGGCCTTTCGGCGTGCGGCGGGTCCGGGCGGCACAGGCGGACCCGGTATGCGCCGGGCGGGTCCGGGCCGAGCGGAGGGGGTGCGGGGTGGCGCAGGTGAGTGCGGGTGTGCGGGCGCGCCGTACCCCGCGTGGGCGGTCCGACCCGCGGGCCCGATAGCCTTCGCCCATGAACACGTTGCAATCCGCTGTGCGACGCCGCCGCGCCGTCGCCGCCGCCGGCGTCGTATCCGCCGGACTGCTCGTCCTGTCGGCCTGTGACAAGCCGACGCCGATGGCCACGGTCACCGTGGGCAGCGACTCGGTGAACTCCGAGGCCACCTGTGGCGGCGAGGGCAGCGCCCTGAAGCCGTCCGATCTCACCCAGTGCCTGAAGGACAAGGGCGTCAAGAACATCTCCGTCGACCCGGACGAGACCGTCCGCTTCGGTGTCGACCCGGAGATCGCCGACAAGGGCTGGACGATCCTGATGAACGGTCAGCCGCTGACCGACTCCAGCACGAAGACGTACCGCACCATTCCGGGCAGCGTGTTCTTCAACGCCCAGTACGGCGCGCAGGGCAACTCGACGCTGGTGTCCATCAAGGAGGGCGACAAGGACACCTCCGGGCTCTGGAACTTCAAGCTCAAGAAGGACGCCTGATCGCTGCCGCCGGGCTTGGCCGGGTGCTGGTCGCCACCGCGGTTCCCGTGGAACGGGACGCGGTGGCCACGGCCTGTGGGGCGCTGTCCGGTAGTACGGTCGACGTGATCGCCGCCGGGGTCGGGCCCGCACTCGCCGCCGCCGGTACCGCCTCCGCCCTCACCGCCGCAGCCCTCCGGGGCAGCCCCTACGGCCTCGTCGTCTCCGCCGGGATCGGCGGCGGCTTCCAGCCGGACGCGCCCGTGGGCTCGCTCGTCGTCGCCGAGGAGATCGTCGCGGCCGATCTGGGGGCCGAGACACCGGACGGGTTCCTGTCGGTCACCGAGCTCGGGTTCGGGACCGTCCGGCACCGGTCGCCCGTGGAGCTGGTGCGGCGGGTCGCCGCAGCCACGGGGGCCCGGGCCGGGGCCGTGCTCACCGTGTCCACCGTGACCGGGACGGCCGCCAGGGCCGCCGCACTGCGCGAGCGGCATCCCACCGCTCTCGCCGAGGCCATGGAGGGGTTCGGTGTCGCCGAGGCCGCCGTCGCGCAGGCAGTGCCCGTCGTCGAGATCCGGGCGATCTCCAATCCCGTGGGGCCGAGGGACCGTGCCGCCTGGCGCATCCCCGACGCCCTGGCCGCCCTGACCGAGGGGTTCGGGAAGCTCATGCCCGTACTGGAGAGTTGGAACCGGCATGACAGTTGAGCAGCTGCAGATCGCGTACTCCCCCTGCCCGAACGACACCTTCGTCTTCGACGCCCTAGCCCATGGCCGCGTCCCGGGCGCCCCCGCGCTGGACGTGACCTTCGCCGACATCGACCTCACCAACGGCATGGCCGAGCGCGGCGAGTTGGACGTGCTGAAGGTGTCGTACGCGGTGCTGCCCTACGTCCTCGACGAGTACGCCCTGCTGCCCTGCGGGGGTGCGCTGGGACGGGGCTGCGGGCCGCTGGTGCTGACGCGGCAGCCGGACGTCGACCTGACCGGCCGTACCGTCGCCGTGCCCGGTGAGAAGTCCACCGCGTACCTGCTGTTCCGGCTGTGGGCCGCGGACACCGTGGCCGACGGGGTCGGCGAGATCGTCGTCATGCCGTTCCACGAGATCATGCCGACCGTGCGGGACGGGGAGGTCGACGCCGGACTCGTGATCCACGAGGCGCGCTTCACGTACCGGAACTACGGGCTTCACAAGCTCGCCGACATGGGCGAGCACTGGGAGCACACCACGGGGCTGCCGATCCCGCTGGGCGCGATCATCGCCAAGCGGTCGCTGGGCGAGCAGAAGCTGCGGCTGCTGGCCGACTCCGTACGGACCTCCGTGCGGGCCGCCTGGGACGACCCCGAGGCGTCCCGGCCGTATGTCATGGAGCACGCCCAGGAGATGGACCCGGCCGTCGCCGACCAGCACATCGGACTGTACGTCAACGAGTTCACCGCCGACCTCGGCGAGGACGGCTACGCGGCCGTGCGCGGGCTGCTCACCCGCGCGGCGGCCGAGGGGCTGGTGCCGCCCCTCGGCCCGGACGCTCTGCGGTTCCCCTGAGGCTCAGACGTCCAGCTGGTCGGCGACCGCGCGCAGCAGGCCCGCGATCTTCTTGCCGGCGGTCTTCTCGGGGTAGCGGCCCCGCTCCAGCATCGGCGTGATGTTCTCCAGGAGGGTGGTCAGATCCTGGACGATCGAGGCCAGCTCGTCCGGCTTCTTGCGGGTCGCCGCCGCGACGGACGGGGTCGGGTCCAGGATCGTCAGGGACAGCGCCTGGTCGCCGCGCTGGCCGGCGACGACCCCGAACTCCACCCGCTGACCCGGCTTGAGCGTCTCGACTCCGGCGGGGAGGACCGAGGAATGGACGAAGACGTCGCCGCCGTCGTCGCGGGAGAGGAAGCCGAAGCCCTTCTCGCTGTTGAACCACTTGACCTTGCCGGTAGGCACGTCTGTCCTCGTCCTCGTACTCGTCGGAAAACTGCTTCTGAAAACGGCTCTTGATAGCACTCGGGCGGGTCGAACGGACCCGCCGGTACCAAGGCTAATGCTCTTGCAGCCGGTGACAAGACGTCACTCGGTTGTTCCTTCGCGCTGGGAACTACCCTGGTCGGGTGCGTGACAAAACCCAAACGAATTCCGCCGCTCCCGGTGACCGGCTGGTCCGTGCCGGAGCCGTCGTCTTCTTCATCGGCGCCGTGGCCACACTGGTCACGGTGGCCCCGCTGTTCCTCGGGACGACGCCCTTTCCTACGTACATGTTCGGATTGAGCATGCTCATGGCGGTCGGATTCCTGATGGCCGGCGCGGGAGTGCTGCGTTCCGTGGCGGCGGGCCGGCGTCAGGCGCGTGCGGGGCGGTAGCCCGCAATCCACCCCGGGAATTCGGTCAGGTCCGTGAGGACGACGTCCGCGCCGGCCGCGCGCAGTTCCTCCGGGGGGCAGGGGCCGGTGGGCACCGCGACCGACAGCGCGCCGGCCGTCCGGGCACCGCGGACGTCTCCGACGTGGTCGCCGACGTAGACGCTCGCCTCGTGCTCGCGCAGGGCCTCCGCCTTCTGCTCGGCCCACAGGTCGCCGATGACGGCGTCGGGCTCGATGCCGAGGTGGGCGAGGTGCAGCTTGGCGTTGGGCTCGTATTTGGCGGTGACGACTATCGCGCGCCCGCCGGCGTCCCGTACGGCGGCGATGGCCTCCCGGGCGCCGGGCATCGCCGGGGTCGCCGCGATGGCGATGGCGGGGTACATCTCCCGGTACACGTCCGCCACCGTCTCGACCTCATCCGCCGGGAACCAGTTGACCAACTCCTCTGCCAGCGGCGGCCCGAGCCGTGTGACCGCGAGGTCGGCGTCGATGTAGACGCCCGTCCGCTCGGAAAGGGCCTGGTAGCAGGCGCGGATGCCGGGGCGGGAGTCGATGAGGGTCATGTCGAGGTCG
Organism: Streptomyces sp. NPDC002788; assembly: GCF_053592115.1. Classification (NCBI taxonomy): domain Bacteria; kingdom Bacillati; phylum Actinomycetota; class Actinomycetes; order Kitasatosporales; family Streptomycetaceae; genus Streptomyces; species Streptomyces sp. NPDC002788. The sequence continues at coordinate 172,236 of NZ_JBSFVB010000010.1, read as the reverse complement.
AAGCCGACGGTGAGCGCGGGCGAGGTCGTGGAGGCCATACGGGCCATTGTGCCCAGGCCGTGTGAACGGCGGACGCCGCCTGTGAACGGCTACGGCCGGCGTTGCGAGCGCCACACCAGGAACAATGCCGACGTCACCGCCGCCGCTCTCACCACCCACGGCCACGTCTGCGCCACCGCGTCGTTCATGTGCCCCTCGGCGATGGGGGTGCCCCAGCGGCCGTTCATCCTGCCCCAGAGCCAGACCAGGCCGCCCGCCACGGAGAGGCCGGGCAGGATCACGACCGCCCACTTCGTCTCCGTCTGGGTCAGGCGGCGGGAGGCGTACGCGAGGAGCCAGCCGAGGAGGAGCACGAACCAGTTGCCGAGCACGGCGCCCGCCACGAGGAGCCCGGCGGCGACCAGCAGGAAGGGGTTGCTCCAGCCGCCCGCGGGGAGGCGCGGGAGACGGCGGCGGGTGCCGGTCTCGTCGGCCTTCTCGTCCGCCTCGACGACCGCAGCGGACTCCTCGGCGGCCTGCTCGTCCTTCTCCGCCCTGCGCTGCGGCGGCTTCAGCAGATCCGGCAGCTCCACCCCGCCGACGAAACCCGGCACCTCGTCGCCCACGCCGAACGGGCTGCCGTCCACCCGCCACCAGTCCGGCTGGACCGCGCTGTCGCCCAGCTCGTGCCCGGCGGCCAGGTGCGGCGGGGCCGCGCCCTCGGAGCGGGCGGCGTGCGACTCCTGCGCGGGCCGCGCCGGACGGGGACGCGGCACGACGCGCCGCACGACCCCTCCGGGCCGCTCGCCCCGGCCCGCCGGCTCGCGGTCGCGCTGTACGGGCACGGAGGAGGGCGCCGCGTTCCGCGGCGCGCGCTCCGGGCCGGAAGCCGTGCCGTCCGCTGCCGCCGCCACGATCTCGTCGGGGCTGCCCAGGCGGGACAGGATGCGGCGGACGGCGGCGGGCGAGTCGACGGTGCCATTCGCGCGGCGCCGGTCGATCTCGTCGCGCAGGTCCGCGACCAGGCGCATGCGGGTGGCCGAGGACAACTGCTGTTGCTGGGCCACGTCGCCGACACGGCTCAGATACTCGTAAACGACCTGGTCGCTCTCAATCCCCACGAAGTCCCCTCCGGGGCGGGTGCGTTGCGTGACGCCGTCGAAACGACGGTACCGCGCGCACCGGCGGGGCGGCCAAAAGGCGGCCCGGTGTTCGGGGGCGAGGCCGCGCACAGTCGGCTCAGCCGCCGAGGGCAACCCGCTACCGTGGACCGGATGAGCACCGAGGACACGCCTTCGGCCCCACGCTCCCTCGCGGAAGCGCTCCGCGCGCGGGGCGATGCTTCGCTGGGCGCGCTCCTGCGCAGCCGCCCGGATCTCATCACGCCCGTCCCCACCGACCTGACGCAGCTCGCGACCCGGGCCGGCACACGTGCCTCGGTGGTGCGGGCGCTGGAGCGGCTGGACCGGTTCGCGCTGCAGACGGCGGAGGCGCTGGCGGTGGCGGCGGACCCGGCGACGTACGGCGAACTGCTCGGGCTGATGGCCGGGGACGACGACGACCCGGCCGTCGCCGCGGCCCTGCCGCACGCCCTGGACGTCCTGCGCGAGCAGGCCCTGGTGTGGGGCGACGACGACCGGCTGCGGCTGGTCCGCACGGCGCGTGAGCTGCTGGCTCCCGCGCCGCAGCACCCGTCGCCGACGGGACTCGGCCCCACGGTGCGGGAGGCCACCGCAGGGATGTCCCCAGGGCGGATCCAGGAGATCGTCACGGCGGCCGGGCTGCCCTCCACGCACGACTCGGTCTCCGCGGTCGCCGCCCTCACCGGGCTGTTCACGCACCGGAAGCGGATGACCGCGCTGCTCGCCGACGCCCCGGCCGACTCCCTGGACGTACTGGAGCGCCTGGTGTGGGGGCCGCCGTACGGCCAGGTCACCGCCGATCCGGCGCCCCGGCTGCGCTGGTTGCTGGACCGGGGCCTGCTGCTGCCCACCGCGCCCGGGACGGTCGTGCTGCCGCGGGAGGTCGCCCTGCATCTGCGGCGGGGGCTGGCGCACCGGACGCCCGAGCCGCTGCCGCCGGCGGTCGAGATCACCTCCGCTCATCGTCCACAGGTTGTGGACGGCACCGCGGCCGGGCAGGCGTACACCGCGCTCGCGACCGTCGAGGAGCTGCTGAAGGACTGGGACGAGGGCGGTCCCGCGGTGCTGCGGGCCGGCGGCCTGAGCGTGCGGGACCTGAAGCGCACCGCGGTCGCCCTGGACGTGCCCGAGCCGGTCGCCGCGTTCTGGGTCGAGCTGGCGTACGCGGCGGGCCTGATCGCCTCGGACGGGGAGGCCGACGAGCGGTACGCGGCGACCCCCGCCTACGACGAGTGGCTGGAGCTGCCCCCCGCCGAGCGTTGGTCGCGGCTGGCCACGGCATGGCTCGCGGCGACCCGGACCCCCGGGCTGGTGGGCGGGCGGGACGCGAAGGACCGCACGTTGTCGGCGCTCGGTCCCGGACTGGACCGTTCGGCGGCGCCCGAGGTGCGGCACCGGGTGCTGGCGCTGCTGGCCGGGCTGCCCGAGGGCGCCGCGCCTTCCGCCGGGTCGGTGCTGGCCCGGCTGCGCTGGGAGCGCCCCCTGCGCGGCGCCGTGGGGGTACCCCCGCGCGAGCGAAGCCGGGCGTGGGGGAGCGAGGACGACCTGCGCGGTCGGCTCGCCGAGTGGACCCTGTCCGAGGCGGAGCTGCTGGGCGTGACGGGCCGGGGCGCGCTGTCGGGACACGGCCGGGCGCTGCTGGGCGCGCCGGCGGCACCGGTGAAGAACCCCGAGGCGGAGCCCTCCGGCCCCGGGGACAAGCTCCCCGTGCACCATCACCACCGTCCCGTTCCCCTCACCCCCCTCTCCCCCGCCGAACAGGCCGCCGCCTCCGCCGCCGCGGCCCGGCTGCTCACGCCGCTGCTGCCCGAGCCGCTGGACCATGTGCTGCTGCAGGCCGACCTGACGGCGGTGGCGCCCGGACCCTTGCGGCGGCCGCTCGCCGACATGCTCGGGGTGCTCGCGGACGTCGAGTCCAAGGGCGGGGCCACCGTCTACCGGTTCACGCCCGGCTCGGTGCGGCGGGCGCTGGACGCCGGACAGAGCGCCTCCGACCTGCACGCCTTCCTCACCGCGCACTCCCGTACGCCGGTGCCGCAGCCGCTCGCGTACCTGATCGACGACGTGGCCCGCAGGCACGGGCATCTGCGTGTCGGTGCGGCCTCGGCGTACGTGCGCTGCGACGACGAGTCGGTGCTCAACGAGATCCTCGCCGACAAGCGGGCGGGCGGACTCGGGCTGCGCCGCCTCGCCCCGACCGTGCTGGCCGCGCAGGCCGGCCCGACGGGGCTGCTCGAAGGGCTGCGGGCGATGGGGTTCGCACCGGCCGCCGAGTCCGCCGAGGGTGATGTGCTGATCACGCGTGCCCTCGCCCACCGCACCCCGCTCCGCAGCGCGCCCGACCCGGTCCCGGACGGCCCGCCGGTCCCCGACGACACGCTCCTCGCGGCCGCGCTGCGCGCCATCCGGGCCGGTGACCTCGCCTCCACCGCCCCGCGCAAGCCCGGCACGGCCCCGGCGGCCGAAGGCGAACTGCCGCGCACCGGTTCCGCCGAGACCCTCGCCACCATGCAGGCCGCCGTCCTGACCGGCGAGGCCCTGTGGATCGGCTACGTCAACGCCGAGGGCGCCGCCAGCCAGCGGGTCATCGCCCCGGTCCGGGTCGAGGGCGGCTTCGTCACGGCCTACGACCACACGGCGGACGAGGTCCGTACGTATCCGCTGCACCGGATCACCGGGGTCGCCGAGCTCGCCGACGACGCGGGCTGACGGCCGCCCGCGGGGCGTGTCACCCGTTCGGGTGCAGGCGGGCGTTCATGCACGCCACGCCGGGGATGTCCCACGCTCGGGCGACCTTTCCGGGCGTGCCGCATCGCGCCGCTCGCGCGGGGGCAGCCACCGGATGTCCTGATCGAGCTCGGGCGCCCGGCAGGGGGTTCGAGTGAGTGCATGTCGAAAGGAAGTCCTCATGGTTGCTGCCCGTCGATTCGCCGCCGTCCTGGCCACCGCCGCTCTGATGACCTTCGGTGGGCTCGCCACTCCGGCCGCCGCGGTGAGCATCGACGTCGCCGGCCTGGTCCTGGAGACGCCGCAGATCTGATCCGTATCCGGCGCACCCGTCGGGCCGGCCCCGGCGCCCCTGGGCCGGCCCGCGGTACCGCGTCCTCACCGCTCAGCAGGGAAAGGACCTGTCGTCCCCATGCGTGAAAAGCTTGCCGCCGTCGCTCTCTGCGCCGTCGCCCTGGTGGGGGTGGTCGCGCCCGCCGCCGCGGCGCCCGCTTTGCCGCTGCCCCTGCCGGTCGCCGGGGGCGAGCCCCTGGTCTCCGAGGGGATCGGCATCGAGGGACCGCTGATCAACAACGTCAATCTGCCCACGCTGAAGTAGCGCGCCGCGTCCGGTAGCTGTCGCCGTCCAGCCGCACGACCTCGGCGTGGTGGGCGAGGCGGTCCGCCAGCGCCGGGGCGGACGCGCCGAAGACCTCGTCCCAGCGGCCGAGCGGGCGGTCGCTGGTCAAGATCAGCGAGGCCCGCTCGTAGCGGTGCGCGACCAGTTGGAAGAACAGGCCGGCGGTCGCCGCGTCGAACGGCGTGTATCCGACTTCGTCGACGATCAGGAGGGGGTGTTCGTCGAGGGCGGTCAGCTCCGCGCCGAGGCGGCCGGCGGCCCGGGCGTCGGAGAGCCGGGCGGCCCACTCGGCAGCGGTCGCGAAGAGCACCCGGTGCCCGGCCTGGCAGGCGCGCACACCCAGGGCGATCGCCAGGTGGGTCTTGCCGGTGCCGGTCGGGCCGACGAGGACCACGTTGTGCCGGGCGGCGACGAAGTCCGCCTTGCCGAGCCGGGCCACGGTGTCCCGGTCGAAGCCGCGGGGGTGCCGCTGGTCGAAGTCCTCCAGCAGCTTGCGGGCCGGGAAGCCGGCGGCGCTGATCCGGGCCTCGGCGTCCGCGTCCCGGTCCGGCTGGGCGCTGATCCGGGCCTCGGCGTCCGCGTCCCGGTCCGGCTGGGCGCTGATCCGGGCGTCCGCGTCCGGGTCCGGGTCCGGCTGGGGGCAGATCCGGGCGTCCGCGTCCGCGTCCGGGTCCGGCCGGGGGCGGATTCGGGCCTCGGCGTACGCGTCCGGGGCCGGCTGCCGTGGGACGGCCGGGATCGCCGCCGCAGGCTCCGGTTTCCGCTCGTCGACGGGCTCCGCGGGGGCGTGTCCGGCCCGGGAAGGCTCGGCCGGGGACCGGTCGGCGTGCCCGCGGTCCCCGTGCGCGGCCATCGGCCCCGACATGTACGCGAGGATCGCCGCCGAGACGATGAACGCCATGTGGATGGTCGTGCCCCACAGCAGGGCGTGACGGGGGGTGTGGTGGACGTCCACGAACATCTGGAGCAGATGGACCGAGGAGATGCCCACGATCGCCGTGGCGAGTTTGACCTTGAGCACGTTGGAGTTCACGTGCGAGAGCCATTCGGGCTGGTCGCGGTGGCCCTGCAGGCCGATGCGCGAGACGAACGTCTCGTAGCCGCCGACGATCACCATGATCAGCAGGTTGGCGATCATGACGACGTCGACCAGCTTCAGCACGGCCAGCATCACGTACGTCTCGGTGGCGTGCCCGCTCACGCACATGAGGATTAAGGTCCACAGCTCCTTGAAGAACTTGAAGACGTAGACGCCCTGGGCGGCCACGAGCCCGAAGTAGAGCGGGGCCTGGAGCCAGCGGGTGGCGAACAGGGCGTATCCGAGCGTGGTGGTCGGCGGGTTCTGCACAGTCGCCATTCTTCGGGGCCGCCATGGAAAAACTGAATTCACACCACACGTTGGGATGAATAGGCATTCAGTACGACTGGACGCGCAGATCACACCACCGGACACGGTCGATCAGGCACACTGGACGTTTGGCCGAGGCGTCGAGCTGTCGAGCCGTCCGAGCCGTCCGGCCGTAGAAAGGGTGCCGCGCGTGAATGGTCCGCTGATCGTCCAGTCCGACAAGACCCTGCTCCTGGAAGTCGACCACGAGCAGGCCGACGACTGCCGTCGGGTCATCGCCCCGTTCGCCGAGCTGGAGCGGGCGCCGGAGCACATCCACACCTACCGCGTGACCCCGCTGGGCCTGTGGAACGCGCGCGCGGCTGGCCATGACGCCGAGCAGGTCGTCGACGCGCTCGTGCAGTACAGCCGCTACCCGGTGCCTCACGCGCTGCTCGTCGACATCGCCGAGACGATGGACCGCTACGGCCGCCTCACCCTCTCCAAGCACCCGGCGCACGGGCTGGTCCTGACCACCACAGACCGCCCGGTGCTGGAGGAGGTCCTGAAGTCGAAGCGGATCGCGCCGCTGGTCGGGGCCCGGATCGACCCCGACACGGTGGCCGTGCACCCCTCCGAGCGCGGGCAGATCAAGCAGACGCTGCTGAAGCTGGGCTGGCCCGCCGAGGACCTCGCCGGGTACGTCGACGGCGAGGCGCACCCGATCGAGCTGGCCGAGGACGGCTGGGCGCTCCGGCCGTACCAGAAGCAGGCGGTGGAGAACTTCTGGCACGGCGGGTCGGGTGTCGTCGTCCTGCCCTGCGGCGCCGGAAAGACGCTGGTCGGCGCGGGCTCGATGGCCCAGGCGAAGTCGACCACCCTCATCCTCGTGACGAACACCGTCTCCGCCCGGCAGTGGAAGCACGAACTGGTGAGGCGGACCTCGCTCACCGAGGACGAGATCGGCGAGTACAGCGGGACGAAGAAGGAGATCCGGCCCGTCACCATCGCCACGTACCAGGTGCTGACGACCAGGCGGAAGGGCGTCTACCCGCACCTGGAGCTGTTCGACTCGCGGGACTGGGGGCTCATCGTCTACGACGAGGTGCACCTGCTGCCCGCCCCGGTCTTCAAGTTCACGGCTGATCTGCAGGCGCGGCGGCGGCTCGGCCTGACCGCGACCCTGGTCCGGGAGGACGGCCGCGAGTCGGACGTGTTCTCGCTGATCGGTCCCAAGCGGTTCGACGCGCCGTGGAAGGAGATCGAGGCGCAGGGCTACATCGCGCCCGCCGACTGCGTCGAGGTCCGGGTGAGTCTCACCGACTCCGAGCGGCTCGCGTACGCCACGGCCGAGACGGAGGAGAAGTACCGCTTCTGCGCCACGACCGCGACCAAGCGGAAGGTCACGGAGGCGATCGTCCGCCGCTTCGCCGGACAGCAGATCCTGGTGATCGGCCAGTACATCGACCAGCTCGACGAGTTGGGCGAGCACCTCGGTGCGCCCGTGATCAAGGGCGAGACGTCCAACGCGCAGCGCGAGAAGCTCTTCGACGCCTTCCGGGAGGGCGAGATCAGCGTGCTCGTCGTGTCCAAGGTCGCGAACTTCTCGATCGACCTGCCGGAGGCGACGGTCGCGATCCAGGTCTCGGGCACCTTCGGCTCCCGCCAGGAGGAGGCCCAGCGCCTCGGCCGGGTCCTGCGCCCCAAGTCGGACGGCCACCAGGCCCACTTCTACTCCGTGGTCGCCCGGGACACCATCGACCAGGACTTCGCCGCCCACCGCCAGCGTTTCCTGGCGGAGCAGGGCTACGCGTACCGGATCATGGACGCGGACGAGTTGCTCGCGGAGAGCTGACGGCGCTCGGCCGGGGCAGGTCCGCTCACTTACGGCGGACCACGCCGACCTCCTCTCCGTACTGACCGAGGATGACCACGTCGAAGGCGGCGCCCGCGAAGACCTTGACGGCGCGCAGGGCATCGCCGAGACGGTGCCTGTGGCTGCCTGCCACGGCGGTGGCGCCGGGCGGGCGGCCCGGTGCCGGGGCGGGGGAGATGATTGCTGCGCTCATGTCTCCATGGTGCGTTTCGGGCCGTAAGACCCGCGTCGGTCTCACGGCCGAACCTTCCGTCGGCCCGCGTACGCCCCTGGGCCGACCTTCCCCCCTCAGGGGGGAGGGGCCCGTCCCCTAGGGGACGAGGAAAACGATTCGCGGTCGCGTCCCGGCTCCTCTAAGATCTCCGCTCTTGCCCGCCTCCCCACGGAGTGCCGCCGACCGGACGGAAACCGGCCGGCATCTCACGGCCGTCCACGCAGCAGGCCCCTCCGGAGGCACCCCCTTGTCCACGCCCGTCGACGATCCCCTCTCCCGCGAGCGCTCCCACCTCTCCGCGTCCCGTTCCGCCCTGCGTGCCATGCGCGAGGACGTCGAGGCCCTCGACATCAGCGACGTCACCGCGAACTGGGTCAACGCCGAGGTGCTGGCTCACCAGATCGAGGAACGCATCAAGGCCCTGGCCGACCTCAGCGACACCCCGCTGTTCTTCGGCCGGCTCGACTACCTGCACGCCCCGGGCGCCGAGGAGGCGGAAGGTGCCGAGGGCGAGCGCTTCTACATCGGGCGGCGGCATGTGCACGACCACGACGGCGACCCGATGGTCATCGACTGGCGGGCACCGGTCTCGCAGCCGTTCTACCGGGCGTCCAAGAAGACACCGATGGACATCGCGCTGCGCCGCCGCTTCGGCTACACCGGCGGGGACCTCACCGCGTACGAGGACGAGCACCTGTCGGACCCGGCCGAGGCGGCGCGGACCAGCAAACTCCTCCAGCAGGAGATCGAGCGGCCGCGTGTCGGCCCGATGCGCGACATCGTCGCGACGATCCAGCCCGAGCAGGACGAGATCGTGCGGTCCGGCCTCTCCGGCACCGTGTGCGTGCAGGGCGGCCCGGGCACCGGGAAGACCGCCGTCGGCCTGCACCGGGTCGCCTACCTCCTCTACGCCCACCGCGAGCGCCTCGCCCGCACCGGCACGCTGGTCATCGGGCCGAACCGGTCCTTCCTGCACTACATCGAGCAAGTGCTGCCCGCCCTCGGCGAGCTGACGGTCCAGCAGGCCACCGTCGAGGACCTGGTCGCGCACGTCGAGATCAACGGCGCGGACGAGGCGACGGCCGCGGTCGTCAAGGGCGACGCCCGCATGGCGCAGGTGCTGCGCCGAGCCCTCTACTCCCACGTCACGACGCCCACCGAACCGGTCGTGGTCGTGCGCGGCTCCCGCCGCTGGCGCGTCCCGGCGTACGAACTCGAGGACATCGTGCGCGAGTTGCTCGACCGGGACATCCGCTACGGCGCCGCCCGCGAGGCCCTGCCGCAGCGCATCGCGCACGCCGTGCTGGTGCAGATGGAGCGGTCGGGGGAGGCGCCGGACGACAGGGTGCAGGACGCGGTGGCCCGCAACAGCGCGGTGAAGGCGGCGGTGAAGGTGATCTGGCCGGCCGTCGACCCGGCGAAACTGGTGCTGCGGCTGCTGTCGGACGCGGAGTTCCTCGCCGAGCACGCGGAGGGGATCCTCGAGGAGGACGAGCGGAAGGCGATCCTCTGGGCGAAGCCGGCGCGCAGCATCAAGTCGGCCAAGTGGTCGGCCGCCGACGCCGTCCTGATCGACGAGGCCACCGACCTGATCCAGCGTACGCACTCCCTCGGCCACGTCGTCCTCGACGAGGCGCAGGACCTCTCCCCGATGCAGTACCGGGCGGTCGGCCGCCGCTGCACCACCGGCAGTGCGACGGTCCTCGGCGACCTGGCGCAGGGCACCACGCCGTGGGCGACCCGCAGCTGGCAGGAGGCGCTGACCCACCTGGGCAAGCGGGACGCGGTGATCGAGGAGCTCACGGCCGGTTTCCGCGTGCCGACGGACGTCATCACGTACGCCTCCCGGCTGCTCCCGCACATCGCCCCCGGCCTCACCCCGGTCGTGTCGATCCGCGAGAACCCGGGCCACTTCGAGGTCCGGCCGGTCTCCGGGGCGATGGACGTGGTCGACGCCTGCCGCGAGTCCCTGCGCCACGAGGGCTCGACGGGCCTGATCGCGGCGGACGCCCGCGTCCCGGAACTGGCCAAGGCCCTGACGGAGGCCGGGATCCCGTACCTCGGCCCCGGCGAGGAGACCACCCAGGAGACCCGCCTGACCCTGGTCCCGGCGTCCCTGGCGAAGGGCCTGGAGTACGACTACGTCGTCCTGGACGAGCCCCGGGCGGTGGTCGACGGCGAACCCGACGAACGGACCGGGTTGCGGCGCCTGTACGTGGCGCTGACGCGAGCGGTGTCGGGGTTGACGGTGACGCACGCGGCACCGCTGCCGCCGCAGCTGGGCTCCTAGTAGTTCCTCGGCAGGCAACGTTTGCCCATTGAGGAGAAGGCGTCGGGCGATCGTGCCGCTGAGGGCGGCACGGGTGGGCGCACCGGCACCTCGTCGCGCCGAGCTGCGCCCTCACCCGGCCTCAGCGACGACGCAGCGCACCGATCAGGAACCGTCCACCGCGGCCCGCCACTCCGAAACCGCCTCCGCCGACACCGGCTCGGCCCATCCCCCGGGCCGAGCCGCCCCACCGATGTGGAAACCGTCGACCCCGGCCGTCACCAACGCCGGCACATGCTCCAGCCGCAACCCGCCCCCCACCAGCAGCCGCTGCTCGTACCCCGGCTCGCCCGACCGCCCCGCCTCGGCGAGCAGCACGGGCAGCCCCTCGGCGACGCCGCCTGCCGACCCGGCCGTCAGGTACGTGTCCAGCCCCGGCATCCCGTCCAGCCGCTTGCGCAGGGCGTACCGGTCGGCGGCCCGGTCGATCGCGCGGTGGAACGTCCAGGGGCAGCCGTCCAGCACCCCCACGACTCGTTCGACCGCCGCCAGGTCCACCTCACCGTCCGCGGTGAGGAAGCCGAGCACGAACTCCTCGGCCCCTGCCGCCCGCAGCGCCGCCGCCGCCCGCACCAGCCGGTCCACGTCCCCGGCCGCGAAACCGTCCGCCAACCGGAGCATGACCCGCAGCGAGATGTCGACCGCACGGCGGATCCCGGCGAAGGTCGCGGCCGACGGGGTGAGCCCGTCGGCCGCCATGTCGGTGACCAGCTCCAGGCGGTCCGCGCCTCCCGCCTGGGCGGCTACCGCGTCCTCGGCCCCGAGGGCGATCACCTCGAGGACTGCACGCTTGCTCATGGGGCCCCTTCATCGGCACGGCGTCGGCGTTGGACGACAGGTCTAGTCCAATCAAGACTACGCTGCCTTTCGCGCCGAATCCGAAGCCCCCCGGTGGGCTCAGCCGAAGATGTTCAGCTCCTTCGCCTCCACCCCGGCCAGCTCGAACGCCGGCGCCTCGTCGACCGGCCGCCCCGTGTACAGCCGTACGAGGGTCGGCCCGTCCCCGATGAACCGGCCCGGGGGCCGCTCCCCGCCGCTCTCCCCCAGCCGCAGCGGCTCGTCCAGGTCGTCGAGGTCGGCGTGCAGCGGCACGTGCCCCCGCTCGCGGGTGAGGCGGGCGAGCAGCGCGAGCGCGTCCGCCAGCCCGGCCCCGCCGTACGCCCCCGGCTCCCCGAAGGCCTCGCGCACGTCTCCGGCGTGCACCCACTCCCCCAGGGCGAGACCGTCCAGCTTCCCGCCCGCCCCGGCGATCACCGGCCCGGCCTCGGTCATGCCGCGCTCCAGTTCGTCCACGACCTGCGCGTCGCTCCAGCCGGCCCGTTCGGCGATGTCCCGGTCGTTCGACCCGGGCGAGAACACGCCCGGCTCGAACCTGCCCTCCGCCACCCGGGTCAGCGCGGCCGAGCAGTGCGCCAGCACATCCCGCACCGTCCAGCCCGGACACGCGGCGACGGGCCGCGCGAAGTCCTCCCCGGTCCTGCCCCGCAGCAGCGGAATCAGCGCGTCACGCTCGATCGTGAGCAGCCGCCCGGGCTGTTCGGGGTCCCGTACATCGTGCACATCAGCAGGAGTCGTCATGCCCCCACGCTAGGTGCCGCACCCGCCGAGCGGGAGAATGCCCCCATGGCCGATCTCGACACCCTGCGCACCCGCTTCGTCCACACCGTGGAAGCGGCCCGGGGCCCGGCCGGCGGCCCGGACCCGGTGCCGTACGCCGACAACCTGCTCACCCGCTGGCAGGAGCCCCAGCGCCGGTACCACACGGTCGAGCACCTCACGGCGGTCCTCGACCGCGTCGACGAACTGGAGCGGTACGCGCACGGCCCGGACGTGGTGCGGCTGGCCGCCTGGTTCCACGACGCGGTGTACCTCCCCGACCGCTCCGAGAACGAGGAACGCTCCGCCCGACTGGCCGAACGCGCCCTCCCGGAAGCCGGCCTTCCGGACGCCACGACGGCCGAAGTGGCCCGCCTGGTCCGCCTCACCGTCACCCACGACCCCGCCGACGACGACCCCGACGGTCAGGTCCTGTGCGATGCCGACCTGGCGGTCCTCGCCTCTCCGCCGTCGGCGTACGCCGCGTACACCGCCGCGGTCCGCGAGGAGTACCACTTCGTCCCGAACGACGCCTTCCGCACGGGCCGCGCCACGGTCCTGCGTCAACTCCTCGCCCTCCCCCGGCTGTTCAGGACGCCGCACGGAGCAGAACGGTGGGAGGCCACGGCCCGCTACAACCTCACCGCCGAGCTGGAAATGCTGTCGCTCCCGCCCCACGATCCCTCGTAGCCTGCCCACCATGTGGACAACGGGTGCGGAACAGGTGGAGCAGGCCGTCGCCGAGTGCGTGGGCCTGCTGGGGGCGGTCACCGACAGGGACTGGGAAAGCGTGCGGGCCGGGCGGCTGGAGTGGAGCTGCCGGGAGACGGCCGTGCACATCGCCGAGGATCTGATCGCGTACGCGGGGCAGTTGGCGGGGCGGGAGCAGGAGGCGTACACGCCGTTCGAGATCTCGCTGGAGGAGGGGACCGACAACGCGGGTGCGCTGCGGGTGATCAGCACGGCGGGTGCGCTGTTCGCCGCCGCGATCCGTACGACGCCGCGCGAGGTGCGGGCCTTCCATCCGTATCCGTTCCGCAGCGCGAACCGCGAGGGCTTCGCCGCGATGGGTGTGGCCGAGGTGCTGCTGCACACCCACGACATCGCCGAGGGGCTGGGGACGGCCTACGAACCTGCCCCCGAGCTGTGCGACTTCGTGCTGACCCGGCTCTTCCCGCACGTCCAGCCCGGCCCGACACCCCGGCAGACCCTGCTGTGGGCCACCGGACGCGGTGAGCTGCCCGGCCGGGCTCCCGTCACCGAGTGGCGCTGGAGCAACAACCTCGTCCTCGGGACCGAGCGGCTCACCCTCCAGGGCGTCACCCCCGCGGCGGCCACCGACCTGTCCGCGGTCGGCGACGGCGGCTTCGAGTGGATCGAGGGCGGGCCGATGGAGGGCACCCGGGTGGGCGCCGGGCTGGTGTACAAGCAGTACGAGGACGGGGTCCACCGGCCGGAGTGGGGCATGTACGCGCTCGTCCGGCGCGAGGACGGCCGCACGCTCGGCGCCATGGGGTTCCACGGCGTCCCGGACGAGGCCGGGCGGGTGGAGATCGGCTACGACCTGGTCGAGGGGGCCCGCGGGCAGGGGTACGCCACCGAGGCGCTGCGCGCGCTGTCGGCGTGGGCGCTGGGCCGGGAGGACGTGCGGACCGTGGTCGCGATCGTCGAGCGGGACAACGTGCCGTCGCAGAACGTGCTCACGCGGGCCGGGTTCACCCAGGTCGCCGAGGACCCCGAGCACCTGACCTACGAACTGCGCGAACCCGGCGACGGGTGACGCCCCTTGGGCCGCCGCAGCCCCGCCCCGTGCAGCAGCCGCACCACCTCGCGGCTGCTGACCTCCACGGCACCGGCCTCCACCGCGTCCGCGTACCGCTGGGCGGGGATGTCGTAGTGGTCGCGCTCGAAGGCCCGGCGGGGCACGCCGAGACGTTCGGCGAAGGTGTGCAGTTCCTCGTAGGAGACATCGCTGACCAGGTGGGACCACAGGCGGCCGTGGCCCGGCCAGGTCGGCGGGTCGATGTAGATCGTCACCGGGGCCTCACGGGGACGCGGTCCCGCCGAGCGCCTCGCTCAGCGATCCCACCGCCGCCACCTTCACGCCCGCCTCGGTGCACACCCAGTGCGGGTCGGGCCCCAACTCCGGTTCCACGTCCAGCGCGTGCGGCTCGCCGGTGCCGCACACCGGGCACAGCGGCCAGCGGCCGTACCGATCCAGCAGGGCGTCCTGGACGTCCTGCGCGACCAGCCCGGCAACGTACCGCGCCCCCTCCGGCCACTGCTCGACCCACCACCGCCGCTGCACGACGGCCTGCTCGACCAGCGACACGACATCCGCCTCGGCGACGCGTCCCGCGACGAGGTCGGCCAGCACGAGGGCGCGTGCGGCGTGCAGCGCCTGCTCCAGGGGGCTGATGGGGTCCATGCCCCCATTGTGCGCACTCTTGACCGCGACGCCGAGCCGAAAATATCTTTCAGAGGTGACCCGTGACGTGAAGGAAATTTTCGCGAGCGACCGCGGCGGCCCGGGTGGCACGGGCGGCACCCCGCCCGCCCCCGCCGCCCTCGCGGCCAAGGTCCGCACGCTGGCCCCCTCGATGACGCGCTCCATGCAGCGCGTCGCCGAGGCCGTCGCGGGCGACCCGGCCGGCTGCGCGGCCCTCACGGTCACCGGCCTCGCGGAACTCACCGCCACCAGCGAGGCGACCGTCGTACGCACCGCCCGGCTGCTGGGCTATCCGGGTTACCGGGACCTGCGTCTGGCCCTCGCCGGGCTCGCCGCCCAGCAGCAGTCCGGCCGGGCCCCGGCCATCACGACCGACATCGCGGTGGACGACCCGATCGCCGACGTCGTCGCCAAGCTCGCCTACGACGAGCAGCAGACCCTCGCCGACACCGCCGCCGGGCTCGACACCGTCCAACTGGGCGCGGCCGTCACCGCGCTGGCCGGCGCGGCCCGTACCGACGTGTACGGCGTCGGCGCGTCCGGGCTGGTCGCCCAGGACCTCACGCAGAAGCTGCTGCGCATAGGGCTGATGGCCCACGCCCACAGCGACCCGCACCTCGCCGTCACCAACGCCGTGCAACTGCGCGCGGGCGATGTCGCGATCGCCATCACGCACTCCGGGTCGACGGGGGACGTCATCGAGCCGCTGCGGGTCGCCTTCGAACGCGGGGCGACGACCGTGGCGATCACCGGCCGCCCTTCCGGCCCGGTCACGCAGTACGCCGACCACGTCCTCACCACGTCCACCGCGCGGGAGAGCGAGCTGCGTCCCGCGGCGATGTCGTCCCGGACCGGACAGCTTCTCGTGGTGGACTGCCTGTTCGTGGGGGTGGCGCAGCGGACGTACGAGGCGGCGGCGCCGGCGCTCTCGGCGTCGTACGAGGCGCTGGCCCACCGGCATCGTTCCTGACGCAGCCGCCCCGCCCAGCACCGGATAGACACGGAAAGAGCCGTCCATGACCTCCACCTCCGACCCCCGTGATCTGAGAACCGAGTTGGAGTCCCTGACCACCGAGGCCTTCCGGCCGGAACTCGCCGAGATCGACCGGCTGCCCACGCGCGACATCGCGCGGCTGATGAACGGGGAGGACGCGACCGTGGCCGGGGCGGTCGCGGCCCGGCTGCCGGAGATCGCCGCCGCGATCGACGCCGTGGCGGAGCACATGGCCCGGGGCGGCCGCCTCGTCTACGCGGGCGCGGGCACGGCGGGCCGGCTGGGCGTCCTGGACGCCTCGGAGTGCCCGCCGACCTTCAACACCGACCCGTCCCGGGTCGTCGGCCTGATCGCGGGCGGCCCGCAGGCCGTGGTCACCTCGGTCGAAGGCGCGGAGGACTCGCGCGAACTGGCGCGGGCCGACCTGGAGCCGCTCGGCCTGACCCCCGACGACACGGTGGTCGGCATCTCGGCCTCCGGCCGCACCCCGTACGCCATCGGCGCGGTCGAACACGCCCGCGCCCGCCGCTCCCTCACCATCGGCCTCTCGTGCAACGCCGGCAGCCCCCTCGCGGCCGCCGCCGACCACGGCATCGAGATCGTCGTCGGCCCCGAACTCCTCACGGGCTCCACCCGCCTGAAGGCCGGCACGGCACAGAAGCTCGTCCTCAACATGCTCTCGACGATCACGATGATCCGCCTGGGCAAGACCTTCGGGAACCTGATGGTCGACGTCCGCGCCTCCAATGACAAACTCCGCGCCCGTTCCCACCGCATCGTCGCCCTCGCCACCGGCGCCGACGACGAGGACGTCGAGCGGGCCCTGACCGCCACGGACGGCGAGGTGAAGAACGCGATCCTCGCGATCCTGGCCGACGTGGACGGGCCGACGGCGGCGCGACTGCTGGAGCAGTCCGACGGGCACCTGCGGGCGGCCCTGGCAGCGGCGACCGGCTGACCCGTCAGGGCAGCGCGACCGCCACGACTCCGCGCGAAGCTCAGGGCCTGTCCCGCCCTTCCCGGTTCAACTGCCGCACCCGCGCCCGCAGCTCCTCCCGCACCGGCAGCGAGCGGAGCACGTCGGTCAGGTGCTCGGCCGTCCGTACGTTGCACCGCCCCAGATCGACCAGGGCGAGCGGCTCCTCGCTCGCGGCCGTGACCGGATCGACGCACAGGGACGGCAGCACGACACCGACTCCCCCGAGGGCTTCCCGCAGCGACTCCACGATCTCTTCGGTCGAGCGCACCTGTTCCTACCTCCACGCTGAGTTTGTGATTCAGCACACAGCGTGCCCGACACGCCTCTAGCCTGGCCAGATACGGCGGCCCAACAACCCGATCTGTACGACAGGGAGTTGCCCATGCCCGGATCCAGGGATCTCGACCCGTCCTCCTCCCCGCGGGCTCTCCTGGGTGCCGAACTCCGCCACGCCCGCGAGAAGGCCGGCCTCAGCCAGGAGGACCTGGGCCAGCGGCTGTTCGTGAGCGGGTCGTTCATCGGGCAGCTTGAGGCGGGCACGCGCAGGATGCAGCGGGAGTACGCGCGGTTGCTGGACGAGGTGCTGGGGACGGGGGATTTCTTTCAGAGGAACTGCGGGGCTGCGGCGAAGTCGAAGTACCCGGAGCATTTCGCGGAGGCAGTTGAGGCGGAGGCAGAGGCCACGGAGATCCGGCAGTACGCACCGCTCCTGATCCCCGGCCTGCTGCAAACGCCCGCGTACGCACGAGCCGTGTTCCGCGCGTACCGGCCTACGGCACCCGAGGAGGTGATCGAGGAGTTGGTGGCAGCCCGGATGGACAGGGCCCGCATCGTCGACGATCCAACAGGCCCGTTGTTGTGGGCGGTGCTTGACGAGGCCGCGCTGCGTCGGCAGACCGGTGGGCCCGATGCGATGGCAGAGGCGCTACGCCACATCGCCGCCCTGATGCGCCAGAACCGGGTCATCGTGCAGGTACTGCCCCTTGACGCGGGCGCCCACGCCTCGATGGAGGGCTCCATGAAACTGATGGACTTCCAGGACGCCCCTCCGCTGCTGTACCTGGAGGGAGTCGGCACGGGACGGCTGGAGGACGACCCCGCAACCGTCCGGTATCAGCGGCGCACGTTCCAGTTCCTTACAGCATGTGCCCTCTCCCCGGAGAAGTCCCTGGTCCTCCTTGAGGACATCGCGCAGGATTACGCCCATGAGGAGCATTCCTGAGTACGACCTGGACGCGGCGACCTGGCACAAGTCCAGCTACAGCGGTGGCAGCGGTGGCGACTGCCTTGAAATAGGCGCCGCCCACCTCACCTTGGTCCCAATCCGCGACTCCAAAAACCCCACCGGCCCGAAGCTCGTGTTCCGGACCACGGCCTGGGCCGCGTTCGTCGCGAACCTCAAGGACGGCACGGTCTGAGCTTCGGGATCCGGGCTTCGAGCCCTCTTTTCAAGGAACGGGTAGAGGGCCTCAACCCGCCCTCCCACCCCGCGTGTTGACTTGACGCGTTCGGCTTGCCACGGACGGTGACAGGCCTCTGACGTTCGTGCACAAGCAACAGCCCCCGCCAGGTGCTACCAACACCTGCGGGGGCTTGACCAACGAGATCGAAGGAACAGTTCGATCCCATGGCTGAAGCCAACTTTAGTGCGCCCGCGCTGCCCGCGCACCCGATGGCCAACCCCGGCTACGGAAAGCGCTCCGCCCCCGACCAACTTCCCCGCACCAACCACGACTTCGCACACCTTCCACCCCGCGAAGCCGCCATCGCCGCCTACCTCGACCGCCTCCCCGACGGCGCCGACATCTCGGTGAAGACGCTGGCCAAGCAACTGCCGTACGGACAGTGCGCCCTCGGCACCGCCCTCAACCGCATCCAGCAGGCGGGCCACCTGCGCCGGGGCCGGGAGTGCGTGACGGCCGGCGACGGCAGCTCCCGCTGGATCACCCGAACGTGGTTCACCCGTACCGCCCGGGATGACGACTGGTGGGCCGCCTTCACCCGCGGCGACGTACCGAAGCAGGCAGCGCGCCCCACCCGCTCCCGCGCCCACATCCTCCTGGCCGCCCTCGGCCGCACGGCGCCCGTCCTGTCCCTCTCCCAGGCCGACTGCGCGAGGCTCGCCCCGCTGGT
This sequence comes from Streptomyces sp. NPDC002788, assembly GCF_053592115.1. Classification (NCBI taxonomy): domain Bacteria; kingdom Bacillati; phylum Actinomycetota; class Actinomycetes; order Kitasatosporales; family Streptomycetaceae; genus Streptomyces; species Streptomyces sp. NPDC002788. Next base: position 153,872 of record NZ_JBSFVB010000010.1, on the reverse strand, counting down.
CACGGAGTGGTTCGAGCGGGGCGCCTCTGAGGAGGACGTACTGCGCGCACTCACGGCCGGCCTGCCGATCCCCGTCCACCACGCCGCCGCCCTGGTCCGCAACCGCCTGACCAGCAAACTTCCGCCGCCACCCGCCCCGCGTCCGCCCCTGAGGGTCCTGGAATGCGCGAACTGCGGCGCTCCGGGGCGCCCGGAGGCCCTACCGGGTGGGCGATGCAGCGCGTGCCGGGGCGAACGCGCCCCCGCCCACCTCAGTGCGCCCCTCCCTGCCCCCACGGTCCACGCCCGTGCGGCCGAAGTCCGCGCCGCGATGTCCCCACGACGCCGAGAGAAGGCACGCACATGACGGCACCTACGGTCCGACGTCACCAGCCCGGGGCACGATGGAGGGTAAGGAGGCGACGCCATGACCCCAGAGACCGCTGACCGCCCGCAGATGGACGTCGAGGACTTCGACGAACTCGTTCGCAGGGCTCCGAGGGAGATCCGGAACAGGCTGGAGTTCCTGGGCGGGCGGCTGTGCATCCGGCACGTGAACATCACCCTGGACACAGAGAAGCTGAAGGACTACGCCGACTGAGGACAATGGGCACCATGAACCACGCCCAGCTCACCGCCCTAGGCCGTGCCCTCCGTCTCCTCGGTGAGCACGGGGAAGCCCTCACCTCCGACACCCCGGACGCCAAACTGCACGAGGTCAAGGCGGATCTGCGGCGGGCCCTGGACCTGCTGGAGGAGAGCGTCTCGAACGCCGCGCCCAGCACGCGCTGCCCCGAGCATCCGAACGGCCCCGTCGACAAGGCCGCCCCCGACCTGTGCCTCCTGTGCGAGACCCGGCGCAGGGCGGCCCGCCGGAACGAGTTCAACGGGCCCGCCCCGCAGCATCCGCAGACCACCGACCCCGTCCAGTCCCGCTACGGCGTACGCGGCGACCGTCCCCAGCCTCAGCAGCGCTGGCTGGCGGAGCTGTGGAACGGCCAGGCCTGGCAGCTGTGCGGCACCCCCCGCCGGGACCGCCGCGAGGCCGAGCTGTTCATCGCCGCCCAGCGCCGCGCCCCCCGGGCCGCCATGGCGTACCGGCTGGTGCACGAGTTCACCGACTACGAGGTGCTGCGCGTGTGGGGGACGCCGGTGAAGGTGGACATCGAGCCCATGGGCAACCTCTGACCGGCCCCGCTCACAGCAGCGGCAGCGGGCTGAAGTCGTACCCCTCCCACAGGCGCCGGGTCGTCTCCTCCGGGTAGGCCCTGACGGCCGGCTCCGCGTCCAGCACCTGCACCAGCCGCCGCTCCTCGTCGTACGCCGGCCAGCCCGGATCGCCCGTCCGCGCGAACGCCGTCCAGGAGGAGCGGAAGCGGGACGACAGGGCAAGGGCCTCGGCCGACGGTTCCGCGCCCGCGAACAGCAGGGCGCCCAGGTCGGCCCCGTACGTGCCGAAGAGCAGGGGGATGTCCAGGCCGTGGCAGGCGCCGAGCGCGCCGCCGTCGGCCGGGGCCGTCCAGGTCAGTTCGTAGACGTGGGCGCTGCCGCCGCCCGCGCGGTGGGCCCGCGCCAGGTGCAGGGAGGGCATGGCGAACAGCCAGTCCGTCTGGACGCGTTCGTAGAGCTCGCTCGGGGAGGCGTCGGGGAAGGCGGTGCGGTAGGCCTGTTCGCCGTCGGGGCCGGGGGCGAACATGCGGAGGGCCGAGGTCGCCCTCTCGTCGGTGATCTGCCCCAGTCGGCCGGCCATGGCGAGGAAGAGGCGGTACTCCTCGCGGTTGTGGCCGACGAGCAGGCCGATGTCCCGGGCCGCTCCGGACGCCAGCGCCCGCCAGGGGGACGTCGGCAGGATCTCGCCGTCGACCACCGGGGCGTAGGGCGTGACCGTGGGGGCCGCCTGGCCCCAGCGGTCGAGGTACTGGAGCATCTTGGTGCTCAGCGTCTCGCCCGCCGACGTCAGCCGGTGCGGGGACAGCGTCGCGAGGTCGGCGACCGTGGGGCGCAGGCCGACTTCAGCGGCGAGGGCGACGCCGATGTCCCGGGCGAGTGCGCCGGAGAAGAACGTGCCGGGCACGCTTTGTGCGATCGCCCGGTGGAAGAGGCCTGCCGCACGCGGCATGGCCAGCAGCGAGGCGATCGAACCCCCGCCCGCGGACTCACCGAAGACGGTGACCTGCCCGGGGTCGCCGCCGAACGCCGCGATGTTGTCCCGCACCCATTCCAGGGCCGCCACCTGGTCGAGCAGGCCGCGGTTGGCGGGTGCTCCCTCGATGGACGCGAACCCCTCCATGCCGACGCGGTAGTTGAGGGTGACGACCACGACATCCCCGTCGGCCGCGATGTGCCGGGCGTCGTAGCCGGGGCTGCCGGCGTGGCCGAGCTTGTAGGCGCCGCCGTAGATCCACACCATCACCGGGCGCCGGGCGGCCGGATCGGCCTCGGGGGTCCAGACGTTGACCGTGAGCCACTCGTCGCCCTCGGGCACGTCGATCAGGCCCGGACCGCCCATCAGGCCGAGGTCCTGCGGGGGCGGCGGGCCGAAGGCGTACGCCTCCCGTATGCCGTCCCAGGGGCGGGCTGGACGCGGGGCCATGAAGCGGGCCTCGCCGACCGGGGGTGCGGCGAAGGGGATACCGCGGAAGACAGCGAGCCCCTCCTCCCGCCGGCCCCGCACCGCGCCGGCGGTGGTGCGCACCACCGGCGCGGACCCGGACGGGCCGTCCGTGGGTGGGCGGGACTCGGTCGTCGTCATCTGGATCTCCTCGCGGATGCCGGTGAACGGGCGTTCAGGCCAGTGTCCTTGACTGCCGCAAGCAGTTCCAGAGCCTCGGGTTCCGGCCTCAGCTGAGCGACTTCAGCGCCGCCGGGTCGTACGGCGCCAGGTCCTCGAAGCGGCCGTCGAGCACCTTGCGGGCCCACTCCGGGTCCTGGAGCAGGGCGCGGCCCACGGCGACCATGTCGAACTCGTCGCGCTCGAGGCGGTCCAGGAGGTTGTCGAGGTCGCCGACCTCGGCGCCCTGACCCTGGAAGGACTTGAGGAAGTCGACGCCGTTCAGGCCGACCGAGCCGACGGTGATAGCGGGCTTGCCGGTGAGCTTCTTGGTCCAGCCGGCGAGGTTGAGGTCGGAGTCGTCGAACTCGGGCACCCAGTAGCGGCGGGTGGAGGCGTGGAAGGCGTCGGCGCCGGCCGCGGCGAGCGGGGTGAGGATGGCCTCCAGCTCCTCGGGCGTCTCGGCGAGGCGGGCGTCGTAGGCCTCCTGCTTCCACTGGGAGTAGCGGAAGATGACGGGGAAGTCTGGGGAGACGGTCTCGCGGACGGCCGCGACGATCTCCGCCGAGAGCTTGGTGCGGGCGACCCGGTCGCCGCCGTAGGCGTCGGTGCGGCGGTTGGTGCCCTCCCACAGGAACTGGTCGAGCAGGTAGCCGTGGGCTCCGTGGATCTCCACGCCGTCGAAGCCGATGCGCTCGGCGGCGGCGGCGGCCTCGGCGAACGCGCCGATGACGGCGTCGATGTCGGCCTGGGTCATGGCCTTGCCGGTGGGCTCGGTGGCGCCGATGCGCAGGCCGGAGGGGCCGACGGCCGGGGCGTCGGCGACCGGCGGCTCGCCCTGGTTGCGGACCATGCCGATGTGCCACAGCTGCGGCACGATCGTGCCGCCCGCGGCGTGCACCGCCTCGGCGACCTTCGCCCAGCCCGCGAGCTGCTCCTCGCCGTGGAACCGCGGCACGCGGTCGCTCTGCCCGGCCGACTCGTGCCCGACGTAGGTGCCCTCGGTGACGATGAGGCCGACCCCGGCGGCGGCGCGTCGCGCGTAGTACGAGACGACGTCCTCGCCGGGGACGCCGCCCGGGGAGAACATGCGGGTCATCGGCGCCATCGCGATCCGGTTCGGAACGGTCAGGCCGCCCAGCGATACGGGCCGGGAGAGGATTTCGGCGGCGCGGGAAGCGGCGGCGGCGACAGTCACGTGGGGCTCACTTTCGGATACCGGAAGGTATGTGCAAACGCATATGCCGTGCGTTTCAACCAACCGGCCCCGCCCCGGCCATCCCGTCCCCGCTGTGATCCCGCACACGCCCGAGGGCGGCACCCCCTGTCGGAACAGGAAGTGCCGCCCTCGGCAAGGACGTTGATCGACCAGGTCGATCAGAAGTCCATGTCACCGCCCGGCATGCCGCCACCGGCGGGCGCGGCGGCCTTCTCCGGCTTGTCGGCGATGACGGCCTCGGTGGTGAGGAACAGCGCGGCGATGGAGGCGGCGTTCTGCAGAGCGGAACGGGTCACCTTCGCCGGGTCGATGATGCCCTCGGCGATCATGTCGACGTACTCACCGGTCGCGGCGTTCAGGCCGTGGCCGACGGGCAGGTTGCGCACCTTCTCGACGATGACGCCGCCCTCGAGGCCACCGTTGACGGCGATCTGCTTGAGCGGGGCCTCCAGCGCGAGCTTCACGGCGTTGGCGCCGGTCGCCTCGTCACCCTCGAGGTCCAGCTTCTCGAAGACCGTGGAGGCCTGGAGCAGGGCCACGCCACCACCGGCGACGATGCCCTCCTCGACGGCAGCCTTGGCGTTGCGGACGGCGTCCTCGATGCGGTGCTTGCGCTCCTTGAGCTCCACCTCGGTGGCGGCACCGGCCTTGATGACGGCCACGCCGCCGGCCAGCTTCGCCAGACGCTCCTGGAGCTTCTCGCGGTCGTAGTCCGAGTCGCTGTTCTCGATCTCGGCGCGGATCTGGTTGACCCGGCCCTGGACCTGGTCGGCGGAGCCGGCACCGTCGACGATGGTGGTCTCGTCCTTGGTGATGACGACCTTGCGGGCCTTGCCCAGGAGGTCGATCGTGGCGTTCTCCAGCTTGAGGCCGACCTCCTCGGAGATCACCTCGCCGCCGGTGAGGATGCCGATGTCCTGGAGCATCGCCTTGCGACGGTCACCGAAGCCCGGGGCCTTGACGGCGACGGACTTGAAGGTGCCGCGGATCTTGTTGACGACCAGGGTCGACAGGGCCTCGCCCTCGACGTCCTCGGCGATGATCAGCAGCGGCTTGCCCGACTGCATGACCTTCTCCAGGAGCGGGAGCAGGTCCTTGACGTTGGAGATCTTGGAGTTCGCGATCAGGATGTACGGGTCGTCGAGGACGGCCTCCATACGCTCCATGTCGGTCGCGAAGTACGCCGAGATGTAGCCCTTGTCGAAGCGCATACCCTCGGTGAGCTCCAGCTCCAGACCGAAGGTCTGGGACTCCTCGACGGTGATGACGCCTTCCTTGCCGACCTTGTCCATCGCCTCGGCGATGAGCTCGCCGATCTGGGTGTCGGCGGCGGAGATGGAGGCCGTGGAGGCGATCTGCTCCTTGGTCTCGACGTCCTTCGCCTGCTCCAGCAGGGCGGCGGAGACGGCCTCGACGGCCTTCTCGATACCGCGCTTGAGGGCCATCGGGTTGGCGCCGGCGGCTACGTTGCGCAGGCCCTCCTTGACCAGGGCCTGGGCGAGAACGGTCGCCGTGGTCGTACCGTCACCGGCGACGTCGTCCGTCTTCTTGGCGACTTCCTTGACCAGCTCGGCGCCGATCTTCTCGTACGGGTCCTCGAGCTCGATCTCCTTGGCGATGGACACACCATCGTTGGTGATCGTGGGCGCGCCCCACTTCTTCTCGAGGACGACGTTGCGGCCCTTGGGGCCGAGCGTCACCTTGACGGCGTCCGCGAGCTGGTTCATGCCGCGCTCGAGGCCGCGCCGCGCCTCCTCGTCGAACGCGATGATCTTGGCCATGTGAAGTGGTCCCTCCAGGACTGGGGGTGATTACTTCGGACCGCGCCCGCGCCCGCGACGGACGGCCCCCGACCGGGGTGGTTCCTTGCCCCACCCGGCCCGTGGGCCTCACCGACCCGGTCCTTACGTTGTCACTCTCACCTTCAGAGTGCTAACGCAATGATTAGCACTCGACCCCACAGAGTGCAAGGCGCTCCGGCGCAGCGGGTGCTCATTGAGGGGTGGCGGTCGGGTGACGGGCGGGGGCGAGCGCCTCCGGGGGATCGGCCGGGGCGCTCAGCCACCCGCGAACACCGTCGACGGGGCCTTCGAACAGGCCGAAGGGCCCGCACCCCGGGGGGTACGGGCCCTTCTGAGAAGACCGGTCGCTTGAGCTTTGGTCGTGGTGCGCGTTCAGGCAGAGACGCGAACCATGTCGGCCTGCGGCCCCTTCTGGCCCTGCGAGATCTCGAACTCGACCCGCTGACCCTCTTCAAGGGTGCGGTAGCCGTCCATCTGGATCGCGCTGTAGTGGACGAAAACATCCGCACCACCGTCGACCGCGATGAAGCCGTACCCCTTCTCCGCGTTGAACCACTTGACGGTGCCCTGAGCCATGCCTAACTCCCCTATTACTGGCCCTTGCACAGATCCACACTTCGCGGATCCGGGTCAGACCTCACCCCCCACGGTTGGGGGCGTGCGCCGGAACGCGTCGACCGCGGCTGAATGTATCTGTCCAACTGCCGTCTGCAACAGGTCAATCGGACGAGAATTCTGGACGCGCAGGGTCCGGAATAAAGGGAGAATTCACCCGAATTCAGGGCAAGTCGGGCCACACAAAAAGAGCAAAAGCCGCGAAAGGTGCGCACACTTTGGCTACATCTTGTCGGGCTCGCGGCAGGAATTCAGGGTTCCGATCAAGGGATCGGGAACGCGTTCCCCAACTGTACCGCGCTCAATCACACAGAATTGCCCCCTCCGCTTCTCTCACGGAGGGGGCAATTCGATGAACTCTCAGTGACCGGCATTACTCAAGGTAACAACAAGCCGGTCGACCGGTTCAGCCGCCGGCGACGGCCGGGATGATCGACACGCCGGCGCCGTCCGGCGTCGCCGTCTCCAGTCCCTGTTCGAACCGCACGTCGTCGTCGTTGACGTACACGTTGACGAACCGGCGCAGCTTGCCCTGGTCGTCCAGCACGCGGGCGGCGATGCCGGTGTGGTTCTTCTCCAGATCGGCGATGACCTCGCCGAGGGTCGCCCCGTCGGCGGCGACCTCGGCCTGCCCGCCGGTGTAGGTGCGCAGGATGGTGGGGATGCGAACGGTGACACTCATCGGGGTACGACCTCCGGTTCGATTGCAGCTACGGCTGGGTGGCGCGCCTGAGGGGCGCGGGGTGGTGTCGATGTGCGGCTCCGCCGCGCGGGCGCGACCAGCCCCCACCGGCCGCGGCGAACAACGGTCAGGCGAGTCCGGCGTCCCGGAACGAGTCCAGGTTGGGTCGGATCGTCGCGGTGAGCCCGGTCCCCGCCACCGCGTCCAGCGTCTTGAGGCCGTCCCCGGTGTTCAGCACCACGGTCGTCGACGACGGGTCCAGTGCCCCGTTCTCGATGAGCTTCTTCGTCACGCCCACCGTCACACCACCGGCGGTCTCCGCGAAGATGCCCTCGGTCCGGGCGAGGATCTTGATCGCCTCGACGACCTGCTCGTCGTTCACGTCCTCCACCGCACCGCCCGTGCGCCGCGCGATGTCGAGCACGTACGGCCCGTCCGCCGGGTTGCCGATCGCCAGCGACTTGGCGATGGTGTCCGGCTTCTGGGGGCGCACGACGTCGTGGCCGGCCTTGTACGCCGCGGACACCGGCGAGCAGCCCTCGGCCTGCGCGCCGAAGATCTTGTACGGCTTGTCCTCGACCAGCCCGAGCTTGATCAGCTCCTGCAGGCCCTTGTCGATCTTGGTGAGCTGGGAGCCGGAGGCGATCGGCACCACGATCTGGTCCGGCAGCCGCCAGCCGAGCTGCTCGCAGATCTCGTACGCGAGGGTCTTGGAGCCCTCCGCGTAGTACGGCCGCAGGTTGACGTTGACGAAGCCCCAGCCCTCGCCGGCCGGGTCGCCGATCAGCTCGGAGCAGAAGCGGTTCACGTCGTCGTAGTTGCCCTCGATGCCGACGAGCTCGCCGCCGTAGACCGCGGCCATGACGACCTTGCCCTGCTCCAGGTCGTGCGGGATGAACACGCAGGAGCGGAAGCCGGCCCGGGCCGCGGCGGCGCCCACCGCGCCGGCGAGGTTGCCGGTGGAGGAGCAGGAGAGCGTCGTGAAGCCGAAGGCGCGGGCGGCCTCCAGGGCCTGGGCGACGACACGGTCCTTGAAGGAGTGCGTCGGGTTGCCGGAGTCGTCCTTGACGAAGAGCTTGCCGGCGTCGACACCCAGCTCGCGCGCGAGGTTGTCGGCCTTGACCAGCTTGGTCCAGCCCGGGTTGATGTTCGGCTTGTCCGCCACGTCGGCCGGGACCGGCAGCAGCGGGGCGTAGCGCCAGATGTTCGCGGGGCCCGCCTCGATCTTCTTCCGCAGCTCCTCGACGTCGTAGGCCGAGAAGTCGTAGGCGATCTCCAGCGGACCGAAACACTCCTCGCAGGCGAAGACCGGGCCGAGGGGCACGCGGTGACCGCACTCGCGGCAGCTCAGAGCGGCGGCCGGGCCGAGGTCTACGGTGGAGTTCGTGGTGCTTGCAACAGTCTGCACAGCCATGTGAGGCGAGGCCCTTTCTCCTCATCTTCCTCACGACGCATCTCGCCGTGAGACGGATTTGGCACCTTCCCTAGCCGGGAGCCTCGCGCTGTGGTCGCCAGTGACCTACGAGAACCGACTGGAGGGTTGCCGGGGCTTCATCGGGCCGTTTCCCTCTGCCCCTCTGGATGAGCTGTATGTGGTTGTAGGCGGCGGGCGACCCCGGACATGCGATGGTCATCCGCGTTGTTCAAGACTGTAACCGACGACCAGGACAGTTGAGGGAGTCGTCCGAACCGCGAGACGCGTCACATTCCGTCCCGCCGAGAGAACGCTAAGGAGCCGCCACGGTGCTGGAAGAAGTCGAGCGCTGGCTGAGCACCCGTTCCTGGTCCGCGAACGAACGCCCGCTCCACCGGATCCTGGCCGCCAAGCAGCGCACGGGCCGGACGGTGAGCGTGGTGCTGCCCGCCCTGAACGAGGAGGAGACGGTCGGCGACATCGCCTCCGTCATCCGGCACGACCTGATGCTGCAGGTCCCGCTCGTGGACGAACTCGTCGTCGTGGACTCGGGCTCCACCGACCGTACGTCCGAGGTGGCCGCCGCCGCGGGCGCGACGGTGGTGCACCGGGACGCGATACTCCCGCGCCTGCCCACCGTGCCCGGCAAGGGCGAGGTGCTGTGGCGCTCGCTGCTCGTCACACGCGGCGACATCGTCTGCTTCGTCGACGCGGACCTGCGGGACTTCTCGTCCGACTTCGTCTCCGGGATCGTCGGCCCGCTGCTGACCGACCCGGACGTGGCCCTGGTCAAGGGCATGTACGACCGTCCGCTGGGCGGCGCCGCCGGGCAGGGCGGCCGGGTCACCGAGCTGATGGCGCGCCCACTGCTCAACATGCACTGGCCGCAGCTGGCCGGGTTCGTGCAGCCGCTGGGCGGCGAGTACGCGGCCCGCCGCTCGCTGCTGGAGCGGCTGCCGTTCCCCGTCGGCTACGGCGTCGAGCTGGGCATGCTGGTGGACGCCCTGCACCTGGTGGGCCTGGACGCCCTCGCCCAGGTGGACGTCGGGGTGCGCAAGCACCGGCACCAGGACGGGCAGGCACTGGGCCGGATGGCCGCCGAGATCTACCGCACAGGCCAGCTGCGGCTGGCCCGGGGGCATCTGATCCGGCCGTCCCTGACCCAGTTCGAGCGCGGCGGGGAGGGCTTCGAAGCGCGCACCTACTCGGTGGACACCGAGGAGCGTCCGCCGATGGTGGAGATCGCCGAGTACCGGGCACGGCGGGCGGCCTGACCCTGGCTGTTTTCGGCCGGATGCGGCAGGTCCGTACGTTTGAGCGTTTACCGGCCGGGCTAGGTTGAGGCCTATGGGTTCGACGTACGGTGCTGCACAGGTACTGGTTGCCTCCAACCGCGGTCCGGTCTCCTACGCGGTGGGTGAGGACGGTTCGCTGAACGCCAAACGGGGCGGTGGCGGGCTGGTCTCGGGGCTGTCGGCGATCGGAGCGGACGCGGACGCGCTGTGGGTGTGCTCGGCGCTGTCCGACGGTGACCGGGAGGCGGTCCGGCGCGGAGTCGGCGAGGACGGCGTGCGGATGCTGGACATCCCCGCCGACGTACACGCGGACGCGTACAACGGCATCGCCAACTCGGTGCTGTGGTTCGTGCACCACATGCTGTACCAGACACCGCTGGAGCCGGTCTTCGACGCGGAGTTCCGGCGGCAGTGGGCGTCGTACGAGACGTACAACCGGGCGTTCGCCGAGGCGCTGGCCGAGGAGGCGGCGCAGGGCGCGGCGGTCGTGGTGCAGGACTACCACCTGACGCTGGTGCCGGGCATGCTGCGCGAACTGCGCCCCGACCTGCGCATCGGGCATTTCTCGCACACGCCGTGGGCGCCGCCGGAGTACTTTCGGATGCTGCCGGACGACGTGGCCGCACAGGTGCTGCGCGGCATGCTGGGCGCGGACCGGCTGGGCTTCCTCACTCAGCGATGGGCGGACGCGTTCGTCGCGTGCGCCGAGCGGTTCGCGGGCGGGCTCGGGGGCACGCGCATCGGCGTGCACGGACTGGGCGCCGACGCGGACTTCCTGCGCAAGCGGGCGCACGAGAGGGACGTCGAGGAGCGGATGGCCGCGCTGCGCGAGGAGATCGGCGAGGGCCGCCGCACCATCGTCCGGGTCGACCGCACGGAGCTGTCGAAGAACATCGTGCGCGGGCTGCTGGCGTACCGGCGGCTGCTGGAGACGCACGCCGAGTGGCGCGAGCGCGTGGTACACGTCGCCTTCGCCTACCCCTCGCGGCAGGACCTCACGGTGTACCGGGACTACACGGCCGCGGTGCAGCGCCTGGCCGACGAGATCAACGCCGAGTACGGCACGCCGGGCTGGACGCCGGTCGTGCTGCACGTCCAGGACGACTTCGCGCGCTCCCTGGCCGCGTACCGGCTCGCCGACGTGGCGCTCGTCAATCCCATCCGCGACGGCATGAACCTCGTGGCCAAGGAGGTCCCGCTCCTCTCCGACGCGGGCTGCGCGCTGGTGCTGTCGCGGGAGGCCGGGGCACACGAGGAGCTGGGCGAGGACGCGATCACGGTGAACCCCTACGACATCACGGGCACGGCCGCGGCCCTGCACGAGGCCCTGTCGATGCGCCCGGAGGAGCGGGCCGAGCGCTGCAAGCGCCTCGCCGCGGCGGCCACGGCGCTGCCGCCGGCGCGGTGGTTCGTGGACCAGCTCGACGCGCTGAGGGGCTGAGCGGCGGATGAGCACGATGCCCGCGCCGCAGCCGCTGCCGACTCCCGCCACGAAGGCCGGCCAGGAGGGCCTGGAAGCTCTCCTCGCCCGCCCGGGCAAGGCGTTGATCGGGCTCGACTTCGACGGCACGCTCGCGCCGATCGTGGCCGACCCGGAGCGGGCCCGGGCCCATCCCGAGGCGCTGTCCGCGCTGGCCGCGCTGGCGCCGAAGGTGGCCGCCGTGGCCGTGATCACCGGTCGGCCCGCCGAGGTCGCCGTGCGGAACGGCGCCTTCGCGAACGCCCCGGGCCTGGAGCACCTCGTCGTCCTGGGTCACTACGGCGCCGAGCGCTGGGACGCCCGCACCGGCGAGGTCACCGCCCCCGACCCGCATCCCGGCGTCGAAGCCGTCCGCGCCGAGCTGCCCGGGCTGCTCGATGGGAGCGGCACCTGGGTCGAGGACAAGGGCCGGGCCGTCGCCGTGCACACCCGCCGGGCCGCCGACCCGCAGGCCGCCTTCGACGTCCTGCGCGAGCCGCTCACCGACCTGGCGAGCCGGCACGGCCTGATCGTCGAGCCCGGCCGCATGGTCCTCGAACTCCGGCCGCCCGGCATGGACAAGGGCGTCGCCCTGACCGGCTTCGCCCGGGAGATCGGCGCCGAGTGCGTCCTCTACGCCGGCGACGACCTGGGCGACCTCCCGGCCTACGCCGCCGTCGACACGCTCCGCTCGGACGACACCCCGGGCCTTCTGGTGTGCAGCGGCAGCGACGAGGTGACCGAGCTGCGCGAGCGGGCGGACCTGGTGGTGAACGGCCCGGAGGGGGTCGTGCGCCTGCTGCGCGACCTTGCGGACCGGCTCGGCTGAGTCCTGAGGGGCCCTTGCACTGTGCCCGCCCGGGTCACACGGCCTGGCACCGCGCCTAACGCTCCGCCCGGCGCCTCTCCCGTATCCGCCGCAGCCGGTTCACCGTCAGCGGGTCGTGGGACAGGGCCCGGGGGTCGTCCAGCAGGGCGTTGAGGAGCTGGTAGTAGCGGACGGGGGCGAGGCCCAGTTCCTCTCGTATCGCGCGTTCCTTCGCGCCGGGGCCGGAGAAGCCGCGGCGTTCGAGTGCGAGGATGTCCCGCTCCCCGCGCCCGAGCTGCGTCTCACTGGTCTCCTCGTCCATGCCCGGCACCGTAACGCCTGCCACCGACAGCGGGGCTACTCCGCGCTCTCCGCCCGGTTCGCCGCCGCCTGGAGATGGCCCAGGACGCCCGAGGGGCTGCCGCCGGGGGCGACCGCCTTGCCGATCTGCTGCTTGATCTGGGAGCTGACCTCGGCCCAGGAGGTCTTGCCGACCGGGTAGAGCTCGGAGGCCAGCAGCTCCTCCAGGAACGGCCTCAGATGCTTGTCCTGGTCGGAGGCGGCCATGGTCGCGGACGCGGAGGCCGTCACCGGCAGCAGGTCGTACTCGCGGGAGAAGGCCAGCACGTTCTTCTTGCTGTAGACGAAGTCGAGGAAGTCACCGACCTGGTCGCGGTGGCCGTTCTTGCGGAAGGCCGTCATCCAGTCGGTGACACCGAGCGTGGACCGGCGCGCGCCGTCCTTGCCCGGCGTCGGCACCATGCCGTACTTGACGCCCTGCTTCTCGGCGATCCTCATCAGGGAGGGGTGCCCGTTGAGCATGCCGACCTGGCCGTTGGCGAACGCGGCGAACGCCGCGGCCCGGTTCAGGTTGCCCGGCGCGACCGGCCCGGTCAGGTCCTTGCCGACCAGTTCGTTCTTCAGCCAGGAGAAGGTGTCGATGTTCTGCGGGGAGTCGATGGCGTAGCTGTCGACGGTGTCGGTGTAGCCGCCTCCGCCGCTGAGCATCCACTGCATCGTCTCGGCCTGCGCCTCCTCCGGCCCGAGGGGCAGCGCGTAGGGGTACTTCACGCCCTCGGCCTTGAGTTTCTCCGCGTCCGCCGCCAGGTCGTCCCAGGTCTCGGGCGGGGTGATGCCGGCCTCGGCGAAGAGGGACTTGTTGTAGAAGAGCACCCGCGTGGAGGAGGCGAACGGCATGCCGTACTGCACGCCCTTCACCTGCCCGGCCGAGGCCAGCTGCCCGACGAAGTCGGCCTGCACGGGTATGGAGAGCAGGTCGTCGGCCTTGTAGAGCTGGTTGCGCGCCGCGTAGTCGGCGTACGAGCCGATCTGCGCCAGGTCCGGCGGGTCACCGGCGGCGACCATCTCCCTGACCTTGCGGTCGACGTCGTTCCAGGAGTACACGCTGACGTCGATGTCGACGTCGGGGTGGTCGGCCTCGTACTCCTCGGCGAGCTTGTCCCAGTACTTCTGGGAGCTGTTGGCGGCGCTGTCGCCGTAGTCGGCGGCGACCAGCTTCAGGGTCACGTCGGCCGAGCCGCCCGTGACGCCGCAGCCGCCGAGGACCGCCGTCATGCCCAGTGCGGACAACACCGCGATCGTTCCTGCCATTCGCCGCCGCTGCACCGCTGCTCTTCCCCAACCCTGGCGTCGCCGCCGCCGAAACTTTTCGATATGCGGAACAAGGTCTACACCACATGAGTGGACTAGACCTCTTGTGGGTCCCCGGGTCACACTGGTCCCGTGAGACATGTCATCGCCCTCGACGTGGGCGGCACCGGGATGAAGGCCGCCCTGGCCGGGCCGGAGGGCGAGGTACTGCACCGGGCCCGCCGGACCACCGGGCGCGAGCAGGGGCCGGACGCCGTCGTCGCGGGCATCCTCGACTTCGCCGCCGAGCTGCGCGCGTACGGCGCCGAGCACTTCGGCACGCCCCCGTCCGCCGCCGGCGTGGCCGTCCCCGGCATCGTCGACGAGGCGCGCGGCATCGCCGTCTACGCGGCGAACCTCGGCTGGCGCGACGTCCCCCTGCGCGACCTCCTGGCGGAGCGGCTGGGCATCCCGGTCGCCCTCGGCCACGACGTGCGCACCGGCGGCCTCGCCGAGGGCCGGGTCGGGGCGGGCCGGGGCGCGGACCGGTTCCTGTTCGTGGCGCTGGGCACCGGCGTCGCGGGTGCCATCGGCGTCGACGGCCGGGTCGAGGCGGGCGCGCACGGCTTCGCGGGTGAGATCGGCCACATCGTCGTACGCCCCGGCGGCGCCCTCTGCCCGTGCGGCCGGCGCGGCTGCCTGGAGCGCTTCGCGTCGGCGGCGGCCGTGAGCGAGGCCTGGGCGGCTGCCTCCCGCACCCCGGGCGCGGACGCGGCGGACTGCGCGAAAGCCGTCGACGCCGGCGACCCGCAGGCCCGGGCGGTCTGGCAGGAGGCGATCGACGCCCTGGCCGACGGCCTGGTCACGGCCCTGACCCTGCTGGACCCCGGCACCCTGATCGTCGGTGGCGGCCTCGCCGAAGCGGGGGAAACCCTGTTCACACCGCTGAGGGAAGCCATCCGGCGGCGCATCACCTTCCAGAAGCAGCCGTCGCTCGTCCCCGCCGCTCTGGGGGACAGCGCGGGTTGCCTGGGGGCGGGACTGCTCGCCTGGGATCTTCTGGCATCGACCGACCGCATGGAGGTAACGCCCTGATGGCAGCCCACCCGGGGGCGCGGGGAACTGCGCGACCAGCCACGACTCACCCCGCGACGTCGCCGGCCCCCACGGTCCTCACCGGTGCGACCGTCGTCCTGCCGACCGGAGCCGTCCACAGCGGCCGGCTGGTGATCGACGGCCCGCGCATCGCCGCCACAGCCCCCGAAAACGCCCAGGTCATCGACGTAACCGGCCACTACGTCGTCCCCGGCTTCGTCGACCTCCACAACCACGGCGGAGGCGGAGCCTCCTTCACCTCCGAGTCGGCCGAGGACATCCTCAAGGGCATCCACACCCACCGGCTGCACGGCACCACCACCCTGGTCGCCTCCACGGTCACCGGCGACATGGACTTCCTCACCCGGCGCGCGGGCCTGCTGAGCGAACTCGCCGAGCAGGGCGAGATCGCCGGCATCCACTTCGAGGGCCCGTTCATCTCCCCCTGCCGCAAGGGCGCCCACTCCGAGGCCCTCCTGCGCCACCCACACCCCGCGGACGTCCGCAAACTGATCGACGCGGCCCGGGGCCGGGCGAAGATGCTCACCCTGGCCACGGAACTGCCCGGCGGCCTGGACTCCGTACGCCTCCTGGCCGAACACGGCGTGATCGCGGCGATCGGCCACACGGACGCGACGTACGAACAGACCGTCGAGGCGATCGACGCGGGCGCGACGGTCGCCACGCACCTCTTCAACGCGATGCCGCCGCTCGGCCACCGCTCCCCCGGCCCGATCACGGCGCTCCTGGAGGACGACCGGATCACGGTCGAGCTGATCAACGACGGCACGCACCTCCACCCCGCCGCGCTGCAACTGGCCTTCCACCACGCGGGCGCCCGCCGGGTCGCCTTCATCACGGACGCGATGGACGCGGCCGGTTTCGGCGACGGACGCTACTGGCTGGGCCCGCTGGAGGTGGAGGTCGCGGACGGCATGGCCCGCCTGCTGGCGGACGGCACGATCGCCGGCTCGACCCTCACCCTGGACCGTGCGTTCAAGCGGGCGGTCACCGTCGACGGACTGTCCGTCGAGGACGCGGTGACGGCGCTCTCCTCCACCCCGGCCCGCCTGCTCGGCATGGACGACACGATCGGCTCACTGGAGCCCGGGAAATTCGCCGACCTGGTGCTGTTGGACTCCGCGTACGACCTCAAGGGCGTCATGCGCCGGGGCGCATGGGTGGTCGGTCCCCAACTGAACTGATGCCTGCCGCAGTCGGGAGACGGGGACCGACTCCAGGACTGGGCCGACCGCCGCCTCTTTGGCATGATCGGGTTACCTGAACGTTCACGGCAGCAAGCGCTTCATCGGGGGAGGTCGGCCCAGGTGATCCTCACGGTCACGCTGAACACCGCTCTCGACATCACCTACCGCGTACGGTCCCTCCGGCCGCACGCCTCCCACCGCGTCTCCGAGGTGACGGAACGCCCCGGCGGCAAGGGCGTCAACGCGGCCCGGGCCCTCGCGGCGCTCGGGCACGAGGTGACGGTGACGGGTTTCACGGGCGGGGCGACGGGACGGGTCGTGCAGGAGCGGCTGGCGTCGGTGCCGGGCGTGGTGGACGCGCTGGTCCCGGTCTCGGGCGCGACGCGCCGCACGATCGCCGTGGTCGACGAGCAGACCGGCGACACGACGCAGCTCAACGAACCGGGCCCGTTGGTCACGCCCGCCGAGTGGTCGGCCTTCCAGGAGGCCTACGAGGATCTGCTCCCCGGCGTCTCGGCGGTGGCCCTGTGCGGCAGCCTGCCGCCGGGCGTGCCGGTCGGGGCGTACGCGGGCCTGGTCCGTACGGCCCGTGCCGCGGGCGTCCCGGTCCTCCTGGACACGAGCGGCGAAGCCTTGCGCCGGGGCGTGGCGGCCCGCCCCGACATCATCAAGCCGAACGCCGACGAACTGGCGGAACTCACCGGCTCCCACGAGCCCCTGCGGGCCACCCAGGACGCACGCCGCCGGGGCGCGGGCGCGGTGGTCACGTCCCTCGGTCCCGCGGGCCTCCTCGCGGTCACCCGGGAGCGCCGCTGGCGCGCCACCCCGCCCACCACGCTCCGAGGCAACCCGACGGGCGCCGGCGACTCGGTGGTCGCGGGCCTGCTGTCGGGCCTGATCGAACACCTGCCCTGGCCGGACCGCCTGGCCCGAGCGACGGCGTTGTCCGCGGCCACGGTGGCGGCGCCGGTGGCCGGGGAGTTCGTCCGGGGAGTGTACGAGGAACTGCTGGGGAGGGTGGCGGTGTCGGGGGAGGTCAGCGCGGCCTAGTTCGGTCGGCTCAGCGCTTGACCTGGCCCGCCTTCAGCCACAGCTGGTCCAGCAGGACGTTGCACTTGTCGCCGTCCTCGCAGGAGACCGAGATCGTGTTGGTGCCCTTGTTGAGGGTCGGCCACGCGTAGGTCTCCGTCCAGCCCTTGGCGAAGTCACCGTCCGAGGTGTGGGTGAAGTTGCCCATGTTCAGCTTGTTGCCGAACGGCTTGCCGTTGACGGTGAGCGTCATGTCCTGGTCCTCGTCCACCGTGCTGTAGCGGGCGAAGACGGTGTAGGCGCCCTCCTTGGGCACGCCGTTGACCGTCCAGGTGACCGAGGAACCGACCTGGTTGAGGTTCCCCACGTAGATGCCGCCCTCGGACTGGGCGCCCTTGACGTCCTGAGCGAGCGTCGCGCCACCACCGAGCCGCAGCGACTTGGCGTCGATCTTCGGGAGCTCCTCCTGGGCCGCCCCGCTCTCGCTGCTCGAAGGACTCGGCTTCGACTCCTGCGACTGCGCCGGCGCGGCGCCGGCCCCGCTGGCCGAGTCGTTCTTGTCCTTGTCGCCGCCCAGCATGGCCACGCCGATGCCGATCACGACCGCGGCGACCACCGCGATCGCGCCGATCAGCAGGCCCTTGGTGTTGGGGCCGCGGCCCCCACGCCCGCCACCGACGCCCGGCAACTGCTGCTGCGCGGTGGGAGCGCCGCCCGGCAGCGTCTCCGGCGCCGCGTAGTGCGCGTTCGGCCGGCCATGCGCGCCCTGCTGCTGGACCTGGCCGTAGGGCGCGGCCTGACCGGCGTGCGTCTGCTGCTGGCCGTACGGTCGGGTGCCGACCGCCCGCACCCGGTTGACCGAGTTCGGGTAGCCGTAGCCCCCGGACGGCGGCTGGGCTCCGTTGGCCTGCCCGTCGGCGTAGAGATAGCCGAACGGGTCGTCGTCCTCGGGCGTGCTCGCGCCGTTGTTGCCGGGCGTCATCCCTTGGTCTCCTCAGTCAGGTGCGGTGCATGCGGTACATGGGGCAGAGAGCGAGCCTACCCGCTCCGCGTGACCCAAACGGGTGACCCAGACCGCATCAACTCGCTGACCTGGGGTTCACCCCGCCCGTCTGTGTTGTTTGGGACGAGATCGTTTCTCGACGTACATCCGCTCGTCAGCGGATTTCAACACTTCGTCCGCCGTCATTCCACAGTGTGCCCATCCGATGCCGAAGCTGGCGCCCACCCGGACGGCCCGCCCCTCGGCCCGGATGGGCTGGATGATCTCGTTGCGCAGACGGACCGCGAGGTCCTGGGCGTCGGCGCGGCCGAGCCCGTCGGCGAGGATGACGAATTCGTCACCACCGAGCCGGGCGACCGTGTCGCCGTCGCGTACGCCGTTGCTCAGCCGGCGGGCGACTTCGATGAGCACCGCGTCACCCGCGTTGTGCCCGAACCGGTCGTTGATCGACTTGAAGCCGTCGAGGTCGCAGAAGAGGACGGCGAGGCCCTTCGTGCCGTCGTCGTGGTCGCCGTCCGGGGCGACGGTGTGCTCATGGTGGTCGTAGGCGTCGTACGGCTCGGTGCCCGGCCGGAAGTCGAAGCCGTCCCCGACCGCGTCGAAGGCGGGGTGCCCGAAGGCGGCGTCGTGGGACTCGGCGACGACGGAGTGCGGGGGCGTGGCCCGCCGGCAGAGCCGCGCCGACAGCCGGGAGCGCAGCTCGGCGGAGTTCGGCAGGCCGGTGAGCGAGTCGTGGGAGGCGCGGTGGGCGAGCTGGAGCTCGCGGCGCTTGCGCTCCTCGATGTCCTCGACGTGGGTGAGGAGGAAGCGCGGGCCGTCGGCGGCGTCCGCGACCACGCTGTTGCGCAGGCTGACCCAGACGTAGGTGCCGTCCCGACGGCCGAGGCGGAGCTCTGCGCGGCCGCCCTCCGCGGAGGTCCGCAGCAGGGTGCCTATGTCCTCGGGGTGGACCAGATCGGAGAAAGAGTAGCGGCGCATCGCGGAGGCGGGGCGGCCCAGCAGCCGGCACAGGGCGTCGTTCGTGCGCAGGATCCGGCCGTGCTGGTCGCCGCCCATTTCGGCGATGGCCATGCCGGACGGGGCGTACTCGAAGGCCTGCCTGAAGCTTTCCTCGCTCGCCCGCAGCGCCTGCTGCTCGCGTTCGAGCCGGACGAGGGCGCGCTGCATGTTGGCGCGCAGCCGGGCGTTGCTGATCGCGATGGCGGCCTGGAAGGCGTACATCTGGAGCGCCTCGCGGCCCCAGGCGCCGGGCCTGCGGCCGTTGCGCGGCCGGTCCACGGAGAGCACGCCGATCAGTTCGCCGCAGGCGGCGCTGCCCTGCGGGCCGGGTGCGTACATCGGCGCGAAGAGCCGGTCGGCCGGGTGCCACTCGTCCTCGAAGCGGGGGGCGGGGCCGTCGGTGTACCACTGCGGGACGTCGTCGTCGTCGAGGACCCAGCCCTCGGTGTGCGGTATGAACACCAGGTCGCCCCAGTGCTCACCCATGACGAGGCGCCGCTCCCAGGAGTCGCGCGAGCCGACGCGGCCGGTGATGAGGGCCTCGGCGGCGGGGTTCCCGGCGAAGGCGGCGACGACGAGGTCGCCGTCGGGCCGTACGAGGTTCACGCACGCCAGCTCGTACCCGAGGGCGGCGACGACACCCTCCGCGACGGTCTGCAGTGTGTCCGCCAGGCTGCGGGCCGTGTTCATGTCGGCCATGACCTGGTGCAGTTGCCGCAGGGAGGCAAGACGGACGTAGGGCTCCGACTCGGTCTCCATGCTCGCCCTCCCCCCGAGTACCTCGCAGCGAATCAAGGGTTCTCATCGGCGTATCGTCCTGGCAGCTTCCCCGCCACTGAATCACAGCGCGCTGCCCACTCGGTACACAGGGTCAACAATTACTTCCCCTTGTGACTCAAGTCACAGGCAAACCTGAACAATTGAGTGGAGTTTCTGCGTTCTTCACGTGCGGATACCGAACGCAAACTTTGTCAGGTTGCGCACATCTATTTCCCGGGCCGTCCGACAGATGCCCATTGGCGGTACTCCGGACGTCGGTCGGGAGTCCTAAGACCGTGATCGGGCGGGAGCCCGATGCGGGGCGCGGGGGGCGGAGATTAGCGTTCCCGGTGTGCCGAACACTCCCGCTGCCACGTCCCCGATCATGCCGTCGCCCGCCTCCGGGCATCCTGAGGGGGTGAGCAACGACGAGTTCCGCGCCGCCATGTCCCGGCTGGCCTCGGGCGTGGTCCTGGTGACCGCGCAGGAGCCGCCGCTCGACCCGGACGACCCCTCGGCGCCGGGCAGCGAGGACGTGGGCATGACGGCCACGGCCTTCATGTCGGTGTCCCTGGACCCGCCCCTGGTGCTGGTGAGCCTGCGCGAGGGCTCCCGCATGGACGAGCTGCTCGAGGAGCAGCCCCTGTGGGCGGTCTCGGTCCTGTCCGAGAGCCAGCGGCACGTCGCGGGCCGCTTCGCCATGAAGGGCCGGGTCAGCGACCGCCTGCTCTTCGCGGACATCCCGTACACGCGAGGCGAGTACACGAGGTCGCCCCTGGTGGGCGGCGCCCTGGCGGTCCTGGAGTGCCGCACCGAACGGCGCGTGCCGTCCGGCGACCACACCCTGGTCATCGGTCGCGTCCTGACGGCCGGTGTTCCGAGCGCGGAGGGCGGGCCACTGACGTACTTCCGGGGGCGGTACCGGCACTTGGGGTGAGACGGAAACCGGTGGCCCGGGCGTGATCGGTGCGCCTATGGTGCGCGCATGACAGCGACGGGCCCTCGCCTCGAAGAGATCACCCCGGGAAACCTCGACGCCGCGCTCGGCATCCGCGTCCGCCCCGACCAGGAACACGCGGTCGCCCCGGTCGTGAAGTCCCTCGCCGAGGCGTATGTGCATCCCGGCGTCGCCTGGCCTCGCCTGATCGTCGACGGCGACCGCCCGGTCGGCTTCCTCATGGCCTTCCTCGACAGCGACTGGTACGAGGACGGCAGCGTGCTGCGCTCGGGCCTGTGGCGGCTGAACATCGCGGCCGG
This sequence comes from Streptomyces sp. NPDC002788, assembly GCF_053592115.1. NCBI lineage: Bacteria > Bacillati > Actinomycetota > Actinomycetes > Kitasatosporales > Streptomycetaceae > Streptomyces > Streptomyces sp. NPDC002788. The sequence continues at coordinate 132,889 of NZ_JBSFVB010000010.1, read as the reverse complement.
GGAGCAGGGCCGGGGTTACGGCCGTTTCGCCGTCGAGTCCGTCGCAAAGGAGCTCCGCCGGCGCGGCACCAAGCAGTTCTACGTCACCTGGCATCCCGGCCCCGACGGCCCGGAGGGCTTCTACCTGGGGCTCGGCTTCCGCCTCAACGGGGAGACCAGCGGAGGCCAGACGGTCGGCGTCCTGGATCTGGTCTAGCTCCAGTTCTGCCCGGAGCGGCCCCGCTTGGTGTCCGACCGCTGCTTCTTCTCGCGCAGCCGCCGCTCGTTGATACCCCGGGGGATCCGGGTCGGTTTGCGGGGCCTGGGCGGGGGTGCGGTGGCCTCGGCCAGGAGCGCGGCGAGGCGTACGGCGGCGGCCTCGCGGTTGCGCCACTGGGACCGGTGCTCGGAGGACCGTACGGTGACGACTCCGTCGACCAGGCGCCCGGCCAGCCGCTCCAGCGCCCGCCGCTTCCACACCTCGGGCAGCGCCTCGGTCCTGGCCAGGTCGAAGCTGAGCTCGACCTTCGAGTCACTGGTGTTGACGTGCTGTCCGCCCGGCCCCGACGACCGCGAGAAACGCCACATGAGCTCGGCCTCGGGCAGGGAGACGGAGCCGCGGATGACGTGGGGACCGGACATGCCGTCCATGTTCCCGCTCCTGTCCGGTCCACGTCACCCGAATATCGCGGGTAAAGAAAGTAAAGGACCTGGAACCTCGCGTACCCCTCTCCACGTTCATGGGGGTAGCTGTAGCTTCTTTGCCGTACGCAAACGAGGGAAGGGACTCCCAACAATGGCTGTAAGCCTGTCCAAGGGTGGCAACGTCTCGCTCACCAAGGAGGCTCCGGGCCTGACCGCTGTCACCGTGGGCCTCGGCTGGGACGTCCGCACCACCACCGGCACGGACTTCGACCTCGACGCGTCCGCGATCGCGGTCAACACGCAGGGCAAGGTCTACTCGGACGCCCACTTCGTCTTCTTCAACAACAAGCAGACCCCGGACCAGACGATCGTCCACACCGGTGACAACCGCACCGGCGAGGGCGCGGGCGACGACGAGGCGATCAACGTCAACCTGGCCGGCCTCCCCGCCGACGTCGACAAGATCGTCTTCCCGGTCTCGATCTACGACGCGGAGAACCGCTCGCAGAACTTCGGCCAGGTCCGCAACGCCTACATCCGGATCGTCAACCAGGCCGGCGGCTCCGAGATCGCCCGCTACGACCTCTCCGAGGACGCCGCCACCGAGACGGCGATGGTCTTCGGCGAGCTGTACCGCAACGGCGCCGAGTGGAAGTTCCGCGCGGTCGGCCAGGGCTACGCCTCGGGCCTGGTCGGCATCGCCCAGGACTTCGGCGTGAACGTCTGACGGACGCCCTCAGGTGTCACAGGAGCCCCCGGGCCGGGTAACCGGCCCGGGGGCTCCCTCGTCCTCCGGGGAGCGTCCCCAGGGGTGCGCACCCCCGGGCGCGGGGAACTGCGCGAGCCGGCCACCCACCCTCGATATGTTCTCGACGTGATCCTCGAACCCCTGCTCCCACCACCCCCCGGCCACCCCCTCCCCGAACCCCTCCTGGCGGAACTCGCGGCCCTCTACGCCTCCAACCACGAGTTCCACACGCTCAGCGGTGACTTCCCCGACCCGCACGACATCCGCCCGGAGCAGGTGGCGGCCACGCTGTCCGAGGAATGGGCTCAGCCCGGCACCGAAGTCCTGCTCGCCCGCAGCTTCGGCCGCCTGATCGGTCTCGCCGTCACCCTCGCCCAGCACCCCGACCCCACCGACCCGGACCCCTGGATCGGCCTGCTGCTGGTGGACGCGAGCCTGCACGGGCAGGGCCACGGCCGCCACTTGGCCGCCCTCGTGGAGGACCGCTTCCGCAGGGCCGGCCGAACCGCCGTACGCCTCGCCGTCCTCGACGACAACTCCAAGGCCCTGGCCTTCTGGACCGCCCTCGGCTACGAGATCGTCGACCACCGCGAGGACCGGCAACTGGGGCGCCCCTGCGCGGTGTTGCGCAAGGTGTTCCGGACCGCCTGAACGGGGGCACGATGTGCCCGTGGAGCGACGGCCGCCGCCGGGGCGCCGCCCCTCGACTCGGGCGCGTCCCGGGAACACCGTCTCCGGTACGGCCGGGCAGCGTGGGCGGCCCGGGCCGCGATGCGGCAGGTCCTCGAGCGGCTGAGACACCGGCGCCCCCCATCCCGGCAGAGCCGCCCGCGGTCACGGCCGGTCCGGCTTCCCCTCCCCGTACAGCCAGTCGTCCCAGATCCCGTCGAAATCCTGCCCGGGCGCCTGCTTCTCGACGAACGCCGTGAAATCCGCCGTGTCGGCGTTCCCGTACCGGTACTCGGCCGCCCACCCCCGCAGGATGCGCCAGAACCTGTCGTCGCCGACGGCCTGACGGATCTTCTGCAGCACCATCGCTCCCCGCCAGTACACCGGCGGGTCGGAGATCCGCGCGGCATCGGGCGGCTCCGCCGGCGGGAACGCCCAGATGGCCTCACCGTCCGCCTCCGTGTCGAAGTACGCGCCGGAGTACAGCGCGTCGAACGTCTTCTGCGCGCTCTCCCCGCCGTGGTCCTCCTCCCACAGCCACTCCGCGTACGTCGCGAACCCCTCGTTGAGCCACATGTCCCGCCAGCTCTTCGGTGAGACGGAGTCGCCGTACCACTGGTGGGCGAGCTCGTGGACGAGGAGCGTCATGTCGGGGGCGCCGGGGAAGACCGGCCGGCTCTGCGTCTCCAGGGCGTAGCCGACCCCGGGCGCGCGGTCGACGATCGCGCCGGTGGCGGAGAAGGGGTACGGGCCGAACCTCCGCTCCGCCCAGCGCAGCACCTCGGGGATCCGCCCGAGCACCGGCCGGCTCGCCTCCGCCTCCCCCGGGTCGACGGCCGTGTACACGGGCAGACCGCCGCCGGCCTCGGAGCGGCTGATGTCGAAGCGGCCGATCGCGAGGGTGGCGAGGTAGCTCGCCATCGGCTCGGCGGTGTGCCATACGAACGTCGTACGGCCCCGCGCGGTCGTCTCGCTCCGCAACTCCCCGTTGGAGACGGCCCGCAGGCCCTCCGGCACGGTCACCGCCAGGTCGTAGGGCGCCTTGTCGGAAGGGTGGTGATTGCCGGGGAACCACGCCATGGACCCCGTCGGCTCGCCGAGCGCGAGCACCCCGTCCGCCGTGCGCAGCCAGCCCTCCTCGGAGCCGTCCGGGTCGGTGACCGTCTCCGGCGCCCCGGAGTAGCGGACGGTCACGCGGAACGTCTCGTCCCGTTCGATGTCCTCGCGCGGCCGGACGGTGAGCTCCTGCCCGGCGCGGTTCCAGCGGGCGATGCCGTCGCCGACGGTGACCTTCCCGACCTCCATGCCGAGCAGGTCGAGGTTGAAGGCGGAGAGGTCCTCGGTCGCGCGGGCGGTGAGGGTCGCCGTGCCGGTGAGGTGGTGTGCGTCCGGGTCGTAGGCGAGGCGCAGGGCGTAGTGGGTGACGTCGTAGCCGCCGTTGCCGGCCTTCGGGAAGTACGTGTCGTGTACGCCGGAGCCACCCGGGGTGCCGTGAACTCCACCGCCACACGCGGTGAGGGCGAGCACGGAGGCGAACAGGGCGGGGACAAGACGTACAGATCGGGCCACGCTCGGGATCCTACGGTCGCGTGACACCATCACCTCCGTGCTCGACATCGGCTACGCCCTCTCCAACCGCTTCCCGGACCCGCCGCAGACCGACTACCGCCGTGCGGACGTCCGGGCGCTGCGGCACGACCTGTTCTGCGGTGACGTCTACCTGGCGGACACCAAGACGGACCACGAGGTGTCCACGGCCTGGGGGTGGGTGCCGGTGCTCGACTTCGCGTGGGCGCTGTGCGACATCGTGGAGCGCATCGACCGGGACCCGGCGGGTTCCCGGGCGTCCCGGCCGCAGCGGGCGGAGCTGGACTTCACCGAGTCGACCGACCGGATGCTCTTCGAGCGTCGCTTCGGGTGGGTGGACATCGAGGCCGACTGGATGCGCGCGGAGGAGCCCCCGCTCACCGTCTCCCACAGCGAACTGCGCCGCGAGGCCCGGGACTTCCTGCACGACCTGCTCGCCGACCTCACCGACCTGCACGACGACCTCGCCGAGAACCCGGCGGTCTGGACCCTCCAGGCCCGCTTCCCCAGGGTCCGCTGACGGGCGCCGCCGACCGCGGTGACACCATCACCCGTGATCGGCACCTGGCACGGGAAACCGGGGGCATGGGCGCGGGGGCGTGTGCCCCTACGGGCTGAACCACAAGATGACCCCACCGGCCGTGGTGGGCGGAGAGGGACCGGGGCAGGGCACGTCCGTCCGGCTCCACCGTGCCCCGACAGCCCCGCCCCGGACCGGCTCCGCTCGCTGCGCGCCTTCCCTCCGCGCGCCCGTCTCGTCTTCCGCGCGGTGGCCGAGGACCACCGACTGCTGGGCCGGGACGTGGACCCGCGTCTGGTCGACGCCCTCATCGCACTGCACGAGTCCTACGCCCACCCGAAGGCGGCGGGGGCGGGGGGCTGGTACGGGATGTGAGGACGAGCGCGATCAGCCCTCCACCCGGATCCCCCACTGAACGGCCAGCACCGGCGCCAGGTCCAGCAGCTGAGCCGGGCTGATCACCGCCCCCGACAGCCGGTCCAGTCCTCTGCTGATCTCCAGGGCCGCGGCCCCGCGCAGGTCGACGTCCGTGAGGGTCGCCGCATGGAGGTCGGCCCCCTTCAACGCGCAGTCGACGAACTCGACACGCTCCAGGCGGGCCCCACCGAAGTCCGGCTCGACGAGGACGCAGCCCTCGAAGACGACGTCTCTGAGGCGGGCCGTGCGCAGGTTCAAATAGTCGATCTTGCCGCCGCGGATCAGCACCCGCTCCAGCACCGCCCCGTGCAACTGTGGTCCGCCGAGGCGGGCGTCGGTCAGCTCCACGTCCCGCAGGGTCGCCTCGGCGAAATCGGTGCCGACACCCCGGACACCGGTGAGCACCGAGTCCAGGACACGGGCGTGCCGCAGCCGCGTCTCGTCCAGCGCGCACCCCGTCAGCGCACAGTCCATGAAGCGCGCGCCAGAGCCGTCCTGCCCGCCGAGGTCGGCCTCCCGGAACTCCAGCCCGTCGTAGTCCCCGTCCGGCTCCAGCCCACCGCCCTCGGACGGCTCCAGCACGGGCAGCCGCACCTCCGGTCGCCGCGCGCCCTTCACACCGGTACCGCCCGCCGCTCTCCTCGCCATGCCCCCCATGCTGCACCCCGCCACTGACAGCCCGGCCTGACCTGCGCGGACACCGGCCGTGCCACACGTTTTTCCCGGGCCGGCGCGAGCGTGTCACCTGGCGGCGCGAGGCCGTCGCCGACAGCCGCACGGCCGCGGTCGATCCACCGGGCAACAGCCGGCCGGACCGGTCGGCCGTGGACCGGGGCGACGGCGTCCACCTCGCCGGCGACCAGGGCGCGGCCCCCGGTGTGCTGTCGGAGGTCTCCTTCAACAGCGCCTTGACGGCGGTGCCCCTGTTCCCTCGGGCGCAGGGAGCTTGACCTCGAGCAAGCTTGAGGTTGAAGGCTGGGGCGCAGACCACGACACCACGAGGAGCCCCGTATGCACGCCATACGCCTGCACGCCTTCGGCCCGGCCGAGAACCTCACCTACGAGCAGGTCGAGGACCCCCGGACGGGCCCCGGCCAGGTCCGTGTCGCCGTACGCGCGGCGGGCGTCCACCTCCTGGACGCCGCCCTGCGCGAGGGCATGCGGGGCGGACCGGCGAACGAGCGGACGCCCCTGCCCACCATTCCCGGACGCGAGGTCGCCGGCGTCGTCGACTCCCTGGGCGAGGGGGTCGCCGGGATGTGGCTGGGCAAGCGGGTCGTCGCCCACCTCGGTTTCGTCCCCGGCGGCTACGCCGAACTCGCCGTCACCGAAGCCGAGCGCCTGCACGAGATCCCCGGGAACCTGGACTTCGCCGAGGCCGTCGCCATGATCGGCACGGGCCGTACGGCGATGGGGATCCTGCAGTTCGCCGACCTGAGGTCCGACTCGGTGGTCGTCGTCCCCGCCGCCGCCGGAGGCATCGGCACCCTCCTCGTGCAGTACGCCAAGAACGCCGGCGCCACCGTCGTCGGGCTCGCGGGCGGACCGGAGAAGGCCGCCCGGGTGCAGGCGGGCGGCGCCGATCTCGCCGTCGACTACAAGGACCCCGCCTGGCCGGCGAAGGTCCGCGCCCATCTCGGCGGCCGGACCGCGACCGTCGTCTTCGACGGCGTCGGCGGCGACGTGGCCCGCGAGGCCGTCGCCCTGCTCGGCCCCGGCGGCAAGCACATCGTCTTCGGCTGGTCCGGCGAGGGCATCCAGGACGGCCGGCCCTACCTCGTCGACGGCGTCTCCGAGGAGGTCCTCGGCCCTGTGATGCTGCAGAAGGCGGGCGGCCCGGACCCGGTCCGCACCCTCGAACTGCGCGCCCTCGCCGAGGCCGTACACGGCCGGCTGGCTCCGGCCGTGCAGCGCTTCCCGCTCGCCGAGGCCGCCGCCGCGCACCGCGCGCTGGAGACCCGCGGCACGACCGGGAAGGTCGTTCTGGAGCCGTGACCGTTCGAGCGGCCCGGAGAGGCCCGCGGCCCTCACGGCCCGGGAAATTCACATGACCCGCCCGGCACACCCCACTACCGTGCCGAGGGTGATCGAGATTCCCCGGGGACTGGCGGTGTCACAGGAGAAGTTCAACGGCGAGGCGGGCCGCGCCTTCATCGCCGCACTGCCGGAGCTGACCGCCCGCTTCCTCGACCACTGGGAGCTGAAGCCCGACGGACCGCCCATGCACGGCGTCTCCGCCCTGGTACTGCCGGTCCTGCGCCGCGACGGCACCCCCGCGGTCCTCAAGCTCCAGATCCTCGACGAGGAGAGCGAGGGCGAGCCCGTGGCCCTCCGCGTCTGGGACGGCGACGGGGCGGTCCGTCTCCTCGACCACGACGAACCCACCGGCACCATGCTGCTGGAGCGTCTCGACGAGACCCGGATGCTGTCCCACGAGCCGGACACCCACCAGGCCGTCGTCACCATCGCCGAACTCCTGGCCCACCTCACCTCCTTCCCGGCCCCGCCCGGCCTGCGCCGCCTCGGCGACATCGCCCGCGCGATGCTCGACCGGACCCCGTGGGCACTCGACCGCGTCCCCGACCCCGAGGCCCGCCGCCTCGTCGCCGACTGCGCCGCCGCCGTGCGCGAGGTCGTCGACGAACCGGGCGACCGCCTCCTCCACTGGGACCTGCACGACGAGAACGTCCTCGCCTCCGGCCGCGCCCCCTGGCTGGCGATCGACCCCAAGCCCCTCGCGGGCGACCCCGGCTTCGAGCTGTGGCCCGCCATCGACAACCGCTACGACCCCGGCGACATCCTCTGGCGCTTCGACGCCATGACCGACGTCCTCACCCTGGACCGCCCCCGCGCCCGCGCCTGGACCCTCGGCCGCCTCCTGCAGAACGCCCTGTGGGACATCGAGGACGGCCGCCCGCTGGACGACGGCCAACTGGAGATCGCCCGCCGCCTGCGCACCCACGGGAGCTGACCGAGCCGTCGTTCCCTCCGCAGCAGAGTGCCTGATGCGGAGCGCCGTCGTTCCTGATGCCTACTTGGCTAGTTCATCGATCCGCCAACCAACGATTCCGGATGATCCCGCAAGCCCCTCGACATCGATCTCGATCTGCGCCGGGGCATCCGTAATACGTTGACGGACTAGGACACTGTCGCATGCCACGGTCTGCCGCTCTGGGCGTTTCATGGTCACAGCGAGACGGACCTCCCCCGCCCCTGAGCAGACAACAGCAAGCGTGTAGGACTTGCCGCTCGACAGGACCGGGCGGTGGTGGATTCCGTCGCTTACGCGCTCCAGTCCCGACTGTACGAACAGGTCGCCAAGTTCGTCGATCTCTCCGATCCCTAGCGCTTCTTCCGCCCGCTTCTCGAGAACCTTCCTCTGGTCACTTGTCACAGAGGGGGAAGCGCTCGGTTTGGGATTCTTTGACGGCCCGCCCTTATCCTCAGACTCGCCACTGCATCCAACGAGGAAAGCAGCAGACAGGATCGGGGCCAGGAGCGTAGCACCGCGACGCGTGAACCATTTTCCGTAGATCATGTCCGAGTTTCCCAGTAACGCCATCCGACCTCCTTGGTCGGCATCTTCACACCACCGGACCCAATCTTCTTCTCGCCTCAGGCGCCGTACTGCATGTGCTTGGCGCCGAACTCCGCCTCGGCCTTCGCGAGGAGGAAAACGCCGGTCTCGGCCGAGATGTTCCCGCTCACCCCAAGCCCGATCTTGCCGGATTTCAGGACCTCGACGCTCACCGTCCCGCCCGGTCCATCCTTGTATGAGGTGTCGTTCCGCCAGGACGGGATGCGATAGTGCTTCTTACGGCCCGTGAGCGCGTACCGCTTTCTTGTAGGGATTGTCGCAACGCTGCGCCCCTATATCACCCTCGCCCGCCACTTCTGGCAGAGCGTTGAGCTCCCTCTCGGCGGCCATCTCTTGGGCCGACATCACGGGCCCTTCGACCACAGAGCGGTCATTACTGCTCCGAGGGTCAACACTATGGCCGAAACGAGTTAGCGCCGCACCGGTGCTCTACGCAAGTGGATTCCCCTCCCTTGCCGCCTGGGTTTGCGGGTTGAGGGGAATATATAGCGTGACTGATGTGACAGTCCGCCAATAATAGATCTACTGAGGGAAACTTGAGGCTGGCGAAGCAGTTCATTCACAGCCTCAGCGGCCCGCGCTGCCACGCGTCGACCGGCACCCCCGATCAGGCAGTCGGAGCCGGATCGACTCATCCCCTAGTGTCAGGGACCTGGCAGCCGCACGGCGGACGGATCCTCGCCCTGCGCATCACCCTCGACGAGCGCCTGATCCGCCGAGTACGACCTGACGGTGTGGCCGAACCGGCGCCGGGCGAACGGTGGCGCGTCGTGCGTTCGGGCACTCGAATCGACCGGCGTCCGCTCGATCAGGCGCCGGATCATCGTCGAGAATGTGGCCACCCTCGTGGACCCGCCGACCGTCGACGAGATGGAAGCGAACCCGTTCTCGATCGAGGAAGCGAAAGCCTTCTTGAAGGCCGCCGCCGAGCGGCCCACGTTCATGCGGTGGGTGGTCGGTGTCGGCATGGACTTCCGCCAGGGTCAACTGAGGACCGACGACCGCCGCGCGGCCCGCGCCCGGCGCCGCCGCATCCGCTGACGACAAAACCCCAGGTCAGATACGCCTGACCTGGGGTCCCACTGGAGCCCCCTGTCGGATTCGAACCGACGACCTACGCATTACAAGTTGTCCGATCTTGGTCCGGGGGCGTCCGCGGGTGTCCGCGAATGGTGCTCCGTGCCTGTTCAGAAGGGCTGGCGGACCTCATCGGACGATGACGGATGGTTGCGGAGCTAGTGGCTACTGAGACCAAAACCGAGACCACGGCCGTCCACTCAGATCCGCACACGCCATGTTGCCCTGACCAGCGAGATGGCTAGTCGACCTAGCTCGGTCGCACCTGGCTCACCGGCCCACGTCGAGAGCCCGACTGCTGGAACTATCTGAACTGGCCCACATCGAAGCTCCGATGGCTCAAAATACTGGGGTGACCGGAATACAGCGAACCATCTTGGTGTGTACCACGGCAGCCATGGGGCTGGCGTGTATCGCCGCCAGCGTCTATCTGGGCCTGGAGCGAGCAGACAAGGTTGCCAGCATCGTGAGCGCTGTCGCTGGACTCGGATCACTGGCTGTAGCCCTGTACCAGTTGACCCAGTCCGCGGGGAGCCCGGCAGACGGATCTGCGCCCCGGCAAGTGCAGAGGGCTGGAGACAACTCCACGAACATCCAGAGTGGTGGAAGCATCACGTTCGGAGACAGTAACGACGTGGGGGGCAGCCGTTGATTTGGCGACAGAAGCAGCGGGGCGGGGACGGGTCGACAAACATTCAAGCCCAAGTAGTGCAGTATGGCGTTAGCTACGATGACGCTAAAGCTATCGCGATGGATGTTTTCAAGGAGAATTTCACCAAGCTATCCCAGAACGCCCACCGACTGGCGATCGAGCGAGCAGACGAGTTCACCGCGAACTACTTGGCCGAACTCCACGAAAGAGAACCGCAAGCAGTTGGACAGATCGAGGATCCAGGAGTTCAGTCTGACATCCTAGAAGCGCAAGCCGGCTTTGCGAAAAGTGGCGATAAAGATCTTGGTGAGGTACTTGTTGACATCCTAGTCGACAGAACGGCGCGGACAGAGAGAACTACGGCCACACTCGCACTAAGCGCCGCAATTACAACTGCGCAAAAACTCACGGCCAGTCAATTTGCAGCCTTGAGCGCCTTGTTCGTGTTCAAGCAGCTCAGATTTTTCAGAGTTGCCCACCATGAGCAGCTATACGAACGGATTAGCCTCTGCCTGACCCGGCTAAGAGAGGACATGGTGCGCCTTTCAGACTCAGATGTTCAGTACTTGGCGGCACTAGGATGCATCACCATCTCAATGGGTTCGACTCCGATTCATCAGACCTTGCAGACAACCTACCCTGGACTGTTCTCTGAAGGAATCGATGTCGATTCAGCACCCAAAGAGCTGAGTGGGAGCGCCGAAACTGGCCCTGAATCCGTTATCGCTAAACTGAAGGACACACCGGCAGTAATAAGAAGCCTCAGAGACCCTACAAAATTTCAAATTGCCGCTGCCGATAGCGATGCACTGGGTCAGATCATAGCCAATTCCGGACTTCAGGAGTACGAGTCCGTCTTGCGACAGACACTCACCGCAAGACCTGTAAGCGGTGACACGATCATAGCGGAGCTGCGCGCATTCGATCCAACCCTAGGAGAGATCATAGACGTATATGAGGCCAGATCGCTACCGAATTGCAGCAACACTGCTATCGGTACCGCAATTGCTCACGCCAATATCCGCAAAGCAACCGAAGGAAATTTTAAGGTCGCTCTGGATGTCTGGCTGTCCTAGTAACATCAGCCACCAGCCAAGTATAACAACAAGACAGGGCGTGACGGATGACCCAGCGACAAACTCAACGTGGTGGAGATGGGTCCACGAACATTCAAGGCGGGAATGTAAATTACATAGAAAGAGCTCAGTACGGAATCAGCTATGATGACGCCAAGTCGATAGCAATGGATGTCTACGAGGGGAACATAACGAGGTTTACCGAAATAGCCCGCGAAGTCGCACTGGAGCGAGTCAAAGAATTTACGAGTAGACTCCTTGGTGACATTCCGCCAGAATCCCTCGAAGCATTGAAGGACCCGGACATTCAACGGGGGCTGTTTTTCGCCCAACAAGAGTTCGCATGCTCGGGGGATGAAGAACTCGGCGACACTTTGATTGAGTTGCTCACCGAGAGGATGACCAACTCTCGGCAGGGCATGCGCCGACTGGTTCTTAATGAAGCCTTGAGGCTTGCAGTCAAGCTAACTTCGGATCATGTCTCCTTGCTAACCTGCAACTTCTTCCTGAAGTACGTTTCATTCGGAAATGTCAAAACTGTACAAGATGTGGCCGCGGAGCTGGGCAAGGCACTTAAGCCTTACCTCAATGACATATTCAACCTCGGACAGCCAGACATCGACTATCTGCTAGGCACTGGCTGCTTGACCGTCAGTTCGGGATTTATTCAAGAGACCATGCCCCCCGGCCGCTACATGAGGTTGAATTACCCAGGGATCTTTTCCCGAGGCTTCACGCTAGACGAGTTCCCCGACGGATACCACCTATTGGACACCCCACTGCTTGAAGAACATCCCGCTGCGGAGGGGAACCGATACAGAATGTGTGCCGTCTCAGAAATAGAACTTAATGCGCTGATCCGCAAGCACAACCTCGAAGAGGTGCGAGGGATCGCAGAGAATGCACTTAAATTCAGCATTCAGCCCGAGCATGTAATCCTCGATGCAATCCTGGAGTGCGATCCACATCTAAAACCATTCTTCAAGCGATGGCAGAGCATGGGAATGGATAGATACATGAGTTCCGCCAGTGCAATGACTATCGCTCACGCCAACGTGCGACGTGTCAGCGAGGGTAAGTTCTCCGTTCCACTCGACAATTGGCTGAGCCCTAGTGGTGAATTCGACTAACTAGCACCCTCCCAGTAGTGACACGCGGTATCGCACGGCCCCATTAAGGTCCTTACAGTCAGCCCGTCTAGTCGCGATCACCAGGGACGGTGGCCACGTACTGATGCCACCGGACCGGCAGAGACGGATGCAGACCGGGGCCACAACTGACACCGGGCATTATCTGGCCGTGGCCTCGGAGCTCTCTCCGCAGCGGTCATAAGACGTGGGAGTCTTGGGGTGGCATGGGCGAGCAGAGAGGGAGAACGAGTGTCGCAGCAGGCCAACCCTCGGGGAACCTTCCTTAAGATTGCCGACTCACTGAACAGGCAGATCGAGGACGACCCGACCATGACGGAGCTTCCGTCCGTAGCTGAGGTCATGCGCGACCACAAGGTCTCGCGGGGGGTCGCCCTCCGCGCGTTCGGCGTGCTGCGGCAGGAAGGTGTGGCCGAACCGGCACCGGGAGAACGGTGGCGCGTCGTGCGCTCGGGTAATCGAATCGACCGGCGTCCGCTCGATCAGCGCATCGCCGACATCATCACGGCTGAAGGGCTCGAAGTGGGGGAAGCCTTCCCGAGCGCTTCCGCGCTTGCCGAACGGTTCGGGGTCTCGCGTCCCACCGTGACCAAGGCACTGGAGAGGTTGGAGGCCGCCGGCCTGTTGGCGGGCGGCGGACAGGGCAAGGTGCGGACGGTCCGCGCTGTGCCGACGCGAGAGGAGCGTTCGTAGGTTGCCGAAGTTGACAGAGTGGGCCTATCCCCTGGCCGAGTCACTGCTCGCCGAGCCGTTGCCGCGGCGGTGGAAGCACTGCCTCGGAGTCGCCGAGAGGGCCCGCACGATCGCGCTCGTACTCGACCAGGACGCCGATCTGCTCGAGGCCGCGGCTGTCCTGCACGACATCGGCTACGCGCCGGACCTGGCCAAGACGGGTTTCCACCCGCTGGACGGGGCCCGCTACCTCCGGGACGTGGCCGGCGCCGACAACCGCGTCATCAACCTGGTCGCCCACCACTCATGTGCGTGGATGGAGGCGGAGGCGCGCGGCATGCGCGAGGAGCTGGAAAGCGAGTTCCCTCGCGAGAGCGCACACCTGAACGACGCGCTCTGCTTCTGCGACATGAACACCACGCCGGACGGTACGCCCACGAACCCGATCGACCGGATCAACGAGATTGCCGGACGGTACGGGCCGGACAGCTTGATTGGGCAGTTCATCCGCCGGGCCGAACCGGAGATCCTGGCCTGCACCTCCCGCGTCCTCGAACGGGTCGCCGCCGCCAAGCGTCAGCCGATGTAGGGAGTCGTGCGCGCCCGGTCCATGGCGTGCTCAATCCGGACTCGCATCGTGGGGTGCACGTCCAACGTCGTCAGGTCCGCTGGGTCGACCCAGCGGACCTGAGTCGTCTCGTTGCTCGTACGGAGTTCACCGCCGACCGGCCGCGCGCGGAAGCAGATGCTGAACTGCTGGCGAATCTCGCCGTCGTCGTACTGCATCACATGCCCGGGGTCCGTGTAGATCCCGGACATGTCGACGACTTCCGCCTTGATCCCGGTCTCTTCCCAGACTTCGCGCACAACGGTGTCGCTGATCGACTCCCCCACGTCGTGACCACCACCAGGCAGTGCCCAGCGCCCGTTGTCGGAACGCTGAATCATCAGCACCTGTCCGTCGTCGTTCTGCACGAACGCGACGACGGATGGCACGACCGAGTTGGCCGGCGGGGCGTCCGGGTCGTGCAAGTAGTCGATGCGTCCCATGCTCAAGCTCCCGTGATGTCGCGTTCGGTTACTGGCCTGGCACCTTCCCAGGTCTGCTGAACGCTATTGGCGAAGGTGTCGAACAGACCAGCTCCGGGGAGCCGCCGCATGTGAAAGACCGGTGCCATGTACGCGCCGATGCCGTAGACGTGCGTGTTGGCCAACATTTCGTCATCAGCACGGTAAATCGAGTTGTAGAGCACCGTGTCGTGCAGGCGGAAGGCAATCTCGGGGTGGCTGGTGAACAGCGGGCGGTAGTTGACCAGCGCATTACGGATCTTGCCATCCATGATGCGATGCCCCTCGTCGATGCCGCGTCGGATGACAGCTTCGCACTCTGGATCACCCATGAGCACTCGGATGCGGACACCGCTCTCAGCCTTCTCCTTCAGTGTCGAGAAGAAGAGAGGGTCCTCCGCCAGGTAGATGCCGGCGTACACGAGGATGTCGATGCGCTTCGTGGCGCGCTCGCACATCTGGCGCCAGAGGGCTGACGGCACGACGTGCCGGTGGGGGTAGACAGCCACGATCTCGGCCTTGGTCAGATCCGCTGCACTTTCGACAGCACGGCTGTCGTCCCACAGCGTCGTCACGTCGACGTTCAGCGCAGCCGCCGTTGCGTACTGGTGACGCCGGTACGGGACTTTGCCCTGCGTGATCCAGCGTTCGACCGTCTTCGGGATGACGCCGATCTCTTCGGCGAGGCTCTGCACGGTCATGCCACGGGCCAGGAGGGCGGACCGTAAACGCTCGTTCGACATCTGCACCCCCGTAGGGACTTCTAGGGACTTCTTGACCGTAGCTAGAAGACCGACAGCTGTCTACATGCGGGGTAACCAACTCCCCTGACCAGCAGCGACTCTGAATGTGCGCCAAGAAGTTCCGGCGCGAAAAACCGAAGGTTCCGTCTATGTACTTGACGGAACCTCATGCAGTACCCGTAAAACAGGTACTGCACCGACCAACGCCTCGGTCGGAAGGCGGCTTCATGCCGCATGCGCAGAAGGCGGGGACGCTGCAATCCCGCTGAAGGCCAGGCAGAACAGGGTTTCGGCCCGTACTGGCGAGGTGGCCCGGCGACCGCGAGCAACGGCCGGAGGGTGGGGACGTGGTCCCCCTTGCAGTGCTTCACCCCTGTTGACCTCAACAGAGAGGCATTCCAGTGCATCGACGAAGACTTTGGGCGCCGCCGTAGTGGATCGGCCGGCAGGCGCCAGTACGTCATCCAGGTCCGCGAGCGTCACGCGCGCTCGCGGCCGATCCGGTCCGCTCTCTTCCTGCCATCGCAGCGGCTAGCGCTGCGGCCGGTTGCCTCCCTCGCCCGTCCGGGCCCGCGTACTGCGCGGAGTCCGTACGGGCGGGGCGTGGGGAGCCGAGACGTTCCCGGCTTCAACGGCAAACGGCTCCCGGGGTGCCACCCGGGAGCCGCTGTTCGGGCCGTTCCACCTGTGAGAGGAACCACGACCCATGGACCACATCGTTACTGTTCAGGACGCTGTTACCGCGTTCGCCGACTTCATGGAACCGACGGCCGCTGAGCTGGACGCGATCGAGCGGGAGATGCCCGTCATCCTGGCGGACGTCGACCTGCTCGACGCGCAGATCATCACCCTGGACCGCACGCCGACCGAGCTGGACAACCGGCGCATCCGTCGGGCCCGCCGCCGCGCGCTCGCCGCGCGGGTCGCGCTGGTCAACCGCGCGGCCGGTGCGAGCCTTCCCGGGGGTGCCGCGTGAGCACCATGGACCAGAACCTGACTGCCGCTCACGCGGAGGTGAAGGCGGAGATCACGCGGACCGACACCAAGACCGGTCTGCTGCTGGCGTTCGTCGGCGCGGTCCTGGCCGGTGCCTGGACGGTCGGCCGTGACCTGCCCCTGACACGCCCCGCCTATGTGGTGGGCGGTCTGGGGATGGTGCTGCTGGTCGTGGCGGCTGGTCTGCTGCTGCGCTCGACGAGGCCGAACCTGCGCGGGCGGCACGGGTTCCCGCTGTGGGCAACGCTCACCGCTGAGGAGATCACCGCCGCCATGGCGCGGGACCTGGCCACCGACATTGCCGGGCTGTCCCGCCTCGCGGTCGCGAAGTTCACGTGCCTGCGCCGCGCGGTCGACCTCACCCTGACCGGCGGGGCGCTGCTCATCCTCGCCGCGCTGATCACGGCGGGAGGTGCGCTGTGAGCACGCTGACCGCGCAGATGGCGAGCGACGGCGGGCCGTGGCGCCTATACGTCGTCGTGTACGGCGAGAGCGAGTGGCCCACCGTCCGGTTCGAGTCCGGCCCGGTGCCCACCGGGGCGGACCGCCGGGAGGCACTGGCGGCCCTCGGTTACGAGGTGGCGCCTGGCGCGGAGTGGGCGTGGATCGAGGACAGCCAGGAGCCCGGCGACGACAGCACGCCGGTCGTGCTGATCGCGGCCGTGGACGTGCGCGAGCAGGAAGAGGGCGCCGCATGAGCGCCAAGACTGTTCTTCCGGCCGTTGCGATGACGGCCGTGTCCATGGTGCTGACCCTGGCCGTGGTCGTGATGTGGCTGGGCACGGCCGTGCCGTGGCCGGTGGCCGTGGTCGTCGGTCTCGGCATCGACGGCGGATGGCTGGCCACCCTCGCCTACGAACGCCGCCTCGCCGCACAGGGCGACCACGACCGCACCGTGACCGCTGTCGGCTGGTTCTTCGGCGCGGTGGCAACCGGCGTCCTGGTCGCCCACGCCCTCACCGCCGAGGACTCCGCCGGCGCGTGGCTGGCCGTGGCCTGGCTCCCGATCGCGGCGAAGGCACTGTGGCTGGTCCACTCGATGTGGGAGCGCACCGCGCTCACCCCGAACGCGCTGGACGCCATCCGCGGTATCCAGCAGGAAGCGCGCGATGAGGCGGCCGTGGCCCGCGCCCGGCTGCGTGCTGAAGCGGCAACCGAGGAGACCCGGCTGACGGCCGTGACGGCTGCCGGTGCCCGCGTCGCCCACGTCCAGGCCAAGACCGCGCAGACGCTCACTTCCGCGTGGTCGACGCTGGAGACGGCCCGGCAGGGCGAGGAGACCGGCAGGGCGCTGACCAGCGTGACGAGCCCCGTCACACCCGGCGTCACGGCCCGCTGGGAACTGCCGGTGTGGGGCCCGAGCGAGCCGACCGGATCGCCCGCTCTGGAAACCTCACCCGCCCTCACCGACGGCGCGCTTGACGTCCTGGTCGACGAGATCCGTCACAGCCAGACCCCGCCCCTGTCCTACCGCGAGATGGCCGCCCGCTTCCGCGCCGCCGGCCACTCCGCATCCGAAGTCCGCCTGAGGGCCGCCTGGAAGCGCGTCGCCTGATGGGCGCGCTGCCGGTCTACCGGTGGCGCCTGGCCCCCGACGGCTACGCCACCCGCCGCCAACTCCGCGCGCAGGGCTTACGGCCCGGTGGTCAGGACGTGGCCGCCCAGCTCGAACGGCCGCGCCGTCGCCGGGGACCACTGGTCGCCTACCTCTACCGCATCGACCTGGCCAAGCCGGTCCGGCCGATGACGCCGGACAGGTGGGCGGCGCTGGCCAAGGCCAACGCCGCCCGCCGCATCTGCCCCGCGTGCCGGGCCGATGCGGGTTACGTCATCCCCGCCTCACTCGGCATGTGCGTGCCGTGCGCCTTTCCCGATCCCGCCGACTCCCTGAGGAGTGCCTGACCATGCGCAACGCCGACATTCGCCGCCTGGACCGCGAGATCCAGGCGACGACGAAGAAGCTGGAAGCTGTCCGCCGGGGCGAGTGGTGGCCGCTGAACGGCAGTGAGCGCCGGGCGATGGCCCGCGCGCTGGCCGGTGGCGCCTACAAGGTGGCCCGGGGCCGTAGCGCGGGCCGTGCCGAGGAGCGGATGGACGCCACCGGCAGCGCGGCCGAGATGCGGCTGAACGCGGAGCTGACCGCCCTGCACGGTGAGCGGCAGAGGCTCATCACCGAGGCCGCCCGCGCGAAGGCCGCCAAGAAGTCGTCCGGCTGGTTCTGACCAGCCATCACACCGGGGTGGCCGCTCTTTCCACGGACCCGACCACCCCGGCTCTCTCCCTCACTCCCGCCCCTATGGGGGCAGTCAGGAGAACTTCCAGCATGTCTGAGAACGTCGTCCACCTCCACAAGCCCACCGACCCCCCAACCTCCGACACGGCCCCCACCGTGCTCACGGTCGTACCTGACGCGCCCCCGGCCCGGCCGGTGCCGCTGTGGGTCCGCTCCGGACGCGCCGTCAAGACCGCCGTCACGCACGAGCGCACGCGGTCGACTGGACGGGCGGTGGCCCGGCACGCGTCCTACACGTTCAACGGTGGCCGGATCGTGGCCCGCCGGACCTGGGACGGCCGCACCGGGTCCCGCTATGAGCGGATGATCCGCGCGGCGGAAGCCGCGGGGAACCTGGAAGCGGCTGAAGAGTGGGAGGAGCGGTTGCAGCGCTTCCGCGCCGCCCGTCATCACCGCCGCATGGACCTGCTGCACTCGCCCGTGGAGGCCGCCAAGGGCATTGCCGTCGGTGCCGGGATGAGCATCGGCACCCTGGTCGCCCTCGGCATCGTGATGGCCATCAACACCGGCCACGTCGGCGACGTCATCACCCCCCTGTCGGCGACCATCGACTTCATCGCCCTGCTCATCCGGATCGTTCAGATCGTGTGGGGTCCGGCGCTCACCATCGGCCCGTTCCTCGCCCTGCTCGCCCTGTGGTCAGTTGGCCGCAAGCAGCAGGCCGCCCCGAACTGGGCACTCCCCGCGAACGTCCGCAACGGCGAGGGTGAGCCGATCACGCCGTCCATCGTGGTCAAGGCCCTGCGCGACCTCGGCGTGCCCGCCCTGCGCAACGCCATCAAGGAGATGGGCGACGCCGGCGCATCCATGCTCGGGCCCATCACCATCGCCGGATGCGGAGTGGAAGTCGACGTGACCCTTCCCTCCGGGGTGTCGACCAACGAGGTACAGAACAAGCGCCGCAAGCTCGCCGAGAACCTCACCCGGCACGAACACGAAGTCTTCATCACCATCCCCCAGGCGGCGCGGACGGTACGGCTGTGGATCGCCGACTCGGGGGCGCTGGATGAGCCGATCGGCCCGTCGCCGCTGGTCACCGACGAGACGATGACCGCCGACTACACCAAGGGCCGCGCCCCGTGGGGGCAGGACCTGCGCGGGGACGCTGCGAGCTTGAGCCTGTATCAGCGCCACCTGCTCATCACCGGGTTGTCGAACCAGGGCAAGACCGTGGCCCTGCGCTCCCTGGCCCTGTGGCTCTCGCTGGACAAGTCGGTGCAGTTCCTCATGGGCGACCTCAAGGGCGTGGGCGACTGGGCCATGTTCGACGGGCTCGCCACCACCCTGATCCAGGGGCCGACGGATGAGCACGTGATCCAGGTGACCGAGATGGTCGAGGGCGCGGTGGATGAGATGAACCGCCGCATTCAGGCGCCGCCCGGAACGACCTTCCCGCCGCTGATCGTGCTGGTCGACGAGGCGCAGGTGGCGTTCATGTGCCCGGCCAAGGACGAGGACAAGCGCCCCTACGGCGGGTCGAAGGCCAACTCCCGGTACTTCATGGCCGTCCGGAAGATCCACAACCAGGGCCGTGCGGTGAACGTGCTGATGTGGCAGGGCACCCAGGACCCGACCAACGAGAACCTTCCCAAGCTCGTGCGCGAGGGCGCCCACACTCGCGCCTCCCTCGCCCTGGGCACCGAATCACAAGCCCGCATGGCCCTGGGAGACAAGGCGGTCGACGGCGGGGCGGCGCCGAACCTGCTGCGTCCGGGCCTGGACCGGGGAACTCTGGTCGTCGCCTCCGACGGCATCACCATCCCGGCCGGGCAGTCGTCCATCACGGTGCGTACGCACTACATCGACGACGACGCCGCCGAAGCCATCACCGACCGGGCCAAGGCCCTGCGCGACGGCGTCACCACCCTGCACGCCATCGAGCGCAGCGCAGAACACGACTCGCTCGTCGACATCGCCGCCGTCATCGGCGACGCGCCCCGGGTGCGCACGAAGGATGTGCTGGCGCGGCTCGCCACACGGAACGCGGACGCCTACGGCGGCTGGTCATTCATCGATCTCAAGCGCGTCCTGGACGACGCCGGCGCGGAGCCCTACAAGTCCGACGGCGTCATGGTCGTCGCCCGCGACCGGGTCGCCCGCGCCCTCGTCAACCGCGACTCCGATGGTTCCGCTTCCGCCGACGGATGACAGGGAGCCGACCCCCAAACGGTCAGGGAGACAGGGAGAACTCCCTGACCGCCTCCCTGACCCGCCTCCCTGACTCTGACCTGCGCAAATGATCGTTCAGGGAGTCAGGGAGGCACGCAGGTCAGACCCCCCGAATACCCCTCCACACGGCACCCCGAAGGGGGTGCCTCAGACTCCCTGATCAACGTTCGGAAGGGATTCCGCATGTACCCCGATAACACCCCGCACGTGCCCGTACAGCGAGCCGTGGAAGTCCACCAGCCCACCCCGCTCCCGCCCGCCGTCACCGTGTCGGCGCCGGTCGTGCCGGTGCAGCCGGGCACCGTTCCGACGGTGGCGAGCATCGTCCTGCCCGACGGCCGCGTCGTCACCGGGTACGCCATCGAGCCGACGCGCCCGGAGCCGGTAGCGGTCAAGCCGGCCGTGTCCCGCACGGCCGTGAACGCCGCCCTCGGGGGCGTCGGGTTCCTCGCGGTGTGCGGCGGGCTGCTGCTGCTCACCTCGTTCATCGCCGCGCTCACCGCGTTCATCACCCAACTCGTCATCCTCGCCGCCGTCATCTTCGGCGGATGGATCGCCGTGCAGCTCTTCAACACGAGCGACCACCAGGGCGGAACGACCGTGAACATCCGCAAGGCCACGTTCAAGCGCAACCACTTCCACGGCTGACCGAAGGAGACCCGACCGTGCGACTGCGTATCCAGCGCACCGCGCTTCCCCGTAACGCGCTGATCCTGACCGACACACCCCGCCCCGACTGCCCCAACTGCGACGGATGGGGCAGCATCGAGCACGACTACGGCGACTACGACACCGGCGACTACGCGGGCACCGATTGGGAGCCCTGCGAGTGCTGGCACGAGTCCCGCCGCTGGCTGCTGCTGCCCCTCCCGGGCCTGCCCCGCTGGCTGCGCCGCCGTCGCCGCGACGCCGACCCATGGGCGCCCGGCGGCTACAGCGACGAACCGCCCTTCTAGCTACGCCAAGGGCGGCCCCCTCTCGCCAAAGACCGGGGCCGCCCTTGTCCACCTGCCATCAACAGACCTGTGGAGGTCACCCAGCATGACGCAACCGACCCTGATCCGGCGAGGGCGCGACGGCATGAGCGCGCTGCCCGAAGCCCTGCGGACCGCGCTGACGCTGGCCGCTGCCGGTGTGCCGGTGCTGCCCCTACGCGCGGGCAAGGCGCCGTTCGGCAACTGCCCCGACTGCACCGGCAACGCGTGCGGTGGCCGGCCGAACATGAAAAGCCCGGGCCCCTGCCGCTGCCCTGGCGTCTGCCACGCGTGGGCTGCAGCCACCACCGATCCGGCCGTGCTCACCTCCCCGGCCTGGACGGCCGCATGGCGGCGGGCCGTCTGCGTCGCCTACCACCCAGGCGCCGCCGGGCTGACCGTGGTCGACCTCGACGACGCGGCGGCCGTCGCATGGGCCCGTGAGACCCTGCCCGCCACGCGGACCGTTCCGACGACGCGGGGTGAGCACTGGATCTACCGGGGCGCCATGTCGTCGCACAATGCGGTCCGGCCCGGCGTCGACATCAAGTCGACCATGGCCTACGCCCGGTATCTCGGGCCCGGAATCGGGACCATGATCGCCCTGCCCGAGGCCGTTCGCGCGCTGGCCGTGAAGGAACCGCCCGCCGTCCGGTCGGCGCCCGGTTCCATCTCCGTGCCCGCACGGTCCGGCGGGGAGTGCCCGCACCGCACGCCCGTCTTCCTGGAACGCGGCATCGCCATGGCGGAGCAGCGCATCACCAAGGCCTCCAATGCAGTCCACGCGACCGTGTACCGGACCTTCCTCGCCGTGCTGTCCACCCACGGCCGGTGCGGTTGCCTCACCGATGCCCACGTCGCCCGGCTGTTCACCGCCGCGCAGACCAAGGGCGAGACTCTGCGGCACTGCACCGACGCGTGGACCAACGCCCGCACCACGTTGGGACTGTGACCATGTCCGACGACGACAAGAACCCCGCCCGCGAAGTCATCACCGACTACGCGCAATCGCACTTCCGGTACTTCCGCACCGCCGACGGCACCGTGTACGCGCAGAGGAACGGCCACCCCGTGGCCCGCCCGATCCGCTCCCAGGGCACCACCGGAAGCCACCGGCAGGAACTCATGGTCGGCCTCTTCCGCGACGGCATCGGCGTGTTCAACGGCACCGCCATGAAAGAGGCGCTGGACCTGATCGAGGCACTCGCGCTGACCGAGGACGTCCAGCCCGTGCACATTCGCGTCGCCCCCGGATTCGACGGAGCCACGTGGCTCGACCTCGGGCGCAGCGACGGACAGTCCGTGCGTATCCACCCCACCGGCTGGGACATCCGCACCCCGGACCCGCGTGAGGTGTGCTGGCGGCGTACCCAGCTCACCGGGGAACTGCCCCTGCCGGCAAAGGACACCAACGGCAAGGGCATCGATCTGCTGATGCGGCTGTGCAACTTCGCCACCGCGGAGACCGAGTGCCTGGCCATCGCCTGGCTCATCGGCTGCCTCGCTCCGACGGTTCCCGTCCCGGCCCCGTTCCTCACCGGGCCGCAGGGGGCGGGCAAGTCCACCGGTGGCCGGATGCTCGTGCGGATCATCGAGGGCATGACCGGGGACCTGCGCCGGGCCCCCAAGGATGAGGAGAACCTGACCACAGCCGTCGCGGCCGGTTGGGTCACCGCCCTGGACAACCTCTCCCACATGACCCCGGACCTGTCCGACGCAATGTGCCGCATCGTCACCGGAGCCGAAGACGTCAAGCGAGCGCTGTTCACCGACGGGGACGTTTTTCGAATCAGCTACCGCCGCCCCCTGCTGCTGACCGGTATCGATGTGGGCGTCATCCGCCCCGACCTTGCCGAACGGCTGTTGCCCCTGCGGCTGGAGCGCCCCCGCGTCCGGCGCACTGAGGCGGAACTGTGGTCGGACTTCGCGCAGGTGCTGCCCGTCGTCCTCGGCTCGCTCCTGGACCTCACCGTGCAGGTGCGCGCGGCTGAGGCGGACATCCCGACGGACCTGCGCATGGCCGACTTCGCGCACCTGTGCGCGCAGCTCGACGCGGCCACCGGCCTGGGGGCGCTCGCCGCCTACCGGGCCAGCCTGGACGACCTCAACGACGACGTCATCGAGGGCGACCTGTTGGCGCAGACCGTGCTCAAGCACGCCGCGGGCATCGACCCGGGCACCGAGCAGCGGATGACGTCGGCTGAGTGGCTGCACTGCCTCACAGGCCTCTATACGGGCGAGGACTTCCGTCCTCTGCCTAAAGGGTGGCCGACCACCGGCAAGGTGCTCTCAGACCGTCTCAAGCGCCTTCAGCCCACCCTCGCAGCCCGGGGCGTCCGCATCGACTGGGGACGCACCAAGACGTCCCGCTACATCGAGATCGCGCGGCCGGACACCGCACCGCCCCCGCCCGAACAGGAACCGGCGTTCTGACCGCGTGCCACCACGACCGCACAAGCAAGAGGAGCACCCGGCGCCGCGTGCTCTTTTTGTTGTTCGGCGGCGGCGCCGCCCTGCGAGGGTCGCGCCGCGAAGCGGCCCGTTCTTCACTCTCTGAGCCGCGCACCACAACAGACACCACCCCCTCTCTTGTCCGAAGTAGAGAGACCCTGCGTCACCTGCGTCACCCACACCCCGTAAATGGGCTGTGACCTGCTGAAAGAGGGGTGACGCAGACGGCCCATTTCTGCGTCACCCCGCGTCACCTGCGTCACCCGATGACAGAGGTCTGTGTCACCGGTGACACACCCCAAAGTTCCTGCGTCACCCCAAAAGAGCAGGTCAGCGGCGTGAATGACGCAGATGACGCGGGTGACGCAGAAATCCGCACCTCGGACAGACACGAGCCCTGAGAAGCACCCAAGACCCTCCGCTCAAGGAGACACCCGGATGAGCACCACGACTGCTGCCCCCGTCGACCGACTCCTGTACAAGCCCGAGGAGGCTGCCGAAGCGCTCTCCATCGGCCGTTCCACCGTTTACGAGCTGATGGCCGAAGGGGCACTGAGGTACGTCATGCGTGGCCGCTCACGCCGCATCCGCCGCCGCGACCTGGAGGCATACGTGGACAATCTCGAACCCCTCACTCACTGACCCACACCACCCAAAGGCGCCCCCGGACTCCGAGTCCGGGGGCGCCTTTCGCATGGAGGAGATCGTTGAGCCCCCGCAAACCGAACATGGAATCGTCCATCTACTTCGGCGGCGACGGCTGGTGGCACGGCCGCGTCACCATGGGCGTCAAGGACGACGGCTCGCCGGACCGGCGCCACCGGCGGGCCAAGACCGAGTCCGAGATCAAGCGCAAGGTCCGCGAACTGGAAGATCTGCGGGACAAGGGCCGCGCCCCCAAGGCCGGTCGCAAGCCAACCGTGGCTCAGTGGATGACCACCTATCTGACCGACATCGCGAGCCTGAAGCTCAAGCCCCGATCCCTGGATGACTACTGGTCCAAGACCCGTAACGACATCATCCCTGGCATCGGTCAACACCGAATCGACAAGCTCCAGCCGGAACATCTGGAACGGATGTACCGCAGGATGCTCGACGCCGGGCACGCGGAATCCCACGTCCTCAAGGTGCACCGCATCCTCTCCCGCGCCCTAAAGATCGCCCACCGGCGCCGGATCATCGTCGAGAATGTGGCCACCCTCGTGGATCCGCCGACCGTCGATGAGACGGAGGCGAACCCCTTCTCGATCGAGGAAGCGAAAGCCTTCCTGAAGGCCGCCGCCAAGCGGCCCACGTTCATGCGGTGGGTGGTCGGTGTCGGCATGGGCTTCCGGCAGGGTGAGGCCCTGGGATTCCGGTGGAAGTACGTCGACCTCGACAACGAGCTGTTCCACCCCCAGTGGCAGCTCCAACGGCTCACCTGGCGCCACGGCTGCAAGGACGCTCACGCGTGCGGCGAACGACTGCACCGATTCGACCCCTGCCCGCCTGAATGCACGACGCACAAAAGCTACAAGCGCGGTTGCCCCAAGCCGTGCCCGAGGGACTGCACGAAGCACGCCAGTGTCTGCCCCGACCGCAAGGGCGGCGGCCTCGTCTTCACCCGTCCCAAGACCAAGAAGAGCCGGAACGCGGTCCCTATCCCGCCCCCGTTCATCCCGTACCTGCTGGAACACAAGGCACAGCAGGAGGAAATGCGCGCCGCAGCGGGTGACGGGTGGCAGGAGCACGACGCGCTGTTCACCCGGCCGGACGGCCGACCGATCGATCCCCGCGACGACTGGGAGGAATTCAAGGAGCTGCTCGAAGAAGCGGGCATCGACGATCGGCGCCAGCACGACGGCAGCCGCCATACCGCCGGCACGATCCTGAACGAGCTGGGCGTGGATCTCCCCACGATCATGGAGATCCTCCGCCACTCCCAGATCGGTCAGACCCGCCGGTACGTCAAGGGCAGGTCCCACCTCGCGAAGGCCGCCATGCTCCGCATGGGAGACACGTTCATGCCGGGGCCCGTAGGGGCCCCGGAGCCCGCCTCTGAGACCACAACTGAGACCGCCGACCGCCGCGCGGCCCGCGCACGGCGCCGCCGTCGCATCCGCTGACGACGAAACCCCAGGTCAGACAACGTCTGACCTGGGGTCCCAGTGGAGCCCCCTGTCGGATTCGAACCGACGACCTACGCATTACAAGTGCGTTGCTCTGGCCAGCTGAGCTAAGGAGGCACCGCGCACTACAACGCCGTACGCGAGGGCGGCACCACTGTACACAGAGCTCGCTACCCCGAGCCACGAAGTTCCGCTCGGCCCTGCTCACTCCACCTCGTACTCGAACCGGTACGCCACAGTGGTCTCCCCGTGCCGGGCGGTGAACGCGCCCTTCCCGCGCAGCCCGACCAACTCCCCGCTCCCCGACCCCTTCGTCACCTCGAACGTGCAGTGGACCGTCCCGTCCTCGTCGAACCACCCCCGCTCCTCGACGGCGAAGCTCCCCTCGCGGCCGTCGAGCCGGCCGGTGATCAGTTCCATGCCGGCGAAGGAGCCGGTCTTCTGGGTGACGTAGACGATGGAGTACTCGCAAAGCGTCCCGGCCGCCTCGATGCCGCCGGTGAAGGCGTTCCGGACGGAGGCGTGGGCGAGGCGTGGGTTCGCGTCCTCCCCCGGGCCGATCACGCGCTCCTGCCAGTCGGCGAAGGTGAAGTGGCCGGTGGTGGTCCGGGTGGTGCCGGGCATGGTGGGTCCTCTCGGTCTGGGCGCGGGACGGGCCCCGCGGCGGCCGTGCGAGGACCACCTTGACCGTCGTACCTGACATCTCCTGTCAAGTACGACGCCGCACGCCGGAACAATGGACCCCATGCGCGCCGACCGGCTCCTCTCCCTGCTCCTGCTGCTCCAGAACCGCGGGCGGATGACCGCGCCCGAGCTCGCCGCCGGGCTGGAGGTGTCGGTGCGCACGGTCTACCGGGACATCGAGGCGCTGGGGGCGGCGGGCGTACCGGTGTGTGCGGATCGGGGGCCGCAGGGGGGCTACCGGTTGGTGGACGGGTACCGGACGCGGTTGACGGGGATGACGGGCGCCGAGGCCGGGTCACTGTTCCTCGCCGGGATGCCCGGGCCCGCGCGGGACCTGGGGCTGGGGGCGGTGCTGGCGAGCGCCCAGCTGAAGGTGCAGGCCGCGCTGCCGAACGAACTGGCCCGGCAGGCCCGGCGGGTGCAGGAGCGGTTCCATCTCGACGCGCCGGCGTGGTTTTGGGAGGCCGACCCGGTGCCATGTCTGGAGGCGGTGGCGGCGGCCGTGTGGGAGCGGCGGGTGCTGCGGGTGCACTACCGGCGCTGGCGTGGTGAGGTGCGCCGGGAGGCGCGGCCGCTGGGGCTCGTCCTGAAGGGTGGCATCTGGTACCTGGTGGCTCTGGCGGAGGAGGCCGTACGCACGTACCGGGTGTCGCGCGTGCTGGCCGTGCAGGAGACCGGGGAGATCTTCGACCGCCCGGCCGGATTCGATCTGGCCGCCTACTGGGAGGAGTCGTCCCGGCGGTTGGAGGCGGCGCTGCAGCAGGGTGTCGCCCGGCTGCGGATCTCGCCGCGGGGCCGGCGGCTGCTGCCGATGCAGTTCGGTGCGGCGGGTGCGCGGGCCCTGGAGAGCGCGGGTGCGGCGGACGAGGACGGCTGGGTGGAGGTGGAGCTGCCCGTCGAGGCGGAGGCGGTGGCCGTCGGTGATCTGCTCCGGCTGGGCCCGGAGGCGGAGGTGCTCGGTCCTCCCGAGCTGCGGCAGGCCGTGGCGCGGGCGGTGGCGGTGCTGGCCGACCGGTACGGGCAGTCGTGACGCGGCTCGGTCGGTAAGCCCTTGGTAAGCCCTTGTCCACAAACCCGTCCCTTCGAAAATTCCCGCGAAGTTCACAGGCCCCGAGGTACTGACAGACAGGTGAACGCCGGGTACCGTCCTGAGCCAGTTCACGAGCGTGGACTACACCACAACGGAACCACCGTCGTGGCACCGCCTTCCTACTCGGATCGTCCGGCACGTTCCTGCCGGTAGAAGGGGTTCACTCACCATGGCCACTGTCACGTTCGACAAGGCGACCCGGATCTACCCGGGTTCCACCAAGCCCGCCGTTGACGCGCTGGAGATCGACATCGAGGACGGCGAGTTCCTCGTCCTCGTCGGCCCGTCCGGCTGCGGCAAGTCCACCTCGCTCCGCATGCTCGCGGGGCTCGAGGACGTCAACGCCGGCGCCATCCGCATCGGCGACCGCGACGTCACCCACCTGCCGCCGAAGGACCGGGACATCGCCATGGTGTTCCAGAACTACGCGCTCTACCCGCACATGACGGTCGCCGACAACATGGGCTTCGCGCTCAAGATCGCCGGCGTCAACAAGGCGGACATCCGGCAGAAGGTCGAAGAGGCCGCGAAGATCCTCGACCTCACCGAGTACCTGGACCGCAAGCCCAAGGCGCTCTCCGGCGGTCAGCGCCAGCGTGTCGCCATGGGCCGCGCCATCGTGCGCGAGCCGCAGGTGTTCCTCATGGACGAGCCGCTGTCCAACCTGGACGCCAAGCTCCGTGTGTCGACGCGTACGCAGATCGCGTCCCTGCAGCGCCGCCTTGGCATCACCACCGTCTACGTCACCCACGACCAGGTCGAGGCCCTGACGATGGGCGACCGCGTGGCGGTCCTCAAGGACGGTCTGCTCCAGCAGGTCGACACCCCGCGCAACATGTACGACAGGCCCGCCAACCTCTTCGTGGCCGGCTTCATCGGCTCCCCGGCGATGAACCTCGTCGAGGTCCCGATCACCGACGGCGGCGTGAAGTTCGGCAACTCGGTCGTGCCGGTGCAGCGCGACGCGATCGCCGCCGCCACCGACAAGACCGTCACCGTGGGCGTCCGCCCCGAGCACTTCGACGTGGCCGGCGCCGACTCCGACCAGGGTGTCGCGGTCACCGTGAACGTGGTCGAGGAGCTCGGCTCCGACGCCTTCGTCTACGGCACCGCCCAGGTCGGCGGCGAGACCAAGGACATCGTGGTCCGCGTCGGCGGCCGTGACGTCCCGGAGAAGGGCAGCACGCTGCACGTCGTCCCGCGTGGCGGCGAGACCCACGTGTTCTCGACCTCCACGGGCGCACGCCTGTCCGACTGACCCACCGGCAAGCGCACAACCGGGGCGATTCACCCAGGTTGACGAAAGAGGGCCCCGCAGGCTGCTGCGGGGCCCTTCTCGTTGTCGACAAATACCCAGACAGAGCGGACGTTTCGAGCACTGTGCGTCAACGCCCTACCCAAATAGGGGCACTCTCTCATCCCCCGAACCGGTGACTAAATGTCTACAAACCATTACGGGGCGCTACCCTCACACGCGTGAAGCACTCCAACAACCCACAGACGCGACGCGGCCGGGGCCCCGCCCGCCGGATCGGCCGCACCCTCGCTTTCGTCCTGCCCGTCGTCCTGGTGCTCTCCGGGACCCTCGCGGTCACCCGAGTCAACTGGTCGGGGAACTCCACCGACCCGGTGCTCACCGCCGCGGACACCTCCGTCGGCACCCCACGTGCCGCCAAGCGCGCCCCGCAGGACGTCCTGCGGGACAAGCTGCTGACCGAGTTGCAGGAGGAGAACCCGGGCGTCGCCCTCACCCACCTCCAGCAGGCCGTCAACGGCCGCCCGTCCCTGGCGAAGCACTGCGCCTCCATCGCCCGCACCCTCGGCCAGGCCGCCGTCCGGGTGTACGGCCCGACCCGCGCCCAGTCCTACGCACGACCGGTCTGCGACACCGCCTTCGCCACGGGCGTCGCCGCCGCGCACAGCTGAGCGCACCGCCCTGCCACCGGGTGGGAAGTCCGTCAAGGGGGCGGGACGCCACGTACAGTTCGGTCCCATGAGCGATCCGAGCGCCGCGTCCCGCCCCGTTCAAGCCGTCGTTCTGGCCGGTGGCCAGGGCTCCCGGCTCCGTCCGTACACCGACGACCGGCCCAAGCCGATGGTCGAGATCCCCGGGACGGGGACTCCGATCATCGGCCATCAGTTGTCCTGGCTCGCCGACGAGGGCGTGACGGACGTGGTGGTCTCCTGCGGCCACCTCGCCGAGGTACTGCAGAAGTGGCTGGAGAAGGCCGATCTGCGCGTCTCCGTCACCACCGTCGTGGAGTCGGAGCCTCTCGGCCGTGGCGGCGGCCTCAAGTACGCCGCGGCGCACCTCCCCCACCCTGACCAGCCCTGGTATGCCACCAACGGGGACATCTGGACGCGGTTCTCGCTGCGGGACATGGCCGACTTCCACACCGAGCGGGACGCGGTGGCGACGCTGGCGCTGGCGCGGCCCCGGCTGCCGTGGGGGGCCGTGCGGACGGACGGGTTCGGCCGGATCACCGACTTCATCGAGGCACCGCCGTCCACCTTCGAGATCAACGCCGGTGTCTATGTCTTCTCGCCCGAGTTCGCGGGGTTGCTGCCGCATCGGGGGGACCATGAGCGGACGACGTTTCCGCATCTCGCCCGTGAGCGGCGGCTGGCCGGATTCACGATCCCCCAGGGGTCGTATTGGCGTGCCATCGACACGGCGAAGGATCTGACGGAGGCGGCGAAGGAACTGGCCGCGTTGGGGCGCTGAGCGCTCGGTCGGTCGCGGCCGCCCGGCGGCTGCGGGCTCGTTGCGGCCTGCCACGCCCGCGCGGCGGAGCCGCATATGAAGCAGAGCCCCGCTGCTTCGAGGCGCCTCGAAGGGCCCCGCACCTCGAAGGTGCGGGGCCCTTCGTCGTCCGGGTCCGGCGGCTATCCGAGGAGGCCGCCCACCAGGCCCGGGCGGCGGGTGGAGGAGCCGCCGCCGTCGCCCGGGCCGCCGGTCGAACCCGTGCCGCCCGTCGCCGTCCCGCCGGAAGTGGGGCCGGACGTGGTGCTCGGGGCCTGCCCCTCCGGGGAGGACTGCTGGGGCGGGGCCTGGCCCACGGTGCCCTGGGTCTGGCTCGGGGAGCCGCCCGTGACCGCGCCGGCGTCGCTGGTGGCGCCCGGCGTGGTCGTGGTGCCCGCGCTGGGGCCGGCCGAGCCGGCCGGGGCGCCCTGGGTGGGCGAGGAGGACGCCGACGGGGTCCGCTTCTCCGGCCGCTTGCCGGGCTCACCCGGGAGCGGGGAGCCGGGCAGCTCGTTGCGCGGGGCCTCGCCGGGGCCCGGGACGACGATCCGGTCGGCGTCGCGGACGGCGCCGCCGAGGAGCGAGCCGACGAGCAGGGTGAGGCCGGTGGCGACGGCGGTGACGAGGACGCCGCGGCGCAGCACGTAGCGGCGCAGGTCCCAGATGTCGGCACGGGGGCCGAGACGCCGCCAGGCCCTGCCGGCCAGGCGGCCGTCGACGGAGTAGACGGGGGCGCCGGCGATGATCAGCGGGGACCAGGCGGCGAGGTAGATGATGTCGGGCGTCTCGTAGGCGGGGACGCTCTTCCAGCTGACGGTGACCAGCAGCGCGGCCGAGAGTAGGGCGCCCAGACAGGCGGCGACGCGCTGCCAGCAGCCCAGGACCGTCAGGACGCCGACGATGACCTGCGCGAAGGCGATGACCAGTCCGGAGCCCACCGGGTGCTCGAGGGCGAACTGGCGCAGCGGTTCGGCGGCTTCCCAGGGGTGCAGGGTGTTGAGCCACTTGACCATGGAGCCGCGCTTGCCGCCGTCGAAGTAGACGGGGTCGCACAGCTTGCCCATGCCGGCGTAGATGGAGATGAAGCCGAGGAAGACCCGCAGCGGGAGCAGGACGACGCCGAGGTTCATCCGGCGGCCCGGGTAGTAGGCGTGCCGGGCCGGGTCGTCGTCGTGGCGTTTGGCGTGCCGGTCGGCCTCGTCGGCCTCGGCGGGATCCTCGAACTCCCCGTCCGCGTAGGCCGGTTCGTCGTACGCGCTGCCGACGGTGCGCATGGCGGGCAGCAGCCGGGTGGCGTCGGTGGTCTGGTCGTGGGTGCGCTGGGGGCCGACGACGGGGGTCTCGACGGTCTGGTTGAGGTCGTCCTCGTAGCCGTCGCCCCGGTACCCGGCGCCGCTGTAGCCGGCATCCTGGTATCCGGGTTTGTCGTGGCCCGGCCCCACGCGGTCGATGACCTGGGTGGCGCCGGTGTCGGCGGCGGGCTCGTCGGCGTGGCGGACGCTCTCGTGCCGCACGGCCTGCAGGAGCCGGTGGGCGCCGGTGTCGTCGGGAGCGGATCTCCCGCTCCAGACGACCGGTCGGCGGCGGGCGGTGGCCCCGTCCGCCTCGCCCCCGGCGGTGACGACGGGGATGCGGGCGGTGTCCTCGGTGGTGGCGTTCAAATGCCGTGCGACCCGTGGGGACTGGACGCGACGCGTCGATACGCCCAACTGCACGCGGAAACTCGCATGGTTGACGATGACCTGCGCCGGGTCGCTCGGCACCTTCACCATGCTCAGCGCGGGAGCGTCGTCGAGTCCCGACGAGCGGTCCCCCGTGGGAGTGCGGGGTGTTCTGGTGTCCACACTCATCTAACCGAGTGACGTCGGGTTAGGACACTGCTTTGACCCGCCGGATCTGTCCGGACCCCGTCAAGCTTGCCCTCGTCGCCCCGATGACCCCGGAATGACCCCGCACCGGTGAATTGGCGGACGTCTGTTCAGGCGCGTCGGCGGGCCACCTCGTAGAGCACGATCCCCGCCGCGACACCGGCGTTGAGCGACTCGCCGCCGCCCGGCATCGGGATCCGCACCCGGAAGTCGCAGGTCTCCCCGACCAGCCGGGACAGGCCCTTGCCCTCGCTGCCGACGACGATCGCGACGGGCCCCTCCAGGGCGCCCAGTTCACCGACTTCGACGTCCCCGTCGGCGGCGAGACCGACGACGACGATCCCGGCCTTCTTGTACGCCTCCAGCGCACGCGTCAGGTTGGTGGCGCGGGCGACGGGCGTACGGGCGGCAGCACCGGCGGACGTCTTCCAGGCGCCGGCCGTCATCCCGGCGGCACGCCGCTCGGGCACGACGACGCCGTGCCCGCCGAAGGCGGCGACGGACCGGACGACCGCGCCGAGGTTGCGCGGGTCGGTCACCCCGTCGAGCGCGACGATCAGCGGGTCCTCACCCGCGTCGGCGGCGGCCTCGGCGAGGTCCTCGGGGTGGGCGTACTCGTACGGTGGGACCTGGAGCACGAGGCCCTGGTGGTTGAGCCCGTTCGTCATCCGGTCGAGCTCGGGGCGCGGCGCCTCCATGAGGTTGATGCCCCCGCGCTCGGCGGCGAGTTGCAGGGCCTCGCGGACCCGCTCGTCGCTGTCGATGAACTGCTGCACGTACAGCGTCGAGGCCGGCACCCCCCCGCGCAGCGCCTCGACGACGGGGTTGCGCCCGACGACGAGCTCGGAGGTGCCCTTGCCGCGGGGACCCTTGGCACGACCGCCCTGGGCGCGGCGCGCCTTGGCCTGGGCGGCGCGCTGCTTGACGTGCCCCTTGCGCATCTCGGCGGGCGGCGTCGGCCCCTTGCCCTCCAGGCTCCGGCGCCGCTTGCCGCCGCTGCCGACCTGCGCGCCCTTCTTGCCGGACATGCGGCGGTTGTTCGCGGCCATGAGCTACCCGTCTCCGTGAAGTGGTTCGTACGTACGTCTGCGTACGTCTGTTACGTCTTTGCAGTGTGCCGCCCGGAGGCCCGGGCGGCACAGTCGATCAGCCGTGGGACTTGTCTCAGCGCGGGCCGAGGCTCCAGCGCGGACCCTGCGGACTGTCCTCGATGACCAGGCCGGACTGGCCCAGCTGGTCGCGGATGGCGTCGGCGGTGGGCCAGTCCTTGCGGGCCCGGGCGGCCTCGCGCTGGTCGAGGACCATCCGGACGAGTGTGTCGACCACGCCGTGCAGGTCCTCCCCGCGGTCACCCTCCCCCGCCCAGTGCGGGTCGAGCGGGTCGAGGCCGAGGACGCCGAGCATGGCACGGACCTCTGCGAGCCGGGCCACGGCGGCTTCCTTGTCGTCGGCGGCCAGCGCGCTGTTGCCCTGCCGGACGGTGGTGTGCACCACGGCGAGCGCCTGCGGCACGCCCAGGTCGTCGTCCATGGCCTCGGCGAAGGACAGCGGCACCTCGGCGGCGGGCTCGACGGCCCCGGCCTTCTCCACCACGCGCTGCACGAAGCCCTCGATCCGCGCGAACGCCGACTCGGCCTCGCGCAGCGCCTCCTCGCTGTACTCGATCATCGAGCGGTAGTGCGGGGTGCCGAGGTAGTAG
The DNA here is from genome assembly GCF_053592115.1 of Streptomyces sp. NPDC002788. NCBI lineage: Bacteria > Bacillati > Actinomycetota > Actinomycetes > Kitasatosporales > Streptomycetaceae > Streptomyces > Streptomyces sp. NPDC002788. Next base: position 99,215 of record NZ_JBSFVB010000010.1, on the reverse strand, counting down.
CGCAGCACGATCGGGCGCCAGCGCTTGACCATCTCGCTGACCAGGACCGAGTTGCCGAGCGACTTGGACATCTTCTCGCCGCTCATGGTGACCCAGGCGTTGTGCACCCAGTACCGGGCGAAGTCGTCGCCGTAGGCCTTGGCCTGGGCGATCTCGTTCTCGTGGTGCGGGAAGACCAGGTCGAGGCCGCCGCCGTGGATGTCGAAGGCGGTCCCGAGGTACTTGTGCGCCATCGTCGAGCACTCCAGGTGCCAGCCGGGGCGGCCGCGGCCCCAGGGCGTCTCCCAGCTGGGCTCCCCGGGCTTCGCCGCCTTCCACATGGCGAAGTCCCGCGGGTCGCGCTTGCCGGTCTCGCCGGTACCGGACGGCTGCTGGAGGTTGTCCAGCTCCTGGTTGGACAGCTCCAGGTACCCCGGGAAGGAGCGCACGTCGAAGTAGACGTTGCCGTCGGCCTCGTAGGCGTGCCCGCGCTCGATGAGGCCGCGCATCATCTCGACCATCTCGGTGATGTGGCCGGTGGCACGCGGCTCGTAGGTGGGCGGCAGGCAGCCGAGGGCGCGGTAACCGTCGTTGAACGCGCGCTCGTTCTCGTAGCCGATGGCCCACCAGGGGCGGTTCTGGTCGGCCGACTTGGCGATGATCTTGTCGTCGATGTCCGTCACGTTCCGCACGAACGTGACCTCGTAGCCGCGGTACTCGAACCAGCGGCGCATGATGTCGAAGTTCAGTCCCGACCGGATGTGTCCGATGTGGGGCGCGGCCTGCACGGTGGCACCGCACAGGTAGATCGAGACGCAACCCGGGTCGAGCGGGGAGAAGTCACGGATCTGCCGGGCGCTGGTGTCGTACAGGCGAATAGTCACGACACCAGGGTAGTAGGCCCACGGGTGTGCCTCACGACCTTGTGTTCACGGCGCCCGCATTCGTGACATTCGCAAGGAGCCCGCGCTCAGCCGACCCGGACCACCAGCGCCGTCGCCACCGCCATCAGGCCCTCGTCGCGGCCCGGGAAACCCAAGCCGTCCGTCGTCGCGCCCGAGACGGAAACCGGTGCTCCGGCCGCTTCCGACAGGAGCTGCTGCGCCTCGTCCCTGCGCTTGCCGATCTTCGGCCTCGGGCCCACCACCTGTACGGCGATGTTGCCGATGCGGAAGCCGGCCTCGCGGACGATCCGGGCCGCCTCCGTCAGCAGGGTCACACCCGAGGCGCCCGACCACTCGGGCCGGCCCGTGCCGAAGTGCTGGCCCAGGTCGCCGAGGCCGGCGGCGGAGAAGAGGGCGTTGCAGGCCGCGTGGGCCACGACGTCCGCGTCGGAGTGGCCGGCCAGGCCCGGACCCGCGTCCTCCCACTTCAGGCCGGCGCACCACAGCTCGCGGCCCTCCTCGAAGGCGTGGATGTCGGTGCCGATGCCGACCTGGGGCAGCGGGAACCCATCCGGCGGCAGCCGGGAACCAGATGCCTCAGAAGCCATCGTTCAGCCTCCTGCGGGCCAGGACCGCCTCGGCGAGGACCAGGTCCAGGGGACGGGTGACCTTGAAGGCCTCCTCGTGCCCGGGGACGGCCACGACCGTGAGGCCGAGCTGCTCGACCATCCCGGCGTCGTCGGTGACCTCGCCGGTCACCGTCTCGTGCGCCCGGACCAGGGTCGCCCGGTCGAAGCCCTGCGGGGTCTGCACCGCCCGCAGCCGTGCGCGCTCGGGTGTCGCGACGACCGGCTCCGGCTCGCCGGGCGTCCCGGCGGGCTCGACCTGCTTGACCGTGTCGGCGAGCGGCAGCGCCGGGACCACGGCCGGGGCGCCGTCACGTACGGCCTCGATCACGGCGTCGACCGTGTCCACCGGCACCAGCGGCCGGGCCGCGTCGTGCACCAGCACGATGTCGTGGCCGGGGGGCAGCGCGTCCAGGCCGAGCTTCACGGACTCCTGGCGGGTCTGCCCGCCCGGGACGACGAGGAAGTCCGTCCGCTCGGGCAGCGCGTACGCGTCCAGCAGCGACCTGACTTCGGCGGCGCCGTCGGGCGGGGCCACGACGACGACCAGGGAGACGGCACGGGAGGCGGCCATCGCACGGACCGCGTGGATGAGCATGGGGGTGCCGCCCAGCGCGCGGAGCGCCTTGGGGGCGCCCGGGCCGAGCCGTACACCACGGCCGGCGGCGGGAATCACGGCCGCGGTGCGGGCCGTCGCGGGGGCGGCCGACGGCGAGGGGCGCGAATCGTCAGACATCGGTTCCTGTCAGGTTTGTGTGCTGGCCTGGCGTGGGTATGGCCTGGAGGAGTGCCGGGCGCGACGCGCTCGACCGGACCCTTCCGTGACGCCGGTCGAGCCGGCTGCCCGGGCCCGGCACGCCAGGTACCGGGTCGTGAGTGATAACACATCCCGGAGTGACGGCGCATCGGTGCCGGAGTACGAACATGCCGCAGCGCCCGGCGACGGAAGATTCGTCATCGGGCACCGCGGCATTTCGATGTGCAGCCTTGATCAGCGCAGTGCTGAGCGACAGGCTTCGCCTCAGGAGGCGAGCACCTCGTCGAGCAGGGCCTCGGCCTTGTCCTCGTTGGTGTTCTCCGCCAGGGCGAGCTCGCTCACCAGAATCTGGCGGGCCTTGGCGAGCATGCGCTTCTCACCGGCGGAGAGTCCACGCTCGCGCTCACGACGCCACAGGTCACGCACCACTTCCGCGACCTTGATGACATCGCCCGAGGCGAGCTTCTCCAGGTTTGCCTTGTATCGACGGGACCAGTTCGTGGGCTCCTCGGCGTACGGCGCGCGCAGCACCTCGAAGACCCGGTCCAGCCCGTCCTGACCGACCACATCACGCACGCCGACGAACTCCGCATTGTCCGCTGGCACACGTACCGTCAGGTCACCCTGGGCGACCTTCAGCACCAAGTAGGTCTTGTCCACGCCTTTGATCTGGCGAGTTTCGATAGCCTCGATCAGCGCGGCCCCGTGATGGGGATAGACCACGGTGTCGCCAACCTTGAACGTCATGTGACAGGTACCCCTTCCGTGGCTATCCAGGGTAACACGGAAACTGCGGGTTCTGAATGGCGTTTTCGCAGGTCAGGGCATATCTCGGGGCTTGACAACTCCGACAGGAACGTGCTTCGGACAGGGACTGGAAGAAGGTATTCGCAGGTGAGAGCGGCTCTCCGGGGTGAGCGAAACGCGTACGTTACACGCATCCGGAGCACCCTCCGAACGGCTGAACATCCCCATATGTCCGGTTCCGTATGATCGACTTCCGCTACTCCGTTCGGCGGCCCCGGCCGGGTTCCGGTCGTTTCCTGAATTGATCACGAGCCGGCCCGACGCGCCCGAGGTGATCAATTCTGAGGTGGACCCGACATTCCTTCACGGAAAATTTGCGGGGCCGTCCGAGGCTCTTATGTGAATGCCGGACGAGCACTCCACCAATGTGACCCCCGAGTCACTTGTGACGCACGAGACACGTGTGACACAGGTGGGATCAGAGGTGCCGGGGGGTCGGGTGCGACCGGGCGGGAACGGCTCGGTAACCTAAGGCCCGCTGACAGACACTTAGGGCGGCTTTATCGGCCGCTCCGCTCAAGTCAAGGAGTTGCCGCCGCCGTGAGCAGCAGCCTTCGACGCGGCGCCCTCGCCGCTGCCGCCATCGCGTTCTCGATCGCCTCGCTCGCCGCGTGTGGAGCCGGCAACAACGCCCAGACCCTGGAGATCCAGCCGGACAACGCGGCCACGAGCGTGGGTGACATCAAGATCCAGAACGCGATCGTGATCACGCAGCCCGACCGCGAGTCGACCGGACCGGCCGCGATCTCCGCGACCTTCTTCAACTCCGGCCGGACCGCCGAGACGCTGGAGTCCATCACCCTCCCCGGCACCGGCAAGACGGCCGAGCTCAAGCCGGCCAAGGGCGGCAGCCTCAGCGTCCCGGCCGGTGGCTCGCTGGTCCTGGGCGGCAAGAACAACGCCACCGCCCTGCTGCCGAGCAGCCGGGAGGCCGTGCAGGACGGCAACGCCCAGAAGGTCACCTTCACCTTCAGCAAGACGGGTGAGGTGAGCCTGCGCGCCTTCGTCGTCCCCGCAGAGCACTACTTCGCCGAGTGGGGCCCGACCGAGGTTCCGGCCGCGCCGGGCGCCTCGGCGTCCCCGTCCGCTTCGCCGTCCGAGAGCGCCTCGGGTTCGCCGGGCGGCCACGCGTCGCCGGGCACGCCGTCCGACGCGGCCTCCGCGAGCGCGACGGCCGGCGCCGGGCACTGAGCCCGTAGGACGGTCGTAACGAAAGGGCGGGACCTCTGGGGAGAGGTCCCGCCCTTCATCGTGCTGCCGCCGGTTTACGGCTCGAACTTGTAGCCCAGGCCCCGGACCGTCACCAGGTAGCGCGGGGCGCCCGGGTCCGGCTCGATCTTGGCGCGCAGGCGCTTGACGTGGACGTCGAGGGTCTTGGTGTCACCGACGTAGTCGGCGCCCCAGACGCGGTCGATGAGCTGCATGCGCGTGAGGACGCGGCCGGCGTTGCGCAGCAGCATCTCCAGCAGGTCGAACTCCTTCAGCGGCAGGTCGATCTTGGTGCCGCCGACGGTGACCACGTGCCGGTCGACGTCCATGCGGACCGGGCCCGCCTCCAGCGCGGCGGGGGTCACCTCCTCGGGCTCGCCGCGGCGGCGCAGCACGGCCCGGATACGGGCGACCAGCTCGCGGGAGGAGAACGGCTTGGTGACGTAGTCGTCGGCTCCTATCTCCAGCCCGACGACCTTGTCGATCTCGCTGTCCTTGGCGGTCACCATGATGACGGGGACGTTGGAGCGGCCGCGCAGCTGGCGGCAGACCTCGGTGCCCGGCAGGCCGGGCAGCATCAGGTCGAGGAGGACGAGGTCGGCGCCGTTGCGCTCGAACTCGTCGAGTCCGTCGGGCCCCGTGGTCGCGACGGCGACCTCGAAGCCCTCCTTGCGGAGCATGTACGACAGGGCGTCGGAGAAGGACTCCTCGTCCTCGACGACGAGCACACGGGTCACGGAAGGACCTCCGGGGCGGGAAGCGTTTCGTACGCGGTTGATTCGGGGGACGTGGAAGTGGACCGCCCGGCCTCTTCGTCGAGGCCCGCGCCTCCTGCGCGTATCTCTCGGGCGGGCTGCTGATGTGCGCGGTCGCGGGCCACACCGGCCTCCGGCAGCCGCAGGGTGAAGGTGGAGCCCTGGCCTTCGGCGCTCCACACCGTGACCTCCCCGCCGTGCGAGGCGGCGACGTGCTTCACGATCGCCAGCCCCAGTCCCGTACCACCCGTGGCGCGGGAGCGGGCGGGGTCGACGCGGTAGAAGCGCTCGAAGATGCGCTCCTTGTCCTTGTCGGAGATGCCGATGCCCTGATCGGTGACGGCGATCTCGATGTGGTCGCCGCCGGGGGCGCTCACCCTGCGGGCCGCTATGCCGACGCGGGTGCGGGCGGGCGAGTAGTTGACCGCGTTCTCGACGAGGTTGCCGAGGGCGGCGGCGAGCTGGCCGCGGTTGCCCCACACGTGCAGGTCGGCGGTGCCGCCCGCGGCCATGGTGATCTGCTTGGTGCCGGCCTGGTGCCGGCAGCGGTCGATGGCCTCGGCGACGAGCTCGCCGACGCGGACCGGCTCGGCGTCCTCCAGCGGGTCGTCGTTCTGCACCCGCGACAGATCGATGAGCTCCTGCACCAGGCTGGTCAGCCGAGTCGCCTCGATCTGCATGCGCCCGGCGAACCGCTGGACGGCCTCGGGGTCGTCGGAGGCGTCCATGACGGCCTCGGAGAGCAGGGAGAGGGCGCCCACGGGCGTCTTCAGCTCGTGGCTCACATTGGCGACGAAGTCGCGCCGGACCGCCTCGATGCGGCGGGCCTCGGTCAGGTCCTCCACGAGCAGCAGCACCAGCCGGGAGCCGAGCGGCGCGACCCGCGCGGAGACGGCCAGGGCCTCTCCGCGTCCGGTGCCGCGCCGTGGCAGGTCCAGTTCGACCTGGCGTATCTCCCCGTCGCGCCGCGTGTCCCGGGCCATCTGCAGCATCGGCTCGACGGCGAGCTTGCCGCCGCGGACCAGGCCGAGGGCGTACGCCGCCGAGCTGGCCTTGACGACGGTGTCCGCCTCGTCGAGTACGACGGCCGAGGACCGGAGGACGGACAGGACCGTGTCCACGCCCGGCGGAAGTACCGCGTCCGTGTGCAGGGAGCTACGGGTGGGGCGCTTCTGTTCGCGCTCACTCCAGCGGAACGCCAGCATGGCGATCACGCCGGTGAGCACCCCGGCGATCGCTGCCGCTGCGGCGACCGCCGCGTTCACGTCCATGCACCCAGGTTAGGCATGGGTCGGGCGCCGACCACAGTCGTCGGGCTACGAGCTCGAACACTCGTCGCTCAGAGTTCACCTTGGAGCCAGTATTGGTTCATTTGGGATGACGGAAACGGACGCGTACGGGCCGGAACGTGGGAGCGTGGGGTCCGGACCTTCGGTAATACGACGGTCGTACCGTCGGTCGTCCGGCGGGCCCCGGCCCCCGGACCTCCGACACAGACGCACGAGAGGGAACCCTGATGCGGGACGCGTACCACGAGGAACTGGACTCGATAAGCGACAGTCTGGTGGAGATGGCCCGGCTGGTCGGGTCGGCGATCGGGCGCGCCACGACCGCCATGCTCGACTCCGACCTGAAGCTGGCCGAGAACGTCATCGAGGCCGACCAGAAGGTCGACGAACTCCAGCACGACCTGGAGGCCCGGGCCATCGCCCTGCTGGCGCGGCAGCAGCCGGTCGCGACGGACCTGCGGATCGTCGTCACGTCACTGCGGATGTCGGCCGACCTGGAGCGCTCGGGCGACCTCGCCCAGCACGTGGCGAAGCTCGCGCGGCTGCGCTACCCGGACCGCGCGGTCCCCAGCGACCTGCACGCCACGATCCTGGAGATGGGCCAGCTCGCGCAGCGCCTGATGGCGAAGGCCGCCGAGGTCATCATCACCAAGGACGTCGACCTGGCGCTGCAGCTGGAGCAGGACGACGACGCGATGGACCTGCTGCACCGCACGCTCTTCCAGCACCTGATGGACGACCGCTGGAAGCACGGCATCGAGACGGCCGTGGACGTCACGCTGCTCGGCCGCTACTACGAGCGGTTCGCCGACCACGCGGTGTCGGTCGCCAAGCGGGTCGTGTACCTGGTGACCGGCGAGCACGCCGACGAGCTCCAGACGGATGTGCAGCCGGAGATCCAGGCGGTCCCGGGGGCGGAGAGCGCCTGAGCCCGGGCCGGCTCGGGCCTGCTGTGCGTACCGATGTGCGCATCGGCGTGAAGGGGCCGGGCGGGGATCGGCCTGGGTCCGCGGGCGCCTCTGTGCGCCGTTGATGCGCCCAGCGGAACGGGCATCCAATGGGCACAGGCACCAGTCCTCGAGGAGAGACCCATGGCCGAATCCCCCAGCACCACGCCCGACCCCACGCAGCAGCGCGAGACCGAGCAGCCCGCCGAGATCAGGAACCTGCCCCTGATCGCCGCGTGCGGCTGCGGCTCGGGCTGCGGCTGCGGGTGCCAGTCGGGCAGCCCCTGCCAGTGCGGCTGACGCCGGCGGCTTGTACGCAGAACCCTGTCGCAGGGCTCCGGCTGACCGCCGGGGCCCTGCGGCTTCGCGGGTCGCCTTCGGGAGCGTACGGGCGGAGCATGGAACCGGAGGGTTCGTACGGCAGCGAGTGAAGGAGGCTGAGGGCCATGGCCAAGTTCATGGACGTCCACCACAGCATGAAGGGCATCACGGCTGAGCAGCTGCGCGAGGCCCACGACGCCGACCTCGCCATAGAGGGGGACGAGCAGGTCCACTTCGAGAGGGCCTGGGCGGACCCGGAGTCCGGGCTCGTCTACTGCCTCTCGGAAGCCCCGTCGGCGGAAGCGGTCCAGCGCATCCACGAGCGGGCCGGGCACAAGGCGGACGAGATCCATCCGGTGCCGCTGACGGTGTGAGCGCAGGGCTGCGGCGCACGGTCGTTGTCTCGTGGGCCCGTCGTCAGTGCCGGCGGTCATGTTCTCCCCGCGCGGCCGGCTTCCGGGGGTTCCAGCTCTGCGGGGACTTTCGTCCGAGGGCGGCCCGGAGAAGGCGTCCGGGACCCCCCGACGGCCGGGCTTCGTCGGTGGGCAGTGGGTGACCTGCCTGCGTCTGCCGCGCACGGAACGTCACGGCGGCTGGAGCGGTATGCCTCGCTCACGAGCGACTTGACAGGCGGAAGTGCCGCTCCTCCTCCTCAGGTGCCGCACGGCCGAGCAGGAACATCGGCGGCTGTTCCGTCGCCTCCGTACGCCCTGGGCGGCCGGAGGCGGTCCGACGCACCTCAGAACTTGTGGTTGGTGATCATCGCGTTGCCGAAGACGTCATAGACCGACGCATACCCCTGATTCGAGTCCTTCCAGTCGGCGAAGGCCTCGACGATCGCGGCCGCAGCCGCCTGGGGGTCTTCCACCTGGGTCTTCCCGCCATTGATGTCGGTGGAGATGTAGGCGTTGCCCGTCTTTTCGTTCCACTCGCCGATGATGCGCTGCACACGTCCGACCGCGTCCTTCTCCTGCGCGGTTCCAAGCGCGTTGACCCAGGAGCGGAACTGCTGGGCGTTCTCCTTCGACTTCGCCTTGTCCGGATCTGTGGGAAGTTTTTCCACGACTCCGATCTCGTCGGCTTTCGCGGAGCTCTCGGTGCTGCAGGCGGCAGTTCCGGTGATCAGGACAGCGCCGAGCGCGAGTACTGCAGCGGTGTGGGGGGTGCGCTTCACAGGAATCTCCCTCGCATGCTTGCGGCAGATGCGAGATGTCAGAGTACCGGCGCCCCACGTCAGAGGAGCCGGTACTGGTCAGATGGGAAATCAGAACTTGATGGCGTCAGCCCTGTCGTTCCAGCTGCCGCCGAGGGTGTGAGCGGTAGGGAGGACACGCGGGAGTGCCGGTCGCGGACCGGTGGTCGAGCAGCAATCAATACGCGTCGTTGAGTGGCTGACGCGAAAGCGGAATCCCGAACTCATCGCGCCGAGTGGCGAGCCACGGATTTACAGTCGCAGCCGGCCCGGAAAAGGCGAAATGGCCCCACGGCGGCATTGCTGCTCCAGACACTGCCCCCACTCTTCATTTCCGATCGACACTGGGTTACTGGTCGGAAATACCCAGTCCGCTTCTTCTTGTCATGTCCTCAATGGAGCAGCGAAGCGTGACTGATCGAAACCGGAGGGAATGTAACACACTGATTGACAGCAGCCCACAGATACTTTTCGGTCATCAAGCGAACCGGCATCCCCGTAGGCCACTTCGAATCGCATGCGAAGACGCAGGGGCCGGCGGAGCGATTTCGGGCTGAAGTACGACGTCGGGGCCATGAGCAGCTCGTGAGCAGCGCATCGTCACCGAGACCATGAGGGAGCCTGGCGGGGCCGATCCGCCAGGGGAGCGTCACCGACTCCGCCTCTTGAGCGGGGCCCCAGGACCGCGGTGTCTCACCCCCCTGCCCTGCCCCCGAGGCCGCTAGCGGTTGATCACCGAACCGTCGTAGACGTGGTCCGGGGTGGCGACGAACGTGACCGCCCGGGCGAGCAGCGTGGACGGCTCCTGCCCCTCGGCCACGACATCCGAGTTGATCACGATGACCAGGGTGGCCCGCCGCGGCGGCAGATACACCGTCACGGTCTCGTAGCCCGGGATCGAGCCGTTGTGCCCGATCCACCCGTTGGTCTCGAAGATGCCGAGTCCGTACGTCGTACCGGGATAGCCCGTCGGCAGCGTCCTGAGCCGCTGCGCCTGGGTCTCGGGGCTGAGCAGCCGGCCCGTGGCGAGGATCGGGGCCCAGCGGCGCAGGTCGTGCAGGTTGGAGATCATCGCCCCGGCCGCCCACGCCCAGCTGGGGTTCCAGTCGGTGACGTCCTCGACCTCGCCGCTCAGCGTCTGGTCGGTGTAGCCGCGCGGATGCGGCTCGGGGAACTCGCCGCCCTTCGGGAACAGGGTGTGGTGCAGTCCGGCCGGGCGGAGCACGCACTCGTGGAGGAAGTCGGCGAGCCGCCGTCCGCTGACCTTCTCGATCACCAGCCCCAGCAGGACGAGGTTGGTGTTGGAGTACTGGAACTCCTGCCCCGGCGCGAAGGTGTTCGCGTGCCGGAAGCCGTACGCGAGGACTTGGCGCGGGGTGAAGGAGCGCTGCGGGTGGCTCAGCAGCTCATGGATGAAGTCGGGGTCGGCGGTGTACGGGAACAGCCCGCTGCGCATCCCGGCGAGGTGCCGCAGCGTGATCCGGTGCCCATTGGGCACACCCTTGACGTACCGGGAGATCGGGTCGTCAAGCCCGATCCGGCCGTCGTCAACGAGCATGAGCAGCGCGGTGACGGTGAAGGTCTTGGTCTCGCTGCCGATCCGGACGTACGAGTCCACCGCCATGGGCTCACCCGTCCCGGTGTCGGCCACCCCGAACGAACGGACGTAGCTGCCCCGGCCCGGCATCCACAGCCCGACGACGGCACCGGGGATGCCCGCCTGCCGCCGGGTGTCCTCGATGGTCCTGTCCAGCCGGGCGGTGAGCTCACGCCCGAGGCCGTGCGGCGGACAGTCGTCGGCGTCGTGCCGGGCGAGACCCGCGGCGTGCCCGGCAGCGGCGGGCGTGGCGGCCAGGGCGACCAGCCCCGCGGCGAACATCCGGCGGGAAGAAGTACGTCCAGTACGTCGCATGGGAGGCGCCTCTCGGGGGATGGCGGACACGAGGATCATCACCACCCGCCCCACCCCCGGCACCCCCTCACGACCGGCCCGGACCGGAGTCCACTCGTTCGGAGGCAGCGGTGAGCCCCCTCCGCAGCGGAGGGGGCTCGGCCTGGGTCTCCCGTCAGTGCGCGTGCCCGCTCGGGGTCGGTGAAGTCCCCTTGCCGCTGCCGCGCGCCGGACCGAGGCCTCGGCGCAGTGAAGGACGAGCACGCCATGCCGCCGTCCCTGCTCGCCGAGACCGCACTCCGTCCTACTTCTTCTTGCCCTGGTTCTTGACCGCCTCGATGGCCGCCGCAGCCGCCTCGGGGTCCAGGTACGTGCCGCCCGGGTTCAGCGGCTTGAAGTCGGCGTCGAGCTCGTAGGAGAGCGGGATGCCCGTCGGGATGTTCAGGCCCGCGATGTCCGCGTCGGAGATGCCGTCCAGGTGCTTGACCAGGGCGCGCAGGCTGTTGCCGTGGGCGGCGACCAGGACCGTGCGGCCGGTCAGCAGGTCGGGGACGATCGCGTCGAACCAGTACGGGAGCATGCGGACGACGACGTCCTTCAGGCACTCCGTGCGCGGGCGCAGCTCCGGCGGGAGGGTCGCGTAGCGCGGGTCGGTGAACTGGGAGTACTCGGCGTCGATGTCCAGCGGCGGCGGCGGGGTGTCGTAGGAACGGCGCCACAGCATGAACTGCTCCTCGCCGAACTCGGCGAGTGTCTGCGCCTTGTCCTTGCCCTGGAGGGCGCCGTAGTGGCGCTCGTTCAGGCGCCACGAGCGGTGGACCGGGATCCAGTGGCGGTCCGCGGCCTCGAGGGCCAGCTGGGCCGTGCGGATCGCGCGCTTCTGGAGGGACGTGTGGACCACGTCGGGCAGCAGGCCGGCGTCCTTCAGCAGCTCACCGCCGCGGACCGCCTCCTTCTCGCCCTTCTCGTTGAGATTGACGTCCACCCAGCCGGTGAACAGGTTCTTCGCGTTCCACTCGCTCTCGCCGTGGCGGAGGAGGATCAGCTTGTACGGTGCGTCGGCCATGCATCAGAGCGTAATCCACGCATTCGCCCGTTCGCGTGGCTGCCCGGCAGGCGGACGTTTGACGGGATCTGTAAATCGAGTGGCCGTCGGCGATCATCCGCTTGTAACTTGCGGTTGCCACAAGCACCGCTTACACCCGGGGGAGTCCATGCCGTACGCCATGCGTGCCCGACGTGCCGTACAGGAGACGGTCTCGGGGCTGCCCCGCGAGTTCTGGTGGCTGTGGACCAGCACGCTCGTCAATCGGCTCGGTGCGTTCGTCGCCACCTTCATGGCGCTGTACCTGACCCTCGACCGGGGCTACTCCGCCATGTATGCGGGTCTGGTCGCCGCCCTGCACGGGCTCGGCGGGGTGATCTCCTCGCTGGGCGGCGGCGTGATGACCGACCGGCTGGGCCGGCGGCCGACACTGCTGATCGCGCAGGCCTCGACCGCCGTTTCCGTGGCGATGCTGGGGTTCGTGCGCGATCCGCTGGCGATCGCCGGTGTCGCGTTCCTCGTCGGCATGGCGAGCAACGCCTCCCGGCCCGCCGTGCAGGCGATGATGGCCGACATCGTCCGGCCCGAGGACCGGATCCGCGCCTTCTCCCTCAACTACTGGGCCATCAACCTCGGCTTCGCCGTCTCCTCCATGGCCGCCGGATTCATCGCCGAGGTCAGCTATCTCGCCGGGTTCCTGATCGAGGCGGGCATGACGATGGTCTGCGCGATCCTCGTCTTCCTGCGGCTGCCGGAGTCAAAGCCGACCGAGCCGGTGAGCAGGGCCGCCGCCGGCTCGGACAGCTCCGTCAGCCTGGGGACCGTACTGCGCGACGGGCGCTTCATGAGCGTCGTCGGGCTGTCGTTCCTGGTCGCGCTGATCTTCCAGCAGGCGTCGGTCGGGCTGCCCGTGGCGATGGGCGAAGCGGGCTTCACCCCGGCCGAATACGGCATGGCCATCGCCGTCAACGGCGTACTGATCGTCGTCCTGCAGATCCCGGTCACCCGCTTCATCGAACACCGGGACCCACGCCGGCTGCTCGTGGTCTCGTCCGTCCTCGCGGGCTACGGCTTCGGGCTCACGGCCTTCGCGGGATCGGTCGGAGTCATCGCGCTCACGGTGTGCGTGTGGACGCTGGCCGAGATCGTCAACGCGCCGACGCAGACAGGTCTCGTCGTACGGCTGTCCCCGACGCACGGACGGGGCCGCTACCAGGGCATGTACACGATGTCCTGGTCCGTCGCGGCCCTCGTCGCCCCGCTGATGTCCGGGTTCATCATCGACCGGCTCGGGGCGGAGTGGTTGTGGGGCCTGTGCGCGGTGGTGGGGACGGTGGCCGGGCTGGGGTACGGCGTGCTCATGCGGCGGGTGCCGGAGGAGAAGACGGCGGCGGTGGTCGAACCCGAGGCGGGAGTCCGGCCGCAGCCGGAGGTCGGTGCGGGGTGATCCAGCCGGAGTCCGACCGGCCGTGCTGAAGGCACGCGGCGCGCCGTCATGAGTGGAACCCGGCCCAGTACTCGTCGTGACCGCACGCGAAGTCGTCCTGCCGCTCGGTCCTCGGCACCGCGTACCGCGCGGAGAAGACCTCCAGGGCCTCGTGGAGCGAACAACCGAGGTGGGCACGGAGTTCGATGAGGCCGAGGAGGATCTGGTTGCCCAGGATGTGGTCGTCTGCGACATCGACTGCGGCGCCCTCGGTCATGGTGTGATCGAAGCAGGTCGGCATCTAGTCGGCGACGAGGTTTGCCGCCGTGGCCGACCGAGGCTTACTTCCGGCGTAATCGACACCCCTGCCGCCCCCCGGCAAGCTGTCCGACATGACGACGACCACCACCGCAGACATCACCCGCGCCACCGTTCAGAAGTTCCTGGAGCTCCGGCTCGCCGGGGACACCGAAGGGCTCAGCGCGCTCTTCGCCGACGAAGTCGACTGGATGCTGGCCGAGAACCCTGTGGTCCCCTGGATCCGGCCCCGGTCCACCGCCTTGGAATGTGCCGCTCAGGCCGATGAGTTGGCCCGGTACACCGTGCCCGAGGACGCCCGTGCCTCCGTCGACACGTTTCTCGTCGACGGTGCCGACGCCGTGCTGATGGGGCAGTTGTCCGGGACCGTGCGGGCGACGGGCAAGTCCTTCTCGGGGCCGTTCGCGTTGCGGCTCACCGTCGAGGGCGGGCGGATCACGCGGCACCACCTGTACGAGAACAGCGTCTCGGTCGCCGCCGCGTGCACGCCTTAGGGGTCCTTGCACTGTGCCCGCCCGGGTCGCGCGCTCATAGTGCAAGGACCCCTCGGACGACGGACGGCGGCGGTGGCGCGTTCACCCGCCGGCCACCCGCCAGTACTGCCGCTTCTCCTCGTCCCGTACGACCACGCCCAGCCGCAGCAACTCCCCCCGCAGCTCCCGCGCCTCCCCGGCACTGTCGTCCTTTCGTGCCTGCGCCCGGGCCCTCAGCAGCGCGTCCGCTCCCTCCGGCAGCCCCGGTATGCCCGGAACCCAGCGGCGGAACTCGGCGCGGTGCGGGTCCTCCTCCGTCCACGCGTAGCCGTGCTCCACGAGCGCCTCCGTGAGGCGTGGCCAGGCCAGGCCGGAGTCTTCCCGGGCCAGTTCCAGGGTGTCCGGGGCCAGGAGGACGAGCTGTCTGCCGTCCCGGAAGAGTGCGGAGACGTCGTCGCGGGGGAACTGCCGCGAGGTGCCCCGGATCCTCAGCGTCACGTGGGTGTCGGTGACGGTGACCGACAGCGAGTCGTGTGCGGCCGAGAAGCCGAGGAGCAGGCCGCCGAGGACGCCCACCGCGACCGTGCCGAGGGTGAGGGCGGGCTCCGGGATCGACGTCAGCAGTTCGGCCGGGCCTTCGAGCGGTGCCCACGGCAGGGACAGCGACAGGCGGGCGAGGAGGGGGAGCAGCGCGCCGGCGCCCGCGCCGCACGCCACGCAGAAGAGCACGATGCCCCATGCCGACTCCGCGAGTTCCGTGACCGGACCGGGTGGTGAACCGGGCCTCTTCCCCATGTGGATCTTCCTGACTTCCCGCATGGGACGAGTTTCCGCTTGGGCGTCCCGCCTGTCGTCAGCCCTTGGTCTACGTGCTCGCGACTTTGGTCGGCGCCGCGGGCACCCCCGCCGGCTCACGGGTGCATCCGCGCCCCCTTCAGCACCTTGTCCACCGCGTTCTTGGGGCCGTAGACCGCGAGACCGACCAGGTCCAGTTCCGCCGTCGGGACCGCCCGGACGGCCGCGCGGTTGTCGCGGTCGTTGCCCGTGGTGAAGAGGTCGGAGGTGAAGACCGCGCGGGGCAGCGCGCGGGAGAGGGCTCGGCCGTGTGCCGCGGTCAGGGTTTCCTTCGCGGCCTCGAAGACCAGGACCGGCTGGCGGAACATCGGCAGGTAGGGCACCTGGTCCGCGTCCTCGTAGGGTTCGCCGATCACCTCGGGCAGTTGCGTTCCCACCCCGCTGACCAGGAACGCGGTCACGTTCAGGCGTTGCCAGGGCTCCAGGTCGTCGCGCAGCAGTACGGCGATCTTCGTGTCGAAGCGGATCGGCTCCAGGGTCGATTCGGTGTTCATGATCCGAGCGTGCCCGGCGGTTGCCGTCACGGTCTTGTACGTTCTTTGCATGGCCTCACAGCCCGCTCGCACGAACCGGCCGACCGGGCCGGAACGACCGACCGGGCCGGACCGGCAGCGGATCGTGTCCGCCTGGCGGCCCGCCGTGCCCGGTGTCGTCGAGGTCTTCCACGCCCGGTTCACCGAGTACGCGTACCCGATGCACGTCCACGACGCCTGGACGCTGCTGATCGTCGACACCGGCGCCGTGCGGTACGACCTCGACCGGCACGAGCACGGCACCCCGCACGACACCGTGTCGCTGCTGCCGCCGCACGTGCCGCACAACGGCTCCCCGGTCACCCCGGACGGCTTCCGCAAGCGGGTGCTGTACCTCGACGGGACGTATCTCGGGGACGAGTTGATCGGCGCCGCCGTCGACCGGCCCGATCTGCGCGACCCGCTGCTGCGGCGGCGGGTGGGGCAGGTGCACGGCGCGTTGCTGCGGCCCGGTGAGGAACTGGAGGCCGAGAGCAGGCTGATGTTCGTCGGGGAGCGGCTGCGGGGCCATCTGAAGGGGGATCCCGTATCCCCTCGGCCCGCCGATCCCGTCCTCGCGCGCCGGCTGCGCGAGCTGCTGGACGAGCGGGTCGTCGAAGGCATCGGGCTGCGCGAGGCAGCCGAGCTCGTGGGTGGCCACCCGGCTCATCTCGTCCGGGCGTTCAGCACCGCCTACGGCATCGCACCGCACCAGTACCTGACGTCGCTGCGCGTGGGGCGCGCCCGGCGGCTGCTCCTCGAAGGGCACTCGCCGGGTGTCGTGGCGGCGGCGACCGGGTTCTACGACCAGTCGCATCTCACCCGGCACTTCCGGAAGATGGTGGGGGTGCCGCCCGGGCGTTACCGCGCGGGATGAATCAGCGCTCCGGGCGCCGCGTCAGGTGGGCGAACGCGTCCAGGTTGCGCGTCGGCTCGCCCCGGGACACCCGCCAGTCGTACTCCTTGCGGATCGCCGAGGCGAAGCCCAGTTCCAGAAGGGTGTTGAAGCTGCCGTCGGCGGCCTCCAGGACCTGGCCGAGCAGACGGTCGATCTCGTCGGGGGTGACGGCGGACAGGGACAGACGGCCGGTGACGTAGACGTCGCCGTGCCGGTCGACGGCGTAACCCACGCCGTAGAGCTTGAGGTTGCGCTCCAGGAGCCAGCGGTGGACGCCCTGCTCGTTCTCGTCGGGGTGGCGGATGACGAAGGCGTTCAGCGACAGGGAGTGGCGGCCGACGATCAGGGAGACCGTCGTCTTCAGTTTCCGGGTGCCGGGGAGCTGCGCGACGTAGGAGCCGGGCTGGGGGCTCTCCCACTCCAGGTCGGCGTCCTTCAGCGCTCCCTCGACGACCTGTGCCGCACGCTGTTCCAGATCGGTTTCACCCATGCAGCGAGCGTACGCGACGGCGGTGTTCCTGCATCGCCGCCGTGTAGACGTCCGCCGTGGCGGCGGCCGCGGTGTCCCAGCCGAAGGACTGGGCGTGGCGGGCGGCCTGGTCGCCCAACCGGGGCGCCAGGTGCGGGTCGTCGGCGAAGTCGCGCAGCACGCGCGCGTAGTCGGCCGGGTCGTGGCCGCGGACGAGGAAGCCGGTGTGGCCGTCGCGCACGGCGACCGGCAGGCCGCCGACCGAGGCCGCGAGCACGGGGGTGCCGGTCGCCTGGGCCTCTATGGCGACCAGGCCGAAGGACTCGCTGTAGGAGGGCATGACCAGCACGGAAGCGGCGCGGAACCAGTCCGCCAGCTGCTCCTGGCCGACCGGCGGGTGGAACCGTACGACGTCCGCGATGCCGAGGCGTGCGGCCAGCTTCTGCAGGCCCTCGGGCTTGGCGAGGCCGCTGCCGCTGGGGCCGCCGACGACGGGCACGAGGAGGCGCGAGCGCAGCTCGGGGCGCTCGTCGAGGAGGACGGCGACGGCGCGCAGCAGCACGTCCGGGGCCTTCAACGGCTGGATACGGCCCGCGAAGAGCGGGATCAGGGCGTCCTGCGGCAGGCCCAGGCGGGCCCGGGCGGCGGCGCGGCCGTCGGCGGGCGAGAAGCGGGTCAGGTTCACACCGGGGTGGACGACGGCGACCTTGTCGAGGTCGGCGGCGTAGTGCCGGACGAGTTCGTCGGCCTCTTCGGTGGTGTTGGCGATGAGGCGGTCGGCGGCGGCGACGATCTGGGTCTCGCCGATGACGCGGGCGGCCGGTTCGGGGGTGTCGCCTGCGGCCATGTTGGCGTTCTTGACCTTGGCCATGGTGTGCATGGCGTGCACGAGGGGGACGCCCCAGCGCTGGGCGGCGAGCCAGCCGACGTGCCCGGAGAGCCAGTAGTGGGAGTGGACCAGGTCGTAGTGGCCGGGGCGGTGGCCGGCCCAGGCGTGCATCACGCCGTGGGTGAAGGCGCACAGCTGGGCGGGGAGGTCCTCCTTGTTGAGGCCCTCGTAGGGGCCCGCGTCGACGTGCCGGACGAGGACGCCGGGGGCCAGGTCGACGGCGGGCGGGAGGGTGGCGGAGGTCGCGCGCGTGAAGATCTCGACCTCGATGCCCAGGGCGGCGAGGCGCTGCGCGAGTTCCACGATGTAGACGTTCATGCCGCCGGCGTCGCCGGTGCCGGGCTGGTGGAGCGGGGAGGTGTGCACGGAGAGCATGGCGATCCGGCGGGGCCTGCGGTGCAGCCGCAGGCGCGCGGGCGAGGACGCCGAGCGCCGCCCGAGCCTGCCGATGTACTGGCTCACGTGGCGGACCTCCTTGGCTGCGGGCATACCGGCCGGAGGGTGCGCTGTGCCCTCCAAGCGGGTGCAACGCCGGAGGGAGGGATTCCCATTCCTGCCGGGGCGGTTTTTGCCGAGCCATTACCAACGTCGCTCAACCGTTCGAGAGTGGGGTGCGTCACCCGCGACGGGAGGGGCGAGCCGGACGCGGCCGGGTGACGGTCTCCCGCCGGGACCGCTCCCGGGCCCCGACCACGGGGTGAGCCTGACCGGCGCCGGCACCGCGCGGGCCCTGACGCCGGCCGGAGGCCACATACCCTCATAGGCATGACAGCCCGCACCGTCGCCCTCCCCCACCCTCGGCTTCGCTCGAGCGGGGGAACCCCCGTCGTGGGCACGGTGACGCGCGGGACGACCAACCCCAACCGGCTGCGCCGTATGGACCGCTGGATCGCGGCCACGCACGGTGCGGAGCTGCGGCGGGCCGCCGATCCGGTGGCGGTCGACCTCGGGTACGGCGCCGCCCCCTGGACGGCCGTCGAGCTGCTGCACCGCCTGCGTACGGCCGCGCCGCGCGCGCGGGTCGTGGGCGTCGAGATCGAGCCGGCCCGGGTCGCGGCGGCGCTGCCGTACGAACGGGCGGGCCTGGTCTTCCGGCACGGCGGGTTCGAGATCCCGATCCCGCAGCGGCCCCTGCTCGTCCGCGCGGCGAACGTGCTGCGGCAGTACGAGGAGGGCGAGGTCGCGGCCGTGTGGGAGCGGCTGTGCGGGCGGCTCGCCCCGGCCGATCCGGGATCCGGCTCGCGCGGCGGACTGCTGGTCGAGGGGACCTGCGACGAGATCGGACGCCGGCACGTGTGGGTCGCGCTCGGCCCGGAGGGACCGCGCACGGTCACCTTCGCCACCCGGCTGGGCTCCCTGGAACGCCCCTCCGACCTGGCGGAACGCCTGCCGAAGGCGCTCATCCACCGCAACGTCCCGGGCGAGCCGGTGCACGCCTTCCTGCGCGACTTCGACCGGGCCTGGGCGGCCGCCGCGCCCTACGCCTCCTACGGTGCCCGCCAGCGCTGGATCCGGGCGGTACGGGACCTGAGTGCGGACTGGCCGGTCGCGGACGGCCCGGTGCGGTGGCGGCAGGGGGAAGTGACAGTGCGGTGGCAGGCGTTGGCCCCGACCGCCTGACCCTGCCGGACGGGGCATCCCCCTGCGGCACCTCACATCTCCGACCCGGGCCGGCCGATGGAACGATCCCTCTGAGGCGTTCGTCACACTGACGGGGGATCGGCATGCCGGAGGCATACCGCCGAGGGGGTGGCGGGAAGTACTGCCTCTGTCGTTTCGCGGCCGGACATGGCAGCATCCCCAGGCGAACCGGACGTTACTGACGGTCAATCAGTTTGGGGCTGAGGTATGGGTACGGGCAAGCGTGGCCTGATCGCGACGGCCGTGGCCGTGGTCTGCGCGGTCACCGTGCTGGCGGCACCGGGCACGGCGTTCGCGACTCCCGGTCCCGGTCCCACACCCACCCCGAGCGCGGGTTCGACGCTCGCGCCCAGCAAGGACCTCGAGGCCGTACGCCAGAAGCTCGACAGGCTCTACCGCGCCGCGGCCCGCGCCACCGACGAGTACAACGCCGCCGAGGAGAAGGCCGACAAGCAGTCCGCCGAGGTCGCCGAGCTGGCCGAGAAGATCGTCGAGGGCAAGGAGAAGCTGAAGAAGCTCAAGGAGCGCGCGGGCGCCGCGGCCGCCGCCCAGTACCGCGGCGGCGCGCTGCCGCCCGAGGCCCGTCTGGTGCTGAGCGACGATCCGCGGGACTTCCTCGACGACGCGGGCCGGGTCCGCCAGGGCCACCACGCGACCAAGGGCCTGCTCGGCGAACTGACCCGCGCGCAGCAGGACTTGGAGCAGTACGCGAAGGACGCCGCCGCCCAGTGGAAGAAGCTGGAGGCGGGCCGTAAGGCCAAGGCCACCGCGCAGAAGAAGATCGAGAAGCAGATCGCGCAGGCGGAGAAGCTCGAGTCCGAGCTGCAGAAGGAGGAGCAGGAGCGCCTCGCCGAGCTGGAGAAGGAGGCCGCGCACAAGGCCCAGACCGCCTGGCTGGACTCCGGCATACTCGCCGAGATCAGCGGCAAGGCCTCCGCGCAGGGCAAGAAGGCCGTCGCCTACGCCACGGCCCAGATCGGCAAGCCGTACCAGTGGGGCGCCGAGGGCCCGAAGAGCTATGACTGCTCCGGGCTGACCTCACAGGCCTGGATGTCCGCCGGCCGCGGCATCCCGCGCACCTCGCAGGAGCAGTGGAGGCAGCTGCGGCACATCGACATCGAGGACATGCGGCCCGGCGACCTCATCATCTACTTCGACGACGCCAGCCATGTCGCGATGTACGTGGGGGACGGGGCGATCGTGCACGCGCCCCGGCCCGGGCGGGACATCACCGTCGCGGGGGCGGGCTCCATGCCCATCCTCGGGGTGGTACGGCCGGACGCCGGCTGAATCCCTCACGGCACACCGGATATCGGACACCTTCCGGTGACCTGGCCCACGTGACCCAATCCACCCGGACCCCCACCTGACACCGCGCTGACGTGACGTTCGTCATCCCCGCGACATCACAGGGCCGTCCAACTGCGGTACATATCGCGGCATATAGCACCGGCCGGTGGCACAGCGGCATGGCTCACACCATTCCTATGCGGCACCGACACCCGCTATGGTCCCCGTCGGTGGGTCGAGGTCCCTCGCCCCGGCCATGCCCTCGGGGGGAGGGAAGGAACCCAAGACGATGCCCGTACCCATACCGCGGCAGAGAGCGATCCCGGCCGCGGAGAGTGGTCAGGCGCAGGCCGCGTCCCCGTGCGGCGGACCCGCCGAGGAGTCCGTCACGGACACCTCGACCACGGCCCGCACGCCGGACACCGCCGGGAACACCACGAACAGGGCGGAGAACACCGCCCACACCAACCTGACGCTGCTGCTGATCGAGGACGACCCGGCCGGCTCGCCGATCGTGCCGGACATGCTCGACCAGGCGGGCAAGCCGATCCGCGTCCGCACGGCCCGCAATCTGACCGAGGCCGGGCGGCTGCTGACCGACGACGTCCACTGCATCCTGCTGGACCTCGCGCTGCCGGCGCCGGGCGGCAGGGACTCCGACGACGAGCTCGCCGTGCTCAAGCACGTGCTGGAACTCGCCCCCCGGCACGCCGTCCTGGCGCTGACCGCCTCGGGCGACGCCGAGCGCGGCGCGGAGGCGGTACGCGTGGGCGCCCAGGACTACCTCTTCCGCGACGAGCTGGACGGCCGGCTGCTGAGCCGCGCGATCCGCTACGCCGTGGAGCGCAAGCGTTCCGAGTCGGCCGAGCGCCGGCTCGCCGAGGGCCGGCTGCGCGCCCAGGAGAACCGCCGCCTGGAGCGCGGTCTGCTGCCGACGCCGCTGCTGGACGGCTCCCCGCTGCGGTTCGCCGCCCGCTACCGCCCGGGCCGCTCGCGGGCCCTGCTCGGCGGCGACTTCTACGACGTCGTGCGCACGCCGGACGGCACCGTGCACGCCATGATCGGTGACGTCTGCGGTCACGGCCCGGACGAGGCCGCCCTCGGGGTGGAGCTGCGGATCGCGTGGCGCGCGCTGACACTGGCGGGGCTGTGCGGCGACCAGCTGCTGGGCACGCTGCAGCAGGTGCTGGAGCACGAGCGGGCCGACGACGAGATCTTCGCGACCCTGTGCACGGTGGACATCGCGCCGGACGGCCGCCGCGCCGGCCTGTGTCTGGCGGGCCACCCCTCACCGCTGCTCGCCCGCCCGGGCAGGCCGGCCCGCCTGCTGCCGTACGACAGCAACGGTCCGGCCCTCGGGCTGCTGCCCGGGGCGCGATGGCCGCGGATGCAGGTGGAGCTGGGCGCCGAGTGGAGTCTGATGCTCTACACCGACGGTCTGATCGAGGGCCGCATCGGCGAGGGCCGGGAGCGGCTCGGCCAGGACGGCATGACGGAGATGGTGCGCCGGCAGTTGGCCGAGGGGCTGCGGGGCGAGCAGCTGCTACGGGCGGCGGTGAACGAGGTCCGCGACCTCAACGGTGGCGAGCTGACGGACGACGTGGCGGTGCTGCTGCTGGACCGGGTGCCGTAGCGGGTCCGCGCGGCGGCTGCTACCGGCCGCCGTTCCAGGGGCCGTAAGGGCCGTCACTGCTGGAGCCCCGCCGGCTGCGGCCACCGCCGGGGAGTGCGCGGATGGCGGGCCGGACGTCGACCATGTACACGATCGTCGCGATGAGCCCGATGATCGGCAGGAACGACAGGATGTCGAAGATCAGACTGACCACGAAGGCGAGCCCGAGGATGATCAGCCAGAAGGGCTTGGTCTTCTTGTCGGCCGCGCGGTAGGCGTCCTCCCGGCGTACGGCCGCGTCGATCAACGCGAAGCCGCTGAAAACGATCAGGGCCATGTTGAGAAGCGACATGAACCCCGTGAAGCCCTGCATCAGCACAACATCCACCACCTGACTCGGCTCGTCCCTACGCGGTCACCGTACCCGTACAACGGGCCGGGCACCCCCAGGGTGCCCGGCCCGCGTCGGCCTGCGCCGGTTACTTCGCCGGCGGCGTCGTCTTCTTGGCGGTGGTGGGGGTGGTCTTGCGTGCAGGGGCCTTCTTGGCGGCGGGCGCCTTCTTCGCCTGGGCGGCCTTGGCCTCGGCGGACCGGCCGGGCTCCTCCTTGACCTCGACCGGCTCGCGCTTCGGCTCGACCGCGATGGCGAGCTCCTCGACGCCCTCGGCGACGTCCTCGATGCTGTCGGCGGCCTCGCCGCGCCAGGTGCGGACGGCCTGCTCGCCGTGCTCGGCGACCTTCTCGTAGGTCTCGCGGGCCTTGACGGCGTACTCGGCGGCCACGCCGACGCCGCGCAGCGCGAAGTCCTGGGCGGTCTCGCCGACCTTCTTGATGTCGACGTCGAGGGAGCCGATGAACTCCGTGACCTTGTTCTGGAGGGTCTCCTGCGTCTCCTTGACGCGGGCGGAGGCCTTCTCCTGGACGGCCTTGGTGTCGGTGTTGCGTACGGCGTCGATCCGCGCGGGGGCCTCGGAGCGCAGCTGCTCCACCAGGGCCGGCACCTTCCTGGCCTGCTGAAGGGCGAGGTCGGCGGTGCCCGCGGCGAAGTAGAGCGGGGTCGGGTCGCTGAAGGTCTTGCGCAGGTCGTCGGTGATGGCCATGGTGATGGTCCTCCCGGATTCTGTCGTGCTCGAGGGTTCGGCTGAGGGTTGTGTGATCCGCGGTGGGACGGCCGGTGCCCTGGTCCGGTTCAGCCGGCCGTCTGCTGCGGGTCGGTGTCGTTGCCGCCGGTGCCCTTGCGGGTGCGGCGGACGGCGGACGTACCGCCGTCGGTCTTGCGGGGGCGGCGGCGGGCGGTGGAGCCGCCGTCGGTCGTGCGGGCGGAGGCACCGCCGTCCTGCTCACGGGCACGGCGCCGGGCGGGACGGTCGCCGTCGGCCGTGCCCGCCGCCGGTATCCCGGTGCCGCCGTCGGGAGCGTCCCCGTCCGCAGGCCCGCCACCGACCACGACACCGAGGACGGCGGAGCCGTCGGAGCCCGGGGCGCCCTCGGCACCGTCGCCGATCCCGAACCCGTTCTCCTTGCGGAAGGACTCGTAGATCTGCAGCAGCACCTGCTTCTGCCGCTCGTGCAGTGTCGGGTCGGCGAGGATGACGGCGCGCGTCTCCACCTCGTCCCGGTCCCGCTCGGCGTCGAGGATGCCGGCGCGGACGTACAGCGTCTCGGCGGAGATCCGCAGGGCCTTGGCGACCTGCTGCAGCACCTCCGCGCTCGGCTTGCGCAGCCCGCGCTCGATCTGGCTCAGGTACGGATTGGACACCCCGGCGGCGTCGGCGAGCTGCCGCAGCGACAGCTGCGCGTTGCGCCGCTGCTCGCGCAGGTAGTCACCGAGATTGCCGACGTTGAGCGATGCCATGACTCCACAGTGCAGCACCTCGCTAACTATTGCAAGCACCCGCTTGCAATAGTGCGCCATGCCACGCGACTGCCTGCGTGTGACTTCGCGCTCCAACTGGCGGATGGACCCGACAGTTGGCGAGTACGGTGACTCGGCATGATCGAATCCGAGACTGAGATCAGCGAGGATCTGGTCCGTGACCTGCTTCGGGAACAGCATCCGGACCTGGCCGAGCTGCCCATCCGCGAAGTGGCGGGCGGTTGGGGCAACCAAATGTGGCGCCTCGGTGACGAGTTGGCCGTCCGGATGCAGCGGATGGACACGAGCCCCGATCTCCAGCTCAAGGAGCGCCGATGGCTGCCGACTCTGGCCTCGCGCCTGCCGCTGCCGATTCCTGTCCCCCTACGGGACGGTGCGCCGTCCGAGCGCTTCCCCAAGATCTGGACCGTCATGACATGGGTCGAGGGCACGCCGCTGGACCACGGCTCGATCACTCGCGGCGCCCACGCGGCCGAGACGCTGTCGGGCTTCCTCAGGGCGCTGCACGTGGAGGCGCCCGCCGACGCACCGACCGCTTCGGACTTCGGCGCTCACCCCAAGGACTGCACGGGCGGCTTCGAGTACTTCTTCCAGGCCGTTGCCCCTGCCGACCTCGCCGACGAGATCCGTGAAGTCTGGGGTGAAGCGGTGGCGGCCCCGGGGTGGGGGGCCCACCGGTGTGGGTGCACGGCGACCTGCATCCCGCGAACGTCGTCGTCGCGGACGGGACACTGGCGGGTGTCGTCGACTTCGGCGCGCTGGTCGCCGGCGACCCGGCGTGGGACCTCGCGGCCGCTTGGCTGCTACTCCCCGCCGGCGGCGCCTCACGGTTTTTCGACAGCTACGCACAGGCGGACGAGGCATCGGTGCGACGGGCGCGTGGACTGGCCGCGATGAAGAGCCTGTTCCTGATGTTGATGGGCCAGAACGGGGACCGTGGCCTGCCCGGCGGCAAGCCGAACTGGGGGCCCGCAGGCCGGTCCGCACTTGATCGTGTCCTGAAGGGCCTTTGACGTCGGCATGGATCGACTGGGCCTCCCCGGCGGCCATGCCCTCGCTGAGAGGAATCGATGCAGCCCGGCCATTGGGACCGTGGTCTGAGAATCTCGGCGACGGTGTGGGCTGTCTCGAAGTGTTACCGGTGCCGGGGCGATGGAGAGGCGCAGCCATCGGAGGGCACGGGGGATAAGGTCGTGCACGTCGACGCTCCTTGCGCAGCGTTGGCCATGCCCCGGGAGGTCCAGCCACCTCGCCGGGGTCTTGTCAGCCGGCGACGCGCCCGAAAAAAGCGGATCGAACGCCTGACGGGGGCGCAGCCAACCGCCCCGTGGGCCGGCCACTGACCACCCCGCCTCGAGGCATGGGCCGCCGTGCGATCTGACGGTCGCCCTCCGGTACGGCTTCGAGACGGTCGGGCCGCTGCGGGTGTGGGTACCGGAGCGGTCCCGCTGATCCGCGCCCGGGTCAGTGCGGCTTGCGCGCCAGGAACGTGCCGGACCGCCTCTTCGCCCCACCTTCCGGTTCCTGCACCACCCGCTTCGTGACCACCAGCCCGGCCTGCCGGAGCAGTTCGGCGATGCGGTCCGGCGGCAGCAGGTACGACTCGTAGGTCACCGGGTGGTCGCCGTAGGCATGGGTCGGGCGCAGGTGCTCGCCGTCGCCCACGTGGCCGGCCAGCATCAGGCGCCCACCGGGTGCGAGGGTGCGGTGGAACTCGGCGAAGACGGCCGGCAGGTGGCGCGGCGGGGTGTGGTGGGTGGCGTAGTAGGCGGCCCGACGCCGGTGACGTGCTGTTCGGGCCGGTCGTGTCGCTGTCCGCTATGTCTTCATGACGGTGATATCCGTCCTGAAGCCATGGGGGCCGACGAGGTGGGGAAGGCGACTGCGGACGCCCGCGCGCCGCGCCCGACAGGAGGCCTGAGGCGATACGCCCAGCCGGCCCCCTGCCAATGACCATTCGTCCCTCCACACCATCATTTGCCATTTTACCTAAAAGAATTAGGCTGATGCGCTATCGCTTTTGGCATAAGGAAGGGTCCTCATGGCACGCGTGGGACTGACGCCGGAACGGCTGACCGAGGCCGGCGCGGAACTGGCCGACGAGGTCGGCTTCGAGCAGGTCACCGTCTCGGCGCTGGCCCGCCGGTTCGACGTCAAGGTCGCGAGCCTGTACTCGCACGTGAAGAACTCCCAGGACCTGAAGACCAGGATCGCCCTGCTCGCGCTCACGGAACTCGCCGACCGGGCCGCCGAGGCCCTGGCCGGCCGGGCCGGCAAGGACGCCCTGGCCGCCCTCGCGAACGTCTACCGCGACTACGCCCGGGAACACCCCGGACGCTACGCCGCCGCCCAGCTGCGGCTCGACCCGCAGACGGCGGCCGCGAGCGCCGGCGTCCGGCACGCGCGGATGACCCGGGCCCTGCTGCGCGGCTACGACCTGACGGAACCGGACCAGACCCACGCGGTCCGGCTGCTGGGCAGCGTCTTCCACGGGTACGTCAGCCTGGAGCTGGGCGGCGGGTTCAGCCACAGCGCCCCCGACACCGACGAGACGTGGGCCCGGATCCTCGACGCCCTCGACACGCTCCTGCGCAACTGGCCCGCTCCCCCTACGGACCCCCGAGGCTGACACGATGCACTCCGAGCACGACTGGATCACCACCCCCCTCACCGCGGACCTGCTGCGCGGCGCCCTCGACGTGGAGCGCACCGAACACGGCCTGCTCCCGCACCGGCTGCCCGCCCGGGCCCGCGCCCAGAACACCGACGCGCAGCTGGCGATGGCCGAGGCGCAGCCCTCCGGCGTCCGCCTGGCCTTCCGTACGGCCGCGACCGCCGTGGAACTGGACACGCTGCGCACCAAGCGCGACTACGTCGGTTTCCCGTCGCGCCCGGACGGCGTGTACGACCTGCTCGTCGACGGGCGCCCGGCCGGCCAGGCCTCGGTGACGGGCGGCAACGTCCTCACGGTCGACATGGCGACCGGGAAGAGCGAGATCGCGTCCGGCCCGGTCGGCACCGTCCTTTTCACCGGTCTGCCCGCGGCGGAGAAGGACGTCGAGATCTGGCTGCCGCACAACGAGACCACCGAGCTCGTCGCGCTGCGCACCGACGCCCCCGTCGAGCCGCTGCCGGACCGGGGCCGCCGGGTGTGGCTGCACCACGGCAGCTCGATCAGCCACGGCTCCGACGCCGCCGGCCCCACGGCCATCTGGCCCGCGATCGCCGCGTCCCTCGGCGGTGTGGAGCTGATCAACCTCGGCCTGGGCGGCAGCGCGCTGCTCGACCCGTTCACCGCACGCGCCATGCGGGACACCCCGGCCGACCTGATCAGCGTCAAGATCGGCATCAACATCGTCAACCACGACGCGATGCGGCTGCGTGCCTTCGGCCCCGCCGTGCACGGCTTCCTCGACACGATCCGCGACGGCCACCCGGACACCCCGCTGCTGCTCGTGTCCCCCATCCACTGCGCCATCCACGAGGACACCCCCGGCCCCACCGCCCCGGACCTCGACGGATTCGGCAAGGGCCGCCTCCTGTTCGCCGCGATGGGGGACCCGGCCGAGAAGGCCACCGGCAAACTCACCCTTGCCGTCATCCGCGAGGAGCTGTCCCGCATCGTGGCGCAACGCGCCGCCGACGACCCCCACCTCCACTACCTCGACGGCCTTGACCTCTACGGCGAGTCCGACGCGGCCGAACTCCCCCTCCCCGACCACGTCCACCCGGACGCCGCCACCCACCACCGCATCGGCGAACGCTTCGGCCGACTGGCCTTCGCCCCGGGAGGAGCCTTCGCGGAAGGGTCACAGGGCTGAGGGGTCCGTGCACCATGAGCGTCCGATCAGGTCGCGAGGCGCGGCACCAGGCCGCGCGACCCGGGCGGGCACAGGGCAAGGACCCCTGAGTGTCAGCACCCTCCGCCACGCTCACGTCTGTGACGTGGTCCGACGACCCGCCCTAGAACGGCAACGGCCTCCCCCGCACCACCTCCAGTCGCGACACCGCCCGTGTCAGCACCACGTACAGCCGGTGCAGTCCCCGTTCCTCCGCCTCGGCGATCGCCGCCGGCTCGACGGCCACGACATGGTCGTACTCGAGGCCCTTGACCACACTCGCCGGCACCAGGGAGACCCGCGCGCCGAGTTCCTCCGGGCCCGCCGCCGCGATACCGGCCGTGTCCAGTGCCGCCCGCACTCGGGGCACGTCCGCGTCCGCCGCGACGACCCCGACCGAGCCCTCCCGGCCGAGCGCGTCCCGTACGGCGTCCACGACCGCAGCGGGCACGCCGTCCACGGTGGTCTCCCGCATCCGCAACTCCCCGTCCCCGCGGAGGGAACGGGCCGCCGGGACCTCCACGTCCAGCCGTTCCAGCAGCCGGTTGGCGAGCTCCACCACCGCCTTCGGCACACGGAACCCGTTGGTCAGCTCGACCACGACCGCGTCCGGTCTCCCCAGGTGCGCGAGGACCGTACGCCACGACCGCGCCGCCCACGGCGTCGTCCCCTGCGCCAGATCGCCCAGCACCGTCAGCGAGCCGAAGGGGGCCCGGCGGGCGATGGCCCGGCACTCCATCGGGGACAGGTCCTGCGCCTCGTCGACGACGACATGCCCGTACCCCTCCGGATGCTCGATCAGCCCGGCCACCTCGTCGAGCAGCACCAGATCGGCGGCCGACCACCGGGCCGACTTCCACGACCGGGGCGGCTCGCGCCACAGCAGCGCCCGCTGCTCACCGGCATCGAGCAGTCCCTCGGCGGCGCTCGCCAACGCCCCCGGGTCGCCGAGCAGTCCCGCCACCACCTCCTCGGGCCGCACCCGTGGCCAGACGGCGTCGACGTACGCGGACACGGGTCGCGCCCGTTCGACCCGGCGCACCCAGGCGCTGGTGGGCGGACCGGCCCGCCGCTCGGCCTGCTCGCGCAGGCCGCGCACGATCCGCGCCCGTACCCGCTCCCGCCCCACCCCGTACGGCGGCTCCTCCTCCCGGACTCCGGCCACGATCCGCGCCAGTTCCGCCTCCGGCACGCGCCACCGGTACGACCCGTCGGGCACGGCCAGCGAGCCGGCCCCCTCGGGGCGCACGCGCGCGTACAGCGCCCGCCGCAGCACCTCGGCCATCCGGGCGTCGTGCTTGACGACGGCGGCCCGCTCGTCGTCGGCACCCCGGACCGGGCAGCGCGCGATCTCCTCCCCCAGCGTCGACTGCCGCACCCCGGTCTCGCCGAGGGCGGGCAGGACCTCGGCGATGTACGACAGGAAGGTGCGGTTGGGCCCGAGGATCAGCAGGCCGCCGCGCCGGATGCGCTGCGGGTGGGTGTAGAGCAGATACGCGGCCCGGTGCAGGCCGACGGCGGTCTTGCCGGTGCCGGGCGCGCCCTGCACGCACACCGACACCGCCAGGTCCCCGCGTACGAGGTCGTCCTGCTCGGGCTGGATGGTCGCGGCGATGTCCCGCATCGGCCCGACGCGGGGCCGTTCGATCTCCCGGGCGACGATCGCGCTGGTCCGGGTGTCCCCCTGCTCCAGGTGCTCGTCCTCCAGCCCGGTGAGGTCGCCGGAGTCGCCCCGGCTGCCGGGCGCCCAGCCGAACCTCCGGCGCACGGCGACGTCCCGCGGGTCACGGGCCGAGGCCTGGTAGAAGGCACGCGAGACGGGTGCCCGCCAGTCGACGACGAGGGGCGGTTCGGCCGGATGCTCGGAGATCCGCAGCCGCCCGATGTGCAACTGCCCGTCCACGCCCCGCAGGGCCCCGAAGAACAACGGCCCCTCGGGCAGCTCCCGCAGCGCCTTGTCCCGGCTGCGCAACCGGTACCCGAGGACTTCGGCATCGGCCCCGGACGCGGAGACGTCCTCCCCGATGACGACCTGCTCACCGGCGCCCTCGACCATGGCGGCGAGGGCGGCCCGGCAGCGCTCGTGATGGGCGCGTTCCTGGTCGAGGACGTGCTGGAGGGCGGGCTCGGTCGAGGTCATGCGACCGAGCGTACGCCAAAAAGGTAACCGAGTTAAATTTATTACCGAGTCACGCCAGGTCGACCGCTCCTGAGGTGCGGCGGCATTCCACCGGCCAGCCGTCCGAACGCCCGCTCCGCCGCGGCCACCGCGTCCGGCCGCACGTCCGCCACCCGCTGCCCGGCCGCGATCCGCCGCCAGTTCTCCAGCGCGAGCACCCGCAGCACGGCCATGATCTGCCCGGCGGCGAGCCGTGCGTCCAGGTCACCCCCGAGCACCTCGGCGAGCGCGGCCTCCGACCGCTGCTGATGCGTGTGGGCCCGGGCGACCAGGGCGGGCGTCCCGTAGAGCAGCGCGTGAAAGGCGAGCACGCCCGGGTGGTCGTTGAGCCCGGTCACCGGGTCCCCCCGCTCCAGACCCTCCAGGAAGTGCCGCCGCAACGCCTCCACGGGCGGTTCCTCCGCCTCCGCCACCACCCGCGCGGCCTCCCCCTCGTGGTCGGCGATCCGGTGCAGCACCAGATCCTCCTTGGCCGGGAAGTACCGGAACAGCGTCGGCTTGGAGATCTCCGCCGCAGCGGCCACCTCGGCGACGGACACCGCGTCGAACCCCTTCTCCATGAAGAGCCGGATGGCGATGTCCGACACCACTTGGTACATCCGCTGCTTCTTGCGCTCACGCAGGCCGGGCCCGTTCGTGTCCGTCTCCCTCATGCGGCGAGCCTACGCAGAGCGGGGGAGGACGGAAGCGGCCCGGGGCAGGGCCAGGGCCCGGGTGAGATGCGGATTCGCCGCGGAACGGACCGGGAGACCGAGCGAGCCCGTGGCGACCGCCAGCGTCACCGCGTAGGAGTCCACGGCCCGCCGGACGTTCGGGGCGTCCAGGCCGGCGCCGGTCACGATGCGGTCCAGGTCGACGTAGGCGGAGCGCACGATCTCCAGCCGGCGGTACACCCGCCAGTCCTGGTGCCAGTAGCGGGTGTACTCGGCGGGCAGCCGGCGCTCCCAGCGGCGGAACATACGGTCCCGGATCTCCGGCCGCGTGGGCGTGAGGTGCATGTGCCGGACGAGGTCGTAGAGGGGGTCGCCGACCACGGCCATCTCCCAGTCGATGATGGTCACGGCCAGGTGGTCGTCGCGGCGGACGAGGTTCCAGGGGTTCAGGTCGCCGTGCAGCAGGGCGGGCTTCCGGTGGCTCACCTCGTGCCGGTCGAGGATCAGCCGCAACCGGTCCGCGTCGGGCAGTCCCAGATGCCGGGCCAGTTGCTGCGACTCCCTCGGCAGGTCCCGTACGAGGGAGATGAGCTGGTCCCGCAGCCAGCGGTGGAACGCGCCCTCACCAGCGGTCGGGTCGACCTGCTCGTACCTGACGTCCGTCAGGGCGCACAGCTGGTCCACCAGAGCGTCCGCCTCGTGCGGCAGCAGGCCGTGGACGGGGTGCTCGGGGGGCCGGTCGACGTCCCGCGGTCCGACGTACGTGTGGATGGCGATGGTGTCGCTCTGGAAGGTCTCGCCCAGTGCGAGCACCCTCGGCGCCGCCACCTCGACGGACGATTCCTCGATCGCGCGCAGCACGGC
Organism: Streptomyces sp. NPDC002788; assembly: GCF_053592115.1. Classification (NCBI taxonomy): domain Bacteria; kingdom Bacillati; phylum Actinomycetota; class Actinomycetes; order Kitasatosporales; family Streptomycetaceae; genus Streptomyces; species Streptomyces sp. NPDC002788. The sequence continues at coordinate 67,719 of NZ_JBSFVB010000010.1, read as the reverse complement.
GTGCTCGCTGAGGAAGCCGCGCTCCCGCCGGCACACCTCGGGCAGCTTCCGCCGTACGACCACGGGAGAGCCGGCGCCCGGCACCTGCACCACGGTGTTCAGGTGTGCGGTCCCCTTGAACACCCTGCCCGCCGGGGCGGCTCCCTCGGCCAGCAGGGCCTCCCGGATCGCGGCGGGCGGGAAGTCGGAGCGCTCCGGAACACGCCGGTCGGGCCGCCACTCGAAGGCGTCGGCGATCCAGGCCCGGCCGCTGATGTCACCGTTCATACGGGACACCAGCCACCGGAAGAGGGCCCGCCGGATCTCGCCCTCGCGCGGCACGCTGACGAGCCGCAGTGGTTCCGCCGCGGTGTCGAGGGCCCGCCGCACCTCGGCCGCCGCCTCGTCCAGGCTCGTCTGCGTGAACGATTCCTCCAGGGACCGGGCGGCCCGCATCACGTCCGGGAAGACCGACTGGGCCCGTTCGAAGGCCAGGTAGTACCGCAGATCCTTGGCCAGGCCGTTGACGGCGGCCGGACGGACCTCCTGCATGGCCTCGGCCCACGCGTCGACCACCTCGGCCCACTGGTGCGCCGGGTACCGCATGCGGACGAGGTGCGTCGCGAGGTCGTGCAACGGGTCGCCGTACGTCGCCAGCTCCCAGTCGACGCAGACGAGGGGCGGGTCGCCCGCGTACGGCACGATCACGTTGTCGCGGTGCAGGTCGGAGTGGAGCAGGCTGTACGGCCGCCGTGCCATGGCGGGGACCCGCCCGGCCAGTTCGGCGAGCGCGTCCTCGGGAATTCCCAGCGCGGCGAACAACCCGCCGAAAGAAACCCGGTTGGGCTGCCTGATCTGCTGGTCGGCCAGCCTGCCCAGCGTCCGCAGGAAGCCCCGGCTGTCCATGTCGTTGCGGGGCCAGCCGCGGGGCAGGGCGGGCAGGGCACCACGCCGCACCTGGGCCGTCCGGGCGAGCAGACCGGCCAGCGCCTTGATGAGCAGGGAGTCGACGGGCTTGCCGTTGTCGCAGACGCTGGAGAGGGGCACGCCCTCCACATGGCTGTGGATCGCGAAGTCGTCCCGCTCGACCAGACACTCCGGCGCGTGCGGCAGGACCCCTCGGACGGCGTCGAGGATCTCCCCCTCGTTCTGCCAGGTCCGGATGACCACGCGCAGCGCGTCCGGACGCCGGATCCGGACGGTCACGGGCGTCCCCGCCTCCCGGCCGAGCAGCCGTGCCATGCCCTCCGTCAGCGGAAGGACGTAGTTCCGGTTGTGGTGGCCGCTGGTCTCCTGACCCAGCTCGGCGGCCATTTTCACGAAGGCCCGGCAGGCGGCGTCGTGCGCGGCGCGTTCCCCGAGAAGTGGACGGGGAAGAGGGGGTGCGCCCACGGGCCGCTCCGGAAGTGCGAGAAGGGAGGACGGTATGGCAAACGGTAGGTTCGCGGCCGACACCGCGCATGGCGGAGTGAGCCATCACGGGTGGGTGACACCCATCTGCATGAGACTGCGCGAACTCGTTCGTCGGCCGGCCGGTTGACCTCTTGCCATACGGTCGAGGACGAGCGCGTGACTCATCGCTGCGCGGTGCCGGAATGCTACACCCGGACGTCCCGTGGTCCCCTCACGCCTCCCCGGCACGTTTTCGCTGCTCACGGCGGTCCGGGTCACCGTCCAGCAGCCCCTCGACCCTTTTGGTCGCAGACCGGGGGCTCGCTCACCCGCGCAGCAGCGCCAGCAGCGGCTCCAGGGACTCGATGACCGTGTCCGCCCCGGCCGCCTTCAGGAGCTTGGCCTTGTCCTCGTCACGCGCGTAGCCCAGGAACGGCACTCCCGCGTGCCTCGCCGCCTCGTGGTCGGAGGGCGTGTCGCCGATCATCAGGGCATCGGCCGGAGCGGCGCCCATCGCGCTCAGTGCCTTGGTCAGGCAGTACGGATCCGGCTTCAGGTGACGCAGTTCCCGGGTCCGGCCGTAGAGGTGGGGCGCGAAGCAGTCGACGAGGCCGCGGCCGGCGAGGTACTTGCGGGCCGCGCGGGGCGAGTTGTTCGTGGTGATCGCCGGTCGGGCCCCCACCGCCGTCCATGTGCGGATCAGCGGGTCCGCGTACGCGGTCGGCATGGCCGAGGACGCGGCCCGCAGTTCCTCCTGGGTGAGGCGTTCCTCCAGTTCGGCGGCGAGGTCGCTGCCGGGATGACGGCGATCCACGGCCCGCAGGACCACCTGCGGGTCGAGGGACTCGCGCTCGGTCTCCGTGAGCAGGCCGTGCAGGCCGCGGCCCTCCAGCCAGGACACCAGGTCGTCGGCGACTCGCTCGGCCGAGTGCCCGGCGAACAGGCGGCAGATGGGTCCGTCGAAGTCCCACAGCACGACACGGGCATGTCTGATCAGATTGCGGAGTCCGTGCGGATCATTCTCGGTCTCGACCGTCACGGAACCGGTCTGCGTCGTATCAGAAGTCACTAGGAGAGTGTCAGGTCCGTGGTGATGGTTTCCCAGAGGGCGTTGAACCACTTCTGGGATTCCTCCACGAACGCCGCGTCCCGCCGGCCCGCTCGCCGAACGAAGGAGAAGAGGAGGGACTTCGAACCGAGGACGTCGTACATGTCCAGGGTCCGGCTCTCCCACTCCTCCTCGCGTCTGGTCAGCATGTAGTAACCCATCAGCGCCTCCTCCTCGTTGAGGAGGTACAGCTTCACCGGCGGGGTGAAGGGCAGCGCGCGGAAGCGGACCCGGACGTCCATGCCGTGGGTGGAGCGCAGGGCCAGCAGGTTGTGCTGAAGGACCTGGCCCTGGGCGTTGCGCATGGTCAGCCAGCGCTGGTGGACCGGGTTGTCGTCGCCGTGGGCCTCGACCGGGACCGGGAAGGCCAGTTCGATGTCCCGCGAGGGGACCAGGATGCGGACGTCGATCGACTCGGGGCGGATACGGCCCTCGTGGATCAGCCGAAGCGGCTCGCCGAGGGCGACCATCAGCGTCTCCGCGGTGTGGCAGACGACATCGACGCGGACGGTCTTCGCCGAGAACGCATCGGTCAGCCGTGGCGCCAGTCCGACCATGGTCGGCTGGGGCTCGCCCCGGGCCGGAGCCGGTGCGGCGATCCTCGGCGGGCTGCCCTTGCTGACGTCGGTGAGAAGACCGTCCTCCTGGAGTGCCCGCAGGGCCTGGCGGACGGCGCCGCGTTCCACGCCGAACTCCTCGGCGAGTTCGGCCTGGGTGGGCAGGCGGTCGCCCGCCTTGAGCTCACCGGCACGGATGCGTTCCCGCAGGATGTCGGCGATTTCCTGGGGCGAGGCCCTTCTGCTGCTGCCGTTCACTGCCACGTTCTCCCGGGTCACGACCAAACGCTACAACTCTGCCTCATCTGGCGGGAGTTGTTTGAAAGTTGTTTATGAGTAGGGGCCAAGTGGGGACAACTTAATCGAAGTTGGTTGCCAACTTCATGGAGTTGGCGGAAGTTCTGCTTCCGAAGTTCGTCCCTCGCCCTCCCGCCCAGGTAGCCCGAAGGGGGAAAGACCATGCCTGCCCTCGCCCTTCTCTCCGCGTTCCTCGTCGTCGCCTTCGAGCAGTTCGTCCAGTGGAAGTACGGTCCGGCCGGCATCGTCGGCCTGCTCCTGCTCACCGTGGGGATCAAGGCCAAGAGCCCGGCGGTCAGCTCCGCGGGAGCCGTCGTGCTCGCGCTGCTGATGACGGCACCCGCCCGATGAGTCACAGCGGCGCCCCCGACAGACCACCGCGGGAGACGTCAGCTCGTGAGCACCAGCTCCGAACTGATCGTCTCCCACAGTGCGTTGAACCACAGGTGTGACTGCTCCACGAACGTCGTGTCGCGCAGGCCGGGGCCCTGCTGGAAGGAGAACAGCATCGACCGGGTGCCCTGCACGTCGTACATCTCCAGGTGCTCGTGGTCGATCTCGGCTTCCCGGCGCGCCAGCGTGTAGTACGCGAACAGCGCCTCCGTGCCGTTGAGCAGGTACAGCTTCACCGGCGGCGTGAAGGGCAGCGCGCGGAACCTGACGCGGACGTCGATGCCGTGGGTGGAGCGCAAGGCCAGCAGGTTGTGCTGAAGGACCTGCCCCTGGGCATTGCGCATGGCCAGCCACCGCTCGTGCACCCAGTCGTCACCGCGCACCTCGACCGGCACCGGGAAGGCGAGGTCGATGTCCCGGCTCGGCAGCAGCACCCGGACGTCGACCTTGGCCGGTTTCAGCCGCCCCGCGTGAATGTGCCGCAGCGGCTCACCGATGGCGAGCGTCAGGGAGACGGAGGTCAGGCAGACGGCGTCGATCTCGACGTGCTCGGCCGCGAAAGCCGCCGCGATCCGGGGCGCGAGGGCCACCGTCGTGGGCAGTGGCGGGGCTTCGGGGCCGGTCAGCGCCCTGACGGGGTCGGGGGCCACGGTCGCCGGGCTGCCCTTGGAAACGTTGGTGAGCAACTGCTCGGACTGCAGGGTGCGCAGCGCCTGGCGCACCGTACCGCGCTCGACCCCGAACTCCTGGGCCAGCTGGGCCTGGGTGGGCATGCGTTCACCCGGCCGCAGCGCCCCTGACCTGATCCGGGCGCGCAGTTCGTCGGCCACCTCGTGATGTGTCCTCTGTGGCCGTTGCGACCTCTTCCGTCCACTGACGGAGTCGTGTTCCGGGTCCACAACTGCACACTACAACTTCCCGCCATCTTGCGGCAGTTCAGGGAAAGGTGGTTATGAGCCGCTTCCAAGCGGAGATAAGTACAGTGAAGTTGGTCGCCAACTTCTGCGACATGGCCGTACCTTCAGGCGGTTGGCCGTCGCGACATCGCCACGGGACTCCCTTCCGGAGGGGAGCCGGGAGCCCCGCTCGGCCGGAGCAACACCGCACAACAACCACAACCGAACAGCTCGCTACGGATGCGCGTCCCTGTCCGCCGGCAGAAGGGAGCGGCTTCAGAACATGTCCGGGCACCAAGGCCGCCTGGACGTACGCAGCAGGGCGTCGGCCTTCCGGGCGGCGCCCACTCGTTCTTCCCGGACCCGCCCCAGCGCCGTCAGCCGCACCGCCGACTCGTCCCCGAGCCAGAGCGCCGCCAAGTCGCCGATTCCCAGGGTGAGTTCCGCGCTCCGAGTGGTCGGCCTGCAGGACGCCCCCTCGGGCGAGGTCTCCAGCCGGTACCGCCCGCCGGTCAGCCCGTCCACGCCGGTGACCTCCAGGACCAGCGACCCCTCCCCCTCGTACGTCCGCGCCTGCAGGGCCCGTTCGACGTCCAGGATCCGCACCCACAGCCAGTCCGACTGCGTGGTGATGCCGGCCGCCCGCGGATCGGGCAGGAAGAACGGCAGCAGGTCGTCGGGGGCCCGCCAGCCGCTCTTGACCCTCACGACCCAGTCGGTGGAGCAGAGGTAGCGCCACAGGGCACGCTCCGCGGCCGGCGTCACGCCGATCAGCCACCTCACCGTCGCCGTGTTCGACGGCTGCTTGGCATCGCCCCAGTTGTCGTCGACGTCGTAGGCCACCATGCCCTCGACCTCGCCGGACGCCGAGCGGTACACGGAGAAGAAGGGCTGCTTCCAGGAGGGGTCGGCCCGTCGGGCACCGGTGTTCCACTTCCACCACAGCTCGTCGCGGTCGATCGCGCCGGGCTGGACACGGCACAGCCGCGCGTGGAGGTCCGGACCGAGCTTGCGGACGTCCTCGCCGTCCACCAGATCGATCCGCCCGCCGTCCGCCGGGCCCGCCCAGCGCGCGTCCAGACCGGCGCGCGGCACGTCGACCGTCCACTCGGACATCCAGGTCGCGGGTCCGAAGCCGTACCGGCCGTAGATCGGGTACTCGGCGGCGATCAGCGTCGCGACGACGTCCCCGCGGTCGCTCGCGGCGGCCAGGTCCCGCGCCATCATCCGGCTGAGCAGTCCCCGGCGGCGGTGGGTGGGGTGGACGGTGACGCCCGAGACGGCGTCGGCCGCGACCCTCTCCCCGCCCACGACCGTCAGTTCCTGATCGAAGGACCGGAGGGTCGCCACGCACCGGCCGCCGTCGAAGGCGCCGAGGTAACGGCCCGGGACGAACCGCTCGCGGCGCTCCTCGACCTCCTCCTCGGACAGGGCGGGCACCCGCAGGAAGCCGGTGTTCACGGCACGCAGCCAGTCCGCGAACTCGCCTTCGGTGATGGGCCGTACGTCGATGCCGTCGGCACGTGGGGCGGAGGTCATGGGCTCACGCTAGGCGGAGGGCCGGTCGGTGTCGCGTCGATATCCGACCGGCCCCTCCCCGGGCCTCTCGGGGCGGCTCACACCAGCAGGTCGTCCACCTGCGCCTCGCCCTCGCGGTACCGGCGCGCGATCTCCGCGCTGCACTCGTCGGCCGTGCGCTGGAGCCGCCGGCGGCGCCGGGAGACCTGCTGCTCGTAGCGCACGAGCCGCCCGATCCCCGTGTTCAGCTCCAGGTCCGTGCGCGCACCCAGGTCGGAAAGCTCGACCTCGGCGAGCATCTCCGTGGCCAGCCGCCGGTACTCCTCTCCCTGCGGAATGCCCAGGGTCACGTGCCGGGCGGAGGAGCGGTGCCGGGCCGGGGCGTCCCGCAGGATCTCCGCGAGCCGCTCGACGACGGACGCGTCCGCGGGCGCTGCGACGGACGCCGGCCCCACCGGCGTACGCCGCGCCAGCTCCGCCCGCAGAATGTCGATCCGGCCCTGGAGCAGCCGCCGCAGGTAGCTGAGGTCGGCCTCGTCGCGCTGGGCCTCGCGGCGCAGCGTGCGCAGTTCGGGCATGTTCAGCGCGGTCAGATCGTGCTCGGGAGCGTCCGAGGGCAGCCGCGGGCTGTCCGTACGCTGTGTGGGCGGCCGGTGGTACTCCGACGTCCCGACCCCCATGTATGCCGGCCAAACGACCCCCGGGTGCTGCCCGGTGCCTGATGTGCTCATATGCCTCGACCGTCCCCTCGACCGGTGTGTGAATGCATGGTGCCACCCCAAGTAGCCGCTATGGGAACGAGTGCCCCCGATCGACCCCAGTTGGGCGGTTAAGCAGCAAAATACGGCCGTGCGCTGCCTGTTGGCGCCCGAGCAAACCACTCTTTCGGGCCATGCGCGGACCTCCTGCGGCGCGTATGTCACCGCCCTGCATGATGGACGTATGCGAGCTGTGGTGCAGAGGGTGGACGGCGCGAGCGTCGTCGTGGACGGCGAGACCGTGGGGGCGATCGAGGGCGAGGGGCTGTGCGTCCTCGTCGGCGTCACCCACGAGGACACCAAGGAGAAGGCGGCCCAGCTGGCCCGCAAGCTGTGGTCGGTCCGCATGCTGCACGACGAGAAGTCCTGCAGCGACATCGACGCCCCGCTGCTGGTGATCAGCCAGTTCACCCTCTACGGAGACGCCCGCAAGGGCCGCCGCCCCACCTGGAACGCCGCCGCTCCGGGCGATGTCGCCGAGCCCCTCGTGGACGAGGTGGTCGCCCGGTTGCGCTCGCTGGGCGCGACGGTGGCCACGGGCCGCTTCGGAGCGGCGATGCGTGTATCACTGACGAACGACGGCCCGTTCACCGTGCTGATCGAAATCTGACCCGAAAGGTCTACAAGTCTTACGGCTCGACGACGACTTCCTGGGCCGCGGCCGTGTCCCCCGCCACCAGCGGGGCGTCCACGGCCACGTTCCGCTTCACGAGGGCGAGGGCGACCGGGCCGAGTTCGTGGTGGCGCGCGGAGGTCGTGATGAAGCCGATCTTCCGGCCGTCGGGGCCGTCGTCCGCGAGCCGGATCTCGGTGCCGGCGGCGGGCAGGTGGACCTCGCTGCCGTCCAGGTGCAGGAAGACCAGCCGGCGCGGCGGCTTGCCCAGGTTGTGCACCCGGGCGACCGTCTCCTGGCCCCGGTAGCAGCCCTTCTGCAGATGCACCGCCGAGCCGATCCAGCCCAGCTCGTGCGGGATGGTGCGGTGGTCGGTCTCGAAACCGAGCCGGGGCCGGTGCTGCTCCACGCGCAGCGCCTCGTAGGCCAGGATCCCGGCGGGCGGCCCGGCCTGCTCGGCGTACGCCTCCAGCTCGGCGCGCGGCAGGAACAGGTCCCGGCCGTGCGGCGTCTCCCGTACGACGACGTTCTCGGGGACCTCGGCGATGGAGCCGGCCGGCAGGTGCACGACCGCGATGTCGGCCGTCCGGTCGGCGACCTCGACCCGGTAGAAGAACCTCATCGACTCCAGGTAGGCGATCAGCGCCTCCTGGGTGTCCGGCTCCACGTGCGCCCAGACCGTCTCGCCGTCGTCGACGAGGTACAGGGCGTGCTCGATGTGGCCGTTGGCGGAGAGGATCAGCGCCTCGGTGGCCCGGCCCGCCGGGAGGTCGCTGACGTGCTGGGTGAGGAGCAGGTGCAGCCACGCCAGCCGGTCGTCGCCGGTGACGGTGACGACCCCCCGGTGCGAGAGGTCCACGAATCCGGTGCCGGCGGCCAGGGCGCGCTGCTCACGGAACAGATCGCCGTAGTGGGCGGCGACGCCTTCGTCCACGCCCTCGGCGGGGACGGCGCCGGGCAGGGTCAGCAGGGGGCTCTTCATGTCCGTAAGCCTACGACTCGGTAGTTGAAGCCTTGAGCGTGCAGTCCTCGCACCGGCCGAAGATCGCGAAGTGCTTCATGTCGGTGTCGAACCCGAAGGTCTGCCGCAGCTTCGCGGTGAACTCGGCGGCCACGGACACATCCGCCTCGATCACGTTCTGGCAGTCCCGGCAGACCAGGTGGAGGTGGTGATGCCGGTCCGCGAGGTGGTACGTCGGCGCCCCGTGCCCCAGATGCGCGTGACTGACCAGGCCGAGCTCCTCCAGGAGCTCCAGCGTCCGGTACACCGTGGAAATGTTGACCCCCGACGCCGTCTTCCGCACTTCCACGAGGATGTCGTCGGGGGTCGCGTGCTCCAGGGTGTCCACGGCTTCGAGCACGAGTTGCCGCTGCGGGGTCAGCCGGTAGCCGCGCTGCCGCAGATCGCTCTTCCAGTCGGTGCTCACCACACCCAAGAGTCTAGGACGACTCGCCCCGGACCGGACGAGCAAGGCGTCCGGCTACTTGAAGAAGGCGATGCCGTCGTCCGGCATGTCGTCGGGCAGGGCCTTGGCCCAGCGCTCGACCTCCTCCGGCGTGACGACCTTCTTCAGGTGCGCCGACATGTAGGGGCGCAGCTCGACCTCGGGGGTCTGCTTCTCGCCGACCCACATCAGGTCGCTCTTGACGTAGCCGTACAGCCGCTTGCCGCCGGTGTAGGGCTGGGAGGCGGCCGTGCGGGCCACCGCGTCCGTCACGAGGTCGATCTGCGGCTTCTTGTCGGCCAGCTCGCCGTACCAGATCTCGATGACGCCGTCGTCGCGGGTCATCGTCACCTCGACCTTGCGGTCGGCGTCGACGCGCCAGTAGCCGTGCTCGGACTCCAGCGGACGGACCTTGTTGCCGTCCTTGTCCAGGACCCAGCTGTGGGACCGGTACTCCAGGAAGTCCCGGCCGTCGTGGGTGAAGGCGACCTCCTGACCGAAGTTGCACTTCTCGGAGCCGGGGAAGTCGTGCACACCGGCACCCGCCCAGTCACCGAGCAGGAAGGCGAGCGGGACGAGGTCCTTGTGGAGGTCGGACGGGATCTCGATCATCAGAACTTCCTAGACGGGGATCAGCGCTGGCCCTGGTACAGCTTCTTCACGGTCAGTCCGGCGAAGGCGAGGACGCCGACGGCGACCAGGACCAACAGGATTTCGAAGAAAAGCTCCACGGGGTGCTCCTTGAGCGGGGTGCGAATGGGTGCACAGGGCCGAGGCCAGCTTACGCGGGCGCCTTCGGCACTACGATTCCGGCTATGGCGAAGAAGCTGGTGATCAAGGTGACGGCGGGGGCGGACGCCCCCGAGCGGTGCTCCCAGGCGTTCACGGTGGCGGCGGTGGCCGTCGCGAGCGGCGTCGACGTCTCCCTGTGGCTGACCGGCGAGTCCGCCTGGTTCGCCCTCCCCGGCCGCGCCGCCGAGTTCGAGCTGCCGCACGCGGCGCCCCTTCCCGACCTGCTCGACTCGGTCCTGGCGGCCGGCCGCGTCACCCTGTGCACGCAGTGCGCGGCCCGCCGAGAGATCTCGGAGCAGGACGTCATCGAGGGCGTGCGGATCGCGGGCGCCCAGGTCTTCGTCCAGGAGGCGATGGCGGACGAGGCCCAGGCGCTCGTCTACTGAGACGGCTCCGTGTAGAGGCAGAACGGATGGCCCGCCGGGTCCAGGAGCACCCGGACACCGGCCTGCGGCTGGAACCCCGCCAGACGCGCCCCCTCGGCGATAGCCCTCGCGGTCTCCCGCTCCAGGTCGTCGACCTCGATGTCGAGGTGGACCATCATCTGCTGCCGGTCCGGGCCGCTCGGCCAGCGGGGCGGCACATAGGCGGGCTCGGTCTGGAAGGACAGCCCCGTACCGCCGTCGGGCGGCCGGATGTGCACCCAGTCCGGGCCGTCCTCGCCCCGCCAGACGCCCCAGCCGGGCAACAGCCGCAGATAGAAGCCCGCCAGCTCCCGGGCGTTCGGCGCGTCCAGAACCGCCGCTGTCAGTCTCATGGGACCGGGATACCCGGCGCGGGCGAGAAGACGCCCTTCATCGCGGCCGCTTCTTGCCGTCCAGCTCGTCCCACCACTCGTCGGACTGCGGGTCCCCGGACGGGTCGTCCCACCAGCGGTCGTCCGGCCCCCGCCGGTTCGCGACCATCGCGGCGACGGGCGGGATCACCATGGCCACCACACACATGCCCACGGCCACCGGCATCGACCACAGCCTCACGACACCCCAGGCCAGAACGAAGAGGGCGATGCAGCCGCCCATCATCGCGAAGTACGTCCGCCGCCGTCGTGCGTACATACACCCAGCGTAGATCCGGGTATGCCGAAGGGGCCGCACCCCAGGCGTCCAACCCGTGGGGTGCGGCCCCTCTTGGCGCTATCGCCGTCAGACGGCGATGGCGACCTCCGCCAGGCCGCCCTTCTGGGCGACGACCGTGCGGTCGGCGGTGGCGCCGGGCACGAGGGCGCGGACGGTCCAGGTGCCCTCGGCCGCGTAGAAGCGGAACTGTCCGGTCGCCGAGGTCGGCACCTCGGCCGTGAACTCGCCGGTCGAGTCCAGCAGACGGACGTAGCCGACCACGGGCTCGCCGTCCCTGGTCACCTGGCCCTGGATCGTGGTCTCACCGGGCTTGATCGTCGAGGCGTCGGGGCCGCCGGCCTTCGCACCGCACATGTCGTACTCCTGAAGAGGTCTGGAAAGGTCGGTCGGGGTTGCTTACTTGTTGGCGCCGAGCTCGATCGGCACGCCCACCAGGGAGCCGTACTCGGTCCAGGAGCCGTCGTAGTTCTTGACGTTCTCCACACCGAGCAGCTCGTGCAGCACGAACCAGGTCAGCGCGGAGCGCTCACCGATGCGGCAGTAGGCGATGGTGTCCTTGGCCAGGTCGACGCTCTCCTCCTCGTAGAGGGCCTTGAGCTCCTCGTCCGACTTGAAGGTGCCGTCGTCGTTGGCGTTCTTGGACCACGGGATGTTGCGGGCGCTCGGCACGTGGCCGGGGCGCTGGGACTGCTCCTGCGGCAGGTGGGCCGGGGCGAGCAGCTTGCCGGAGAACTCGTCGGGCGAGCGCACGTCGACCAGGTTCTGCGCACCGATGGCCGCGACGACGTCGTCCCGGAAGGCACGGATGGACGTGTCCTGGGCCTTGGCCTTGTAGTCCGTCTTCGGACGCTCGGGCACCTCGTCGCCGACGACCAGCTCGCGGGCGTCGAGCTCCCACTTCTTGCGGCCGCCGTCGAGAAGCTTGACGTTCTCGTGGCCGTACAGCTTGAAGTACCAGTACGCGTACGAGGCGAACCAGTTGTTGTTGCCGCCGTAGAGGACCACGGTGTGGTCGTTGCCGATCCCCTTGTCGGACAGGAGCTTCTCGAAGCCCTCCTGGTCGACGAAGTCACGGCGGACCGGGTCCTGCAGGTCCTTGGTCCAGTCGATCCGGATGGCGTTCTTGATGTGGTTCTTCTCGTAGGCGGACGTGTCCTCGTCCACCTCGACGATGGCGATGGTCGGGTCGTCCAGGTGCTCCTGGAGCCAATCGGCGTCGACCAGGACGTCGCTGCGGCTCATGCTCTTTCTCCTCCGGGGCAGTTGCGGCGGGGCGTGCGAGGTCTGCAGGGCGCGCGGCCCATGACGGGGGCGGCGCACGGGTGCCCTTGATGCAGGGCGGCGGGGATGCGCGCGCCGGCGCTGCGGGCCGACGCGGTCGCTCAGAAGGTGCGACAGAGCATGGCGGCGACGCGGCACAGGTCTACTGCCCGCCGCTTCGTGAGATCCGCCTGTCGCTTCATGCCGTCGATCGTAGGGACGGCAGGGCGGACGTGTCACCGGTGTGTCGCATAGTGAGACAGGATGATCCGCAATATGGGATCAGCGGCGCGTCAGGACACCCGCGGCAAGCCCTCCGGCCGACTGTGTCCCCGTCACCTCTACGCTGCGGACATCGCCGTCTCGCCTACCGGACAGCGCCGGTCGGGTCCGCCGTGCGCGTTCCTACCCGGCGAGCCGGACGTCGGAACCCTTCACGGTGACCTCGACGCCGTTCGGGGCGGCCTGGACCTTGTCCAGCCGGATGCCGCCGGGGAGGCCGTCGATCTTCTGCTGGAAGTCGGTGACGGAGCGGACCCGGTTCTCGGCGAGGTCGACACCGGCGAACTTGGGCAGGCCGTCGGCCTTCACCCGCACGGTGTCGCCGTCGACCACCGTCACCGTGCTGAGCACGGAGACCGGCTCGGGCAGCTTGGTGCCGAGGACGGTGGCCTCGACGGTGACCTTGATCTTGCCGTTGCCGCCGTCGGAGAGGCCGACGACGTTGGCGGTCACGCCCGGGGCGACCTGGGTGGGCTCGGACTTCGCGGTCTTCAGCAGCTCGTCGTAGGCGATGGCCGCCGTGCCGGTGGCGCTGGTGGCGGTGGCGGAGCTGTAGTCGCCGGAGAACTCGACGCCCTTCATGTCGGCCTGGAGGTCGTCGATACGGATCTTCTGGTCGCCGTTGCCCGCGGCCGCCTCGAAGTCCTTGATGCCGACCTCGATGTCGTCGAGGGAGCCGCCGGCGACCTGGGTGAGGAACGGGAAGCCCTTGATCGACACGTCGGGGGTGGCCGAGAGGTTCTCCGTCGCCTTCAGGCGGTCGGCGGCCTCGCCCTCGGCGAAGTTGACCGCGACCCGGTCGGCGATCACGAAGAGTCCGCCCAGGACCACGACGAAGATCAGCAGTATTCGCAGTGCGCGCATGCGGTGTATCCCCCACCTAGGCGGTTGTGACGGCGTCCCTCGACGACCGGGTGGCCGTCCCTTGCGTGAGGGTAACTCCGTGCCGGGTGGGGATCGGGAGTTTGTCGATCATCTGTGACAGGTGCGGCTGCTCGGCGAGGGCCTGGCCGGGGCAGCGGCCGGGGCGGCTACGGCATCTGCCGCGACGCACCAGCGGCCGCCGGCCCATCACCCGGCGAGAAGGCGCGAGCGCGCGCCCCCGCCGAACCGGCCACATTCCGCCGCGGGCACCCTGGCTGGGCAGTACAGCTAGACCAGCGCCCGCCCCAGGACGTAGACCACCGGCGCGGCAGCCGCCAGTGGCAGGGCGACGCCCGCTGTGAAGTGGACGAAGCGGGACGGGTAGTCGTAGCTCGCGACCCGGTGGCCGATCAGCGCGCACACCGCCGCGCCCGCGCCCAGCAGGGCGCCCGGCGTGCCCAGGCCCGTCAGCGCCCCGGCCGCGGCGCCACCGCCCGCCGCGGCGAGCAGCGCCACGACCACCGACACCGGTGTCGGCAGCGGCACGGCACGCGCCAGGACCGCGACCGCCACGGCCACCGCGCCCACCGTCACCGCGTCCGTGCCGGCCGCGAGGTACCCGCCCGCCACGATCGCCAGCGCCGATGCGGCGACCGTCGCCGTCAGGCCGTACATCCGCTCGTCGGGATCCGCGTGCGACCGCAGCTGCAGCACCAGCGCGAGCAGCACCCACACCCCCAGCGTCCCCAGGATCGCCGCGGGCGAGCGGTCCGACGCGAGCAGCGCGGCATCCGCGGCCAGCGCCCCGGCGAAACCCAGCGCGATGCCCTGGCGCGCCGGCCACATCCCGTTCAGCCGGAACCAGCCCGCCGCGGTGACGGCCTGGAGGACGACCAGCGGCACGAGCAGCGCGTACGTCCCGACCGCCGCCGCACCGGCCATCAGCAGCCCCAGCAGCGCGGTCAGCGCGGCCGGCTGCATCCCGGGCTCGATGATCGGCGACCGCCCCTCCGCCCGCGCCCGCTGCGCGTCCGTGACCCGCGTGTTCCCACCGACGGTGGCGGGACCGTACTCGGGAGCGGCCTCGGGGGCGTCGGCAATCTCGGCGGACGCAGGAGCAGCCGCGCGCGCCGCGTGTCCCTGCGGCGGCAGATACGCGGTCTCGGCAGCGGCCGGCGCGGACACCGGCCGCTGCGTCTGCGTCTCCCACGTCTGCCCCTGCCACTGCTGCGTGTACTGCTGCGCGGCGTAGGGATCGTCGTACCCCTGGTACCCCTGGTACCCCTGATCCCCAGGATGCCCCTGCCCGGGCCACGCCTGATCCCCCGGGTGCCCCTGCCCGGGCCACCCCTGCGGCTGCTGCCCGTAGGGGCCCTGGGGTCCCTGGGGTCCGTGCGGTTCGTGACCGTCGTACGGCTGGTCGGTCATCGTCACCCTCCTGCGAACGGCGGGAGCACCTCGACCGTGCCGCCGTCGGCCAGCCGTACCGTCTCGTGTCCGCGGGTGCCCACGGGAGCGCCGTCCACGAGGAACGAGCAGCGTCGCAGGACGCGCTCCAGTTCGCCCGGGTGCCGCTCGCGCACTCCGTCGAGCGCCTCGGCGAGCGTGGCCGCCTCGTACGGCTCCTCGGCCACCCCGGCCGCGGCCTTGGCGGCGGCCCAGTAGCGCACCGTGACCTTTGGCATCTGCTTCCTCAATCGCACAGTCGCAACGGACTCATCGAACTCGTCGGACTCACAACGGACTCACAACGGACTCACCCGACGGTGAACCCCGTCAGGCTAGCCCGCCCGGCCGGCGACCCACTCCCCGATCCGGTCCAGCAACTCGTCGCTCGCCGCGTGCTCGGCGTGCCCCATCCCGGACTCCAGCCACAGTTCGCCCTGGTCACCGGCGGCCGCGGCGAGCATGCGGGGATGGTCGACGGGAAAGTAGCCGTCGGCGTCACCGTGCACGATCAGCAGGGGCGTGGGCGCGATCCTCGGCACCGCCTCCACCGGCGAGAGCGGGACCGGATCCCAGTCGCGGTGGTGGATGCGCGTGCGGAATCCGTAGCGGCTCACCACCCGGCCCTCGGGCCGCGTCACCAGCCAGTGCAGCCGCCGCATCGGGGCGGTCCCCCGGTAGTACCAGCGGGCCGGCGCGCTCACCGACACGACCGCGCCGGTCTGCTCCGGGTGCAGCGCCGCGTGCCGCAGCACCACCGAGCCCCCCATGGAGAACCCGACCGTGCCCACGCGCGCGTGCCCGCGCTCCCGTGCCCACCGCACGGCCGCCGCCAGGTCGAGCACCTCCCGGTCCCCGACCGTCGACCGCCCGCCGGAGGCGCCGTGCCCCCGGAAGGAGAAGGTCACCACGGCCCCGTAGCGGGCGAAGGCCCGGGCCACCCGCCGCACGTGCGGCCGGTCCACGGCCCCGGTGAAGCCGTGGGCGACGACGAACACGGGGTGATCGGAAGGCGTCCGGGAAGTGTCGTACACAGCCGTCCCCGGGTCGTACACGGCATCGATCGTCACACCGTCGGACGCGCGCAGGAACGTCCTCGACGGCGTCCGCACAGGCGTTCCCGCGACCGTCTCGGAGTTCGGACGATCGGTGGAACGCGCCACATGGCCTGCCGGACCAGAGCTCATGTGGGCTATTCTGCTGGGCAGAGGACTCGGGCAGCGTAGCCCCCGGGTCCTTTTGTGCTTTCGGAAGCGTTGTATACAACGCGGGAAACCGCAGGTGTACGGGGCCTTCGGGATCGCAGAGCTGGCTGTGCCAACAAGTGTCCTCGCAGGGACCGAGGAGGAACCAGACATATGAGTTCTCTGCTGCTCCTGACCAATGCCCTCCAGCCGTCGACGGAGGTGCTCCCCGCCCTCGGCCTGCTCCTGCACAACGTGCGTGTGGCCCCCGCGGAGGGCCCCGCCCTCGTCGACACCCCCGGCGCCGACGTCATCCTCGTCGACGGCCGGCGCGACCTGCCGCAGGTGCGCAGCCTGTGCCAGCTGCTGCGCTCCACCGGGCCGGGCTGCCCGCTCGTCCTCGTCGTCACCGAGGGCGGCCTCGCCGCCGTCACCGCCGACTGGGGCATCGACGACGTCCTGCTCGACACCGCCGGACCCGCGGAGGTCGAGGCGCGGCTGCGCCTCGCCATGGGCCGGCAGCAGATCGTCAGCGACGACTCCCCGATGGAGATCCGCAACGGCGACCTGTCGGTCGACGAGGCGACGTACTCCGCCAAGCTCAAGGGCCGGGTCCTCGACCTCACCTTCAAGGAGTTCGAGCTCCTGAAGTACCTCGCGCAGCACCCCGGCCGCGTCTTCACGCGCGCCCAGCTGCTCCAAGAGGTGTGGGGCTACGACTACTTCGGCGGCACGCGCACGGTCGACGTGCACGTCCGGCGGCTGCGCGCCAAGCTCGGCCCCGAGCACGAGTCGCTGATCGGCACCGTCCGGAACGTCGGTTATCGATTCGTTACGCCGGAGAAGGTGGAGCGCGCCGCCGAGGAGGCGAAGGCCAAGGCGACCAAGGCGAAGACGGACAAGACGGACGAGTCGGCCGCCCTGGACGCCACCGAGGTCCGCGCCAAGGCGTGAAGAGGCGTATCCCGACGCCGACCCGGGCATCGCTCTCCACGACGGCGCCCGCGGACGGCGGTCGGGATATCGTACGGATCCTCCTTTACGCCCTGCCCGGCATGGGTATATCCGCGTAGACTCCGCGCGTGGCCAAGGTGACTCGGGATGATGTGGCGCGGCTGGCAGGGACTTCCACTGCCGTGGTCAGCTATGTCATCAACAACGGACCCCGGCCGGTCGCCCCGGCCACGCGCGAGCGTGTCCTCGCCGCGATCAAGGAACTGGGGTACCGACCCGACCGGGTGGCCCAGGCGATGGCGTCCCGGCGTACGGACCTCATAGGCCTGATCATCCCGGACGCGCGCCAGCCCTTCTTCGGGGAGATGGCGCACGCGGTCGAGCAGGCCGCCTCCGAGCGCGGAAAGATGGTGCTCGTCGGCAACACGGACTACGTGGGCGAGCGCGAGGTCCACTACCTGCGCGCCTTCCTGGGGATGCGGGTCTCCGGCCTGATCCTCGTCAGCCACGCGCTCAACGACCTGGCCGCCGCCGAGATCGAGGCCTGGGACGCCCGGGTCGTACTGCTGCACGAGCGGCCCGAGGCCATCGACGACGTCGCCGTCGTCACCGACGACCTGGGCGGTGCCGAGCTCGCCGTGCGGCACCTGCTGGAGCACGGCTACGAGTACGTGGCCTGCATGGGCGGCATAGCGGAGACGCCCGCGGTCGGCGACCCGGTCTCCGACCACGTCGAGGGCTGGCGCCGCGCGATGGACGACGCCGGGATCTCCACGGAGGGCCGCCTCTTCGAGGCCCTCTACAACCGCTACGACGCCTACCAGGCCGCCCTGAAGATCCTCTCCGGGCCCGACCGCCCGCCCGCGATCTTCTGCTCGACCGACGACCAGGCGATCGGCCTGCTGCGAGCGGCACGCGAACTGCGCATCGACGTCCCCGGCGAGCTGGCGGTGGCCGGCTTCGACGACATCAAGGAGGCGGCGCTGGCCGACCCGCCCCTGACGACGGTGGCCTCCGACCGCTCGGCGATGGCCCGGGCGGCGGTGGACCTCGTACTCGACGACGGCCTGCGGGTCGCGGGGGCACGGCGGGAGCGGCTGAAGGTGTTCCCCTCACGGCTGGTGGTACGGCACTCCTGCGGCTGCGCGTAACTGCCGCCCAAGGTCCCTTCCGCTCCTCCCGAGGTGTCCTTATATCGGGCATACGAGGTTCTGTCGGGCTTCTCAGCAAGCACTCAGGAAGCTCTCATGGTCGGGCGACAAGCTCGATGCCATGACCGAGAGCTTCCACCGCAGTGGCGAGTACCAGAACCCTTACGAGGGTCAGCAGCAGGCCCCGGTGAACCCCGAGTGGCCGCCCCCGCCGGCGTACGCCCCGGCGCATGCTCCGAAGAAGCGCACCCGTGGCCCCGTCGCCCTGCTCGCCGCCGTGGCGATCGTGGCAGCGGCGATAGGCGGCGGCACCGCCTACGGCATCCAGGAGCTGACCGGCCACGACGCCGTCGCCTCCAGCTCCACCAGCACCACCGTGGTGCCGTCCAGCCAGAAGGGCACGGTCGCCGGGGTCGCGAAGGCGGTCAGCCCCAGCATCGTCGAGATCAACGCCGCCTCCAACGCAGGGTCCTCCACCGGCTCCGGCGTGATCATCACGAGCGGCGGCGAGATCATCACCAACAACCACGTCATCGCCGGCGCCTCGCAGATCAAGGTGACGACCGACGACGGCAAGACGTACTCGGCCAAGGTCGTCGGCACCGACAGCAAGAAGGACCTCGCGCTGATCAAGCTGGAGAACGCCTCCGGTATGAAGGCGGCGACGCTCGGCGACTCGGCCGGGGTGCAGGTCGGCGACCAGGTCGTGGCGATCGGCTCCCCCGAGGGGCTGTCCGGCACCGTCACCAGCGGCATCATCTCCGCTCTCGACCGTGACGTCACGGTCCCGACGGAGGAGAACCAGGGCCAGGGCCAGGATCAGCAGCAGTGGGGCCAGGGTCAGGGCGACCAGTGGCCCTTCGAGTTCGGCGGTCGGCAGTTCAACGGCGACACCGGCAACAACACCACCACGTACAAGGCGCTCCAGACCGACGCGTCCCTCAACCCGGGCAACTCCGGCGGCGCCCTGATCGACATGAACGGCAACATCGTCGGCATCAACTCCGCGATGTACTCGCCGACCGGCCAGGCCTCCTCGTCCTCCGACGCGGGCAGTGTCGGCCTGGGCTTCGCCATCCCGATCAACACGGTCAAGGCCGACCTCGCGAAGCTGCGGGCCGGTTCGACCGACTGAGTCCTTCCGCGATCGAGTTTCACCGAGTTCCGAGGAGAGGGCGATGATCCAGCAGGTTGCGCACGCGGAGCCGGGTGCGGACCCGGCGGGAGTCGGGACGGCGCTGGCGGTGGCGTACGAACTGCACCCGCCGGCACGACGGGCACCGGAGGTGGCTCCGGCCGCCGCGGCCGGAGCCGCCGAGCGGGCCGCCGGCCGGCGCCGGTCCGCGCGTCGGAGCACCTCAGGGGGCTGACGCCGCTCCTCCCGGCCCGCCCCGCCGACATGCGAGGCTGAGAGCATCAGAACACCCCGACCGTCCCTTCACCCCCGAGGACCCCTGCCCATGAGCCCCGCAGACGGCGACCGTGACCCCCAGCGCATCCTCATCGTCGACGACGAGCCGGCGGTGCGCGAAGCACTCCAGCGCAGCCTCGCCTTCGAGGGGTACGGGACGGCGGTCGCGGTCGACGGCTCGGACGCCCTGGAGAAGGCGGCGGCGTACCGGCCCGACCTGGTCGTCCTCGACATCCAGATGCCGCGCATGGACGGCCTGACGGCGGCGCGCCGCATCCGCGCCACGGGCGACACGACACCGATCCTCATGCTCACCGCCCGCGACACGGTCGGCGACCGGGTGACCGGTCTCGACGCGGGCGCCGACGACTACCTGGTCAAGCCCTTCGAACTCGACGAGCTCTTCGCCCGCATCCGCGCGTTGCTGCGCCGCAGCTCCTACGCGGCGGCCGTGGGCGCGGGCACACCGGAGGACGAGGACGCCCTGACCTTCGCCGATCTGCGCATGGACCTCGCCACGCGCGAGGTCACCCGGGGCGCCCGCCAAGTGGAGCTGACCCGGACGGAGTTCACGCTGCTTGAGATGTTCATGGCGCACCCGCGCCAGGTCCTCACGCGGGAGCAGATCCTGAAGGCGGTCTGGGGCTTCGACTTCGAGCCGTCGTCGAACTCCCTCGACGTGTACGTCATGTACCTGCGCCGCAAGACCGAGGCGGGCGGGGAGTCGCGCCTCGTCCACACGGTGCGCGGTGTGGGCTACGTGTTGCGGCAGGGCGGCGCCGAGTGAACAAAGCCGTACGACGGTACCGCTCCCTGCCGATCCGCTCACGCCTGGCGCTGCTGGTGGCGGCGGCGGTGGCGTTCGCGGTGGCGGCGGTGTCGGTGACCTGCTGGTTCATCGTGCAGGGGAAGTTGTACGACCAGGTGGACGGTGATCTGAAGTCGTCGTACCGGACCCTGCAGGCGGACGACTTCGAGGCCCTGACGAAGTCGTGTCCCCAGAAGCCGTCGAGCACGCTCGGCGGGGCTCCGCGTCCGCAGACCTACGCACAGGTGGTCAGGACCGACGGCCGGGTCTGCCTGTTCAGCAACCTCATGCCCCAGGTGAAGGTCACCAGCGGTGACAAGGCCGTGGCCAAAAACCCCGATCCCACCGTCGACAGGCTGCGCAACGGCACGGACAGCGACGGCAACTCGGTGCGGGTGCTGACCACGGCGGTCGTCGTGAAGAACGGCCCGTTCGAGCAGGGCGTGGCCGCCGACTACGCGCTCGTCATCGCCGTCCCGCTCAAGGGCACGGAGTCCACGCTCAACGAACTGGCGCTGATCCTGCTGCTGGTGTCGGGCGTCGGAGTGGTGGGCGCCGGGGCGGCCGGCCTCGCGGTTGCCCGGGCGGGCCTGCGCCCGGTGGACAAACTCACCGAAGCCGTCGAGCACGTGGCCCGCACCGAGGACCTGGACGTCCGCATTCCGGTCGACGACGCCAGCGAGGACGAGGTGGCCCGGCTGTCCCGGTCCTTCAACTCGATGACCTCGGCCCTGGCCAGCTCCCGCGAACTCCAGCAACAGCTCATCGCGGACGCCGGCCACGAACTCCGCACGCCGCTGACGTCACTGCGCACGAACATCGAACTCCTCACCCGCAGCGAGGAAACGGGCCGTCCCCTCCCCAAGGCGGACCGCAAGGCGCTGCTCGCATCGGTGAAGGCGCAGATGACGGAACTGGCCGCACTCATCGGCGACCTGCAGGAACTGTCCCGGCCCGACACGGACCAGCACGCGGGCCGTACGCAGATCGTGGCCTGGCAGGACACGGTGGAATCGGCGCTGCGGAGAGCACGGCTGCGCGGCCCCGAGCTGACGATCACGGCGGACATCCAGCCCTGGTTCGTCCGCGCGGAACCCTCCGCCCTGGAGCGGGCGGTGGTCAATATCCTCGACAACGCGGTGAAGTTCAGCCCGGAGAGCGGCACGATCGACGTGCGCCTGGCTGAGGGCGTCCTCACGGTCCGCGACCACGGCCCGGGCATCCCCGCCGAGGAACTCCCCCACGTCTTCGACCGCTTCTGGCGCTCGCCGAGCGCACGGGCGTTGCCGGGCTCGGGGCTCGGCCTGTCGATCGTGGCGAGGACGGTGCAGCAGGCGGGCGGCGAGGTGTCACTGTCCCGGGCGGAAGGCGGCGGCACGGTGGCGACGGTACGACTGCCGGGGGCGGCGGTACCACCGCCGGACAGCCTCACCTTCGCCGACGCATAGCGCGCATCCGATATCGATATATCGTGGTGTGTCGCACTGACGGGCGAGGAGGGTGACGCATGGCCGCGAGGGCGGAACTGGATTCGGGCGATCTGATCGAGGTGTTCAAGGCCCTCGGCAACCCTGCCCGCCTGCAGATCATGCAGTGGCTGAAGGATCCCGACGCGCACTTCGGTGAGTACGAGCCGATCGCGGACCGTCGAGCGGTCGGCGTGTGCGTCACGCACATCCAGGCGAAGGCGGGACTCGCCCAGTCGACGGTCTCCAGCTACATGAGCACGCTCGAACGGGCGGGACTCGTGCGTCCCACCCGGGTGGGCAAGTGGACCCACTACCGGCGCGACGAAGAGCGGCTGGCACGGCTGGCACGGGCGATCGGCACCGCCCTCTGATTGACGAATCGCGATACGTCGATATGATCCCTTCATGTCGACCTTCACTGCTGCGCCCACAGCCCTGATCGTTCACGCTCACCCCGAGCCCCACTCGTTCAGCACCGCCCAGATGGCCGCGGCGGCTCAGTCCCTGGGCGAGGCCGGGTACCGGGTCGACGTCCTGGACCTCTACGCCGACGACTGGGCGCCAGTGCTCGCCCGGGAGGAGTTCGCACCGATGGAGGGGGCGTTCAAGCCACAGGCCGAGCAGCTGCGCGCGGTCGAGGAGGGGACGCTCGACGCGGCCGTGAGGGCCCATCTCGACCGGCTGCTCGCCGCTGATCTGCTCGTGCTGTCGTTCCCGATGTGGTGGTTCTCGCTGCCGGCCGTCCTCAAGGGATGGGTGGACAGGGTCTTCGTGATGGGCGGGGTTTTCGGCGGCAGCCACGGGCTCTTCGGCGACGCGGCGCTCGCCGGGAAGCGCGCGATGCTGCTGTTCACGACCGGCGGGCCCAGCGAGTCGTTCCGACCCGGTGGCGCCTTCGGGCCGATGGACGACTTCCTGTTCCACATCCACCGGGGAATGCTGGAGTTCGTCGGCTTCCAGGTCCTGGAGCCCGTGATCACGTACGGCCCCGCCCGTATGACCGACCAGGAACGAGCCGCGGCGCTGGATGCGGTCAGGGGGTCCGTCGCGCGCGTCGCGGCCGATGCCGGAACCACCGTGGACTGACGCCGACGCCGGCTGGGACGAGCGCCATCACCCCTTGACGCCGGCCAAGAACAACGCCCAGGGGGTCGCGCCGAACACGAGCACGGGGCCGTCTGGCTGCTTGCTGTCGCGGACGGGGACTATGCCGGGGCAGTTGTCGGCGACTTCGAGGCAGTTCGAGGCGCCTCCGTCGCTGTAGGAAGACTTGCGCCACGCCGCGGTGGTGAGGTCAGGGGTTCGGTTCATGGTCTGCACTCCTCCAAAAGGCGTTTGATGAACGCCGTCGACTCCGCCGGGCTCAGCGCCGCATCCCTGACGAGATCGTAGGACAAGCGGTAGGACAGGACCCTGTCCGGATCGTCGATCAACTGCCCGATCCCGTTGCCTTCAACGTAGGCAACAGGATCCCCGAGGCGCTGCCACAAGAGGATGAGGTCGCTGTTCATCAGATCGTGCACACCGGCCGTGTAAGGCAGCACCTGGATTGCGACATTCGGCAGCTCGGCAGCGTCCACCAGGTGTGACAACTGATCGGCCCAGACCTTCGGGTTGGGAACCGGTCGCCGTACCGCTCCCTCGTCCAGAATCACGCGCACGCTCGGCACCGATTGGCGATGGAGCAACTCCTGCCGCCCCATCCGCGCGGCCACCTGTTCCTCGATCTCCTCACTGTTGCCTGCTGTTGTCTGCGCGCCAGACAACCCTGACAACACCGCTCGGGCGTAGTCCTCGGTCTGCAAGAGACCCGGCACGCGCAGCTGGAACATCCACATGATCTGCGCCGTCGCCTCAAGGTCCATGAACGCCTTGTACTTGTCCTTGATGACTTCGCGGCGCGCGTCCCGCCACTCACGAACCAGCAGGTCACCGGACCTGTAGTAGCTGTCCAGGTCCTCCATGACCGCCCGCTTGGAGAGCCGCTCCCCCTTCTCCAGGCGGCTCAAGTAGCTCTTGTCGTACCCCGTGTCCTCGGCCAACTGCCCGAGTGACTTGCCAGCCTGCTCGCGCAGGAACCTCAGTGTCCGGCCGAGCGCAGCCCGCCCCGATTCCCGCTCCCGGTCAACCACTTCGCCCACGTCACCCCTCACCGTTGCCTGGAGCGCCAGGCAACACCTGGCCCCTTCCGCAGCGTACGCGCGGCCAGTGACGATGAAGGCACGAACGGTAATCGACACTCGTCAACCCTGCCTCCTGCCCTGAGAAGGGACACTTCCGTGCGCCTGCGTATCCCTGAACTCTGCGAGTCGGTCCTGCTCCTCCTCGTGCGGATCCTGCTGCCCGTCCGAGGACGTCACCGGGCCACCCCGGCCCGACCCTCGCCGGCGCTCCCCCACTCCCTCGATGAGGAGCCCTTGGTGATGGACACCCCGCTCGTACGGCCGTACCTGAACACCGTGGAGGTGTTCGCGTGAGGCTGCTCCCCTGGACCGGCGCCGACGGCAAACCCTGCTACCTCAGCACCGACGACCCGGACAGCCTGCTCTCGCGGCTCGCCGACGACATCGAGGCCGCTCAACTCACCTCCGCCGAACAGGTCCTCGCAGGCGCCGAGGCCGTACTCCGCGACCCCAAGGCCGGTGAAAGCGCCGTGCGCTTCGCGTTGGTCAGGGCCTTGGAATCGCTGGGAGACGTGCTGCGGGTCGCGGTCAGTCGCGGGGAGCGCATCGATCCCAAGTCCTGCACCGAGTAGAGCTCATACACCGGCAACCTTTTCGCGCCGAGCGGCAACCCACCCCCGGACCATCCCCCCGCATGGAACGGATTCGCCGCATGAGTGAGCTGCTGCCCAGCAAGCCCCGACACCGCAGAAGCCGAAAAGCCCTGGCCACCGGCATCCCCCTCGCCCTGACCGCCGCCGGCACCCTCGCCTACGGCGCCGACCTCGGCGTCCTCGGCTCCACCGCCCAGCAGGCCTCCGCCGCAGTCCCGGCCTGGGCTTCCGCCACCGCCGACGGTTTCGCCTCCGTCAACTCGCTGGGGCAGAACGGGACGTACGGCGGACGCGGCGGGCAGATCGTCACCGTGAAGACGCAGGCCGAGCTGGAGAAGTACGCCACCGCGACCCAGCCGTACGTCATCGTCGTCGCCGGGGCGATCAACATGAACCCGGTCGGGAAAGAGATCAAGGTCCGGTCCGACAAGACCATCGTGGGGGCCGGGACCTCCGGCCATATCGTCGGCGGTGGGTTCTACCTCGGTTCCGGGGTGCACAACGTGATCATCCGGAATCTGACCATCCGGGACTCGTACCAGGGCATCTGGAACGACAAGGATCACGACTTCGACGCCATTCAAATGGACGGCGCCCACCACGTGTGGATCGATCACAACGATCTGCGGCACATGGCCGACGGGCTCATCGACGTCCGCAAGGACAGCACGAACGTCACCGTCTCGTGGAACAAGCTGAGCGACAACAACAAGACCTTCGGCATCGGCTGGACCGAGAACGTCAAGACGGACATCACGATCCACCACAACTGGATCCGCGAGACCGAGCAGCGCAACCCGTCCACCGACAACGCCGCCCACGCGCACCTCTACAACAACTTCCTCGAGGACGCCCCCGGCACCGCCATCAAGTCGTCGTACGGGAACTACTCGCGCGGCGCCACGAAGATGGTTCTCGAGAACTCGTACTTCAAGGGCATCAACAACCCCGTCATCAAGGACAGCGGCGCCGCCGTCGTGCAGCGCGGCAACTCCTTCTCGGGTACCAGCGGACGGAACGAGAGCGGCGGGAGCGCCTTCGATCCGAAGGCCTACTACCCGTACACCCTCGACAAGGCCGCCGACCTGCCGTCGGTCCTGAAGTCCGGGGCGGGTCCCCGCGGTTCCATCGGGACCACGGCCGCCGCCTCCACCAAGGCAGCGGCCGCCACCACCCTCACCGTCGCCAAGGACGGCAGCGGGCAGTACAGGACCGTGCAGGCCGCCGTGAACGCCGTACCGGCGAACAATCCCTCGCGGGTCGTGATCGCCGTCAAGCCGGGGACGTACCGGGAACTGGTGAAGGTGCCGGCCAACAAGCCGCACGTCACCATCCGGGGCACCGGCAGCAGCCGCAAGGACACGACGATCGTCTACAACAACGCGTCCGGTACGCCGAAGCCCGGCGGCGGTACGTACGGCACGGGCGGCAGCGCCACCGTCGCCGTCGAGGCCGACGACTTCCAGGCCCGCAACCTGACCATCTCCAACGACTTCGACGAGGCGAAGAACCAGCACATCAGCGGGCAGCAGGCCGTCGCGCTGCGTACCGCCGCCGACAAGGTGTTCCTGGACGGGATCATCGTCAGCGGGGACCAGGACACTCTGCTCCTCGACACCGCGTCGAAGGACCGGCTGGGCCGGGTCTACGTCAGCAACTCCTATGTCATCGGCAACGTCGACTTCATCTTCGGCCGGGCCACGGCCGTCGTCGACAAGTCCGTCATCACGCTGAAGAAGCGCTGGAACGGCACCTCGGCCGGCTACATCACCGCCCCGAGCACCGCCGCGAACCGCAGGGGCATCCTGATCGCCAACTCCACGGTGAACGGGGACGTCTCCGCCGGGAGCTTCTACCTCGGCCGGCCCTGGCACGCGGGCGGGGACGCCTCGCTCGATCCGCAGGCCACGGTCCGCAACACGAACCTGAGCAACGCGATCAAGTCGACCCCGTGGACCGACATGAGCGGCTTCTCGTGGAAGGACGACCGGTTCGCCGAGTACGGCAACTACGGCGCGGGCGCGGGCCCGGCGAGCACCAACCGGCCGCACCTGAGCGACGCGCAGGCCGCGAACCAGGAGGTCGCGGACTGGCTCGCGGGATGGACGCCCACGGCGTCCTGACGGCTCCCTTCCGGGTCCGGCTGACAAGCGGCGCCGGACCCGGAAGGGTCACCATGGTGTTCCCCGCAGGGACGTCTACTGCTTCCAGGCCCAGTGCAGGCGGTCCAGGCCGCTCTGGTTGTTGACCTTCAGGCTGAGGTTCGTGCCCGTGCCCTGGAGGGTGGTCAGGGAGTAGGTGTCACCGTTGCGCAGCCCGGGCCAGTAGACCGAGCCGAGGCCCAGTTCGCGGATGGTGTCGGTGGCGGCCTGGATGTACGCGACCTCGTTGGAGCCGTTGACCGGGCCGTTGTAGTCCAGGCCGGTGGTCATCGAGGCGCCGAACTCGTCGAGGATCGTCCGGGAGGCGCAGTCGCCGATGCGCGCCTTGAAGTCCTGCTTCCACTGGTCGACGCTGGTCCAGTCGGTGTGCCAGAAGCCGTAGTTGTGCAGGGCCAGGCGCGTGCCCTTCAGGCGCGGGTCGGCGCAGACCGGCTTGACGTCCTCGCTGTACTTGTAGCCACCGATCAGGATGCGGTCGCGGGGCACGTTGCCGTGGGTGCTCACCCACTTCGCGGCGATGTCGGTCCACTCCTGGGCGGTGTAGCCGAACGGCTCGTTCATCGGCTCGAAGTACACCTTGGAGTTGCGGGCGTAGGCGGAGGTGATCCGCGCCCACATCCGGTCCCAGGACGCCTGGTTGTCGATCTTGCCGTCCTTGGCGTTGTCGGCCTCCCAGTAGCCCAGGATGACCTTGAAGCCCTTGGCGGTGGCGGCGTCGATCGCGCCCCGGTACGACTTCCAGAACGGGCCGTTCACGGAGGTCGGGTTGACCGGGAGGCGGACCGTGTTGGCGCCCAGTTCGGAGAACCCGCTGATGATCGCCTTGGACTTGGCGTAGGTGGTGGCGTAGCCGTCGGAGGTGGACAGGCCCGAGGGCACGACCGCGTCGTCGGCGTAGTTGTCGCGCGGGTCGGCCCAGTTGACCCCCTTGAAGTCGCTGACGGGCGGCGGAGCGGTGGAGGAGGCGGCTGCGGGGGAGGCGAGGGCCCCGCCGAATGCCGTGACGCAGGCAAGCAGCGCCCCCAGGCCGGCTGTCCCCCGATGAGTCTTTCGTGACACGACGTCCCCTTCTGAGCAGATGCGTTCGCGAGAACTCGCGTGCCAAGCGGCGGCGGCTCGTTGGCTCCCGCAAACTAGAAGAAGGCTCGAACAGAGGTCAACACATCTGATCACCAAATTTCATCAAGAACGCAGACCGCGGACCCATCGGGCTACGAACCCAGGTTCAGCCCCGACCCCGACACCCGCACCCGGATGCCGTCCTCCTCCACGCGCACATCCCTCAGCCGCACATCTCCCTGTTCCGGCTCCGGCAGTTCGAACGCCAGGGAGAGCCGATCGGCCATGACCGGGCGGGTCAGGCCGGACAACTCGTCGAGAAGGCCGGGGTCGAGGCCGAGGCGGCGGAGCACGCCGGGGTTGTCCAGAGCCAGGTCGATGAGGTTGAGGCGCTGGGCCTGGCGGGCGAAGCGCGGGGAGCCGGTCAGTTCGGTGAGCTTGCCGTCGTCGGCCAGGGCCTCGCGCACGGTCGTCTCGGGCACGCCCATCCGCCGCACGATGGCCGGGACCGACAGCAGCGCCTTGGCCTTGCGGGTCTCCCGGGCGAGGTCGGCGGCTGCCTTGGGCGTCAGATGCAGGCCCTCCGCGGCGCGGGTGCCGGGGCGGTAGGTGGCCAGGTCGCCGATGTCCAGGCGCATGTTGCCGATCTCGGTGGCGATGCCCCGCTCGCCCTGCCGCTGGATGCGGGCCTCGGCGCGCAGCCGCAGGTCGTGCCCGGCGACCGGCAGGGTGCCGTCGGCCCGGACCCGGTCGCGGCCCTCGCCGGTGAAGGTCACCTGGGAGGCGCCGAGTTCGCGGTTGAGGTCGGCGAAGGAGAGCTGGACCTCCCCCTCGAAGCGGGGGACGTGGGCGCCGCGCACGGACGTGAGGCCGTCGGCGTCCAGCCGGATGTCGTGGGCCGTGGCCGACACCTTCGCCAGCGAGACGCGGTCGGCGGCGACATCGGGGACGGTCACCTTCACCGAGTCCAGCCGCTTGTCGGCGAGCTGGGTGAGGAAGGGGAAGCCGCCGATCTCCACCTCGGGCGCGGCGGCCAGGTCGAGGCGGTCCTTGAGGGTGTCCGCGGCCCGGTGCTCGGCGTACAGCACGGCCCAGCGGTCGCCGAGGGCGGCGAAAGCGGTGAGGACGACCAGTCCCACCACCGCCTTCATCGCGAACGGCAGTCCGGCGAAACGATTCCTCTTGCGCCGGCCGCCACGGCGGTGGTCGGGCGGCGACCACGCGGGCTCCTGCTCGTCCCGCTGTCCGGCATCCGCGCCGAGGAAGTCCTCCAGAGGGGTCGCCTCCAGAGGGCCGTCGTCGAGTGCGCCGAGTTCCTCGTAGGGGTTGCGGGGCTGCTCGGAGCGGTCGTGGGGATGATGCGTGTCCATGCGGTGGGGGGTGCGCATCGTCTCATCCGACCATGCGCACCGCCCCACCCGGCAACTCGAACCCCGGGTATGCGATTTACTTCACGACGGTGATGCGGTCCGCCTTCGGCGGCGCCAGCGGGGCGGACGCCGAGGAGTTGGCCGTCAGGTACTGCTCCAGCGCGGTCAGGTCGTCGGCGCCGACGACGTCGTTCGTGCCCTGGCCGAGCGTGGGGAAGCCGTCGCCGCCGCCCGCGAGGAAGCTGTTCGTCGCGACGCGGTAGGTGGCCGCCGGGTCGATGGCCGCGCCGTTCAGCTTGATCGAGTCCGTGACCACGCGGTCGGCACCGGACTTCGTGAGGTCCAGCGTGTAGGTGAGGCCGGACGACACCTGGAGGACCTTCGGCGCCGCCGCGTTCGGGCCGGTCACCTGCTCCTTGAGCACCTGGATCAGCTGGGCGCCCGTGAAGTCCTGGAGGTTCACGGTGTTGGCGAACGGCTGGACCGTGAAGCCCTCGGCGTAGGTCACCACGCCGTCGCCCTCGGTCCCCTTGGCCGCGTAGGCGAGGCCCGGGCCCCGGATTCCGCCCGGGTTCATCAGCGCGAGGTCCGTCTCCGGGTCGAGCCCCTTGCCGTACGCGAGTTGCGCGTCGGCGATGAGGTCGCCCATCGGGGACTCGGTGCCGGTGCTGGATATGTCGGCGGAGATGTATCCGATCGGGCGGTTGCCGATGGGCGCCGCGAGGTCGTTCCACTTGACGATCAGATCGGTCATGTCGCTCGCCGGGCGGACGGTCCGGGTGACCACGTGGTTCGCGGACGCCACGGCCGTACGGGCGATGTCACCCGTCCAACGGTCGTACGTCAGCGTGGTGTCCGTGTACAGCCGGCCGAAGGACGCGGCCGAGGTGACCGTACGCGGGTTGCCCGCCGGGTCGTTGATGGTGCACGCGTACGCGGCGTGGGTGTGGCCGGTGACCAGCGCGTCCACCTGCGGGGTGATGTTCTTGGCGATGTCGACGATCGGGCCGGAGATGCCGTCGCCGGCGCCCGGGGCGTCACAGTCGTAGTTGTACGACGTCGACGCCGGGAAGCCGCCCTCGTGGATGAGCGCGACGATCGACTTCACGCCCTGCCGCTGGAGCACCTTGGCGTACTTGTTGATCGTCTCGACCTCGTCCTTGAAGGAGAGGCCCTTGACGCCCTCGGCGGAGACGACGCCCGGGGTGTCCTCCAGGGTCACGCCGATGAAGCCGACCTTGACGTCCTTCTTCTTCCACACCCAGTAGGGCTTGAGGATCGGCTTCTTCGTCTTCTCGTCGAGGACGTTGGCGGCCAGGTAGGGGAAGTCGGCGCCCTGGAACTCTTGGTCCGTGTAGCAGCCGTCCTTGGGGTGGCAGCCGCCGTTCTGGAGGCGGGCCAGCTCCTCGGCGCCCTCGTCGAACTCGTGGTTGCCGACGGACGTGACGTCGAGGTCGAGCTTGTTCAGCGCCTCGATGGTCGGCTCGTCGTGGAAGAGGCCGGAGATCAGCGGGGATGCGCCGACCATGTCGCCGCCGGCCGCCGTGATGGAGTACTTCTCGCCCTCGCGGGCCTGACGCAGATGGGTGGCGAGGTACTCGACACCGCCCGCTTCGATGGGCTCCGTCGTGCCGTCGGTGACCCGGCCGGAGGAGCCGGTGGGCGGCTCCAGGTTGCCGTGCAGGTCGTTGAAGGACAGCAACTGGACGTCCTGGTAGCGGCCCGGCCAGTGGCCGCCCCCGCCGTGGTTCTCGCCGGCCGACGCCGACCCGGGCACCGTCGCCGCGGCCAGCGCGCCGACGGTGGCGACACCGGCGGCGAGAGCGACGAGACGGTTCCTGCGACGTCTGCGGCGCTCCTGGTGCGCCGGTGCCGGTGAAGTGGCTGGCATACGCCCCCCAATGGTTCTGCTGGGACAGTGATGTCGTCCGGCGCAGCCTAGAGTCAACGCGCGTAGCGCGACAGGTGTTTCGTGGTTACAGCCTGGTTGCTTCTTTGCCGCCGTTTTGCCGGTGGTGCCCCGTACCCTCGTACGCATGACCAGCGACGACACCGTACCGCCCGGCCGCCCCCGCTCGATCGAGACCCTTGCCGCGCTCTCCGCCGAGCAGACCGAGGCCGTGTTCGGACTGCTCGACGAGGCCGCCCGGACCGACGGACAGCAGGCGGTCTCCGAACAGGGCCGGTTGCAGTTGCGCGGCGGGGAGCGCGAGGGCGTGTCCCATCTGCTGCTCACCGTCGGCGGGGAACTTGTCGGTTATGCCCAGTTGGAGGACACCGACCCGGTGGAGCCGCCGGCCGCCGAGCTGGTCGTGCATCCCGGGCACCGGGGGCGCGGGCACGGGCGGGCGCTCGGCTCGGCGCTGCTGGCGGCCTCCGGCAAGCGGCTGCGGGTGTGGGCGCACGGCGGGCACACCGCCGCCCGGCACCTCGCGCAGGTCCTGGGCCTGGCGCTGTTCCGCGAACTGCGCCAGATGCGGCGGCCGTTGACCGGCTTCGACGCGCCCGAGCCGGTGCTGCCCGAGGGTGTCACCGTCCGCACCTTCGTGCCCGGCCAGGACGACGCGGCCTGGCTCGCCGTGAACGCCGCCGCGTTCGCCCACCACCCCGAGCAGGGCTCCTTCACCCAGCGCGACCTCGACGACCGCAAGGCCGAGCCGTGGTTCGACCCCGCGGGCTTCTTCCTCGCCTTCCGCGGCGACGAACTCGTCGGCTTCCACTGGACCAAGGTGCACGCCGAGGAGGGCCTCGGCGAGGTGTACGTCCTCGGCGTCAGCCCCGGCGCGCAGGGCGGCGGCCTCGGCAAGGCCCTCACCACCATCGGGCTGCGGCATCTGGCGGGGCAGGGGCTGCCGACCGCGATGCTGTACGTCGACGCCGACAACAAGGCGGCGGTGACGGTGTACGAACGGCTGGGGTTCGTCACGCACGAGGTGGACCTGATGTACCGGACGGAGACCTGACCGGCCCGCTCACCGGCAGGACGGGTGTGTGAGGATCCCCGGGTGAACGATCTGCGCCTCCGCTTGGCCACCGAAGCCGATCTGGCCGCCCTGGTCCGCCTCCGCGACGACGCGGCCCGCTGGATGCTGGCCCGCGGTGTCACCGGGCAGTGGCGGCCGGGCGAGCTGGACGAG
Source organism: Streptomyces sp. NPDC002788 (assembly GCF_053592115.1). Taxonomy (NCBI): domain Bacteria; kingdom Bacillati; phylum Actinomycetota; class Actinomycetes; order Kitasatosporales; family Streptomycetaceae; genus Streptomyces; species Streptomyces sp. NPDC002788. The sequence goes on along the minus strand of NZ_JBSFVB010000010.1, from coordinate 35,562 downwards.
GACCACTTCCGCCGCGTCATGGCGGACGGCGAGGTCTGGCTGGCGGAGGCCGGTGGCCGTCCCACCGGTGCCTGGGAGCTGTGGTGGGAGGACGAGGACGCCTGGGGTCCGCAGCCGCCCGTGGCGGGATACGTGCACCGGCTGATGGTGGACCGGGGCGTCGCCGCGCCCGGGACGGGGCGGCTGCTGCTGGGGGCGGCGGAACGCCGGGTGGCCGAGGTGGGGCGGACGACGGTGCGCCTGGACTGCCTGGCCGGCAACGCGCAGCTCAACGCCTACTACCAGGGCGCCGGTTACCGCGTCGTGGGACTCAAGGAGGGCAAGCCGCAGCCGGGCGGTGCGCCCAGGTCCTTCACCCTGCTGGAGAAGCGGATCGGGTAGGCGACGGACGCGCCCAGGCCGGCCGCCAGGTCTCGCCCTCCGGCGGGCGCGGGCGGGTCGCCACCAGGTAGTCCCGGAGAGCGGTCAGGCCGGGATGCGGGTTGTCCGCGCGCCAGAGCAGGGAGTGCGGGTAGACCGGGGTCGGCTCCCGCAGCGGGACGAGCCGCAGATCGTGGCCGACCGGCCAGACGTGCGGGGTGCGTTCACTGAGGAACGTCGCCACGGTCGGGGAGCCGGCGATGGTGTCGAGCAGCGCTTCGAGGCCGAAGTTGGGCCCGATGGTGTCGATGGTCGGCCCGAAAGCGGCGGCGAGTGCCTCGTAGTAGGCGTGCCACTCGGTCCCGGGCACGTTGCCCGGCATCCAGATCCGGTGGCCGGCCAGCTCCGCGGGCGTCACCCAGGCGGCCCGGGCGAACGCGTGGCCGGGGCCGACGCACAGGTGCAGCGGCTCGTCCAGGACCGGGACGGCGGCGATGCCGTCGGGGAGCCGGTGCCCGGGCATGGTGACGGCACGGAACGTGGCGTCGACGGCCCCGTCCCGCACGGCCGCCATCGCCGTGTCCGCGTCGAACAGGGTGACGACGTCCAGCGCGATCTCCGGATGCGCCCGGTGGAAGTCCTGTACCAGTCCCCCGGTCGCGGCCCGGCGGCCCACGACGTCCACACGCAGCGCGCGGTCCCCCGGACGCACCGCGGCGACGGCCCGCTCCTCCGCCTGGAGCAGGACCCGGGCGTGCGGCAGGAGGGCCTGCCCGTCGATGGTGAGCTCCGCCCCGCGCGGTGTACGGACCAGCAGCCGCACCCCGAGGTCCTTCTCCAGCGCGGCGATCCGCTTGGACACGGCCTGCTGGGTGAGAGCCAGGTCGACGGCGGCCTTCTGGAACTGCCCGGCGTCGGCGATGGCGACGAAGGCCCGTACGGCTTTGAGATCCACGGCCAGAGCCTAGCCTCACAACGTGTGGTTGTGCCGTGGGAGACGGCGGTTGCTCGAGGCCCTGGATACAGCCGAGCCCGTCAGCCGCCGCGCCGGTCAGCACAACCACCGGGCGTGGCGCTAGTGCCCGGCCCGTCTCAGGCCCCGGCGTCGCAGCGGCTCCACCGCGCACGCCGCCCCCGTCAGCACGGCCGCAGCCGGCACCACGGCCCACCGGTCGTGTGCCGCCGCCCACCGTTCGTCCTCCACGGGCACGAACAGAGCCCAGCGGCCGGGCCAGAACAGCATGGTCAGGACCGCCGTGGTCAACAGGGCGGCCGCCACCGGCAGTCCGGGCCGGGTGACCTCGGTGAACCGGACCGCGGCCGCCGCGCCGGCCACCGCCAGGACGAAGGCGGCTGCGGCCTCCAGCGTGAGGTCGGCGACCGGGGGCCGTGCCTCCGGCGGGACGAGCAGCAGCGCTGCCGTCCACCAGGCCGCCGCGGCCGGAACGGCCAGGGCCACCACCCGCAGGGCGATGCGGAGCGGGCGCGGGGTCGGCACGGCGGCGGTGGTGTGGCGGGCCGGGTCGTCCAGGAGGAAGACCAGTCCGAGCGCGAAGGCCAGGACGGCGGCCCGCAGCAGGGAGAGCCGTTCCGCCGCCTCGCCGGTCCGGGTCAGCGCGGCCGGCAGCAGTCCCGCTCCCCCGGCCGCACCGAGCACGCCCCAGGGGACGGTCCGGTGGACCCGGAGCAGCAGATCCCGGTTCAGAGGCACTCGTCGTTCCCCTCGGGTGCGGGCAGGCCCAGCAGCTTCGCGGCCCGGGCCGCCGTCACCTTCGGCGCCGTCAGTTCGGCCCAGTGCTCCTTGACCCGGGCGGTGGCCTCGCCCCGGGGCCGGTCGAGCAGCGCTTGCAGCACCTCCGTCTGGGCCTCGGTCATGCAGAGCCCGTCCGAGGAACGTCTCTTGCACGACGTCGTCGACCACGCCGAGATCGGCGCACCGCCCCCGCAGCCGGGCCCGGAGCCACGGCGCGTACCGCCGGTACAGCTCCTCGAAGGCGCGCCGGTCGGCGTGCGCGGCAACGGCCCGCAGCAGCTCCCCGTCGCTTCTCGCCTCGCTGACGTCTCCTCATCGGACGGCCCGGCTCGAACGGTTCACCGAAGCGGGGTTGACTTTCCGGCTCCACGCCACCACCCTTTCACTACTCAATTAGTGAAAGGGTGGTTCAAGCAGTGGTCGAGTACCGCATCGACCGGCGCAGCGGCGTGGCCACCTACGTCCAGATCGTCCAGCAGACCAAGCAGGCCCTGCGCCTGGGCCTGCTCGAGCCGGGCGACAGGCTGCCCACGGCCCGCGAGGTGGTGGAGGCCACCGCCATCAACCCGAACACGGTCCTCAAGGCCTACCGGGAACTCGAACGCGAAGGCCTGGTCGAGGCCCGCCGCGGGCTCGGCACCTTCGTCCGCAAGTCCCTGGGCACCGCCCCCACCGACTCGCCCCTGCGCGCCGAGCTGGACGCCTGGGCGGCCCGGGCCCGCGAGGCCGGTCTGGAGCGCGACGACGTGGCCGCCCTCTTCACTTCCGTACTCGACGCGCACTTCGACGCACACACCAAGGGGGACGCATGACCGACACCGCCATCGAGGCGGCGGCGCTGGGCAGGAGGTTCGGGCACCGCCGCAGAACGGCCCTGGACGGCTGCTCCTTCCGGCTCCCCACGGGCCGCGTCTGCGCCCTCGTGGGTCCGAACGGCGCCGGCAAATCCACCCTGCTCGCCCTCGCGGCCGGGCTGCTGAGGCCCACCGAGGGCGCGATCACCGTGCTCGGCCGGACCCCGGCCGCGGCCCGCGCGCGCCTCGCCCACGTCGCCCAGAACAAGCCCCTCCATCCCCAGCTCACCGTCGCCGGCACCCTGCGCCTGGGCCGCGACCTCAATCCCCGCCGCTGGGACGCCCGGGCCGCCGAGCGGATCGTCGCGGAGGGCGACCTCGACCCGGACGCCAAGATCCGCTCCCTCTCGGGCGGCCAGCGCACCCGCGTTGCGCTCGCCCTGGCCCTCGGCAAGCGCCCTGAGCTGCTGCTCCTGGACGAGCCGATGGCCGACCTGGACCCCCTCGCCCGGCACCAGTTGACGGCCACGCTCATGGCCGACGCGGCCGACTGCGGCACCACGGTTGTCATGTCCTCGCATGTCGTGGCGGAGCTGGAGGGCTCCTGCGACCACCTGCTGCTGCTCGGCGCCGGCCGCGTCCGTCTCGCCGGCCCGCTGGACGACCTGATCGCCGCGCACACCCTGGTCACGGGCCGGGCGGGCGACGGTCTGGACCCGCACACCGTGGTCGAGTCCCGCACCACCGGACGCCAGCTGACCGCGCTGGTCCGGCCCGCCGGCCCCCTCGGTGAAGGACGGCGGACCGACCGGCCGTCCCTGGAGGAACTCGTCCTCGCCCACCTGCGCTCCCCCGACGCCCCGCCGCTCCTGCTCGACACGCGGGAGGCCGCCGTATGACCGCCGGGACCGCCGGGGCGCCCGCTGCCCGGCGCGGGTCGGAACAGCGCGGCCTGCTCCTGGCCATGCTCCGGCTGCACCGCTCGGCACTGTGCTTCTGGCTCGGACTGGTGGCGGTGGCCGCCGGGTCGCTGCTGTGGGCACTCGGCCCCGGCGCGGACGCCGCCTGGACCGAGTACCGGGCGATGGGCTGCGACGGGGGCAGCCCGAACCTGGGCTGCGATCTCCCGGGTCCCGCGAACGGCCGCTACGAGACCGTCGTGACGGTCGCCACCGGGCTCCTCTCCCTCCTCCCGGTGATCACCGCCGCCTGGGCGGGCGGCGCACTCATCGGCCGCGAACTGGAGGACGGCACCGCCCGGCTGGCCTGGACCCAGTCGGTCACCCCGGCCCGCTGGCTGGCGGCCAAGCTGGCCGTCCCGGCCCTGCTGCTGGTGCCGGGCACGCTCGCCGTCATGCTGCTGCATCGCGCACTGTGGTCGTCGGACGGCCACCTCCAGCGCGTCCTGGGCTGGCGCGAGTGGCACAGCGACAGCGTCTTCGAGGCCAACGGCACCCTCGTCACCGCACGCGTCCTGGCCGCCCTGGCCCTCGGCGTCCTGGCGGGCCTGCTGCTGCGCCGTGCGCTGCCCGCTCTCGGCGCCGCGGTCCTGGCCACCGTGTCGCTGATCCACGTGCTCGACGAGGTACGCCCTCACCTGTGGCCGACGCCGCCCGGGAAGCCCGCGCTCATGCACGAGCACCCGGCCTCCCACTTCTGGCCCCTCCAGCTCGTGGAGACCGGCCTGGTGCTGGCCGTGGCCACCGCGGCGACGGCCACCGCCTTCCTCCTCCTGGTCCGCCGCCTGCCCTGAACCCGGTCCGCGCGTCCTTCCACGGGGGGACGGACGCGCGGACCGCCGCCGGGAGCGGGAGCATCTTCCACAGCCTGTGGGCGGGCGCCGCACACGCCGGCCCCGGGACCCCCGCGAGCCGCCCCCCGCTATCCCGCACGTCATGTATCCGTAACCATCGATTCAGACGAGCTTGCGAAGCTCGGCCAATGAATCCCGCTGTGCCAGAGCCTTCGCCTCCCCCGGAGGGGCCCGCGAGGAACGGGAGCACTCATGAGGCTCCCTCGCTCCCGCCCGCGCTTTCCGACGCGCCCGTGATGCTCGCGGCGCGGAAGAATGGGTCCATGAGCCAGCCGAACACCCAGGCACAGGTCCAGCACGCGCAGCCCTCCGTGGGCTCCATCGCGGCCCACCGACCGCACACGATCGCGGCAGCCGTCTCCGACCTCGAACCCGACATCGACGCCGACCTCGACGCGTACGAGGAGTCGCCGTACGACGGGCCGCAGCTGCCCCAGGGACGGTTCCTCGACCGGGAGCGCAGCTGGCTCGCGTTCAACGAGCGCGTGCTCGAACTCGCCGAGGACCCGAACACGCCCCTGCTGGAACGGGCCAACTTCCTCGCGATCTTCGCCAGCAACCTGGACGAGTTCTTCATGGTCCGGGTCGCCGGGCTGAAGCGCCGTATCGCCACCGGCGTGGCCACCCGCTCCGCCTCCGGCCTCCAGCCGCGCGAGGTACTGGAGATGATCTGGGCCCGCTCCCGCGAGCTGATGGCCCGGCACGCCGCCTGCTACCACGAGGACGTCGCCCCCGCACTCGCGGAGGAGGGCATCCACCTGGTCCGCTGGAGCGAGCTCCAGGAGAAGGAGCAGGCCCGCCTGTTCACCCTGTTCCGGCACCAGATCTTCCCGGTGCTGACCCCGCTGGCGGTCGACCCGGCGCACCCCTTCCCGTACATCTCCGGCCTGTCGCTGAACCTGGCCGTCGTCGTACGGAACCCGGTCACGGGCCACAAGCACTTCGCCCGGGTGAAGGTGCCGCCGCTGCTGTCCCGCTTCCTGGAGAGCTCCCCGGGCCGCTACGTCCCCATCGAGGACGTCATCGCCGCCCACCTCGAGGAGCTGTTCCCGGGCATGGAGGTCCTGGAGCACCACGCCTTCCGCCTCACCCGCAACGAGGACCTGGAGGTCGAGGAGGACGACGCGGAGAACCTGCTCCAGGCCCTGGAGAAGGAGCTCATGCGGCGCCGCTTCGGCCCGCCGGTGCGCCTGGAGGTCGAGGAGTCCATCGACCGCGAGGTCCTGGACCTGCTGGTGCGCGAGCTGAAGATCAGCGAGGCCGAGGTGTACCCGCTGCCGGGCCCGCTGGACCTCACGGGGCTGTTCCGGATCGCCTCCCTGGACCGGCCGGAGCTGAAGTACCGGAAGTTCGTCGCCGGCACCCACCGCGACCTCGCCGAGGTCGAGTCGGCGTCCGCGCCGGACATCTTCGCGGCGCTGCGCGAGCGGGACGTCCTGCTGCACCACCCGTACGACTCGTTCTCCACGTCCGTCCAGGCCTTCCTGGAGCAGGCGGCCGGCGACCCGGACGTCCTCGCGATCAAGCAGACCCTGTACCGCACCTCGGGCGACTCCCCCATAGTCGACGCGCTCATCGAGGCCGCCGAGTCCGGCAAGCAGGTCCTGGTCCTGGTCGAGATCAAGGCCCGCTTCGACGAGCACGCCAACATCAAGTGGGCCCGCAAGCTGGAGGAGGCCGGCTGCCACGTGGTCTACGGCCTGGTCGGCCTGAAGACCCACTGCAAGCTGTCGCTGGTGGTCCGCCAGGAGGGCGAGACCCTCCGCCGCTACAGCCACGTCGGCACCGGCAACTACCACCCGAAGACGGCCCGCCTCTACGAGGACCTCGGCCTGCTCACCGCCGACCCGCAGGTCGGCGCCGACCTCTCGGACCTCTTCAACCGCCTCTCCGGCTACTCCCGCCGCGAGACCTACCGCCGGCTGCTCGTCGCCCCCAAGTCGCTGCGCGACGGACTGGTCTCGCGCATCACCAAGGAGATCCAGCACCACCGCGCCGGGCGGCCCGCGTACGTCCGCATCAAGGTCAACTCGATGGTCGACGAAGCCGTCATCGACGCCTGCTACCGCGCGGCCCAGGCGGGCGTCCCGGTGGACGTGTGGGTGCGCGGCATCTGCGCGCTGCGCCCGGGCGTGGCGGGCCTGTCGGAGAACATCCGGGTCCGCTCGATCCTCGGCCGCTTCCTGGAGCACTCCCGGGTGTTCGCCTTCGGCAACGGCGGCGAGCCCGAGGTGTGGTTCGGCAGCGCCGACATGATGCACCGCAACCTCGACCGCCGGATAGAGGCCCTGGTCCGGGTCACCGACCCGGCGCACCGGGCGGCCCTGAACCGGCTGCTGGAGACCGGCGTGTCCGACTCCACCGCCTCCTGGCACCTCGGCCCGGACGGCGACTGGACCCGGCATGCGACCGACGCGGACGGCCAGCCCCTGCGCAACGTCCAGGAGATGCTCATAGACGCCCGGAGGCGCCGGCGTGGCACAGCGACACCTTGACCCGACGAACTCCCTGTCCGGGCCCGCCCCCACCGGAGACACCCTCGCGGGCTATCTGCGGGCCCAGGCCACGGAGTTCCTCCGAGCACTGCGCCTGCACCGGGAGACGGGGGCGGGGGCGAACGGCTCGGAGGGGTCCGCCGAAGCGGCCCGCGCCCTGCGCCGCTCGGCCCGCCGCATCAGCGCCAGCCTCCACACGTTCCAGTCCCTCCTCGACACGGACTGGTGCGAGGCGATGCGCCCCGAACTGGCATGGGTCTCGGGCACGTTGGCGATGGAACACGCGTACACGGCACGCCTCGAGCGCCTGCTGAGCGCGCTGCACCGCCTGTCGGGCTCCACGGCGTTCCCGTCCCCGGCCGCCGAGGCGGCCGCGGGCGGTGGTGCCGCCGGGGCGGCCGTCCCGCAGACAGCGGCGTCCCGCGACGCCGGGCCGCGCACCCAGCCGACGGCGACACAGGAACGCGGCAACCTCACGGTGGGAGCGGCCAAGGCGGGCGCCCTGCTCGACCGCCAGCTCACCCTCGCCCGCACCCGGGCCCACTCCACCACCCTGCAAGCCCTCGGCTCCAGCCGCTTCCACGCCGTCGCGGACAAGGTCGCGGTCCTGGCCAGCGAGGTTCCCCTCGACACGACCGCTCCCACCACCGACCTGCGCCCCCTCGCCAAGGCGGCCGAAGACCGCCTCAGGGACGCCGTGACCGCCCTCCCCCTCGTCACCGCGGGAAGCCCGTACAACGCCGCGGCCCTCATCCACGGCCTGTCCCCGGACACGGTCCCGCACCCGCAGGACGCCCCGTGGCACCAGGTCCGCCTGCTGCTGCGCCTGCACCGCTACGCCCGGGAAGCCGTCAGCGGCCCCAAGGGCAACGCCGTCGTCGACCTGCGCCTGCTCTCCGCCGGCCAGGCCCTGAACCGGCACCGCGACGCCTCGGAGGCGGCGGCAGCGGCGGCCCAGGCGGCCCGTACCCCCCGGATCGCCCCGGCCACGGCGTACGCCCTGGGCGTGCTCCACGCCGACCAGCGGCACGAGGTGGAGGCGGCCCGTTTCGCGTTCCAGCAGGCCTGGCAGAAGGACACCGTCGGCGCGTCATGACCAGCCGCGCCGAGGAGGCGGTGAAGACCCGATGAGCACCCCCGAGGACACCACTGTTCAGGCGGCGGGCTGCGTCCTGTGGCGCCACTCCCCCGCCACCGGCGAGCTGGAGCTCTGCCTCGTCCACCGGCCGAAATACGACGACTGGTCCTGGCCGAAGGGAAAGCTGAAGCGCGACGAGGAGGCACTGGCCGGCGCGCTGCGCGAGGTGGCGGAGGAGACGGGCTGCCATGCCGTGCCGGGCACCGAGCTGCCCACCCTGCGCTACCGGGCGAACGGCCGCCCCAAGCAGGTCCGCTACTGGGCGGCCGAGGCGGTGTCCTGCGCGTTCGCCCCGACGGACGAGGTGGACCGGGTCCTGTGGCTGACACCGGCCGCGGCCCGTGACCGCCTCACACAGCCCTACGACCGCCCCTTGGTCGACGCGCTGCTCGCCGTGCTGCACCCGCCCCGGACGGCCGGCTGACCGGACGGTCCCGGTTCGTCCGCACAAGCGGAATGCCGACGTGCTCTCCCCGTGAGCATTCCGTTACCTAACCAGGCCTTAGGCAGGGGTTCACCCCTCGTTCATGTGCGGCCATCGGCGGCTTCACCTGATCTGCCTAATTTCAGCCTTACCGACGCGAGCCGCGCCTACCGAGCGGGTCCGCGTCCGCGTCACTCAGACTTCGCACGCCGCCGATCAGGACGGCGGCTCCTGGAAGGAACTCAAGTGAAGCTTCAGCGCATGAACCGGCGGGCCCTCGCTCTCGGTGCTCTCGCCGTCTCCGGCGCCCTGGCCCTCACGGCGTGCGGCTCCGACGACACCGGCGGCAGCGGCGGCGGCGGGTCCTCCGCGGCCGCCCAGCCGGGCAACATCAAGTGCGACGACGCCAAGGGCCAGCTTCAGGCGTCGGGCTCCACCGCGCAGAAGAACGCGATCGACGCCTGGGTCAAGCAGTACACCGCGGCCTGCAAGAGCGTGCAGGTCAACTACAACCCGACCGGCTCGGGTGCGGGCATCACCGCGTTCCTTCAGGGCCAGACCGCCTTTGCCGGCTCGGACTCCGCTCTGAAGCCCGATGAGGTCGCGCAGTCCAAGAAGGTCTGCTCCGGTGGCCAGGCCATCGACCTGCCGATGGTCGGCGGTCCGGTCGCCGTCGGCTACAAGGTCCCGGGCGTCGACAACCTCGTCCTGAACGCGTCCACCCTCGCCAAGATCTTCGACAGCAAGATCACCAACTGGAACGACCCGGAGATCGCGAAGCTCAACCCGGACGCCAAGCTGCCCGACCTCAAGATCCAGGCCTTCCACCGCTCCGACGAGTCCGGCACCACGGACAACTTCACCAAGTACCTGAAGGCCGCCGCGCCGAACGACTGGAAGTACGAGCCGGGCAAGGCCTGGGAGGCCAAGGGCGGCCAGTCCGCACAGGGCTCCTCCGGCCTGGCGCAGCAGGTGAAGCAGACCAACGGCGCGATCTCGTACTTCGAGCTCTCCTACGCCAAGGACGGCATCCAGACGGTCAGCATCGACACGGGCGCCTCCAAGCCGGTCGAGGCCACCCTGGAGAACGCGACCAGGGCCATCGCCGCGGCCAAGCAGGTCGGCACCGGCAAGGACCTCGCTCTCGGGCTCGACTACGCGACCAAGGCCGAGGGCGCCTACCCGATCACGCTGGTGACCTACGAGATCGTCTGCGACAAGGGCAACAAGGCCGACACCCTGCCCACGGTCAAGTCCTTCCTCAACTACATGGCATCCGACGAGGGCCAGGGTCTGCTGGAGGACGCCGACTACGCCCCGATGCCCGATGAGGTCATCACCAAGGTCCGCGAGGCCATCAAGGGCCTGAGCTGACCTGAGTGTGCGGCCCAGCCCCGACCGGGTTGGGCCGCACCGTCCGGTGCACCGCCGCCAGGAGCCCTTCGAACACGGGACGGCTCCGCAGACCGGAGAACCTGATGGACATAACGACACAGAATCCCAGCGCACCTCCGACGCCCTCCGAGGCCGAGCAGAAGCGCGCCGCGCGCGGCGCCACCCGCCCCGGGGACCGGGTCTTCCTCGGACTCTCCCGCGGGTCCGGCATCCTCGTGCTGGTGATCATGGCCGCCATCGCGGCCTTCCTGACCTATCGCGCCGTCCTCGCGATCAGCAAGGACGAGGCCAACTTCTTCACCACCTTCGAGTGGAACCCCAGCGGCATGCCGCCGGTCTTCGGCATCGCGGTCCTGGCCTTCGGCACCGTCGTGTCGTCGATCATCGCCATGGTCATCGCGGTGCCGATCGCGGTCGGCATCGCCCTGTTCATCACGCACTACGCCCCGCGCAAGCTCGGCGGGTCCATCGCGTACGTGGTCGACCTGCTCGCAGCGGTGCCGTCCATCGTCTACGGCCTGTGGGGCGCCCTCGTCCTCGTGCCGCACCTGGACGGGCTCTACGGCTGGATGAACGACTACCTCGGCTGGACCGGCGTCTTCCAGTGGAACGGCGGCGCCGCCCGCTCGCTGTTCACCGTCGGCATCCTGCTCGCGATCATGATCCTGCCGATCATCACCAACGTGAGCCGTGAGGTCTTCCGCCAGGCCCCGCAGATGATCGAAGAGGCGGCCCTCGCCCTCGGCGCCACGCGCTGGGAGGTCATCCGCATGGCCGTCCTGCCGTTCGGCCGCTCCGGCGTCATCTCCGCCTCGATGCTCGGCCTCGGCCGCGCGCTCGGCGAGACCATGGCCGTCGCCATGGTGCTCTCGCCCACCTTCGACATCACCACCAGCCTGCTCAACCCGGGCGGTGGCACCTTCGCCCAGAACATCGCCAGCAAGTTCAACGAGGCCACCGAGCTGGGCCGGGACGCGCTGATCGCGTCCGGTCTCGTGCTCTTCGTCATCACTCTGCTGGTCAACGGCGCGGCCCGCCTGATCATCGCCCGCCGCAAGGAGTACTCGGGGGCCAACGCATGAGCAACGCACGTCTTGCCGACAAGCCGGCCAAGCACCCGAGCGCCCTTCAGGGCGCCACCCTGCCCAAGTGGTTCGCCTGGGCGGTGGCCGCCGGCTCGATCGCCCTCGGCCTCGGCGTCAGCACCGCGGCCGGGCTGCACAGCGACATCCAGTGGGCCCTGATCGCCGCGGTCCTCTTCGTCCTCGGGTCGTACGCCATCTCCGCACGCGTCGAGGGCAAGCGGCAGGCCAAGGACCGGACGGCGACCAGCATGGTGTGGGTCGCGTTCCTCCTTGCCGTCATCCCGCTGATCTCCCTGATCTGGGAGACCGTGAAGCGCGGTGTCAAGGTCCTCGACATGTACTTCCTCACCCACTCGATGGGTGTGGTCGCCGACAGCGAGCCCGGCGGCGGTATCTACCACGCCATCCTCGGCACGCTGGAGCAGGTGGGCATCGCCACCCTGATCTCCGTGCCGGTCGGTGTGCTGACCGCGGTCTACCTCGTCGAGTACGGGCGCGGCAGGCTCGCCCAGGCCGTCACCTTCTTCGTCGACGTCATGACGGGCATCCCGTCGATCGTCGCGGGTCTGTTCATCCTCAGCATCGTCCTGATGTTCGACCTGGGTCCTTCCGGCTTCGCCGGTTCGCTGGCGCTGTGCATCCTGATGATCCCGGTGGTCGTCCGCTCCACGGAGGAAATGCTCAAGCTCGTCCCGAACGAGCTGCGCGAGGCGTCGCTGGCGCTGGGCGTGCCGAAGTGGCGCACCATCCTGAAGGTCGTCATTCCGACGTCGTTCGGCGGCATCACCACCGGCGTGATGCTCGCGATCGCGCGCATCACCGGGGAGACCGCTCCCGTGCTGCTGCTGGTCTGGGGTACGAACTTCATCAACGCCAACCCCTTCAAGGACCCGCAGGCCTCGCTGCCGATGTACATCTACCTGCAGTACGCCAACAGCGGTGGCTCCGGCGCGGCGTACGACCGGGCCTGGGCGGCAGCCCTGACGCTCATCGCGTTCATCATGGTCCTGAACCTGGCGGCCCGCGGCATCGCCCGCTGGAAGGCCCCGAAGACCGGTCGCTGACGCGGCCATACAGCGACTGTCTGAGTCTGGAAGTGAAGAAGTAATGGCCAAGCGAATCGACGTAAGCGGACTGACCGCCTACTACGGCTCCCACAAGGCGATCGAGGACATCTCGATGACCGTCGAGCCGCGCTCGGTGACGGCGTTCATCGGCCCGTCCGGCTGCGGCAAGTCGACGTTCCTGCGCACGCTGAACCGGATGCACGAGGTGACCTCGGGCGGCCGGGTCGAGGGCAAGGTGCTGCTGGACGACGAGGACCTCTACGGCGCGGGCATCGACCCGGTGTCGGTCCGCCGTGAGGTCGGCATGGTGTTCCAGCGGCCCAACCCGTTCCCCACCATGTCGATCTTCGACAACGTGGCGGCCGGGCTGCGGCTGAACGGCAACTACAAGAAGAGCGAGCTCTCCGACATCGTCGAGCGCTCGCTCAAGGGCGCGAACCTCTGGAACGAGGTCAAGGACCGCCTGAACAAGCCCGGCTCGGGCCTCTCCGGCGGTCAGCAGCAGCGTCTGTGCATCGCGCGGGCGATCGCGGTCGAGCCGAACGTCCTGCTCATGGACGAGCCCTGCTCGGCCCTGGACCCCATCTCCACGCTCGCGATCGAGGACCTGATCGGGGAGCTGAAGGAGCGCTTCACGATCGTCATCGTGACGCACAACATGCAGCAGGCGGCGCGGGTCTCCGACCGCACGGCGTTCTTCAACCTCGCGGCGGTCGGCCAGCCCGGCAAGCTCATAGAGATCGACGACACGGAGCGCATCTTCTCCAACCCGTCGGTCCAGGCCACGGAGGACTACATCTCCGGCCGCTTCGGCTGATCCGAACCCCGCCGACTCCTCGCGGTGCTGCATGGCGGTGCCACCGCGAGGCCGAAAAAGGGCCCGCCCCCAACTCCCGGGGGCGGGCCCGTTCGCGTCGCCCGCGCGGGCGCGGGGCGGCCTACAGGAACGCCAGGTTCACGATTCCGAACGCCGCCGCGGCCACCAGCGCGGCAGCCGGCATGGTGATGAACCAGCCGAGAATGATGTTCTTGGCGACACCCCACCGCACGGCGTTCACGCGCTTCGTCGCCCCGACGCCCATGATCGCCGAGGTGATCACGTGGGTCGTGGAGATCGGCGCCTTGAACAGGAACGCCGTGGTGAACATGATCGACGCGCCGGTCGTCTCCGCCGCGAACCCCTGCGGCGGGTCCAGCTCGATGATCTTCCGTCCCAGCGTCCGCATGATCCGCCACCCACCGGCGTACGTCCCCAGCGACAGCATCACCGCACAGGCGATCTTCACCCACACCGGGATCGGATCGCCGTAGTCCTCGACATCGGCGATGACGAGCGCCATCACCACGATGCCCATCGTCTTCTGCGCGTCCTGCAGACCGTGCCCCAGCGCCATTCCGGCCGCCGAGACGGTCTGGGCTATGCGGAACCCGCGCTTGGCCTTGTGCGGGTTCGCCTTCCTGAATATCCACAGGATCGCGGTCATCACGAGGTAGCCGGCCAGCATGCCGACCACCGGAGACACGAACATCGGGATGACGACCTTCTCGAGCACCCCGTGCCAGTAGACCGTCGTCCCCCCGGCCAGCGCCGCCCCGACCATGCCGCCGAACAACGCGTGGGAGGAGGAGGACGGCAGGCCGAAGTACCAGGTGATCAGGTTCCAGACGATCGCGCCCACCAGCGCGGCGAAGAGGATTCCCATCCCCTTCGACCCGACCGGTGTCTGGATCAGGCCCTCACTGACGGTCTTGGCGACGCCGGAGCCCATGAACGCACCGGCGAGGTTCATCACCGCGGCCATGGCCAGCGCGGCCTTCGGCGTCAGCGCCCGCGTCGACACGGACGTGGCGATCGCGTTCGCGGAGTCGTGGAAGCCGTTGGTGTACGTGAAGAAGAGCGCGACCCCGATGGTCACGACCAGAGCAAAGGTGTCCATGAAGGGTTCAGGACTCCTTGACGGCGATGGTCTCCACCGTGTTCGCCACGTGCTCGAACGCGTCCGCCGCCTCCTCCAGCACGTCCACGATCTGCTTGAGCTTGAGGACCTCCATGGCGTCGTACTTGCCGTTGAAGAGGTGCGCGAGCAGCTTGCGGTGGATCTGGTCGGCCTGGTTCTCCAGCCGGTTGACCTCGATCCAGTACTCGGTGAGGTTCTCCATCGTCCGCAGGTGCGGCATCGCCTCGGCCGTCAGCTCGGCCGCGCGCGCCAGCACCTCGATCTGCTGGTCGACGCCCTTGGGCAGTTCCTCGACGTTGTAGAGGACGACCAGGTCGACGGCCTCCTCCATGAAGTCCATGATGTCGTCGAGGGACGAGGCGAGGGAGTAGATGTCCTCGCGGTCGAACGGCGTGATGAACGAGGAGTTCAGCTGGTGGAAGATCGCGTGCGTGGCATCGTCACCTGCGTGTTCCGCTGCCCGCATACGCTCTGCGATCTCGGCCCGGGCGGGTGTGTCCGCCCCGAGCAGTTCCATCAGGAGCTTCGAGCCCGTGACGATGTTGTCCGCGGAGGCGGCGAACATGTCGTAGAAGCTCGTCTCCCTGGGGGTCAGACGAAAGCGCACGTGGGGTCCTCGGGGTGCTTCGGTTTCGGTCAGGCTGATGCTAGGCGCAACATCCGGCCACGGCTATCGGGCCGCCCACCAGTGTCGCCCATCGGGCACAGTGATGAGCACGGGGGCGGTCCCAGGGCCGTATACCCCGCAAAGTTCGGTACCATATACCCACTAGGGGTATATGTCGGCGCACTGCCCACCAGGAGGACGCGATGACCGACGTGACCGACTCGACAGATGTCGCGCATGTCACCCACGGCACCGCCGACACCACCGGTGCGGACGTCGTGACCGACCACGACCGCGGTGTGCACGGCTACCACAAGCAGAAGGACGAACACCTCAAGCGCCTTCGCCGCATCGAGGGCCAGATCCGCGGCCTCCAGCGCATGGTCGACGAGGACGTCTACTGCATCGACATACTCACGCAGGTCTCCGCCTCCACCAAGGCCCTGCAGTCCTTCGCCCTGCAGCTGCTGGAGGAGCACCTGCGGCACTGCGTCGCCGACGCCGCCCTCAAGGGCGGTGACGAGATCGACGCGAAGGTCAAGGAGGCGACCCAGGCGATCGCCCGCATGCTGCGGACCTGACCCGGGCTTCCCCCGCTCAGCGCCTGGAGGCGTCCCGCTCCTCGCCCACTTTCAGCACCTCGTCGATGCTCTCCAGGCTCAGCCGGTCCTGGGCGGCCGAGGCCGCGATGATCAGCTCTCCGCACAGCTCGATCTCGGCGAGGGCCACGTGGTCCTGAACTGCCGTACCGCCGACCGGAGCCACGTGCATCACCTCATCCCTGCCGTTACCGACTTCCTAGAGTAGGGAGCGGCCCACACACCGCGCATGGCACGGACGGGCTAGTTCACGCCGGTCATTCCTCGGCGATCTTGCCCGCGTAGATGTCGTCCGCTTCCGGCAACCGCACCCGCACCGAGGCCCCGAAATCGTAGAGCAGCGTGGTCGAGGCGACGGCCACGGGGCTCTTCTGCTGCCCGTTCAGGAAGCTGAACCGGTGCCGGACCTTGCGGATACGTCCCTCGTCGTCGAGGTAGGCGTCGAACGGCACTTCGGCCGTGGCGAACCCGTTCGCCGCCGCGCGCAGCGACTCCTTGTTGCCGTGCGACGCTCGCCGGGCCGCCGCGCCGAGATCCGCCGTCCCCCGGTAGTGCCGCACGCCCGTGCCCGCGACCTCGGTCCTTCCCACATATGTCGCAGTCCGCGTCCCGCGCAGCACCTCCGCCGCCGCGAACGGATCGGTGGCCCCGCCGGTGACGAGGTTCCCGTCGGACAGGGTCCGCGTGTCCACCCGCACCCACTTGTCCGGCGGCACACCGGCGCCCCGGTTCTTCATGAACAACGCACCCGGCGCGAGCAGTTCGGTGATGGGTCGGCGCTCGGCCGCCCCGGCGGGATCCTGCGGCAGCAGCACCTTCAGCTGCCCCATCCGCTCCCGGAAGTCGTAGACCCCGGCCCCCCGGATGGTCACGCGCGTCCCCCCGGCGGCCATCTCCATCGACGTACGGGCCTTGGAACTCCCCGCGTCCACCAGCCGGTCGGCGGCCCGGTGCAGCACGGCGACGGCCTCCCCGTCCCGGGAGTCCCCGGCGACGGCGTCCCCGCCCGCACACCCCCCGGCTCCCAGCCCCACACCGGCCACGACCCCGGCCGCGGCAACCACCGCACCCGTCCGTCCGCGCCGCCGTTCCCGCTGCCGCCCAGTCATCGCCTGCCTACCCCCAGCCGGTACGTTCGTCACGGGCCCCCTGTCGTTCCGGCTTAACGACGGGTATGTGCCCCCCGTCACGCGGGCGAGGCTCTCCCGGGATGCAGACCCTCCACCGGAGCTGGGTAACGTTGTCGGCGTGGCGCAGCAGGACGGGCTGGAACCTCCCCCCAACCTCCCGGAACACCGCACGACGACGCAGGAGAAGGGCCGCTTCTGCATGGCCCACTGCACGTGCGGCTGGCACGGCCCGGCGAGACGGGCAAGAAGCCAGGCACGAACGGACGCGGAGAACCACGCGACGCGTTGAGGCTCGTTCCCCCGGCTTCCCGAGTTGCCCGGGCCGGCTCGGTCCGCAGCGGGCAGCCCCCATCATGGAACCCGCGGCGCCACCGCCCCGTCTCCCACGGCGGAACCACCGGGAGGCCCCATGGAACGGCGCACGATCCTCACAGCGGGCACGGCAGTCATCGCCGCAGCCGCGACCCCCTTCACCACCGCTTGCACCACGTCGGACACCCGCTCCAGGGCAACGGCCACCGTCGGCACCACGGCCATGACCACGAGCGCGAAATCCACCGCGGCCGACTGGTCCGCCCTGGCCCGGGACCTCGACGGCCCCCTCGTCCGCCCGGGCGACACCGCCTGGCCGGCGGCCCGGCAGCTCTACAACACCCGTTTCGACACCCTCAAGCCCGCCGCGGTCGCCTACGTCTCCCACCCGGGCGACATCCGCACGGCCCTGGCCTACGCCCGCACCCACGCCCTGCACGTGGCGATCCGCAACGGCGGCCACTCCTACGCCGGCTGGTCCTCCGGCAACGGCCGTCTGATCATCGACGTCTCGAAGCTCAACCGCGTCCGGGCCTCCGGCAACACCGCCGTGATCGGCGCCGGCGCCAAACTCATAGACGTCTACCGCGCCCTCGCCGCGAAGGGCGTCACCATCCCGGCCGGCTCGTGCCCCACCGTCGGCGTCTCGGGCCTCACCCTCGGCGGCGGCCACGGCGTCGTCTCCCGCGCCTACGGTCTGACCTGCGACAGCCTCACCCGGGCCACACTGATCACCGCGGACGGCAAGCAACTCACCGCCGACGCCCGTGAGAACAAGGACCTCTTCTGGGCCCTGCGCGGCGCCGGCAACGGCAACTTCGGCGTCGTGACGGAACTCCACTTCAAGACCCACCCGGCCCCGCAGGGCGTCTCGGCCTACCTGTCCTGGCCCTGGTCGAAGGCCGCGGCGGTGGTGAAGGCCTGGCAGGAGTGGGGTCCGTCGCAGCCCGACGAGATCTGGTCGGCCCTCCACCTGGCGAACGCCGCGGGCGGCACCCCGACCGTCTCCGTCTCGGCCTTCTCTCTCGGCACCTACGGTGAACTCCACAACGCCGTCGACCGCCTCGCCGACCGCGTCGGCGCCCCGGCCCGCAGCGTCTCCCTGAAGCGCCGCTCGTACGAGGAGTCGATGGAGGTCTACGCCGGCTGCTCCTCGTTCCCGACCAACGCGCAGTGCCACCTGCCCGGCTCGACCCCTGGCCGCTCCCCCGAGGGCGCGCTGGGCCGCGAGACCTACGCGGCGGCCTCGGACTTCTTCGACCGCTCCCTCTCCGCCGCCGGCATCCGCACCCTGCTGTCCCAGATCAGTTCGGTACGCGGCGGCACGGGCAGCATCGCCCTCACGGCCCTCGGCGGAGCGGTGAACCGCGTCTCCCCCACGTCCACGGCCTTCGTCCACCGCCGTTCCCGCATGCTGGCCCAGTACATCGCCGCCTGGCGAGCCGGCACGACCGGCTCCACGGCCCGCGACTGGCTGGCCGCGGCCCACACGTCCATGCGCCCGCACGCCTCGGGCGCGGCCTACCAGAACTACACGGACCCGACCCTGACGAACTGGCGCAAGGCGTACTACGGAGAAGCGGCAACCCGCCTGACGAAGCTGAAGAAGCAGTACGACCCGAACCGCTTCTTCACGTATCCCCAGGCTCTGTAGGACTCATCGTGCCGCCGAGGGCGACACGGGTGGGTGAGGGGGGTCCCCTCCAGCAGGTCCCCCCTACGCGGCGAGGTCCCGTTCCGAGGCCCGCTCACTGCGGGCCTCGGGAATCCCCGCGTCGTCCTCGGCGGGCGCCCGCCCTCCGGCCCGCACGAGCCACCCCGCCCGAGGCGACCGCTCGACCGCCTTCACCACAGGCGTCAACAGGGCCATGGCGACCGGCGACAGCAGCAGCGCCACAGCCGTACCCAGCGCGAACCCACCCACGACATCCGTCGGATAGTGCACGCCCATGTAGACCCGGATGAAGCCGCCGAACAGCGCCAGCACCAGTCCGGCGATCCCGAACTTCCGATCGGCGACGAACAGCCCGACCGCCAGCGCCATCACGATCGTCGCGTGGTCGCTGACAAACGAGTAGTCGGTCTTGCCCTTGACGAGCACGTCGAGTCCCTGGTGATCGAGGAAGGGCCGGGGCCGCTCCACGAATCCCCGTATCGGCACGTTCACCAGCACCGCGACACCCGCGGCCAGCGGCGCCCAGACCAGCGCCGCGACGGTGGACGCCGCGTCCTCGTCGCCCCGCCGCCGCACGGACCACCAGCACCAGACCACGAGCAGGACGATGGCGAGCAGCAGCCCGTACTCACCGACGTACTCCATGACCCGGTCGAACCAGGCCGGTGCCTCCTTGGCCAGGCCATTGATGTCGTACAGCAGGTCGACGTCGGGGTTCGACCCGGAATCGGCGAGTCCAGCCATGGTGCTGCGGCCCCTTCGTCTCTCTCCCGGCGCACCCGTGCGTGCGCCGCTGCTGCCACCCCCGTGGTTGTAGATCCGCTTCCGCTGCACGCGCGCGTGACACGTGCTCACTGACGTCTGCTCGGCTACGTCACCAGGAACGCATGGTTCCCGCTGATACGTTCCACACTCCACCGAATGATCACGCAGACGTTATCGAAGAGAGATACGTCTTCGCAGCTCAGGGGGTGGGTTCACACTCGGTTCACACTGTCGTGGGGAGCGCTTTCGCGCCATCTACGGTGACGCGGGTGGCTCCGAAGTAGTCAGGGGTGTCGATCGGGTCGAACCGGATGACCGCACCCGTCCGAGGCGCGTCGATCATGTACCCGCCTCCGACATAAATGCCGACATGTCGGATGGCACGCGAATTGGTGAGGTCGTCCGAGAAGAACACGAGGTCGCCGGGGAGCAGCTCGTCCCGCGCGGGATGCGGCCCGGCGTTGTACTGGTCGTTGGCGACGCGCGGGAGTTTGATGCCCACCGTCGCGTAGGCGGCCTGGGTCAGCCCCGAGCAGTCGAAGCGTCCGCCCTGCTCAGCGGTGCCGGTGCCGCCCCAGAGGTAGGGCGTGCCGAGCTTCTTCTGCGCGTACTCGATCGCCCCGGCGGCCTGCTCGGAGGGATCGACCCGCCCGACGGGTGCCGCGAAGCTCTCGGAGAGCGTCGTGATCCTCTTCACGTAGTTCCGGGTCTCGCTGTACGGCGGCACGCCCCCGTACTTGATCACCGCGTACGCCCCCGCGTTGTACGCGGCCAGCATGTTCTCGGTCTGATTCCCGCCAACCTTCTTCACGTACGACGCGAGTTCGCAGTCGTAGGAGGCGGCCGAGGGAATCGCGTCCTTGGGGTCCCACACGTCACGGTCGCCGTCGCCGTCGCCGTCGATGCCGTGGCTGGCCCAGGTGCCGGGGATGAATTGCGCTATGCCCTGCGCGGCGGCATGACTCTGGGCCCTGGGATTGAAGCCGCTCTCCTGGTAGAGCTGGGCGGCGAGCAGGGCCGGGCTGATGGCGGGGCAGAGGTTGCCCCACTTCTGCACGAGGGCCGCGTACGCGGCGGGCACCGACCCCTTGGCCAGCGATTTCGCAGCGCCGCTCACGCCGTTGACCAGGTTTCCGGCGACGAGGTAGACGCCGACGACGAGCAGCATCACGAAGGCGAGGGCGGAGCTGATGGCAACGCTCGCCACGATCCATGCCTTACGCACCGTCAACCGCCCCTCGCCGCCCAGGAGTCCGTTGGTCAGTGTAGGGCCGGTCGCCGCGCTCAGGAATGATCACGGGGAGGAGAGTCGGGGGCGGACGGAAGGACGGGCCACAGCACGGGCGGCACAGCCGGGGCGACCGGCGCACGGGGTCGTCACGGATCGCCCGCCGCCTCCCGGTACAGGCGCTTCGCCTCCGCACCGAGTACGACGCTGTAGGAGACACCGGGGCTCGTGCCGCCCTCCTCGTGGCCGCCGAGGACCCCGACGACCTGCCCGTCCCCGTTCAGCCAGGGGCTGCCGCTCGTGCCGCCGCTGAACCCGGGGCACTCGACGCGCTGCTGGGTGGGACCGATCGCGACCGGCTTGTCGGTGCAGCTGACGGGCGTCTCACGCGAGTTGGGGTACCCGGTGA
Source organism: Streptomyces sp. NPDC002788 (assembly GCF_053592115.1). NCBI lineage: Bacteria > Bacillati > Actinomycetota > Actinomycetes > Kitasatosporales > Streptomycetaceae > Streptomyces > Streptomyces sp. NPDC002788. Next base: position 14,555 of record NZ_JBSFVB010000010.1, on the reverse strand, counting down.
CGGTCACCGCGGTCGCCCCCGTCGCCGTACCGGTGGTGAACCGGTTCCCGCCGACGACGTCCTCGACCCCTTTCCCGGCCCGCGGCGCGACGACGAGGAATCCCACATCGCTGTCCTCGTCCCGGCCCTTGAGCCACCCCTCCGACAAGAACCGCCGCTGCACCGTCCACACCCCGTAGGGCGCGCGGCCGTCCCGGTATCCGGGCACGAAGACCAGTGCCCCCTCCCGGCCCAGGCAGTGCGCCGCGGTGACGACCAGATTGCGGTGGGGCGCGTCCACCACGGACGCCGTGCAGAAATGCGCACCGGCCGGCCGCCCCGCCCGCGCGGCGGGCACCAGCACCCCGACGCGCGCGTCTTGCGCGGCGACGGTCACCCCGAAGGGCCCGGCCCCGTCGTCGGCGGTCGCGGTGGACACGGAGATGACTGCGACGATGGCCACGGCGATGGACAGGACGCGCTTCACCGGAGCGACTGTGCCCGACGAAGGTGAGAGAAGCGTCAGACAGCGATCTGCCGCTCGTCCCGGGTCAGCGGGAAGTGCGTGCCCGTAGCGCCTCCGACACCCGCCACAGCCGCGGGCCGTCAGCGGGTCGAGTCAAGCGGTGCCCATTGCCCGGCCATCGGTCCGTCATCGAGCGGTAAGCCCTGAATCCCGTTCGGTAAGGCGGAAGTCAGGATTCCGGAAGCCGTCTTGTTGTCACGTACTCAACAAGTCATCGTCGTCGCGGGTCGCCGCCCCCGCCGGGAACCACGCCGGCGGATCCCCCACCCGCAGGCCTCTGCCCACCACTGCCAGGAGGCTGTACCTTGCGCACGACATCCCCCAACTCCACGGTCGCGCGTCACAGATGGCGCCGCGTCAGCGCCGCCGTCACCGCCACCGCCGCCCTCCTCCTCACCGGCCTCACCACCGCCGCCCACGCGGACACCGCCCAGGCGAGCACGTCCAAGGTCACCTGGACCCGCTCCTGCGCCCTCCCCCGCCACCGGGACGAGATGGCCTGCAACGCCCTGCGCGTCACAGGAGGCCGCACCGCCTACCAGCAGCAGCACGGCATCTCGTCCACGGCAGCCGAGGCCTCCTCCCCCTCCGGCTACGGCCCCTCCGACCTCCGGAACGCCTACGGCCTGACCTCCGCCGCCGCGAGCAACGGCTCCGGCCGGACCATCGCCATCGTCGACGCCTACGACGACCCCAACGCCGAATCCGACCTCGCCGCCTACCGCTCGCACTACGGCCTGCCCGCCTGCACCAGCGCCAACGGCTGTTTCAAGAAGGTGAGCCAGACCGGCTACACCACCTCCCTCCCCGCCCCCGACAGCGGCTGGGCCGCCGAGATCTCCCTCGACCTCGACATGGCGAGCGCGATCTGCCCGAACTGCCACATCCTCCTCGTCGAGGCCAAGTCCGCCACCATGACCAACCTCGGCACCGCCGTCAACGAGGCCGTCGCCCTGGGCGCCAAGTACGTCTCCAACAGCTACGGCGGCGGCGAGTCCTCCTCCGACGCGACGTACGACTCCGCGTACTTCAACCACCCGGGCGTCGCCATCACCGTCAGCGCGGGCGACGCGGGCTACGGCGCCGAGTACCCGGCGGCCTCCAAGTACGTGACCGCCGTCGGCGGCACCAGGCTCACCGCCTCCTCCACCACCCGCGGCTGGACCGAGAGCGTCTGGCGGACCAGCAGCACCGAGGGCACCGGCTCCGGCTGCTCCGCCTACGACACCAAGCCCACCTGGCAGTCCGACACCGGCTGCGCCACGCGCATGATCGCCGATGTCTCGGCCGTCGCCGACCCGGCGACCGGCGTCTCCGTCTACGACACCTACGGCGCCGACGGCCAGGGCTGGGCCACCTACGGCGGCACCAGCGCCTCCGCCCCGATCATCGCGAGCGTCTACGCCCTGGCGGGCACTCCGTCCAGCGGCTCCTACCCGGCCGAGTTCCCCTACGCGAACACCTCCGCCCTGAACGACGTCACCAGCGGTACCAACGGCAGCTGCACCACCAGCTACTTCTGCACCGCCCGAACGGGCTATGACGGGCCGACCGGATGGGGTACCCCCCAGGGACTCGGCGCCTTCACCGGCTGATACCTCCCCCTTCGTGACGGACCGTCACCGAAAAGCGCCGCCCGGGGCCGTGGGGGCCCGGGGCCGGCAGGGGACGAACGGGCCGCGGCACTCCAGCCACGGCCCGTTCGCCGTGCCAGGTAGCCTTCATCCGGAGAACACCGGCCCGACCGCTCACCCGACCAGCCGTCAGAAACCGTCCGGGAAGGTGAGGAAGGTCGCAAGAGGGCACAACGACGGAACCACACACCAGGTTCCGCTCAGGCCTCATTGCCCGGGGTGACCTGCCGTGATACACAGAGTGACCATACGATCCTTCGTACACCGTTCGTCGTCCCCCATAGGGACCGGCGCCGAACGATGGCAAGGTATTCGTACGAAACCCGCCAATCAATGACGCCAAGTCGACATACGACAGCATCATTGTCGGCGAGAATGAGGCCTGACCTCTGCACGACCGCAGAGGATGCGGAACTACCCACCAGGGGCGGTGACTTACATGCTCTTTGCGGCCGACAAGGGAGACATCAACACCATCATCGGCGGGATCGCTCCGGACTGGGGCCCCTTCGGCAGCCTGGGCACCGAAGCGAAGACGATGGTCCAGGTCGTGATGGCGTTCGCCATCCTGATCTGCCTCGGCATCGCCGTCTGGGGCGCCGCCAAGCAGCGCATCGGGGCGACGGCCCTGCGGGACACCTTCAGCGCGGAGCAGGGCAAGGGCCTCATCATCGCGGGCCTGACGGGCGTGTTCATCATCGGCTCACTCGGCACGCTCTTCACCATCGTGTACGGCATGGCCGTGTAGCCCGGGAACCGTCCGCCCGGCCGGGCACGCCCGGCTCCTCCCCCTCCATCCCACCCGCCCGTCGTGCCCACCGGCTGAGGTTGCGTTTCCCTGATGTCGAGTCACCACACCGCGCCCGCGCGGGAACCAGCACGGCTACCGTCGTACGAGGAGTATGAGCAGTACGACCGGTACGAAGTGTTTCCGCACGACGTCGAGGGGGCGTACGCGGTATGAGTCTCGGTGACGAGCGTGAGTCCTCCGGCGGCTACGGCGGCACGGGCCAGACCCGCACCCGCCTGCCCGACACGGACTCCGACCCCTACGGCAGCCCCCGCCGGGGCCCCCGCTCCTCGTCCCGCAGCCTGGTCACGGTGGTCGGCGTGGTGGTCGTCCTGATCGCAGCGATCGCCTTCGCCAACCGGGGGGGTGACGACTCACCGGCGGACGCCGCCGGAGACAAGCCGCAGACATCAGCCACGGCTCCCTCCGGTCAACGCCCCGTCAAGACAAAGTCGGGCGCCGGCATCCCGTCGGGCTTCACCCAGGACCAGGAGGGGGCCCAGAGCGCGGCGGCGAACTACGCAGTGGTGCTGGTCTCGGCCGACATCCTCAAGCCCGCACGACGGCCGGAGATCGTCCGTCAGGTGTTCGACGCCGACAGAGCACCCGAGCTGGAGAGCACCCTCGACCGGGTGTACGACAAGGCGTTCCTGGACAAGGTCGGCCTGGACGAGAACGGCGACGCGCCCAAGGGCAGCACCTACGTCTCCCGCACCATGCCGGTCGGCACCAAGACCACCGACTACTCGGGCGGCACCGCCAGCGTCGAGGTCTGGTGCACCGGCGTGTACGGGATGACGGGGGAGAAGTCGCAGAACCCGGTCACCAGCGACTGGTTCACCATGACCCTCCAACTGCGCTGGACGGACGGCGACTGGAAGGTCGACAGCTTCTCCCAGAAGGAAGGCCCCGCGCCGGTCAATGGCGACAACAAGGTGTCGACCTCGGACGACATCTCGAAGGCCGTCGAGGAGTTCGGAGGGTTCACGTATGCCCGGTAGCCCGCCCCGTGGAGTGAAGGTCGCCGCAGCCCTCACCGCCGTTCAGACCGCCGTGGTCCTGTTCGCCACCCGGGCGGTCGCCGCCCCCACACCGTCGCCCACCCCCAGCAACGACAACTGCTCCCTGCTCTCCGGCAGGGCCAGGGAGATCTGCGAAGGCGACACCGGCAGCCGCAGCGGAGGCGGCGGCACCTCCCGCCTCGACCCCACCTCCACCCTCGACCCGCTCGCCTCCCTCGCCAAGGGCTGTGCCGAAGCCGCCTCCTGGACCGTCGGCAAGCTCAGTGAGGCCGTGAAGGAGACCGCGAACGTCGACTTCACGAACCCCAAATTCCTCCAGCAGTACGCCGTCGTCTTCGCGGCGTCGACGATCCTCACCCTCGTGCTCTGGATCCTGGCCGTGGCCAAGCGGGCGGTGCGCGGCGTCCCCCTGACCACCGCCCTGTCCGAAGCCATCGGCTTCCTCTGGCTGACCGTCCTGGCCTCCGCCTTCACCCCGCTGATCCTCTACACCGTCGTCTCCGCGACGGACGGCATCACCGAGGTCCTCGCCAAAGCCACCGGCGACCAGACCGACGCCTTCTTCGGCACGTTCTCCGAAGCCCTCGTGAAGGGCCAGGACATCGGCGGCGGTCCGATCATGCTGATCGTCGTCTCCCTGGTCAGCATCCTCGCCGCCGGAGTGCTGTGGCTGGAGCTCGTCATCCGCGCGGCTCTGCTCTACGTCGGCGCCCTGCTCGGCACCGTCGTCTACGCGGGACTCGTCGACAAGAACCTGTGGGGCCACGTCCGCCGCTGGGCGGGCATCATGATCGCGGTGATCCTCGTCAAGCCGGTCATCGTGATCGTCCTCGGCCTCGCCGGCGCGCTCTCCGCCGACGACGGCCCAAACGCCTTCTCCGCCGTCGTCTCCGGCCTCGCCATCATCCTGCTCGCCATCTTCGCCAGCGCGATGATCTACCGTTTCGTCCCCGGCTTCGGCGACGAGATCGCCGGCTCCCGCAACAACCGCATCATGCAGGGCGCCGAGGGCAAGGCCGCGGCCGTCATCAGCTCCCCGGCGTCCCTGGTCGCGCAGGGCATCAAGACCCACAGCTCCCGCGCCGACCACAACGGCGGAGGCGGCCAGTCCTCCGCCCCCCGCCCCAGCAACCCCGCATCCGGTGGAGTCGCCGCGCACAGCGCGCGCACCTCGAACGGCGGCGGATCTGTACCCTCCGCCGCACCCGCACCCCGTTCGAGCAGCCCCGTCAACACTCCCCACGCCGGCAACACCCGCAACAGCAGTACCAACCGCACGGGAGGTGAAGGGCGTTGACGACCGAATCCCACGTGTCCCATCCGGTCACGCCCCGCCGTACGTATCTGATCGGCCGCGCCCGGCCGAACGCGATCATCGGCCGCAATCGCGAGACCGGCGAGATCACCCTGATCGTCGTGGGCGCGTTCCTCGGCATGATGTGCGGGCTCCTCGTCCCCGTGCTGTCCCTGCGCATCGTGCTGCTCGCCGGTTTCCCGATGCTGGCGCTGGCCGCGGTGTACGTGCCGTACAAGCACCGCACGTTCTACAAGTGGTTCGAGATCAACCGCAGTTACAAGCGGACCCTCAAGCGCGGAGCCACCTACCGCTCCGCCGTCGTCGAGGCGGGCACCCGGCTGGACGGCCGCGAGGTCGAGATCGGACCGCCCCCGGGCATCGGCCGCATCACCTGGCTGTCCGCCCCCTTCGGGCCCGACGAGATCGCCGTACTGCTGCACGCCGACCGCAAGACCGTCACCGCCGCCATCGAGATCGAGGGTCCCGGCGTCGGCCTGCGCGACAGCGAGGACCAGGAGGCCCTGGTCGACCGCTTCGGCACGCTGCTCAAGCACGTGGCCAACGGCGACGGCTTCGTCACCCGCCTGCAGATGCTCGCCCGCACCCTCCCCGCCGACCCGGACGCCCACGCCAAGGACGTCACCGTCCGCGGCGACGACAAGGCGCCGCCGTGGCTGCGGGAGTCCTACGACCAGCTCCAGTCGATGGTGTCGACCAGCAGCGAGCAGCACCGCGCCTACCTCGTGGCCTGCATGCACTACAACCGCGAGCTCGCCGCCGAGGCCAACGCCATGGCCCGGGCGGCCCGCGCGCACGGCGGCAAGGTCGACCGGGACGGAGGTCTCGCCGTCGTCATGGCCCGCGAGCTCACCGACATCTGCTCGCGCCTGCAGGAGGCCGACATCCGCGTCCGGCAGCCCCTCGGCCAGAGCCGGCTGTCCTCGCTGATCCACTCCATGTACGACCCGGACCACCCGATCGACCACATCCAGGCGATGACGAAACGCAACGCCTGGCCGGCCGAGCTGGACGCCATGGAGCCCACCTACCTCCAGGCCAAGACCCGCGAGTCCTCCACCCGCGCCCCCTGGTGCCACGCCACCGCCTGGGTGAAGGAGTGGCCGATGACCCCCGTCGGCGTCAACTTCCTCGCCCCGCTGCTCGTCCACACCCCGGACGTCATCCGCACGGTCGCCGTCACGATGGACCTCGAACCCACCGAGGTCGCCATCGAGCGCATGCTGACCGAGAAGACCAACGACGAGGCCGAGGCGTCCCGCGCCGCCAAGATGAACCGCACCGTCGACCCGCGCGACGTGGCCGCGAACTCCCGGCTCGACCAGCGCGGTGAGGACCTCGCCAGCGGCGCCGCCGGCGTCAACCTCGTCGGCTACATCACCGTCTCCTCGCGCTCCCCCGACGCCCTCGCCCGCGACAAGCGGACGATAAGGGCCTCGGCCGGAAAGTCGTACCTGAAGCTGGAATGGTGCGACCGCGAGCACCACCGCGCCTTCGTGAACACCCTTCCCTTCGCCACCGGCATTCGGAGGTAGGACCTGATGCGGGATCCGCTGTCCGTCCTCACCGAGGCCTTCACGTCCTTCCTCTTCGGGAAGGTCGAGACGACCCGGCTCCCGGTGCGCACGTCCACGGGCCAGGCCCAGGCGGTCTACCTCCCGACCGCCGCGCCGGGCCTCGGCGACTCCGGCGTCATCATCGGCCGTGAGGTGTATTCCGGAAAGGGCTACATCTACGACCCCTTCCAGCTCTACGGCCAGCAGCTCCCCGCCCCCCACTGGCTGGTCCTCGGCGAGTCCGGCAACGGCAAGTCGGCGCTGGAGAAGACGTACGTCCTGCGCCAGCTCCGCTTCCGCGACCGCCAGGTCGTCGTCCTGGACGCCCAGGGCGAGGACGGAGTGGGTGAATGGAACCTCATCGCGCAGGAGCTGGGGATAACTCCCATCCGGCTGGACCCGATGGCGGCCCTGGACATGGGTATCCGGCTCAACCCGCTCGACCCCGCGATCACCACGACGGGCCAGCTCGCGCTGCTCCGGACGATCATCGAGGTGGCGATGGGGCACGGCCTGGACGAACGCTCGGGCTTCGCCCTCAAGGTCGCGCACGCCTACGTCACCGAGACGATCGTCGACCGCCAGCCGGTCCTCACCGACATCGTCGAGCAGCTCCGTCACCCCGAGCCCGAGTCGGCCGAGGCGATGAACGTCGCCATAGACGACGTCCGCGCCTGGGGACTCGACGTCGCCCTGGTCCTGGACCGCCTGGTCGACGGTGACCTGCGCGGCATGTTCGACGGACCGACCACGGTCGGCATCGACCTCGACGCGCCGCTGATCGTCTTCGACCTGTCGCACATCGACCGCAACTCCATCGCCATGCCCATCCTCATGGCGATCGTCGGCGTCTGGCTGGAGCACACCTGGATCCGCCCCGACCGGAAGAAGCGCATCTTCCTCGTCGAGGAGGCCTGGCACATCATCAACAGCCCCTTCGTCGCCCAGCTGTTCCAGCGCCTGCTGAAGTTCGGCCGACGGCTCGGCCTGTCGTTCGTGGCGGTGGTCCACCACCTGTCGGACGTCGTCGACGGCGCGGCGGCGAAGGAAGCGGCGGCGATCCTGAAGATGGCCTCGACGAGAACGATCTACGCCCAGAAGGCGGACGAGGCGAGGGCGACGGGCCGCGTCCTGGGCCTGCCGCGCTGGGCGGTCGAGATCATCCCGACCCTCACCCCCGGCATCGCCGTCTGGGACGTCAACGGCAACGTCCAGGTCGTCAAACACCTGGTCACCGAGACCGAACGCCCCCTGGTCTTCACCGACCGCGCGATGACCCAGTCCTCCGCCGACCTCGCGGACGACGCCCTGCGCGCCGCCGAACTCGAGGCGGAGGAACGGGCCGCGGCCTTCGTGGAGCACCACTTGGGCGACTCCGAATCGACGGTGGCGTAAGGGAGAACACGTGAGACCGGACGACCACCGCACCCAGCGGGACACCCAGGGAGGCATCCCCGACGGCCTGCTGGTCGGCATCCTCGCGTTCCTCCTCGGCACGACCCTGCTGGTGTGGACGGCCACGGGCCTCGCCGCCCTGTTCGCCCACGGCTCCTGGCCGTCCGGAGTCACCTTCACCCGCACGCCCCTGGCCATGCGTCGGCTCATCACCCACCCCCAGGACATCCCCGGCGCCTGGCCCGGCACGCCCTCCGGCGACCTCTCCGGCTACGGCCTGTTCTGGGGCCTGTTCATCGGCCAGCTGATGGTCCTGTTCGTCCTGACCGTGTTCGTCATGGGGACGGTGGTCCGCTGGAGGGCCGTGCGGGCGCGACGCAGGAGGGAAAGAGCGGCGACGGCCGGGGAGCGAGCAGGGGGCGCGTACGAGGCCGGCGCATCGACGCCGCACGAGGTCCCGGCACCGGCGCGGCACGGGACACCGGGCACGGGGCAGCACGGCGCATCGGCCCCGGCGCAGTACCGGACACCCGCAGCGGCGCCCCACGAGATGCCCGCCGCGGGACAGCACGGGGCACCGGGCTCAGCGCGGCACGAGGTACCGACGCCGGTGGAGCAGACCACCCCCGCGTCCGCGCAGCACGACGTCCCCACCCCCCGCCGCGCCGCCCCCGAGCCTGCGCACCTCGCGGAGCCGGCCGCACCCCCGGCCCCCACCCCGGCAACCGCGCCGGCGACACCCGCTTCCCTGTTCGCCCGGGAACGCGGGGGCGGGTGGGAGAGGATCCTCGTAGCCCCCAGGGAATCCCGCCAGACCACCGCCACCCAGGCGGTACGCGACGCGGAAGGCCCCGCCCTGATCGTCACCTCCAACCCCACCCTCTGGCACGAGACAAAGGACGCCAGAGCCAAACTGGGCCCCACCCACCTCTACGACCCCACCCACCTCTGCGACACCCCGTCCCGCCTCCACTGGTCCCCCACCACCGGCTGCGAGGACAAAGACGCGGCGGCCAGGAGAGCAACCGCCCTCCTCACCCCGGTACGCCCCACCGCCAAACTCGACCAGGCCCTCAGTGACACGGCCACCACCCTGCTGCGGAGCTACCTGCACGCCGCCGCCATCGACGGCCGCACCATCCGCCACGTCCACCGCTGGTCCCAGGGCACCCAGATCCAGGACGCCGTACGCATCCTCCGCACGAACCCCAAGGCGTCCCCCGGCTCCGCCGGCGAACTCGAAGGCGCCCTCACGGCCCACCCGGAACGCCGGGACATGGCCCAGCAAGTGACGACCCGTGCCCTCGCGGCCCTCTCCACGGTCAACATCCGCGAGGCCTGCACTCCCAACCGAACTGATGGCCTCGCCTTGGATTCCTTCATCCACGAAGGGGGCACGCTTTACGTGGTGGGGGAATCCATCGAGGACCCCAGGACGAACGCGGGCGCGATGCCCTTCCTGACGGCCCTCGTCTCGAGCGTGGTCGAGCGCGGCCGGCACATGGCCGAACGGTCATCCTCCGGTCGCCTCGACCCACCACTGACGCTCGTCCTGGACGACGTCGCGGCCGTGGCCCCGCTTCCCCAGCTCCCGGAGCTGCTGGCCACCGGAGCGGACCGTGGCCTGCCGACCCTGGCCCTGCTCAGGTCCCGCGAACAGGGCCGCGCCCGCTGGCCGCACGACGAGCTGCCGGTCTGAGCGGCCGTCTGAGCGGCCGGTCCGAGCGGCCGGAAGCCTCCCGCTCGGCGGCCCTCACTCCCGCTCGAGGACGAACTCCAACTCCCGCTCCCCCGCGTCCCCGAGCGGCACGGTCAGCCCGCTCGGCACGAACCCCACCCGACGGTAGAACCGCTGCGCCCGCCCGTTCTCCTCGTGCACGATGAGCCGCACCCGCTCCAGCCCCCGCCCCCACGCCCACTCCAGGGCCGCGTCGAACAGCACCTCGGTCAGCCCGCTCCCGCGCTCCTCGGGCCGTACGAACACGCCGACCAGATGCCCCTGCTTCCGCTCCACCGGAAACCCGGCCCAGTCGGTCGTCCCGGGCTCCTCCACGAGCACGGTCAGCGTCCCCACCCACCGCCCGTCCGGCCCCTCAGCGATGATCTGCTGCGCCTTGTCCGCTCCTTCGGCGGCACCCGTGGTCCGCTCCTGCCAGAAGGAGTCCATCCTGGCCGCGGCCTCCTCGTACGTCTCGAGGAAGGCGAGGTGCGCGATCGGGTCCCGCAGCGCGGCGAGCCGCAGCTCCTTCGCCGCAGGCCACTCATCAGCACGGACGGACCGGATCACATAGCTCATGCGGGCCACCGTAGTACCCGGGTACGACACCCCTCACCCCGATTACCACCGCCGGTCCGACGCCCGGCGCCCCCGCCCGCACGAGCATCGAAGCATGCTGACGGCACACGAACTGACCAAACGCTACGGCGACCGCACGGTCGTCACGGACCTGTCCTTCACCGTCCGCCCCGGCACCGTCACCGGCTTCCTGGGCCCGAACGGCGCCGGCAAGTCCACGACCATGCGGATGATCCTCGGCCTCGACGCCCCCACCCGCGGCCACGCCACCGTGGGCGGACGCTCCTACGCCACTCACCCCGCGCCCCTCACCGAGGTCGGCGCCCTCCTGGAGGCCCGCTCGGTCCACCCCGGCCGCACCGCGTACCACCACCTGCGCGCCCTGGCCCACACCCACGGCATCCCCCGCACCCGGGTCGAGCAGGTCCTGGGCCTCACCGGCCTGACCGACGTGGCCCACCGCCGCGTCAAGGGCTTCTCCCTCGGCATGGGCCAACGCCTCGGCATCGCCGCCGCCCTCCTCGGCGACCCGGCCGTGCTCATCCTCGACGAGCCGGTCAACGGCCTCGACCCCGAGGGCGTCCTGTGGATCCGCAACCTCCTCAAGTCCCTCGCCGCGCAGGGCCGCACGGTCTTCGTCTCCTCCCACCTGATGAGCGAGACGGCACTCACCGCCGAGCACCTGGTCATCATCGGCCGCGGCCGCCTCCTCGCCGACACCACGGTCGCCGACTTCGTACGCGACTCCGGCGCGGGCACCGTCAAGGTCGTCACCCCCCAGGCCTCCGACCTCGTACGCCTGCTCACCGCCCCCGGCGTCGACATCAGCACCGACACCCCCGGCACCCTCCACATCAGCGGCACGGACGCCCAGCACATCGGCCGCACGGCAGCCGCCCACGGCATCCCCCTCTACGAACTGACCCCCGGCACCGCCTCCCTGGAAGAGGCCTTCATGGACCTCACCCGCGACGCCGTGGAATACCCGGCGACCCTGCAAGGAGCAGCGGCATGACCACGGCGCCCCTCCCCTACCGCGTGACCCCGGTTCGCGTCCTGCGCTCCGAGTGGCACAAGCTCTGGACCCTGCGCTCCACCTGGATCACCCTCATCGCCACGAGCCTCTTGACCGCAGCCATGGGGGCGGGCCTGGGCGCCGCCTACGACGGCACGGGCGAAGGCGGCATGGACACGGTCGTCTTCGTCCTCCTCGGCACCCAGTTCGCCCAGATCAACCTCGGCGTGCTGGGCATCCTCGCCACGGCCGGCGAGTACTCCACGGGCCAGATCCGCGCCACGATGACCGCGGTACCGCGCCGCCTGCCCGTCCTCTGGTCCAAGGCCGCCGTCCTGGCCGCGATCACCCTCCCCCTCACCCTGGCCACGAACCTCCTCACCTTCCCCCTGGCCCAGACCTTCCTCGCCGGCACCGACCAAGCGGCCTCCCTCGCGGACCCGGGCGTCCTGCGCGCCCTCGCGGGCAACGCGGTCGGCCTCACGCTGCTCACCGTCCTGGCCCTCGGCATCGGCGCCGTGGTCCGCTCGGTCCCCCTGGCCATCGGCGCCTTCATCGGCCTGCTCATGATCCTTCCGGAGGTCCTGGCCATGCTCCCGTACACCGTCGTCGACGACGCCGTCCGCTATTTCCCCGGCAAGGCCCTGGAAGCCCTCACCACGGCCCAGCCCATGCCCGGCACTGCCTCCCCGGGCGCCGCCCTGCCGGCCATGCTTCTGTGGACGGCGGCCATTCTCGCGCTGTCCGCGGCGGTGCTGCGCCGCCGAGACGTATGACGCCCGGCGTCGGAACCCTCACGATGGACCCCGTGACGGAACAGCGGGCGCCGGAGCCCCTCACCGAGTACGCCCACCGCCTCACCCGCCGGGTGTGCGCCTTCGACCGGCGCCACCCGCTGCTGTGGGACCTGCACTTCACCGGCTTCTGGGTGACAGCCGCCCTGATCGACTACGCCGGCGGTGGCTGGCGTCACAACGCCCACAACCTCGACGTCCCCGGCTGGCTCCTGCTCACCCTGAGTCTCGGCCTAGCTGTCCCTCTCCTCCAACGCCGCACCCACCCCGGGGCAGCTCTGGTCGCGACGGTTCCCTTCGCCCTGGTCAACGCCTGGACGGGCGCCGCCCTCCAGGCAGCGCTGCTCCAGCTGGTCCTCATCTACCACCTCGCCCTGCGCAGGGCCCTGCGCAGTCTGTGGTGGGCCACGGCCCTGGTGATCGTCCCGGTCCTCGTGTCGGTCGCCCGGCACGGAGAGGGCAGCTGGGACCAGCAGATCGGCTCCCACCTGATGTCCGTCACGGTCGCCGCCCTCATCGGCGTCACGGTCCGTACCCGGCGCACCTACACCGAGGCCCTTGAGGACCGCGCCCGCCGCCTGGAGACCGAACGCGACCAGCAGGCCCAACTCGCCACCGCCGCCGAACGCGCCCGCGTCGCCCGCGAGATGCACGACATCCTCGGCCACAACCTCTCCGTCATCACCGGCCTCGCCGACGGCGGCCGGTACGCGGCCGCCAAGTCCCCCGAACGCGCCGCCCAGGCCCTCGACGCCATCGCCACCACCAGCCGCCAGGCCCTCACCGAGCTCCGCCGCCTGCTGGACGTCCTGCGCGAGGAGGAGAAGCAACAGGCGGACCTGACCCCCCAGCCCGGCCTCACCGACCTCGACCAGCTCCTCGACGGCGTCCGCTCCGCAGGCCTCCCCGTCCACACCACCACCAACGGCAGCCCCACCCTCCCCCCAGGCCGTCAACTCACCGTCTACCGAGTCATCCAGGAAGCCCTCACCAACACCCTGAAACACGGCGGCCCGGACGCGGAGGCGGAGATAGACCTGTTCTACGGGAAGGAGGCCGCCGTCACCGTCACCATCACGGACACGGGGCACGGCAGCCCGGCGGACACCCTGACCGGAGGCCGCGGACTAACGGGAATGCGCGAGCGAACCGCCCTGTACGGCGGCACACTTGAGGCCGGCCCTCGCCCCCACCCGGAGCAGGGCTGGCGTGTCCGCCTACACCTCCCGGAGGAAACCCCGCAGTGACCACGGTCCTGATCGCCGACGACCAGCCCCTGCAGCGCTTCGGCTTCCGCATGCTCCTGGAGAGCCAGGACGACATGACGGTCGTGGGTGAGGCGGCGAACGGCAGCGAAGCGGTCCGCATGGCAGCCGAGCTCCACCCCGACGTCGTCCTCATGGACATCCGCATGCCCGGCCTGGACGGCATCGAGGCGACCCGCCGCATCACCGCCGCCGGCGATCGCACCCGCATTCTGATCGTCACCACCTTCGACCTCGACGAATACGCCTACGCCGGCCTCCGCGCGGGAGCCTCGGGCTTCCTGGTCAAGGACGCGCAGCCGGAGGAGCTCCTGGCCGGCATCCGCGCCGTCGCCACCGGCGACGCGGTCGTGGCCCCGAGCCTGACCCGCCGCCTCCTGGACGCCTACGTCCACCACCTGCCGACCGACCCGACCGCGGACCCCACGCAGGAGGACTCACGCCTGGCTTCCCTGACCGACCGGGAACGCGAAATCCTCACGGTCATCGGCCAGGGCTGGACGAACATTGAGATAGCTGCCCGTTTCCACCTGGCCGAGTCCACGGTGAAAACCCATGTGGGCCGCATTCTCGCGAAAACCGGCTCCCGCGACCGTATTCAGGCGGTGATCCTGGCGTACGACACGAAGCTGGTCCAACCGTCGTGAAACACAAAAAGGCCCACACCATAAGGTGTGGGCCTTTTCAATGATTGTTCGGCGGCGTCCTACTCTCCCACAGGGTCCCCCCTGCAGTACCATCGGCGCTGTAAGGCTTAGCTTCCGGGTTCGGAATGTAACCGGGCGTTTCCCCTACGCTATAACCACCGAAACACTATGAAACTGTCAGCCGCACCACGCGTGGCAACGTGGGGCTGTTCGTGGTTTCAGAACCAACACAGTGGACGCGAGCAACTGAGGACAAGCCCTCGGCCTATTAGTACCGGTCAACTCCACACGTTACCGTGCTTCCATATCCGGCCTATCAAC